>PLTN01000152.1 GCA_003164495.1 Vulcanimicrobiota bacterium
ACGACTTCCTGGCCATTCTCGAAGCTGCCGTCTTGCTGTGTTTTGCAACCGTCGATGCCGGGAAGGTCGCGCTCACGACGGAGGGACGCGTTTTCGCGAAGGCCTCGATCCAAGAGAGCAAAGCGATCTTCCGCTCGCACGCGCTTGCCCACGTGAAGATCCTCGCTACCGTCGTCAACACGCTCGCGGCGAAAGCGGACAAGTCGATGCGTGCGGACTTCTTCCTGGATCTGCTCGAGGAGCACTATTCCGCGGAAGAGGCGCAGCGGCAGTTCGACACGGCTGTCGACTGGGGACGGTACGCCGAGCTCTTCGAGTACGACGCCGTCAGTCAGCGCGTCTGGCTCAGCGACCCGCCTGCCGCCGCATAGCGCCGGCGTGCCGCGAACCGAAAGGATGACGTCCGAACGGCGGATTGTGGGGCGCGAAGACGCGCGGTAAGATGAGTGCGACCCCCATGCCTTCGCTGCTTTGTCTCCATCAGACTATGCCGCCGGTGCGCACGCCGCGGCCGCCGTTTTCGCGCATCGTTGTCGCCGTCGATTCGTCGGAGGCGTCCGAACGCGCGTTATCCTTGGCGATCTCGCTCGCACGCGGCGATACACGCGTCGAACTCGTCTTTTGTCACGTCATCGATGTCCCGCGCATGGTCGCGCGCGCCGATTACCTTACGGACGACTACGAGGTTTCATTAGAAACCGCGCGGCGCGAAGCGCTCGGCTTGCTCGATCGCTGCCTCGCGGCCGCTGAAAAGGCCGATGTCTTCGGCCGCTCGTGCTTGCGCTACGGAGCGCCCGCAGACGAGGTCACGACGTTGGCCGCGGTATTCGCCGCCGATCTCATCGTGATCGGAAGAAGTTGCCACGACCGAATCCACCGCATCCTCAACGGCAGCGTCCCCGACGACATCGTGCGCACGTCCGCCCTGCCGGTTCTCGTCGCGGGTGCGACGGGGTCCGAGCCGGTGCTCCACGACGGGTGTGTTCTCGCCGAGTTGGCGGACGGGTCGGAATTGTCGGCACCACTTCGAACGGCGTCCGCGCTTGCCTCCGCCTACGGCGCGGAACTGATGTGCCTACCCGAAATGAAAAGCGCTCGGGCTCGAAGCGAAGCGGTCGAAGCTGCGATCCGCGATCTCCATCCGGCCCTGTTCGTGATCGGTGCTCCGTCAAAGCAGCGTTGGTACGGACGTTTTCTTCCGAACGCGGTCGAGCGTACGCTGCAAATGGTGAGCGCGCCGGTGCTCGTCGTTCGCACCCGAGCCCGACGGAGTTACAATGATCCTGTTGCATGACCTGACCGCCGCCTTTCTCAAGCTTGCCGTCGTCGTGATCGCCCTGACCTTTGCTTACCCGCACATCGTCACTGCGATTGCCGGTACCCTCAACGCAGGTTACGTCCCGCAATAGCGTTCTAGGAGCCCGGAATCAGAGCATAGAAACCGGCCGACCTCTCCTAAGAGAAAGGTCGCTATGGCTCAAACGCTCCCGTCCACCAAAGATCTTCCAGCNNGACGTTCGGCACGAGCAGGTCGCGGCGCACGCTGCCGATGGCTACGCGCGCATGACCGGCGGGATGGGCTGCGCCGTCGTGACCGCGGGACCGGGCACGACCAATACCACGACCGGTATCGCGAACGCGTTCCGCGCTGAGAGCCCGATGCTGTTGATCGGCGGCCAAGCCGCGCTGAGCCAGCACAAGATGGGCGGCCTGCAAGACCTCGCGCACGTCGACATGATGCGGCCGATCACGAAGTTCGCGACGTCGGTGCCGAGCACCGAGCGCATCGCCGACTTCGTCGCGATGGCGGCGCGCGAGGCGTTCAACGGCTCGTTCGGTCCGTCGTACCTCGAGATTCCGCGCGACGTCCTCGATTTCAAGGTCGATCTTGCGAAGGCCGTGATTCCCAAGCCCGGCGCGTATCGCGCCTCGACCAAGAGCATCGGCGATCCGGCCGGCATCGAAGCGCTGGCCGACCTGATCGTGCACGCGAAGAAGCCGGCGATCTTACTCGGGCAGCAAGTGTGGACGTGCCGCGGCAGCGAGATCGCGCGCGAGTTCGTCGAGAAGCTCAACATCCCGACGTATATGAACGGCGCCGGCCGCGGTACGCTCGGGCCCGACCATCCGCTGAACTTCCAGCTCACGCGGCGCGACGCGTTCGGTGAGGCCGACCTGACGATCATCGTCGGCACGCCGTTCGACTTCCGGCTCGGCTACGGGAAGAGCGTGCGTTCGAAGACGGTCGTGCAGATCGACATGTCGTATGCGACGGTCGGCAAAAACCGCGACATCTCGCTCGGCCTCGTCGGCGATGTCGGCGCGATCCTCGCAGCCGTGCAGCAAGCCACGACCGGCCGCGGTGATAACGGCGCGGCCGCGCGCAAAGAGTGGGTCGCCTCGCTGCGCGCCAAAGAAGATGCCGCGGTTGCCGCCCGCATGCCGAAGCTGCTCAACGACGCCAACCCGATTCACCCGTACCGCCTGGCGTACGAGATCGATCAGTTCCTCGGCGACGATTCGATCTTCGTCGGCGACGGCGGCGACGTGGTGACGTTCGCGGGCAACGTGGTCCGTCCGAAAGGCCCCGGGCTGTGGATGGATCCGGGCCCGCTCGGTACGCTCGGCGTCGGCACGGGTTTTGCGATGGCGGCCAAGCTCGCCAATCCCAACAAGGAAGTCGTGGCGCTCTTCGGCGACGGCTCGTTCGCGATGACCGGGTTCGACATGCAGACGGCGATCCGGTTCAAGCTGCCCTACATCGCGATCATCGGCAACAACTCGTATATGAATCAGATCCGCTACGGACAGATTCAGAAGTACGGCCCCGAACGCGGCAACGTCGGCAACTACCTAGGCGACATCAACTTCGAGAAGTTCGCCGACATGCTGGATATTCACGGCGAAGCGGTCCGCGATCCCAAGGAGATCGGGCCGGCATTGCGCCGCGCGCGCGCTTCGGGCACCTGCGCGATCGTGAACGTCTGGCTCGATCCCAACGCGTATGCGCCGGGGACCGAAAACCAAACGATGTACAAGTAGAAAGAATCCCGACAACATGACTGGTAAGGCCCTCGACGGCATCCGCATCCTTGACATGACCCACGTGCAATCCGGCCCCTCGAGCACGCAATTGCTCGCGTGGCTCGGCGCCGACGTGATCAAGATCGAACTGCCCGGCCGCGGCGACATCACGCGCGAACAGCTGCAAGACATCCCCGGTGTCGACAGCCTGTACTTCACGATGCTCAACGGCAATAAGCGCAGCCTGACGCTCAACACGAAGACGCCGCAGGGAAAGATCATCTTCGAAGCATTGATCANNGCATGATCTACGCGTCGATCAAGGGCTTCGGTCCGGGAAAATTCGAAGACGCGAAGGCCTACGAACCAATCGCGCAAGCGATGGGCGGTTCGATGAGCACGAACGGCTGGGAAGACGGACCGCCGACCGTCACCGGCGTGCAGACCGGCGATTCGGGAACCGGCATCCACACGGTGGCCGCCGTGCTCGCCGCGCTCTATCAGCGCGATCAGCACACGGGCAAAGGCCAGCGCATCGTGTGCACGATGCAAGATTCGGTGCTCAACCTGTGCCGCGTGAAGATGCGCGACCAGCAGCGCCTGGCGCACGGCCCGCTCGCGGAATATCCCAACAAGACGTTCAACGGCGTCGTGCCGCGCTCCGGAAACGCATCCGGCGGCGGACATCCGGGTGCCGCGCTCAAATGCGCGCCGGGCGGCCCGAACGACTACGTGTACGTGATCTTACAGCCGCAGATCTGGAAACCGCTGTGCGAGGAGATGGGCCGGCCGGACCTCGTGACCGATCCGAAGTTCGCGACGCCGCAAGCGCGCCTGCCGATCATCGCGGAAGTCTTCGCGATCATCGAAGAATGGACGATCAAGCAGACCAAATACGAGATCCTCGAACGCTGCAACGCGCTCGATGTCCCGTGCGGTCCGGTGCTCGACATGGCCGAACTGCTGGCTGACGAATCACTGCGCGCGCGCAACATGGTCGCGAAAGTCGAACACCCCAAACGCGGTACCTACTACACGATCGGCAGCCCGCTGAACCTCTCCGACTCACCGGTGGAATACCAGCGCGCTCCGTTGCTGGGCGAACACTGCGCTGAAGTCCTCGCCGAAGTGATGAACTACGACGCCGCCAAAGTCGAGGAGCTAAAGACTGCCGGCGTGATCTAGCAGCCAACGCTCGACGCCGGGATGGAGCGGCACATCCATCGGCGTCGCGTCGGTCTCGTGGAAAAGCTGGCGGACGCCGGTATAGGTACCCTCTTCCCACGGCATCTCATCGGCGCGCGCGGCAAACGCCGCGCACACATCATAAGCAACTTGATCGGGCAGCGCGGCGCTGGCGTAGAGCGGCCAGCCACTGAAGTCGATGCAGTCGTAGTCGCGCTGCAAAAGCGGAAAGCGTTGCTGCGGCAGGTTCGCCCGGCGCCACCCGAGCGCTTCCAGCTTGACCAAGACATCCGGTTCGATCTCGAGCGGAACGAGTTCGGATTCAAGCGCCGTGGGGAGCCACGTTCGAATGCCTTCGTCGAGGACGATGTCGATCGTGCCCTCACGCAATTCCGTGAGGCGCCGTTTGTCGCCCGGGCCGCCCACGCGCTGGATCGTTCCGCCCCATGCCTCGAAATCAGCCAGGGTCATGCCGGCGAAGGTCAGCAGCTGCTCGATGAGCACGAGCGTCGAGTGCGTGGGATCTTCACGAATCGAGATGCGCAGCGGATGGTGGGCAGCTTTGATATCGGCGAGCGTGCGGAAGCCCAGGCCCGCGCGCACGGCGATGACGAAGCGATCCAAGCTCGGATACGATCCGATGATCCGCACCGGCAACGCATCGCGGAAGACGCCCACGCCGCGATACGCTTGCGTCAGCATCGCCGATGGATTCACGAACGCCATCTCGATCTCGCCCTTCACGATCGCGTGCGCGAGAATCGCCGAACCCGTCGCCAGGCGCAGGGAAGGTGTAAAGCGTTCGGCCGAGCCGCTGCCGACCGTGATGCACATGTCGCGATTTCCGCCGTACGGGATCTCCGGACGCGAGGCGATGTGTAAGCCGAGTTCCCACAGAATTTTGGCGCGCTTGAAGTTCGCGCCGCGAGGCAACGGTTCCATGACTAGAGGATGCCCTGGCAACGCAAGAATTCCATGCTCATCGCCCACGCTTCGCGCGAAGCGCGCTCGTGATACATCGCCGGCCGCGAGTGACAGAAAAACGCGTGCCCGGCGTCCGAGAAGACGACCTGATCGTGATCGGCTCCGGCGGCGGTGAGGCCGTCGGCAACGGCCCGAACCTGCTCTTGCGGGATCACGTCGTCGCGGCCGCCCCAGAAGAACAGCAACGGCCCGTGCTGCGCCGCGGCGTGGTGCAGCAGATCCGGCGCGATGCGGCCGCCGTAAAACGAAATGGCGGCGCGCAGCGGGCGATGCGCGTTGGCCAGATATGCGAGCCGTCCGCCCATGCAGAATCCCATCGCACCGATGCGTTCGGCGCTGACGCCCTCCCCGAGCAGCCAGTCGTAGGCCGCTTCGGCGTCGGCAATCTGTCCGTCCCAGGTCACGGCTTTGTGGTGCGGCTTGTTCGCGTCGTAGCCGCCCTCGTAGGCCATCTCAAAGACCCCGGTGCGGTGATAGAGTGCCGGTGCGATCGCGGTGAAACCGAGTTGCGCGAAGCGATCCGCCGTGTCGCGCAAGAAGTCCGTCACGCCGAACTGATCTTGCAGCACGAGGATGCCCGGCCCGTCGCGCCGCTCCGCCGGACGCGCAACATAGGCCGGCATCGTGGTGCCGTCTTTCACCGGAACGTCGACCTTTTCGGTCAGGATAGCCGCGTCCGCGCTCACGCTCATCGTCATTATTTCGCCGAGATGCCGTTCCACAGCATATCGCTGGCCGGAAACGACTGGGGAATGAGTTTGTATTTCGCCGCACCATCGATCAAGGGTTGAAGGTCCGAGAGGTGCAGCGCCGTGCTCGACTCGGAACGCGGCATCTTCGTGATCACGGCTAGCGGAATCTTCGTCGCGTCGGCGATCATCGGCGCGGTTTCGGCATGGTGCGCATTCGTGTAGAGTGCGGCGCGGTCGGTCGCGTCGATGAACGCGTGGATCGTGTCTGCGTGTTTGGCTGCCCAATCGCTCGAAACGAACCAGACCGTGATCAAGAACGAATTGGCGATCGCCGTGTAGGCGGCGCCGAGCGGCTTGACCGTATGCGCCTCGAGAACGTCGGCCAGGTACGGGTAGGTCATCACGGAGGCGTCGGCGCGTTTTTCGATCACCGCTGCGCCGAGCGCGCTGGTCGGCAATTCGACGTAGTGCACGGTGCGCGAATCGCCACCGTTCTTGTCGATCCACATGTCGGCGGCGAGGACG
Source organism: Vulcanimicrobiota bacterium (assembly GCA_003164495.1). Taxonomy (GTDB): domain Bacteria; phylum Vulcanimicrobiota; class Vulcanimicrobiia; order Vulcanimicrobiales; family Vulcanimicrobiaceae; genus Lustribacter; species Lustribacter caenicola. The sequence continues at coordinate 6,411 of PLTN01000152.1, forward strand.
TTCAAATCGTTGAGCGACGGGACCCCGATCGTTTTGCCGTTGAGATCTTTCGCCGACGCGATTGGAGAATCGGCCGCGACGACCATCTGGGCGTACGGCGTTTTCGGGTCGTACACGCCGGAGCCGCCGATGATCACGAGCGGCAAACCGTGGACGTGCGCGTTCATCAGCGAGACCAAACTCGATTTACCGATTTCGTACGTGCCGGCCAGCACGGCGCTGGACACCGCCGCACCGCTGCCTGCCGGAACGATCTGCACGTCGAGTCCGGCCTTGGCATACAATCCGGATTTCTCCGCGTAGAGAACCGGCGTCATCTCATCGGAGAGCACGCCGGCCACGTGCAAGGTGGTGAGCGCCGTTTGGCTCATCGTTCCCGCGGGTTGCGCAAACGCGAGCAGTGCCGCTGCCGTCAGCCCGATGACCGTCCGCATTGACTGCAACATGTCAACCTTCCGCATCGTAGAGCCGGCGCGGATTCGTGACGAAAAGCTTTTTCAAGTTGGCGGCCTCCGGTGCGTAGCGATAGGCGAGTTCGAGCAGGTCGGCCGTGTTCGGAACGGGCTTCTTGAAATCCAGGTGCGGCCAATCGCTGCCCCAGATGACGCGGTCCGGCGCGGCGTCAACGAACGCCCGGCCGATCTCGACCGCATCGTCGTAGGGCGGATCGCTGTGCTTGGGCGCATTCGAGAGCATCACCCAGAAATTCGGCGTTGTTTTCAGCAGTTCGACGATCGTGCGGCACGCCGGTTGATCGACGCCGAGCTTCATTTCCAGGTGACCCATGTGGTCGATGACGATCGGAATCTTGACGCGCCGGAAGAGCGCTTCGTGGCGCAACAGGTCCTCGCCCGTCGTGCGGATCTTGACGTGCCAGCCGAGCGGCGTGACGCGTTCGACGGCGCGCTCGAAATCGCGCGCATCAGGAACAGGCCCGGTGATGCTCTTGAAATGAAAGCGGACGCCGCGCACGCCGGCCGCGTGCAACTCGTGCAGCTGCGCATCGGAGACGCTATCGTCGATGAGCGCCGTCGCCCGGTAGGCCGGGTTTTTCGCCAGGCATGCCAACAGCAGACGGAAGTCCGTTCCATACGCGTGAGGCTGCACGAGGACGCCGTGCGCGATGCCGAGCGTCGCGTGCATCTTCTGCGCCACTTCGAACGTGGCGTGAGACGGCGGATTGTACCAGCGCGCCGCCGACAACGGATAGTCTTTCGGATCGGCAAACACGTGGATCTGGCAATCCCACGCGCCTTCGGGCGGGAGCGGATTGGGGACCCGGGTGTCGGGCTGAAATTCGTGCTGATAGGTGATGATGCCGGTGTGCGACGTCATTGCATAAAAATGAATATGTTCATTATCTGTCGTACGATAATATCCAAGCCGTGAGATGCTGTCAAGGGAGAAGCCGTTGGCGCTGACGCTCCGCGAAAAGAAGAAGCACGACAAAGCGATCCGGATCAAAGACGCCGCGCGCCGCGTCTTTCATCATAAAGGCTATCGTGATGCAACGATGCGCGAAGTCGCCGACGCCGCCGGCGTCGCAACCGGAACGCTGTTTCTCTACGCCGCCGACAAACGCGATCTGCTGATCTTGACGGTGATCGACGACCTCGATCGGCTGACGGCGGAAAGCGCTGCGGCGCTCAAGCCGGATGACCCGCTGCTGGATCAACTGCTCGATGCATTCCGTCCGCGCTATGAATACTGGGCGAGCGATCGCCGGCTCGCGATGACCGTGCTGCACGAAGTTCAAGAGACGCATAGCGACTACGCGCCCGATTCCGCCATGGCGCGCTATCAGCTCCACCGCGATTCGATCTTGACCTCGATCGTCAACATCGTCGAGCGGCAGCAGCGGATGGGAGCGCTGTCGACGAGCGAATCCTCGCAGACGCTGGCCCGTTTGATCAACCTCATCTACGCGACGGCGGTGCGCTACTGGTTGCGCGGCCCGCAATCGTCCGTTGATGAGGGAATGGCCGTGCTACGCGATTACCTCCGGATCGCGCTGTCGGGCGTGATCCTTCGCTGAGGCCTATCGCTGCAACAGCGTTCGGGTGATGAATGCGATAACGGGCGCAACCGCAACGCTGCGCGGAGCGCCGCCGTAACCGGTTGTTCCACCGCTGGTCGTGTCGCGCGCAGCCCGGATCGCGCGCAGGAATTCCGCCCAGTCATCGGCGTCCCGCACACCGCTCTTGGTTTCATGCATCGAACCGTCGTCGTCGACGGCGATGTCCCAGTCGCAAAAGTTGGCTCCGTTACGGAACGAGGCCGGGTAGACCGCGTCAAAGCTGTGCCCGACGAGTGGCATGACGAGCGTTTCGAGGTTTGCACCCGCCGCGGTGAGTTCAGCCATCCGCTCGCGTTGCCGATCGAGCGGCGCCATGTCGTCGCGTTCGGCGAGCACGGCCAAGACCGGACCGCCGGTCGGCCGCGGGTGGACCCAGCGCAGCCACACCGACGGATACAGGGCGACGTATGCGGCGAACCGCGCATCGGTGCCGAGAATCGAACCTTGCAGCCGATCGTTATTCGTCATCAGCACGACCGAGCCGCCGCGGGAATACCCGAAGAGCGCGATGCGATCCGTATCGATCCGCTCGTCGCGACGCATGTGTTCGAATGCGTAAACGGCGTCGGCGCATGCCGTTGCTGTCGAAATGCGGCCCTGATCGGTTCGTGTTTCGCTGAACCCGCGCGCGCCGTAGCTATCGACGGCCATCATCGCGACGCCGGCGGCCGTGAATGCGTCCGCGTAGAGCGCTTCACGGCCCGCCGCAAAACCGCCCGGTCCGAGGCTCGTAATCACCAACGGTACGGGTTGAGACGTCTGCTCGGGC
>PLTN01000053.1 GCA_003164495.1 Vulcanimicrobiota bacterium
CCTTCGCTGCGGCCGATCCAATTGCGCTGCATCGTCTTGATGCGTTCGGGCCAGCCCTCGAGCCGGTCGATGCCCGCGAGCAAACGATCCGCATAGTCGGTGATCTTGAAGTTCCACTGCGAGAGGTTGCGCCGCTCGACCAGGTGCCCGCAGCGCCAGCACTTCCCGTCGTGCACCTGTTCGTTCGCGAGCACGGTCTGATCGTGCGGGCACCAGTTGACCGGCGTTTCGCGCTTGTAGGCGAGCCCGCGCTCGTACATGCGCAAGAAGAACCACTGGTTCCATTTATAGTACGCGGGGTCGCAAGTCGCGAACTCGCGCCGCCAGTCGTAGCTCGTGCCCATCAGTTTGATCTGACGGCGCATGTTGTCGATGTTGGAGCGCGTCCAGGTATCGGGCTCGATCCCGCGTTGGATCGCGGCGTTTTCGGCCGGCAAGCCGAACGCGTCCCAGCCCATCGGGTGCATGACGTTGTTGCCGCGCATGCGCATCATCCGCGCGACGGCATCGCCGAGCGTGTAGTTCTTGGCGTGGCCGACGTGCAGATCGCCCGACGGATACGGGAGCATCTCCAGGACGTAGTACTTTGGACGCGGGTCGGCGTCGTCGGCCTGGTAGATCCCGTCCGCTTCCCAGCGGGCTTGCCAGGCCGGTTCAACCGTACGGTGGTCGTACGTCAGCGGCCGTTCTTCGAGCATTTCCTCATCATAGCAAGCCCCGGCCGCGAGTGCCACCGCCCAGGTGAGCCCATGGTACGGAAAAAGCAGTGTGCGCTTCCTCACTTAGCTTAGATGAAGCATAAGCGCTCGGTTGCGGGTGACTTATGTCGGCTCTCTCTTCACTATGCCGAGGGAGCTAAGGCTTCCTTAACTCAGGGAGGCGCTTTTGGCGTCCCCCGCACGCTCATTTTGGAGCAGCAACTCGATGAAGAATCTTGGATTCGTCGGCATCGCGATAGCGGCGTTGGCGGTCAGTGGATGCGGCGGCGGCGGGTCTTCGACCCCGGCAGCCCCGGCCGCGACCCCGACGGCTGCCCCGACGCCCGGCGCGCTCGCCGTCGCCTACTCCAGTGCGGCCACTGCCGGCGTCTCGGGCGCCGCCCCCGCCGCGTTAGCCTTCACGGCACCGACGGAAACGGCCACCCTTACGGCAACGCAAGCGAACAATACCACCGGCTTCGGTGCCGCATCGAGCTGCGCGCAGGTGACCGTTACTCCGGCCACCTCGACGACGGGTGTCTTCACCGCGACGGCCGTTGCCCCGGTTACCGCCGGCTGCACGATCACGGTCACGGGCGCCACCGGCACCACGTCGGTCGCCGTAGCGTCTACCGTGCCGACTCCGGGCGGAGTCGTTCTGCGCTGGTTCACCCCGAACTATGCCACGCAGTCGCCGCCGGTTCCGCAGGCCGCGGGCCGATCAACATCGTCGGCCTGACGTCGCTCTTCGCGCCCATCCTGCAAATTAGCGAACAGAACTACATCGGTGGCTTTGCCGCCGCTAATGTCACGACGCCCGGTTGCGGAACGCCCGCTGTACCGGCGACGTACTTCGCCAGCGCTACGCTCGATACGACGACGCCGGCCGGGCTGCCGACAGCGGCTCCTGGTTCGTCGGTTGTCTACTACACCATTACCGGTCAAAACGCGATTGTGACAACGGGTGGATGTTCGATCAAGGCTGTCGATTCGTTCGTACCTGCCTCGACGAACTCAATCAGCGTGGAAATTACGACCGTCACGGGGGTATTCCAGTAATGTTCCGTCTGACTACCCTCCGCGCCGCGGCGGCAATTGCCGCCCTCGGTGCCATGGCCCTCGCCGGCTGCGGCGGCGGTTCCCAAAGCATGTTGCCGGGAGCCGCGAACGCGGCAACCGCTCCAGCAGCGAACGTGCCGAGCTTGGTTACCCAAAACGGGAAGACCGTGCAAGCGGCCACGCTTTCGGTCACGCTTCCGAACCAGGCCGGTGCCCAAACGCAATCGACGAAGCGCGCGGTACTTTCCAATTCGACGAAGCCGGCGTATATCGATACGACTACGCCGAACTCGTCGCTCGTCGTCTCGGTCACGCCGCAAAATGCCGCTGAAGCGGCGCAGTACGGTAACCTGACCGTTTGCTACAACCTCTACGTAAACGGCACGCTTGTGCCGAGCAATCCGCCGAATTATACGGTGACGGCGGTCGGCAACACCGTCTCACAGGTGAACGTCGCGATTCCGGCTCCGCCCGGCACCGACGGCTTCCAAATCACGCAGTACAGCGGCCTATGCGGCAGCACGGCCTACACGATCCCGACGCCGCCGCCCGGCAATACCGGCACGAGCAACGTCCTTGCCCAAACGCCGATTACATACGCCGACATCGAGCCTGGCCTTGCGAACAACCTCAACAACCAAATCGCGGTTTGCGCCGGTATCGGCAGCGCGACGACGGCGTGTCCGGTTGGAATCGCCGGTGCAGCTGTGCCGCCGGCCGGTACGTTCGCGGCCGCGGTTACCGTGGCGAGCGTCGCGTTCGGCACGGTGCCTATACCGAATCCAGTTAAAGAACAGGGCAAGTTTATTAGTCTAAACGGACAAATCGCCGTACCGATTCCGCTTGAAGCGAAAGACGCGGCGGGCGCAGTGATTCCAGGCTTGACGACCGTCGCCGCTCCGCTCGGCGGAGCCGGTCCGTTCCCGAGCGGCGTTACCGTCACGTCGAACGACACCACTACGCATACCCATCTATTCCTCGTTGATGCAACGACTGGGCAGATCGCACAAGCCGCCGCGTCCAACGCTGCTGGTATTACGATTCACGAGTTCAACGTCTTGACGGGGAACACGACGACCGGTCTGACCAATGTTTGCGGCACCGGAGCTCAGTCTTGTAATGATAACCTCACGGGTCTCGGTACGTTGGGCGATCCGTGGGTGATCGTGATGACCTCCGACGGCACGTCGACGTCGACGACGCCGGCCAGCGTCGTCGTTACCGCGACGGCGGCGGTTGCGAATGCCGCATTGTCGACGCCGATCACCACGACCATTACGCCGCAGGCAGCCGTGTATTCAGCCGGCGGCACCGGTTACGCCGACCTTGCCGTTCCGACGGCTCCGTCTGGTTTGATCGCGGTCGGCGCGTCGAACTACTTCACCGACGGTAACTCGGTGAAAATCGATGGTGTCGCTCCCGGCGTTGCGACCACTGCTACGGCGCTCGGCGGACTAACGTCGGCAACGTGGCCGAATGCAACGTCGTTCATCTACGCGGTCGACAGTGCGCAAGCCGGGGCCGCAACGACTACGGAACAAGGCTCCGGGTTGTTTGCATACAACGCGGCGCTGACCACTGAAGTCCCAGTGTCTGCGCAAGCGGGCGCCAACAACTACGTCACGTTCCAGAATCCCGTCGGCGTCGTACAGGGGCTAGGTGCCGGTGCTGGCGCGGGACATCCGTACCTCTACGTGATCAACCAGGCCGGCGGCATTTACCGCGTCGACATCAGCGGCGCGAGCGAGATAGCACCTGTCGGTGGTTTCCAAGAGGCGACGAGCGTGCTTCCGCTGCTCTCGCAAAGCGGCACACCGCTGAGTCCGGGAACCGTCAAGGTACTCGGTACTGCGACACTGACCGGTGGACAGTTCCTGATCGGTGATCCCGGCAACAATCGCATCGCAATGGTGGATGCGACCGCCGGTAATACCGCAAACATCACGACTTGGGCGACGTGCCCCGGTTGCACCGGTCTCTTCATCTCAGGCACGTCGGCGTACGCAACGTCGACATCGGGTCAGATCTACTACATCTCGGCTCAGGGCGCAACTGCGGTCTCACTCGGATTCACGCTGGGTACAGCAGTCGACGGCCCGCTCGGACCAATCGCATCGTTCACGCCGGCAGCGACGCCGACGTTGACGCCTGTCAACTACCTGCTGCAGTTCCAGTCGAAGAGCTTCTTCGACACTGTTGGACCGACGACAACCGGTCTCGCGGCGCCGTATACTCTAGCACCGTTCGGTGGTTCGAAGGTATTCGCGGCGCCCCCGGCAGCCGGTGTTGGGCTCATCGCTGACACCAGTGCCGGTGGAGCAACCGGTGCCGGTGTGATCAAAGCCACCGGCGGCATCATCGTGGTGCCGAATACGGCAGCTGCGAGTGCGGTCGTTACGCCGGACAGTATCCTGTTTGTCGATTCGGCTGGCGTCGGAGGTAAGCTCCGAACGATAGCGCGGTAACACGCACGCCGGAAACGCCGGCGGATCACTCGAGAGGGCGGCTTGCGAGCCGCCCTTTCTTTTTTGTTCGTGCTGCGCAGATGGACGGCGTGAACATCTCGCCTTCACTTGCCGCGGTTGCCGGCGCTGCGGTAGTCGCCGTCATCGTTGCGTTCGTGCTGCGGCCGGCGCAACTCGCGCCGCATCCCGCACCGGAGCTCACCGCGGCGCCTGAACGCGTTCACGCACCGGTCGCCGAACGCGCTCAAACCCTCGTCTACGTTGCGGGCGCGGTCGTGCATCCGGGCGTGTATGCCCTTTCCGGTGACGCGCGTGCGCGTGATGCGCTCGCAAAAGCCGGCGGGGCGACGCATGATGCGGATCTCGTGGCCGTGAATCTCGCCGCGCACGTCGCCGACGGCGATGAGATCGCCGTGCCGCGCTACGGAGAAGAAGCATCCGCGCCTGCCGCCCGCGCGGTGGCCCACCGCACGTCGCCGTCGGCGGCGCGGCGCACGCGGCGTCGTCCCCGCCGTACGCCGAGCACCGCAGAACGAGCCGTCGCCGATGCGCCGGCGGTGGACCTCAACTCCGCCGATGCGGCGACGCTCGCCGAACTGCCGGGCATCGGACCCACGCTGGCGGAGCGGATCGTTGAATTTCGCAGCCTCAATGGCCCGTTTGCTTCGGTCGACGGCCTCGCAGATGTTGCGGGCATCACACCGCAGCGGCTCGATACCCTGATGCCGTTGTTGACGGCCGGACGGTAGATTTGTAACGGTATGTAACGGTAAGCAGAGAAGAAAAGGCGCCCGCCTGCTTGCTGACGTAACGCGTTGGTCCTGGGGGAGCATGGAAGAGACTCGGACCTTGGAAGCGCCCGATCAGCGCGACCGCCACGTCATTCGCCGCACTGCTGAACTCCTCGCGTCAGACGTCCCCTTACGCGATGTCTTTTCTCAATTCTGCCGCCTGCTCTCATCGGTCATCGATGCGTCGCGCGTGTTCATCGCGCTGCACGAGAAATCGTCGCTGCGCATCGTCTACATGGTGGCCGACGGCAAGGTCGGCATACCCAAAGACGCGATCATCCACAGCGGTTCGCAGAGCGCTCTCGTCGCCGCGGGCGGCCAGTCGATCATCAAGCGCGTCGCTTCCGACTGGGACACCCCGCGCACGACGAAGGCGTCGCCGGGGGTGCCCGACGGCAGCGATGCCGTTTCGGCGGTGTACGTCCCGCTGAAGTTCGGCCCCGACATCATCGGCGTGCTCTCCGTGCAGAGTCCCGCAGCCAACGCTTACGACATGGCCGACGTCGAGTTACTCGAGACGTGCGCGCTTTATCTCGCCGTTCGCGTTCACGATGCGCGCCAAGAGAGCGTCAACCGCGCGCTGCAAGGGCTCGTATCGAGCGATGGCCTGACCGGTGTGGCCAATCGCCGCACCTTCGACGAGCGGATCGTCAGCGAATGGAAGCGCTGCGTCCAGGCCAAGACCGAGCTTGCGATCGTGTTCGTCGACGTCGATTACTTCAAAGCATTCAACGACAGCTACGGGCACGTTGCGGGCGATGCATGCTTGCAGCAAGTCGCGCAGGCGCTTGGCGCGTGCGTGAAGCGCACGAACGACGTGCTCGCACGCTACGGCGGCGAAGAGTTTGCCGCCATTCTGCCGTCGACCAACCTGCAAGACGCGATCATCGTGGCCGAGCGCATGCGCGCCGCGGTCGAAGCGATGCACATCGACCACGACGGATCGACGCTGGGCCGCGTGTCGATCAGCGTGGGCGTTGCTTCGGTGCCCGCCGTGGCGCACGTCGATCCGATGCACGTGGTGAAGCTCGCCGACGAAGCGGCGTACCTGGCGAAAGAGGGCGGCCGCAATCGCGTCGTTGCGCCGCCCGATTATGAATCGAAGGCGCTGCCGGCGCTGCGCCGTCAGGCCGCGCGCCACAATCTTCCGCTGCAACTCACGCGTTTTCTCGGACGCGAACGGGAACTCGCGGAAGTGCGGCGGCTGCTGGGCGAGATTCGTCTCGTCACCCTCTCGGGTTCGGGCGGCATCGGCAAGACGCGCCTCGCGCTCGAAGCGGCGCACGGACGCGTCGGCACGTTCGGTGACGGCGTGTGGGTGGTCGACCTCGCGCGAATCGAAGACCCGGCGCTCGTGCCGGCCGCGCTCGCCGCGGCGATGGAACTCGACGCGACCGAACAAACGCCGTCGATGGATCTCGTGGTCACGGCGTTGCGCTCCAAGCACGCGCTGCTGATCTTCGATAACTGCGAACATCTCAGCGACGCCTGCGGGCGCCTCGTGGAAGCGTTGCTGCTCGAAGCGCCCGGGATTCACGTGCTCGCGACCAGCCGCGAGCCGTTGGGAATCATCGGCGAACGTATTTATCGCGTCTCGTCGCTCGCGCTGCCGCCCGACGAGAAGCCGATCACGGCTGAAGAAGCACTGGCCTACGACGGCGTGCGGTTCTTCGTCACCCGCGCCGAAGAAGCGGCGGGGTTCGTCCTCGAAGACCGCGACGCCGACACGGTCGTGCACATCGCCCGGCGGCTCGACGGCATTCCGCTGGCGATCGAACTCGCCACCGCGCGGCTACGTGCTATGACGGTGCAGCAACTCGCCGAACGCCTCGATGCAAGTTTTCGCGTGCTCTCGGGCGGTAGCCGCACGGCCCTTCCGCGCCAACAAACACTGCGCGCGCTGATCGACTGGAGCTATCAGCTCCTCGACGGACCGGAGCGGGCGTTGTTCGCACGGCTCTCCGTGTTCGCCGGAACTTGGACGCTCGATGCGGCCACCGCGGTGTGTGCGGGCGAGGAGCTGCCCCCGTCGTCGATCGACGAGCACGTCTCGCAACTCGTCGACAAGTCGCTCGTGCTCATGGAGACGCACGGTGCGCACAACCGCTACCGCTTCCTTCAGTCGACGCGCGAGTACGCACGCGAACGGCTCTCGCTCAACGGCGACGCGACCGAAATTCATCGCCGCTGCGTCGAGTACTTTCGCGAACTTGCCGAGCGCATCGGTTCCGCGCCCGAAACGAAGCCGACCCGGTCGTGGCTGCCGCCCGCGTTGCCCGAGTGGGACAACTTCCGGATGGTGCTCACATGGTCGTTGCTCGACGGCGGCGATCAGGTGGCGGGTGCGGCAATCGTCGCCGGCCTCGTGCCGTACTGGGAAGCGGTCAGCAAAGCATCCGATGCGTTGTACTGGCTCGGGATCGCGCTCAATGCCACGGGACTGCCCGATGAGTTGAGCGCCAAGCTCGCGATCGGCACCGCGTTCTTCCTGCGTCTGACCGGCGACAATCCGGTGCGCGTCACGGCACTCAGCCGCAAGGCGCTGAACATCGCGCTCGCCTTGGGCGACAAACGCCTGCGCGCGAGCGCGCTCGTCAGTTTGGGCGGCGCGTCGTTGATGGACGTACGAGCCGAAGCGGCGTCGCCGCTGTTCATCGAAGCGTTGACGATCGCGCACGCTTGCGAGGATCGTCTGTGCGAGTCGGACGCGCTGAACAACCTCGCGATCTGCGCCGACTACGCGGGCGAACCCATCCGCGCGCATGCGCAGTACGAGGCCTCGCTCGCCATCGCGCGGGGACTCGGCCACGATCGCAAGACCGCTCGTGCGCTGCACAACCTCGCCGCACTGGCCCAAGACGCAAACGACCTCGATACGGCGGCGAGGTACGAGCGCGAAGCGATCGCGATCCTCGAACGCTACGGCACGCCGCGGCAATTCCTGATCGACCTCGCCGACCTCGAACTGATTCGCGGCAATCTCGAACTGGCCGACCGCATTTGCCGCGACATTATCTCGGGGCTGGTGCTCGAAAACGCGATGTGGCTCGTGCGTGAGTGTCTCTTCGTCTTCGCGCAAGTCCACGCACGTGCCGGTCACGACGCGCGCGCGGCGTGTCTGCTCGGCTTCATGGAAACGCTCGATTCGCGTCTCGCGCCGCGCCAACCGGCGATCGGCGAGCTCTACGCGAAGTTTGTCGCCGACGTCATGGGCCGGCTCTCACCGCAGGAGTACATGCGCGCCTACAGCCACGGCATCGCGCTTTCGCTCGATGCCGCCGTGAACGAGGCGCGCCTCCCGATTTAGGCCGCGACTACCAGCCGCCGCCGCCGTCACCACCGCCGCCGCCGAAGTCGCCTCCGCCGCCGCCGGTGTCACCCCAGCCGCCACCGCCGCCGGAATCGCCGCCCCAACCGCCGGAGCTCGCGTTGCCCATATCGGCTTGACCCGCATCGTTCTGGAAGCCGCTCGAATCGCCGCCGCCGTACTGGCCGCCGTCACCGCCGAAGCCGGCTTGCTGTCCGCCGTTGTTCATGAACTCCGTGCGATTGCCGCCGAAGAGTTCGTTGCCGAGAAACGCGCCGCCGAGGCCGCCGAGCATTCCGCTCCAGAAGCCGCCGCCGCCGAAACCACCGCCGCCGCCGTAGCCGGGACCGTAGCCCGGGCCATAACCGCCGCCCATCGGACCCATCGGGCCCGTGCCGCCGCCACCGTAACCGGGCGGGTACATGCGCGGACCGGCGATCGCGCGGAAGATGCCGCGCACGATGAAGAAGATCACCGCGAACGCGATCAGCCACATAATCCAACTCATGTTAAAGCCTCCTCCGGTTTGCGCCCGGTACGCCATGGCCGGCGTGCTGTTATACGTGTTGACCGACGTGCGCAGGCTTCCGAGATGACTGCGGTATTGCGCTAACGTCAGGTCGACGCCGTTGGTCACGCCGCCGTTGAAATCGCCGGAGTTGAACGCGCTCGCGATCGCCTGCCGGATGGCCGATGTCGTACCGGCCGGAAAGTACTGCGCGGCCGCACGGTCGGGCACGACCGCGATCGTCTTCGGAGACTTCGCGATGTAGATCAACACGCCGTTGACCTGTTGCTGCGCGAACGTGCGCTCTTCGGCGCTGCCCGAGGAGCCTTCGAACGAAGGATCGATCACGACGACGACTTCTTTGTGCGTTTGCGCGTTGAAATCGGCGACCTTCGCGTTGATCGCGCTGACCGCGGCCGGCGAGAGCAGCTGTGCGTTGTCGATCACGTACGAATCGCGCGCCTGCGCCGGGCCGAGGCCCGCCACGATGGCGACGACGAGAGCGGCCGTTGCCGCGAGCAGTTTCATCAAAAGGTCCTCCGCTCTAAGTACTCCCGCCGGGCGCGGAAGTTTCCGTCTCTACTGGGCGCTGAAGTTGACGAGCGCTACGCCGACACTGGTGAGGATAAAGACCGTCAGCACGATCCAGACGAACGCCCGGAGCAGGTTGCGGCGCAGGCGCACGTTTTTTTGCTGGCGTTGCTGCGAGTTCATGATTCGGCGGCGCGGACTTCGCTCACGCGGCCCCAGAGCCGCTCGAGGTTGTAGAACGTGCGCTGTTCGGGCGTGAAGACGTGGGCCACGACCGGGCCGAGGTCGATCAGGATCCAGCCGCCGTCGTGATACCCCTCGGTGCGCGCAACGTTGAAACCGTTCTCGCGCGCGGCTTCGGTGATCGCGTCCGCGATCGATCGCGTCTGAATTTTCGAGCGCCCGGTGACGACCACGAACGCGTCGGCGACGATGGTCCGGCCCTCGAGATCGAGGACGGCGATGTCTTCGCCCTTCTTGTCTTCGGCAGCGGCAAGGACGATATCGACGAGTTCAGGCAGAGCGTTTCTCCCGGAGTGGAATGGGGGCGTAGTGTTCGAGGGCGGCCAGCGTTTGCGGCGCGGGCGACATGTTGTGTTCGCGGTGATAGTTGAGCGATTCGGTGAGGTGGGCGGCCATGGCTGCGGCCAGGTCGTCGAACGCCAGGGCCAGCATGTCGGCGCGCCCGACGTAGTCGCGACCGGGCTCGAGCCCGTCGGCAAGATAGAGAATCTCATCGAGCGGGCTCATCGTTGCAGCCGCGAGGGTGTGCTTGCGGATGGCGGAGAGAATGGCCTCGTCGTGGACTCCAAACCAGTCGCGGGCGAGCTCGGCGCCGAGCGGCGCATGGAGCACGATCGGGTTGGCGCGTTCGAACTCGCCGATCGGTAGCCCACGCTGCTCGGATTCGCGCAATAGACGCTCGCCGGGGTAGAGGCGGGCGAGATCGTGGAACATGCCTGCCGTTCGCGCCCGCGCCGGATCGGCACCGTGCGTGCGCGCCAGCGCTTCGGCCGTGCGCGCCACCCGCAAGATATGCGCGTAGCGATGCTGCTGGCCGATGTGCTCGCGGACGCGCCGTGCGTCGCGCACGAAAGCGATGCCGGGTGCGTTCAATGGCGCACTTGCACGAAACTCGCGCCGGAGACGGGTCGGTTGTCGAGCGTGGCCTGACGGAACTTCGCGTCGCTGAGGCGCAGTTGCGTCGACGTATCGAACGCAGCGTCGCCGCTCGGCACGACGATGGTGACGTTTCGCACGATACCCGTTGCGTCGACGTCGACGCGGAAGATCGTCGTCTGCGATCCGGTACCATCGGCTTTGAGCCAGGCGTTGCGCACAATCGGCGCCACGTAATCGATCGGCGCAACGTTGAGTTCGGACGCGATGATGCCGGACTGCACCAACGACATGCGTTCGCCGACGAAGGCCGCGCGCAGAACGTGATCGTCCGGCGAACTGGCGAGAACGACGTCGTCGTGAGCCGTGCTTCGAAACGCGGCGCCATTCTCAGTGGTCACGTCGGCGTCGACGGCGAGCGCGCTCTCGGCATCGGCAAGCGTCATGTGCCCGAGCGCGACATCTCGTGCTCCGCTTTCGAACGGCAACGTCAGGTTCCAATCCGCGGACAACCCCGGTTGCGTGGCGGGCATCGTGACGAATTCCAGGATCCGCGCTCGCATCTGATCGGCATCGAACCAAATCGTCATACCCTGTCCGCCGTCGGCGTAGATCAACCAATTCGCGGTGGCGAGGGACATCACCGAGCGCGGCGCCCCGCAGCGTTCCACGATCGCGGCAATCGGCTTGCCGAGATCCGCCGCCGTGACGCAGCTCATCGCAATGCGGCCTTCAATGCCGCAAGGCGGTTGGCGTAGAGCGTGCCGCGCAGATTTCCGGCCCACATCACGAGCGCGCTCTCGTTGTTATCGCTGTAGTAGCCCCGGCGCGTCGACACGACGGTGAAGCCGTACTTGCGGTAGAGTTTCTGCGCAACGTCGTTGCTCTCGCGCACTTCGAGCGTGATCCACGATGCGGAGCGCTCGATCGCTTCGTCGAGCAAGTGCACGAGCAGTTCTTCGCCCAGGCGCTGCCCGCGCACGTCGGGATGGACGGCGATCGTGGTCACGTGCGAATCTTCGAGAATCACCCAGATGCCGCCGTACGCCACGATGCGCCCGTCGAGCCGGCCGACGAAATAATAGGCGAGTTTGTTGTCGCGCAACTCGTTCACGAACGCGTTTGCCGGCCACGTCGACTGAAACGACAGCGCTTCGATGGCCAGCACTGCGGGGATGTCGTCGAGCACCATCGGCGAGATCTCGAGCTTGCGCGGCGATTCCGCCGTGGGCCGCAGATCGGCTTTCACGATCGCATGACCGCGGGAAGTTCGCCGTAGTCGGGGGCGACGGCGTGGACGGATGAGCTGGGGTCGGCGATGAGGGCCAAGCGCGCGACGGCCAGGGCGGGGCTTTCAGCACGTCGGGGGAGCGTTCGCACGACGATGCCGCGTTCGGCAATCGCAAAAGACACGTCCTCTGTATTCCCCGCGAGCGCGAGTTCGCCGCTTCCGAAATCGTCGAGCAGCGTGGCCAGCACGTTGGCCACCGGCCCCGCGGCCGCGCGCAGGTCGCTGCCCCGGCGCAAGCGGGCCGAAATAACGCCGGGCCGGCCGTAAACGATCGTCAGGACGGGGTCCGGCGCGTCCTCGGGCGTGAGCACGTCGTAGGACGAGATCCCGGTGAGCGGCAGGCCCGCGGCCAGCGCGAGCGCCTTGGCGTACGAGACGGCGATCCGCACGCCGGTGAAGGATCCCGGGCCGATCCCGACCGCGACGCGATCCAGGTCGGCCACCGCCAGGCCACGTGCCGCCAACACCCCGGCGATCCGGCCGAGGCCCGCCTCCAAGGCATCGGGGCGGTCCGATGCGGCCTCGCTGAACCCTTCGCCGTCGAGCACCGCGGCGGAAAAACCGCCCAGCGCGCCGTCGATCCCCAAAACCCGCACTAGCGGTCGATCACGAGGCGCCGCGGGGCGTCGCCCGCGCCGTCGATCCGGATGCGAATGGCGCCCGGCGGAAGCAGGTCCGGGAGCCGTTCGGGCCACTCGACGACGGTGATCCGGTCGGGCCCGAAGGCCTCCTCGAGACCCAGTTCCACGGCGTCGGCCGGATCGTCGAGGCGGAAGAGGTCGAGGTGCTCGATCGGGGGCGTCCCATCGTAGCGTTGACGGAAGACAAAGGTCGGACTCGAGACGGGTACATCGCTGCCATGCAGCGCGCAAACCAGGGCTCGGACAAAGGTCGTCTTGCCCGCGCCGAGCTCGCCGGACAAGCCCAGCGCGTCGCCCGCGCGCAGGGTTGCGGCGAGCCTGACGGCGGCGGCGCCAAGCGCATTTTGGTCGAGAAAATCGAGGACGTCCGAGGCCACGCTTTGCCATTCGACGAAAGAATCAAGGTGCTTGTGCGCGCTTCAGACGTCATCGTTGGCGTCATCGCGGGCGCCGTCTGCGCCGTCCTTTCGGCAGCATTTGAAGGCGGCATCCTGGCCTTCCGGTTCTTCTCGATCGACCATCTTGGCGGCCACTTCGGCGGCGAATTTGCGGTCTTCGCATTGGCCGGGGCGGCGATCGGCGGACTCGTCGCGCTGGGTGCCGGAACGCTCTTCCGCCGCGAACGCGTGACGCCGTGACCGATCATCAAAATGCCCTTCAGCAGCATCTCGACGCTGCGCTGGCGGCGATCGGCCAGGCGGCCGACGCGACGCGCGCCGTCATCGACGGCGACATCCAGGCGCTGCACGAACTCGGCACGCCAGCCGGCCGTCCGCCGCTGATCGCCGACGTGCCGTTCGACGAGCCGCCGCCGTACATTCCGCCGCCGGTCGCACCGTCCGTGCACGCCCTGATTCCGGATACGCCGCTGATCGAATCGCCGGGAATGGCGGCGGCCTTCGTGGATGACGACGCGCCGCTCTGGCAGAGCTAAATTCTTTTTTTTTGTTTCCCCCTAATCGAGAGAGCATCTCCTGAGTAACACGAACGAACCCCGTCGTAACACTACCATTGCCGTCGAAGACGAGATGCGTACGAGCTACCTCGCCTATGCGATGTCGGTCATCGCATCGCGAGCGCTGCCCGACGTACGCGACGGATTGAAGCCCGTGCAGCGCCGCATTCTGTATGCGATGCGCGAAATGGGCATGACGCCCGACAAGCAGCACCGCAAGAGCGCCGGTGTCATCGGTGAAGTTCTCAAGTGCTATCATCCGCACGGCGATTCGTCGGTGTACGACGCGTTGGTCCGTATGGCGCAAGACTTTTCGCTGCGCTATCCGTTGATCGACGGTCACGGGAACTTCGGTTCGATCGATCCTAATCCGCCGGCTGCGTATCGGTACACCGAAGCGCGTCTCGGACGTCCTTCGATGGATCTGTTGGCCGACATCGACAAAGATACGGTCGACTTTGTCCCCAACTTCGACGGTCAAACCGAAGAGCCGGTAGTGCTCCCGGGCCGCTTGCCGCAGTTGCTGGTCAACGGTTCGAGCGGCATCGCGGTCGGCATGGCCACCAACATTCCGCCGCACAANNGGCATGGCCACCAACATTCCGCCGCATAATCTCAGCGAGATTTGCGATGCGGTCATCAAGCTCGTCGACGAGCCGGATGCCGACGACGACGCGATTATCGATATCGTCAAAGGCCCCGACTTCCCGACCGGCGGCGTGCTGCTCGGACGCGAAGCGATTCGTCAAGCGTACAAGACCGGACGCGGCTCGGTTGCCGTGCGCGGCCGTGCCGAGATCGTGGAAGAGAAGGGCAAGTTCCGTATCGAGATCACGGAGCTGCCCTATCAGATCACGATCGAGCGCGTGATGCAATCGATCAAAGAAGCCTATCAAGAGAAACGCATCACCGGCATCTCCGATCTCAACGATCTCTCGAACCGTCACGGCATGAAGATCGTCGTCGACCTGCAGCGTACTGCCGTTCCGAACGTCGTCCTGAACCAGCTCTACAAACAGACGCCGCTGCAATCGTCGTTCGCGTTCAACATGCTGGCCCTCGTTCCGGTACTCAACCGCGACGGCTCGCTCTCGACCGACGGCAATCCGCTCGAACCGCAA
Organism: Vulcanimicrobiota bacterium; assembly: GCA_003164495.1. GTDB lineage: Bacteria > Vulcanimicrobiota > Vulcanimicrobiia > Vulcanimicrobiales > Vulcanimicrobiaceae > Lustribacter > Lustribacter caenicola. Next base: position 14,487 of record PLTN01000053.1, read on the forward strand.
GTGCTCTCGCTGCGCGAGATGCTCAACCATTTCATCGCGCATCGCAAGGTCGTCGTCACCCGGCGCACCCGCTACGATCTGCGTAAGGCCGAAGAGCGGGCACATTTGCTCGAAGGCTTCCGCATTGCGCTCGACAACATCGATGAAGTCATCAAGATCGTGCGCGACAGCGATACGGTCGAGACGGCGCGCAACAGCCTGAGCGCCCGCTTCGGGCTCTCGGAGATCCAAGCTGCGGCCATCGTCGACATGCGTCTGCGTACGCTGGTCGGTCTCGAGCGCCAGAAGATCGAAGACGAGTACGCCGCGCTGCTCAAGACGATTGCCGAGCTGCAAGACATCCTCGCCAGCGAACGGCGCCTGCTCGGCGTCGTGCGCACCGAGACGGAAGACCTCAAGAAGCGCCTCGGCGATCCGCGGAAGACCCCGGTCGAAGCGCTCGAGGGCGAACTCTCGATCGAAGACATCATCGAGGATACCGAAGTCGTCGTCACCGTCACCGTCGGCGGCTACATCAAGCGCGTCTCGGCCGACACGTTCCGCGCCCAGAACCGCGGCGGACGCGGCGTGCTCGGGATCTCCAACCTCAAAAAAGAAGACGTCGTCCAGAACTTCTTCGTGGCGACGACGCACCAGTACGTGCTGTTCTTCACCAACAAGGGCCGCGCGTTCCGGTTGCGGGCCTACGAGATCCCGGATTCTACGCGTCAGGCGCGCGGGACCGCGCTCGTCAACCTGCTCACGCTGCCGCCGGGTGAGAACGTCACCGCAAACTTCCCGGTGCGCAATTTCGAGACCGACGAATATCTCGTCATGGTCACGAAGAAGGGCGTCATCAAGAAGACCAAGCTGGAAGAGTTCGCCAACGTCCGCCGCAACGGCCTGATCGCGATCGGACTCGACGACGACGACGAACTGCTCGGCGTGGCGCTCTCGACCGGCGATCGCGACATCTTGCTCGCGACGCACGACGGCATGGCCGTGCACTTCAACGAGAAGGGCGTTCGTCCGATGGGCCGTCCTGCGCGCGGCGTGCGCGCGATGTCGCTCGCGCCGGGCGATACGGTCGTCGCGATGGACATCGTCGACGACGAGCGCCGCGAAGTGCTCATCGTCACCTCGCAAGCGTTCGGCAAACGTACCGACATCGATCAGTACCGCCACACCTCACGCGGCGGTAAGGGCGTCAAGGCGTTCGCCAAGGAGAAAGAGATCGGGTACGTCGTCGATCAGATCTTGGTCACCGACCAAGACGAACTGTTGATGATGACGTCGGCCAATCAGGTCATCCGTATCCCGGTCAGCCAGATCCGCCGCGCCGGCCGCTCCACCAAGGGCGTTCGTCTGCAGCGTTTGGCCGACGGTGACGAAGTGATCGCGATTGCGAACCTCGGTCAGCAGTCCAAACGCGTCAGCGACATCACGGGCGAGACGGTCGAGCCGACGTAATCCAGCGCCCCAAGGCCTTCGTGAGGGCCTTGGGGTCGACGGGTTTGGTGAGGTGGTCGTTCATACCGGCCTCGAGACACAGCTGACGTTCCGTTTCCATTGCGTGCGCGGTCATCGCGATGATCGGGAGCTGCGCCGCGTCGACGTGATTGCGGATCAAGCGCGTCGCTTCTAAGCCGTCCATCTCCGGCATCTGTACGTCCATGAGCACCGCGTCAAAGCGCGTGTAGTCCCTGAGCACGGCATCGACCGCTTCGCGTCCGTTGCCGGCGAACTCGACCGCGACACCCAGCCGCGTGAGGAGATGCTCGACGATCTGCTGATTGATCGCGTTATCCTCGGCGACGAGGACGCGACTGCCCGACAACTGGGTCGTTCGGGGCTCGGTCGGCGCGGCTTCGCGCGAGCCCACGCTGGCGGTGAAGAGCGACTGGATCGTTTCGAGCAAGAGTGACGGGTCGACCGGCTTGACCAGGAAGCTCTCGATCCCGGCGCGCTTCGCCGCGTCGAAGAGGTCGCTGCGGCCGAACGCGCTGACCATGATGACGATGGGCGGCTTCTCGGCACCGGCGCCGGCGCGGATCGCCTGAGCGACCTCGACGCCGTTTTGGCCCGGCATCTTCCAATCCATCAGCACGAGGTCGAACGGCGTTTTGGCGGCTCTCGCTTCGTTGATGGCCACGAGCGCGGCGGTGCCCGAACGGGCTTCCGTCACGTTCAGCGACCACGTCCGCAACATCGCCGCGAGCGCGTCGCGCGCGATCGGGTCGTCGTCGACGACCAACACGCGCCGGTCGCGCAGCGATTCGACCGGCCGCGGTACGGCGCGGCGGTCGGGCCGGTGCAGGACGGCGGTAAAGGTGAAGGTGCTGCCGCTCCCGCGCGTGCTCTCGACCGTGATCGTGCCGCCCATCTTGTGGGTGAGCGCCTTGCTGATCGCGAGACCCAGGCCGGTTCCGCCGAAACGGCGCGTGATCGATGTGTCGGCTTGGGAGAACGACTCGAAGAGGTGCGACTGCTCCGCGTGCGTCATGCCGATGCCGGTGTCGCGGACCGACGTGATCAGTTCGACGTCGCGCTGACCTTGGCGCTTCACCCCGATGGTCACCACGACTTCGCCGTGCTCGGTGAACTTGATCGCGTTGGTCGTGAGGTTCAACAGAATTTGGCCGAAGCGCACGGGGTCGCCGATCAACGCGGTCGGGACGGCCGGATCGACATGGATCTCGAATCTCAGATCCTTGTCGGCGGCCCGCATTGCGGAGACGCTGCCGATGTTGTCGAGAACCGAGCCGAGATCGAACGTGACTTCTTCCAGCTCGAGCTTGCCCGCTTCGATCTTCGAGAAGTCGAGGAT
>PLTN01000135.1 GCA_003164495.1 Vulcanimicrobiota bacterium
CTCATGGAAGGAACGCGCCACAATCGCTGTTGCTGAGCGCGGACGCCGTAGGGCGGACGCGTGGTGTAGTAATAAACGTTGCCTGGAGTTGCCCTGCTGACGACTGCGGTTACGTCTGGTCCCTCGACTACGTGCCCTACGGCACTCCGCTCGGGATGACAGCGTTTCTTGCCGTTGCGGTGAGATCGCGTAGGTCGGGGAGGCCGATGTGGAGGAGTTGGGTTTCTTCTTGCGCGCGCAGGATCGGGTTTTCGTTCCAGCCGGTTTGCGCGGCGGAATAGCGTTCCAGCGTTTCGCCGCTGATCACGGCGCGTCCGGTGACGATGAAATAGATGCTATGCGGACGCAGGGTCAGTGATGCGCCGGCTTCGGCGCGAAAGAGGTCGAGTTGCGTTTCGCACTCGCTGAAGCTGCCGAGGTGGCGCTGCGCGACGCCCGGTTCGGCCGCTAACGGACGCCATGCGAAACTTTCCGGATCGATGAAAATCGGCTGGCGATAGCGCCGGCGCGGTGCGCGGAACGGCGCACTGTTCAGATGCTCCCACATCGCTTGGTAGGCGTCTTTGCGGTGTTCGCGCCCGTCGCTTCCGATGGTGACGTACATGCCTTTTTCAAACGTGCCGCCGGCGGCTTTCAGTTCGGCACCGGCCGTTTCGATCTGATCGGCCGAGAGGTAGCCCTGACCGCTCGCGCCGCCGAACTGCAGCGTCATCACCAGCATCTCGTCGGTCGTCGTCTGCGGCCCGTAGGCCGTGCCCTCGGGGAAGTAGCCGATCATCCCGGTTTTCAGCTTGCCGTCTTTGCTGAAATCGGTTTGGCCGTTGAGGATGAAGCGAATCTGATCGAAGTTGTGGCAGTGACGCGGTGAGTAGAAGCCGCTGTCGAGGTTCGTAATGCGGAACAGGAAGTTGTCCGGCGAACCAACCGTGCCTTCGAGGAGGCGGCGGAACTCGAAACGGCCCTGACGCGGACCGTTCTTCTGAACTTCGCTCTCGGCGGTGCTGTAATGAACGATTTTCATCGCACGCTCCTCGCGGCCGGATTCCCGTCGCCGACGGGAAAACCCGCCTCGGCGGCGCAGCAGTAGGCTATGGCCGCCAAACGCAAAGTCAAACCCCCGAAACCGCGCCTCGATCTACCCTGGACCGAGCTCTCCAAAGCGCAGCAGAACCAGCTCTACACCAATGCGCTGCAAGCCTACACGACCGGCAACGGACCGAATCCGGCAACCAAAGCCGAGTTCTTCCGCGCCAAGGTCGCCGCGAAGGCGTAACCCGTATGAGCGTCGCTATCGAACGTACCGGCTCGTCCGCCAAGCTCGGACCGAATACGCCGCAAAACGACCTCCGCACGTTCATCGCGGCCGTCGAAGCACAAGGCGAACTCGCCACCGTGCGCGACGCGCACTGGAACAAAGAACTCGGCGCCGTGACGGAAGTGCTCTACCGGCAAAAGGTCGAGAAATCGCCGATGCTGATGTTCGACGACATCCCGGATTACGAACCGGGCTTCCGCTGCACGTACGGTATGTTCGGATCGCCGTATCGTTTGGGTCTCGTGCTCGGCATGGAAACCGCGCTGGCCGACAACCGCAAAGCGCAGCTCGATTACTTCCGCAAGAACATCAAGAAGGCGTACAAGCAGATTCCGCCGGTCATCGTCGACGACGGCCCGGTGTTCGAGAACATCGCGCGTGACGAAGACGTCGACGTCGAGATCTTCCCCGTGCCGATTCATCACGAGCAAGACGGCGGACGCTACATCGGCACCGCGTGCGGCGTCGTCACGAGAGATCCCGATACCGGACGCATCAACGTCGGTACGTACCGCGTGATGGTGAAGGGCCCGCGCACGCTGGCTTCTTACATCTCGAACGGCAAACAAGGCCGCATTCACCGCGACAAGTATCTCAAGGCCGGGAAACCGTGCCCGGTGGTCATCATCTGCGGCATCGATCCGATCACGTATCTCGCCGCCGCGTACACGATGGCCGACAGCGTGCCCGAATACGACTGGTGCGGCGGCATGATGGATCGCCCGATGGAATTGGTCGAAGGCGAGGTTACCGGCTTGCCGTTTCCGGCGCGCGCCGACATCGTGCTCGAAGGCTGGATTCATCCGACCGACGTCACGCGCGAAGGCCCGTTCGGCGAGTGGCACGGCTACTACGCCGGTGAAGCGAGAGACGAACCCCTGATCACGATCGATCGCGCGTACTATCGCAACAAGCCGATACTCACGTGCGCCGCGAGTCAGAAGCCGCCGCACTCGCATCTCTTCGAACGCTGCTTCCTGCGTTCGGCCGCGCTGCTCGACTCGCTCGAAGGCGCCGGCATTCCCGACGTGACCGGCGCGTGGCTGCACCAAGCCGGCGCGGGGCGCACGTTCGCCGTCGTCTCGATCAAGCAACGCTATTTCGGCCACTCGACGCAAGTCGGTCTCGTTGCATCGCAGGTGAATCCGGTCGGCTATATCGCGCGCTGGATCGTCGTGGTCGACGACGACGTGGATCCGACCGACATCCACGACGTGATCTGGGCGATGGGCACGCGCTGCGACCCGAAGACGCAGACGACCCTGCTCGATCGCTGCTGGTCATCGCGCCTCGACACGATGGTGACCGACTATTCGCGCCTCTACAACTCGCGCATGGTCATCGACGCGTGCCGGCCGTACGAGCGCCTCGACTCGTTCCCGCAAGTCGCCCAGAGTTCGCCGGAACTCGCCGCCGCCGTGCGGGCAAAATACCCCGACCTATTCAAGTAGGGTCGTCCTAGCGAAAGCCGACCACTAGTGGGTCGGTTTTTCGTTTGCCTGGACGTACTCCAAAAGAATATGCTGGATCAAATTGCCGCGTTTGCGATGTTGCGCGTGCGCGAGGCGGTCTAAGGCTTCCAACAGCGGCGCACTCAAACGTACCGAAACGGGAGATTCCGATCGTGTACCCTTCACGATCTCTGCGCGCATAATATCGTCCGCCTGAGACCCGGCAAGCTCCTTAATCATTTGCGCCTGACTCTTTTTGGCAGCAGTCGCCATTCTTTGGGTTTCCTATCTTCCGCGGAAAGCGCACTTCTCTCGATCATCCATGTCCTGTGCTGCGAGCACGCCGATTCCTATATCGCAGTGAGGGACTGTTGCGAATGTACCTAATTGTATGACAACGTAGGTATTTTGTCAAATCGTTCGCCGGACCCATCGAGACCAGATAGTGCCCAAAATTGAAATTTTGGGGTGTGCACGGCCGAAAAGCAATTCTTGTGATACAGCCAATAGGTTTGGCATGCGTCGTTCACCGTTTTTGATTTCGCTCGCCTCGGCGGCCGCGGCGGTGCGTGCCGGTGCCCAGGATCTGCCGTCGGTCACGCTGGCCACCCTCATCAACGACACCGCAACGTCGGCGCTCTACGCCGTGCACGCCGGCCTATTCACCAAGTACGGGCTCAACGCGCAGTTGCAGATCCTGCCGACCGGCGCGGCCGGACAGGCCGCGGTGGCCGGCGGCGCGGCGCAGTTCGGTCTCTCGAGCCTCGTCGGGATCATTACGGCGCACGAGAAGGGCGTGCCGTTCACGCTCGTCGCGCCGGCGGGCGTCGTCACCTCGGACGTGCCGTACTCGCAGTTCGTGGTGAAGGCCGATGCGCCGATCAAAACCGGTCGCGACCTCAACGGCAAAACGATCGGCGCCGCCGGACTCAAGGACATGGACACGGTCGCGATCATGAACTGGGTCGACCTCAACGGCGGCGACTCCAAGACGCTGAAGTTCGTCGAGATGTCCGGCCCCGTCGCGCTCGCCGCGATCGAAGAGGGCCGTATCGACGGCGCCGACCTCAACACGCCGACGCTCACGCGCGGACTCGAGGGCGGCAAAGTGCGTTCGCTGGCGCAGATCTTCGATGCCATCGCACCGCGCTTCGCCAACACCGGCTGGTTCACGCTGACCGACTACGCCGATAAGAATCGCAGCGTCGTCGAGAAATTCGCGCGCGCGATCGGCGAAGCAAACGCGTACTGCAACGCGCACCACGCCGAAACGGTGCAACTCGTCGCCGATAGCGCGAAGATCGACCCGAAAGTCGTGGCGCGGATGGCGCGCATCACGTTCGGCGACTACCTGCGCGCGTCGGACATTCAGCCGCTCGTCAACGTCGCGGCGAAATACGGCGCGATCGCCAAACCGTTCGACGCGCGCGCGCTGATCAGTCCCTACGCGCTGAAGCCATCCGCATAGTCGCATCGCGACGGATGCAGTAGTTCCAGTAATTGTCGATGCCCGACGCGGTGCGCGTTTGAGCGCGCTTCGCACGGGCGTCTTCGGCACTCGGCCACTTGTAGCGGAAGCCGGTCATCGCCAGCGTGCACTGCGCCTTTACCGCGGCTTCGAGATAAATACCGACCATCGTGCACTCGCGGATGTTCTTGCCCGTGAATGCCACGCCGTGACTCATGAGAAACACCGCATCGGCTGATCCGAGCGAGCGCGCGAGGCTTACGCCGAGTTCCGGAGTGCGGATGAGCGAGCACGTTTCTTGGAACTTCGGTTGATCGTCGAACCACGCGCCCTCTTTGCCGATCGGGTGCAGCGGTTCGTCGGTGGCGGCAAAGATCTGCGAGTAGAATGCGTGCGTATGTCCGACGGCGTGAACGTCGGGCCGGGCGCGCAGGATCTCGGCATGGATCGGCCACTCGTGGTGGCGGTTGCCGGTGCCCTCGAGCACGTTGCCGTCGAAATCGACGAGCAGCAGATCTTCCGGCCCGTATACTTCGTCCATGCCGATATAGCTGCGCTTCATCCAAAAACCATGGCCGCCGGGATCGCGCCACGAGACGTGGCCGGACGTGCGGTCCTCATGACCTTCCGCTGCGAGAATCCGGTGCGACGCGCACAATTCGTCGAGTTGCGTCGCGAAATCAGTTTTGGCCATACCGGGCATTTGCCAATCGCATGAAGGAGGCCCTGCGCGCAAGCGCCGTACCAACGGGTGTGAGCGGGCATCAGTACACGGCGACCGTCCGCTGGATGCGCGGCGCCGGCGAAGCATTCAACGACCGGCGCTACAGCCGCGCGCACACGTGGGCTTTCGACGGCGGCGTCGAGGTTGCGGCGTCGGCGTCGCCGCTGATCGTGCGCGCGCCGTTCTCCGATCCGCACGCGGTCGATCCCGAAGAAGCGTTCATCGCATCCGTGTCGAGTTGTCACATGCTCTTCTTCTTGGACTACGCCGCACAGGCGAAGTTCGTCGTGGATAAATACGAAGACGTCGCCACCGGCACTATGGGCACGAACGAAGCCGGCCAAGAATATGTCGCGACGATCGTCCTCGCCCCGCACATCCATTTCTCCGGCTCGGCGCAACCCACGCCCGAAGAAGTCGCCGCGCTCCACCACCGCGCCCACCACGACTGCTACATCGCCAACTCGGTTCGCACCGAAATAACGATCGTCTCCTGAGCCGAGGCTCGCGGACAAGCCCCGTCTGTCATCCCGAGCGGAGCGCCGCAGGGCGCGTAGTCG
>PLTN01000244.1 GCA_003164495.1 Vulcanimicrobiota bacterium
CAGCTGCGCTAATGCCAAAAGCGCAGGAGCCGGCCCGGGCATCTATTAAGGATTCAAAATAGATGCACTGCCCTCATAGTCGAGCGGCGTTCCTCACCGGTGGTGTGGCGGCAACGGCGGCCGCCGCGATTCCACGTGGCATCGGTGCCCAAGCCGCGGTCTCACAGCGGCGTAACATCGACGTGCACCAGCACATCCTGCCGCCGGAGTATCTGGCGGCGGCACGGGCCGCCGGACGTATCGCCGATGTCGGTGAGGCGCCGGCCATTCTCGGGTGGCAGCCGCAGCAAAGCCTCGAGCGGATGGACCAGCTCGGCATCGACCTTGCGATCACATCGATCTCGACGCCGGGCGTCACGCTCGGCGACGTCGCAAGCGGCCGGCGCTTGGCCCGCGCGTGCAACGAGTATGCCGCGAACCTCGCGCGCGAGCATCCCGGCCGCTTCGGCAGCTTCGCGTCGCTCCCGCTAACCGATGTGGCGGGCAGCCTCACCGAGTTAGCCTATGCGCTCGATCAACTGCACGCCGACGGCGTGGTGCTCTTGAGCGTATACGGTGATCGCTGGGTGGGCGATAAGGCTTTCGCACCGGTGCTGGATGAACTCAATCGGCGCAAAGCCATCGTTTTCGTGCATCCGTCGGTCGGCAATTGCTCCCGGGCGCTCATTCCCTACGTGAACGTCGGCTTGATCGAATATCCGCTGGACACGACGCGCGCGATCGTCAGCCTGCTCGTCGGCGGAACATTCACGCGCTGTCCCGATATCCGCTTCATCTTCCCGCACGGCGGCGGCACGATGCCGATGCTGGCCGATCGCGTCGCCCGTCAAACCGGCGCGCGCCACGATCTGAACTTGGGCGCTCCGCCGCTGACGATCCTCAAGAAGCAGTACTACGACGTCGCGCTATCGGTCAGCGCGCCGACGCTGGCGGCAATCACCGCCTTTGCGGACCCCGCAAAGATTCTCTTCGGCACCGATTTTCCGTTCGTCGAAATGGGCTATACGACGGACGGGCTGCGCAATGCCGGCCTCGCGCCCGATCGCCTCGCCGCGATCGAACGCGGCAACGCGATGGCACTCTTCCCCCGCCGCTGAGTGGAACTGCGTCACCTCCGCTATTTCATCGCGGTCGCCGAACATGGACATTTTGGCCGCGCCGCCGCTGCGCTGCACACGGCCCAACCCTCGCTGAGCCAGCAGATCCGCCAGCTCGAAGACGAAACCGGCGTCGTGCTGTTCGAGCGCACCACCCGGCGCGTGCACCTCACGCCGGCCGGGGAGTTGTTTCTGGCCGAATGCCGGCAGCTGTTCGCGAACCTCGCGGCCTCCGTCGAGAGCGCGCGGGCCATCGCCACCGGCGAGCGCGGGCACCTGCGCGTCAGCTTCGTTAGCGGCGCGATGGGAGCCGGCGCCCTCTCGCATCTGTTCCATGATTTTCAGGCCTCGCATCCCGCCGTCTCGCTCGATGCGCGGCCGATGCCGGCGCTGGCGCAGATCGAAGCGTTACGCGAGGAAACGATCCACATCGGGTTCTTTTCGGCCGGTTACCGCGACGACACATTGAAGCAGCTCTTCGTGTGGCGCGAACGGCTCGTGCTCGCGTTGCCGCAGCACCACGCGTTCGCTGCCCGCAAACGCCTCCGCTTCGCCGATCTCCAGCGCCAGCGGCTGCTGATGTACTCGCACGGCTCCGGCTCGCAGCTCCAAAACGCGATCATCGCCGTGCTGCACGAGCAACGGATCGACCCGGAGATCGTCCACGAAGGCGCCGACGCCGAGACGATCGTCGGGCTGGTCGCCGCCGGGCGCGGCATCTCGCTCGTGCCGCTGTCCTGGAGCGCCTTTCAATTCCCCGGCGTCACCTATCGGCCGATCCAGCCCGCGCGCTGGATCGAGCCCGGGATGGCGCTGTTCTGGAACCCCAACGATGCCTCGCCCCTAATCCCCCAATTCGTCGACTCGGTACGCCACACGCTGCGCACCAATGCGGCGATTAAGTCGCTGAATGTCTCAATAGCGGAATAACGAAGTATTGGACTTCATTTGTCTCTTCTGAGACACTATCTGGAAGTGGGTTCCAGCCCGTCCCGGAGGTCCCGTGCAACTCGAAGCCCCGCCCATCGACTCGATTCCGTACGGTCTGTATTCGGATCCGGAGATCTACGCGCGCGAACAAGAACGCATCTTTCGCGGCCACGCCTGGAACTATGTCGGACTCGAAGCCGAGATTCCGAATCCGGGCGATTTCAAGCGCACCTGGCTCGGCGACCGTCCGATCGTGGTCGTGCGCGGACGCGACGGCAAGGTCAACGTCGTCGAGAACGTGTGCGCGCATCGCGGCGTCTCCTTCTGCTTCCAAGAGTACGGAAATACCAAGGCGTTCCAGTGCCCGTACCATCAGTGGTCCTACGACCTCACGGGCAAGCTGATCGGCATTCCGTTCCGTAAGGGCATCGGCGGCAAGGGCGGCCTAGCCGAGGATTTCGACATGAGCGAGCACGGTCTCACCGCGCTGCACGTGGCGTGCCGCAACGGCGTCATCTACGCTTCCTACGATGCGACGATGGAATCACTCGAAGAGTACTTCAACGACAACTTGTACTACATCGACCGCATGTTCAACGGCCGGGAGCTGCGCGTTCTCGGCTACTGGCGCCAGCGCATCAACTGCAACTGGAAGCTCATGGTCGAGAACCTGCGCGATCCCTATCACGCCACGCTCCTTCACGTGTTCCTGGTCGCATTTTCACTCAATCGCGCCGACCAACCCAGCAGCGCGCGCCTCGACCGCGACGGCAAGCACGGCGCGTTCACCTCGCGACGCGGCGGCGAGATCGACACCGAAGCGACGAAAGAGATCCAGGCTGCGAGCAAAGGGTTCGCCCTCCAGGGCCCGCAGTTGCTCGCGCCGGTGAAAGAGTTCCCCGATGCCGACACGCTCGTCATGCAGTCGATCTGGCCGAACATCATCTTGCAGCAGCAGCTCAACGCACTGGCGATCCGTCAGATCGTGCCGCGCGGTCCGAACGCGTTTGAATTGCACTGGACCTGCATCGGCTATGCCGACGACGACGACGACATGATCGCCCGCCGGCAGATGCAGGCGAACCTCGTCGGACCGGCCGGGTTCGTTTCGGTCGACGATTCCGAAGTGATCGAAATGATCCAGCGCGGCGTCACCGCCTATAACGAGAGCGCCGGGGTCGTGCCGATGGGTGGAACCGGCACCGAAAGCTGCGACTACACCGTCACCGAAGCGCCGCTGCGCGCCTTTCACAAGTACTACCGTCAGGTGATGGGCCTGTGATCGCCGCGCCGGATAGCGAACTGCGCTTCGCCCTGCTCGGCCTTTACGACGACTATGCCGCGGCGCTCGACGACGAACTCGAACGCTGGCCCGACCTTTTCACCGAAGAGGGCATTTATCGCGTGATCGCGCGCGAGAACTACGAACGCGGCCTGCTTTGGCCCACGATGTCGTGCCGCGGCCGCGGAATGCTGCGCGATCGCGTCACGGCGATCCGTCAAACGAGCGTCTACACCCCACGCCAGATGCGCCATGTCGTCAGCGGCATCCGGGTGCTCGGCGAGGCGCCAAACGGCTATCGCACCCAGGCGACGTTTCTGGTGGGCGAGAGCGGTCCGGACACGGAGTCGCGCCTCTACGCCATCGGCCGCTACATCGATGTGGTCGAACGCGACCCCGATGCGGCGAACGGCTATCGCTTTGCCGACAAGATGTGCGTCTACGACGGCAACCTGATCCTGAGCACGCTGATCTACCCGCTCTGAGGAGTACCGCCATGAAGATCACGGCAGACGATATTCGCGGCGTCGTGGGCATCGTTCCGACGCCCGCCACGGCCGACGCCGAGCGTTGGGACGCAACGCAAACCGTCAACCTGCCCGAATCCCAGAAGATGGTCGAGGCCGTCGTCAGCGCCGGCATCGACATCGTGATGACGACCGGCACGTTCGGCGAGTGCGCCACGCTGACGTGGCCCGAACTCCAAGCCTTCGTCGACTGCGTGGTGCAGACCGTCGGCCGCCGCAAGCTGGTCTTTGCCGGCGTCACGACACTCAACACGCGCGATACGATCGAACGTGGACGCCGCCTGCTCGAACTCGGCGCCGACGGGCTCTTCATCGGGCGCCCGATGTGGATTCCGCTGGATGACGCGCAGATCGTGAACTACTATCGCGATCTCGCCGCCGCCCTACCCGGCGTGCCGCTGGTGGCCTACGATAATCCCTTCGCGTTCAAGGGCAAGATCTCCAACGACGTTTACGCCCAGCTCGCAAAAATACCGGAGATCGTTGCCGCGAAGCACGTCGGCGGCCCACAGCTCGAGGCCGACATGCGCACCGTCGGTGACGCCGTGCGCATCCTGCCGCTCGAAACCGACTGGTATCCGATCGCGCAAACCGTACCCGACCTGGCGCTCGCGTGCTGGTCGGGCGCGGTCGCATGCGCGCCGTCGCCGATCGCGGCGCTCGGTCGCGCCATTCTCGCGCGCGATTGGACGGCGGCCGAAGCGTTGCACCGCAAAGTGAACTGGGCGATCGAGACGATGTTCCCCGAAGGCGGGCTCGGCTCGTTCATGAACTACAGCATCCAGCTCGGTCACGTGCGCTTTCGCACGGCCGGCTTGATCGATCCCGGACCGACGCGGCCGCCGTACGTCGGCGTGCCGGCCGACTACGTTGCGGGCGCCGAAGAAGTCGGCCGGCGCTGGAAGCAACTCGAAGGCGAATACGCGCGCCAGGTTGCCGGCACGCGGTGACCACGCACACCGCGAAGTCGCGCGAACAGTTCGACGACGAAATCGAAGCGCTCCATCTGCGCGGGCAGTGGCGCTTCGACGAAGACGTTCAGCGCATTTCCAAGGGCGCGCCGCCGAGCGGCGAACCGTTCCTCTGGAAATGGACGGCGATCCGGAACGTGCTGCTCGAGGCGTGCGACGTGATGCCCGACAGTTTGCGCCAGCGGCGCAACGTGAGCTTCGTGAACCCCGGCTTGCGCACGCCCAACGCGACGAGCACGATCACCGCCGGCGTTCAGCTCGTCACGCCCGGCGAACTCGCGTGGGGACATCGCCATACGATGGGTGCCATTCGCTTCGGCATCGAGGGCGACGAGCGGCTCTACACCGTCGTCGATGGCGACGTGGTACCGTTGGCCGCTAACGACCTCGTGCTCACGCCGTCGTGGACCTGGCACGACCATCACAACGAGATGGACCGCAACGGCGCCTGGCTCGACGTGCTGGATGTGCCGCTGCTGATGGCGATCGACCAGGCCCGCTTTCAGCCGCTGGGGGAGATGGCGCAGCAGCAGAACGCGCACAACGTGAACCTCTCGCTGCGCTACGCCTGGCGCGACGTCGAACCCGTGCTGCGCGGTTACGGCTCGGCCCCGGCCAGTCCGTACGACGACGTCGTCCTGGAATACGCGAACCCCGTGGACGGTGGCCCGACGCTGCCGACGATCGGGTGCTACCTGCAACTGCTGCGCGGCGGTTTCGAAGGACAGACCCACCACCACAGTTCGGCGGCCATCTATCACGTCGTCGAAGGCGCGGGCGTGACGGTTTGCGGCGACGTCGAACTGCACTGGTCGGCGCACGATTCGTTCGTCGTCCCGAGCTGGATGCCGCACCTGCACGTCAACGCATCGAAGCGCGACGACGCGATTCTCTTTTCCGCCACCGACCGGCCGCTGCTCGAGGCGCTCAAGCTCTATCGCGAAGACCCGCCGGGCCCGGGCGTGCGTCCGGCGCCGATTTTCCCTGGAAACTTTTCCCGAGAGGAAGCCTAGCCATGACGATCTCACGCGTGCTACGCATTGGCGCGCTCTTTGCGGTTTTCGCGCTGGTCGCATCGTACACCACGCCGGCCGTTGCGGCCGACCCGTACGAGATCCCGGTGATCGCCTCGCTGACCGGAATCTACGCCTTCATCGGTCAAGGCTCGAAGGCCGGGCTCGACGGCGTGGAAGCGGTGACGAATGCTGCCGGCGGGGTGCACGGCCGTCCGATCAAGTTCGTCTATCACGACGATGCTTCGAACCCGCAGACGAGCCTGCAAATCGCGAACGACCTCATCGCCAAACACGCGCCGTTCATTCTGGGCACCACGGCGACGGCGACGTGCCTCTCGATCTCACCGCAGTTACAAAACGGTCCGCTGATGTACTGCCTCACGCCCGGCATCCATCCCGCGCCCGGGAGCTGGACCTATTCGGCCAACGTTTCATCCGACGTTGCCACGGTGGTCGGGCTCCGCTATCTGCGCCAACGGAACCTCAAGCGCATCGCAATTCTCGCCTCGACCGATGCGAGCGGACAAGATCAAGAACGCGGCACTGATGCCGCCCTGATGATCCCCGCGAACCGCGACTTCACGGTCGTCGCGCGCGAGCACTTTGCGCCCAATGACGTCTCCGCCTCAGCCCAGATGGCGCGCATCAAGGCGGCCAACCCGGATGTCGTTCTACTGCTCTGCGTCGGCGCGCCGTTCGGCACAGGCGTTCATGCGCTCGCAGACAGCGGCATCGACGTTCCGGTCTTCACCTCGAACGGCAACTCGACGTATGCCGGAATGAAGCAGCTCGCCAACTTTTTACCTAAAGAGCTGCTCTTTCCCGATCAGCCGCCGATGGCGGTTGAAGTGATCAGCGACAAAGCCGTGCGCGATCAAGTGCTACTCTACAAGAAGACGATCAGCGCCATGGGCGTGAAGCCGGACGGCATCCCGGCCACCGCCTGGGATCCAGGTTTCCTTGTCGTCGCTGCGCTCAAGAAGTACGGTTTGACGATGACGTCGGAGCAGTTGAAAACGTATCTCTCGACGCTTCAGGATTATGCGGGCGCGATGGGGCGCTACAACTTCGTCGAGATACCGCAGCGCGGTCTCAACGAAGAATCGGTGATCATCGCGCGCTGGGATGCGAAGGCCGATTGGTGGCGGCCGGTCAGCCACCCGGGCGGGGCGCCGCTGTAGCCCCCAGATAGATCGACTGCACGCGCGGATCGTTCGCGAGTTCGGAGGCCTTCCCGCTCAACGCGATCTCGCCGTGTTCGATGATATACGCGCGGTCGGCATACCGCAGCGTCAACCGCGCGTTCTGCTCGACGAGCAAAATCGACGTGCCCTCTTCCCGGAGCGAACCGATGATCGCGAAGATGCTCTCGACGACGCGCGGCGCGAGCCCGGTCGACGGTTCGTCGAGCATCAGCAGCGTCGGCTTCGCCACGAGCGCACGGCCGATCGCCAGCATTTGCTGTTCGCCGCCGGAGAGCGCGTAGGCCACCGAGCGTTTACGGGCGGCAAGCGCGGGGAAGCGGTCGTACACGGTGGCTACCGACGCCTCGACCTCGGCTTTGGAACGCAAGAAGCCGCCGAGGCGCAGGTTGTCTTCGACCGTCAACTCGGTGAAGAGCCGGCGCCCTTCCGGGACGTGCAGCAATCCGCGGGCGACGATGCCTTCCGTCGTAAGTTCGCTGATGTCGTGCCCATCGAAGGTGACGCTGGCTTTCATCACGCGCACCTCGCTGCGCGAGATCGCCCGCAGCAACGTCGTCTTGCCTGCGCCGTTGGCTCCGAGCACCGCGACGAACTCGCCGGCCCCGACCTCGATCGAGATGCCGCGTAAGATCTGAAGCCGTCCGTACCCCGCATCGAGATCGCGGACCACCAAACGTTCGTTCACGACGCGGCTCCGAGGTAGGCTTCGATCACGGCCGGATTGCTCTGCACCTCACGCGGGGGGCCGTCGGCGATGAGCGAGCCGAACTCGAGTACGATGACGCGGTCGCTGATGTCCATCACGAGCTGCATGTCGTGCTCGATGATCAGCACCGTCATACCACGCTCGCGCAGTCCGATGATGTCCCGGCGCAGCCGCTCGCGTTCGCTCGCGTTGAGTCCCGCCGCGGGCTCGTCGAGCAGCAGCAAGCCCGGCCGGCCGGACACCGCGCGGGCCAACTCGACCAGGCGGCGATCGCCGAAGGCGAGATCGCGGGCGGGCGTATCGCGCAAGTGTCCGACGGAAAACTCGGCCGCAACCGCTGCGATGTCGCGCGCATCGACGCGGGTCGACGCGAACGCACCGATCGCGATGTTCTCGGCCACCGTCATATCACCGAAGAGCCGCGCGTTCTGAAACGAGCGCGCCGCCCCGAGACTTGCGATTTGGTGAGGCTGCCGGCCGCTCACGTTCTTGCCGCCGATAAGCACTTCGCCTTGATCCGAGCGCACCACGCCGCAGATCGCATTGAACAGCGTCGTCTTCCCGGCTCCGTTGGGACCGATGAGCGCGGTGATCGTTCCGTTCTGCAGCGCGAACGAAACGTCGTTCACGGCGAGCAAGCCGCCAAACCGCTTCGAGATGCCGCGCACTTCCAGCCAGGGCGCGGTGGGCGGCGGCGCGGCTGCCGGCAACGCGACCGGTCCGGCGGCGGCGTCTTCTTCCCGCGCGCTGCCGGTTTTCGCGTTCGGGCGGTTCCAGAGCAAACCCACGAGACCGTGCGGGAGCGCGATCGCGACCGCGATGACCGCGACGCCATACAGAATCGGGCGAAGGTTCTCGTATGAATGGCCAT
>PLTN01000032.1 GCA_003164495.1 Vulcanimicrobiota bacterium
CCGGCAAGACGATCGTCACGATCGGCTGCGACACCGGTGAGCGTTATCTCTCGAGCCCGCTCTATGCGGAAATCGACAACCCGGTCGTCGAGGCGGCTCTAGTCTAGACACCGAACGCGGGATACCCGTTGAGCGAGCTTGCGGGTATCCCGATGGTCGACGTCACGCGCGGCGAGCGCGTGGAGTCGACGCACGCCGTCGCCGCCTGCGCGTGCGACGATTCCGGTGCGGTGCTGCTGAAACGCGGCACGATCGACGTGCCCGTGTTTTTGCGTTCGTCGGCAAAGCCGTTCATCGCCGCGGCGGCCGTGCGAGCCGGTGTCGTGGAACGCTTCGGCCTCACGCCGGCCGAGCTTGCGCTCATGTGCGGATCGCACATGGCTGAACCGGTTCACCTCCAGACGGCCGCGTCGATTCTGGCGAAGGTCGGCGCGAGCGTGGACGATCTGCGGTGCGGCGGCAAACCGACGGCGCTCTACAACAACTGCTCGGGAAAACACGCGGGCATCTTGGCTCTGGCGCGCTTGCGCGGCGAGCCGTTCGCCGGCTATCTCGACGTCGCACATCCCGTGCAGCGTGAGATCATCGACTTTTGCGAACGCTGCTTCGGCGACCGGTTCACGCCCGACCGCATCGGGATCGACGGCTGCGGCATTCCGACGTTTGCGGTCACGCTGGGGATCGCGGCGCGGACGTTCGCGCGCTTCGCGACCTTGCGCGGCTTCGAAGACGGCGATCGGAATGCGCTCGCGATCGTGCGCGCGGCGATGACCGCGGAGCCCCTGATGGTTTCCGGCACCGGCCGCTTCGATACGGATCTCATGATCGTCAGCGGCGGAAGCATCGTCGCGAAGGGTGGCGCCGAGGGCGTGCATGCAAGCGCGTTGCTCGGGATCGGCGCGGGGCTGGTGCTCAAGACCATCGACGGCGCGCCGCGCGCGGTGGCCCCAGCCACCTTGGCATTGCTCGGCCGCCTTGACGTTATCGATACGGCCGCGAAGGAGCGGCTGAGCGGCCACGCGCGGCCGCCGGTCCGCAACGTTGCCGGCCGGATCGTCGGCGAAGTTCGCGCCCGGACCCTCGGCTGAAAGCAACCTTAAGCCACCTTCCCAGAGTCGAGTTCAACGTGATCGATTTCTTCCTCCGGCGACCGGTCTTCGCGACGGTCTGTTCGCTCGTTATCCTCCTGCTTGGTATCGTGGCGATTCCCAATCTGCCGATCGCGCAATTTCCGAACATCGCGCCGCCGACCGTGACCGTGACCGCCGAATACACGGGCGCGAGCGCGGAAGCGGTCGAGGCCAGCGTGACGACCCCGCTCGAGAACGCCATCAACAGCGTTCAGGGCCTGCGTTACATGTCGTCGCAATCGACGAACCAGGGCGGATCGACGATCACCGCGACGTTCACGCTGGACACCGATCTCAACCAGGCGGCGAACGACGTGCAGAACGCCGTCAACCTCGCGCAAGGCGATTTGCCCAATGAGGTCAAGCTGACCGGCGTCGCCGTTTCGAAGAACAACGGCACGTTCGTGATGGGTATCGGCTTCACGTCGACCAATCCGGCAACGACCAAAGAAGAGATCACGAATTACCTCGAAAACAACGTCACGAACGATCTGCAGCGCATCCCCGGCGTCAGCGCCGTTCAGGTCTTCGGCGAACGCAAATATGCGATGCGGCTGTGGGTCGATCCGAAGCGTTTGGCCGACAACGGCTTGACGGCCGCCGACGTGACGACCGCGCTATCGAATCAGAACATTCAGGTTGCCGCCGGCGCGATCGGCGCACCGCCGACCAATGGTATCCAGCCCTACGAGTACACGGTTCGCTCCAACGGTCGCCTGCACGATCCGCAGGGCTTCGGCGACATCATCCTGCGCACGACGCCGGACGGCGGCTACGTGAAGGTGCGCGACGTCGGCCGCGTCGAGCTGGGCGCACAAGACTACTCCGGCAGCATCTGGTACAACGGTACCGACGCGGTCGGCGCCGGCATTTTGCAGTTGCCGACCGGTAATGCGCTGCAAGTCTCACAGCAAGTCCAAGCGACGCTGAACCGGCTCTCCGCCAAGTTTCCCGCGGGCATGCACTACGCGATCGCGTTCGACACGACGCTCTACGTCAGCGAGTCGATCAAGGAAGTCGTGACGACGCTCTTGATCGCGATCGCGCTCGTCGTCCTCGTGATTTTCCTCTTCTTGCAAGATTGGCGCACGACGCTGATCCCCGCGCTCACGATTCCGATCTCGCTGCTGGGCACGTTCTTCCTGATGAAGGTGCTCGGTTTCTCGATCAACACGCTCACGCTCTTCGGCCTCACGCTCGCGACCGGCTTGGTCGTCGACGACGCGATCGTCGTCATCGAGAACATCGCCCGGTTCATCCAGGAGAAGGGCATGGCGCCGTTCGAGGGCGCGCGCGAAGCGATGGCCGAGATTTCGGGCGCGGTGCTCGCATCGTCGCTCGTCCTGTTGGCGGTGTTCGTTCCGGTCGCGTTCTTCCCGGGCACGACGGGGCAGCTCTACAAGCAGTTTGCGCTCACGATCGCGTGCGCGATCACGATCTCGCTCTTCAATGCACTCACGCTGACGCCGGTGCTCTCATCGATTTTCCTCGGCAACATCAAGGACGAGAAGAAGTCGCGGTTCTTCAAGCCGGTCAATAGCGCCATCAACGCGACGCGCCGCACCTATCACAACTGGCTGCCCAACGTCTTGCGCCGTCCCGCGATCACGTTCGCGTGCTTTGCGGTACTGCTCGCGATCACGGCGCTGTTCTTCGTAAAGACGCCGACCGGCTTCATCCCCGATGAAGACCAAGGGTACTTCATCGTCAGCGCGCAGGGCCCCGAAGGCACCTCGATCGATTACACGCATCGCGCGCAGCGCATGCTCGAATCGATCATTTCGCGGCAGCCCGAAGTCCTCAATATCTTCGACGTCGCCGGCTACAGCTTTACCGGAACCGGCTCGAACAAGATCCTGATGTTCGTCCTGCTCAAGCCGTGGGAGCAGCGCCAAGGTTCGCAGCATACGCTCGACGCGATTCTCGGGCGGCTCGGCGGACAGTTGTACCTCAATCCGATGGGCATTCAGGCGTTCGCCGTCAATCCGCCGGCAATCCCGGGACTCGGTTTCCAAGGCGGTTTCGATTTCGAGCTCGAGGACCGGGGGAGCAACGGTCTCGGCCCGTTGCTCGGAGCGGCCTATCAAGTCATCGGTCAAGCGTATGCGCCGAACAGCGGTTTGGCCGGCGTCTATACGCTCTTCACCAACAACTCGCCCGTCATCAACGTGAACGTCGATCGCAACAAGGCTCAAGCCTTGGGCGTGAACCTCGCCGATGTGTACAACACGATGCAGGTGTATCTCGGCTCGGTCTACGTCAACGACTTCGACTTCGGCGGCCACTCGTACCGCGTCTACGTGCAGGCCGATCAGCCGTACCGCTCGCGTCTGAGCGATTTGCAGAATATCTACGTAACCGGGTCGACGACCGTGAACGGCGTCACGACGCCGGGCGCGCCGATCCCGCTCAGCGGTATCGTCGACGTTCAGAAGATTCAAGCCGCTCCGACGATCACGCACTACAATCTCTACCGTTCGATCTCGATTTCCGGCAGCGCGGCACCGGGCTACGGTTCGGGTCAGGCGCTCGATACGATGCAGCGCTTCGCCGCGCATTTGCCGCCGGGCTTCGCCTACGAATGGAGCGGGATATCGCTCGAACAGATCGAGGGCGGCAGCGCTGCCGCGCTGATCTTCGCGCTCGGCATCGTGTTCGTGTTTCTCGTGCTCGCGGCGCAGTACGAATCGTTTGCCGACCCGTTGATCATCCTGCTGGCGGTTCCGCTGGCGCTGCTGGGCGCGTTCATCGGGCTCAAACTCCGCGGCGGCATGGTGTCGGACGTGTTCGCGCAGGTCGGCTACGTCATGCTGATCGGCTTGGCGAGCAAGAACGCGATTCTGATCGTCGAGTTCGCCAACCAATTGCGCGCGGCGGGCGTACCGATCCGCGAGGCGGCGCAGCGCGCTGCCGAAACGCGATTGCGCCCGATCCTGATGACCTCGATCGCGTTCATCTTCGGCGTCACGCCGCTGGTGTTTGCGAGCGGCGCCGGCAGCGCGTCGCGCCATTCGCTCGGTACGGTCGTGTTCGGCGGCATGATCTGCTCGAGCGCTCTCAACCTATTCATCACCCCGGCGCTCTACGTCATCATCGCCTCGATCGAGGAAAAATTTCGACCCACGCGGCACGGACCGGCCTCAACCAGTAGCGAGGGCGGCGTTGCGCCCGGCACGCCGACGGCGCCGGCGACGATCTAGGCTTGGCGAAGCTCTACTTCCGTTACTCGGCAATGAATGCCGGGAAATCGATGGCCCTGCTCCAAGTGGCGCACAACTACGAGGAGCAGGGTATGAACGTGGTGCTCTTCACGTCGGATCTGGACAACCGGTTCGGCCATTCGAACATCGCGTCGCGGCTGGGCGTTTCGCGCCAAGGATTGACGTTCACGCGCTGGACGAACTTCTACGAACGGCTGAAGGGCGGCAAAGAACTCTTCTTCGACGACAATCAGGTCGTCGAAGAGGGGATGCGCGATTTCTTGGCCACGACCGCCAAACCGATCGCCTGCGTGCTGATCGACGAAGCGCAGTTCCTCGATCCCGAGCAAGTGCGTCAGCTGCACAAGCTCGCGCACGTGGCGGATATCCCGGTGATCTGCTACGGCATACGCAGCGATTTTCTCGGCGAACCGTTTCCCGGTGCGGCGTACCTGCTCACGCTCGCCGACGACATCGAAGAACTCAAGAACATTTGCGCCTGCGGACGCAAGGCGACGATGAACGTGCGCATCGACGACCGCGGCGCGCGCATCACCGAAGGCGAGCAGGTCGCCATCGAAGGTACGGTTCGCTACATCCAAACCTGCGGTCGCTGCTTCTACGGCACGCCTTAATTGCGGCCCGTCTCGGTGCGGTAGTCGGCGATCCATGCGGCCGTGGTGAAGACGCGGCCTTCGCGCACCACGGCGGTGAGGCGCCCGCGCTTCGCAGCTTTGATCAGCGCGGTGTAGTTCGTTCCCGCTAACGTGCGGAGCGGCACGAGCGGATCGTCGCCGGCGGCGGCGAGCAGGCGCAAGCAGCTTTGCACGAGCGCGTCGTCGATCAGCGTGCGCAGCAGCGCGGGGTCGCCGTTTTCGGCGGCAATCAAGGCTTGCCGATAGCGGTGGACGTGTTCGCGCGAGATCGCGAGCGGAACGGCGTCCATACGCCGCAGGAGCAACGCCGCGCCGAGCCGTGCGGCACGGCCGTTGGCGCTCGCAAACGGACGAATGCGAGCGAAGCGGCCGAGAAACGCCGCCAGCCACGCCGCGAGATCCGCCGGGTCCGGGCGGCTGCGAAAGCGGTCGACGAGCGCCGCCGTTTCCTTGGCGATCATCCAGGGCGGGAGCGAGACGATGCCGGCGCCGGGCGGGTCGACGGCCAGCCGCCAAACCCCCGGCTGCAGCTCCGGCTGGCCGGCCGTCGCCAGAGCCTGGAGGCGCCGGATGTCCTCGACGCTCATCAGGGGGCGGGGATCCGACACGGCCAGCGGCCGCTGACCGGCGATCCAGGACGCCGCCGCGGCCAGGTCGCGTGCGGCGACATAGTGCTCGAGCTTGTGATCGCCGGTGCTGATGCCGCGGTCGATGAGCGCGTCAACCTCGTCGCGCGTCAGGGCCGTCGAGGCCAGGGCAAGCGAGCCGTCCAGCTCGTCACGGCGGAGCCGAGCGGCTTCGCGGGCGATCGACGCGCGAGGCGGAAGGCGGCGAACGGCCTCGAGGGCCGTACGAATGTCCACGTTAGAGTGAATTTAGCATTTCATAGACAATTGCGCTGTTCTTTCTTTTCCCAATGCCGAACGGTTCGTCATGGTCTCTCACTACCTCGAAGCGCTCGCCCGCCGTGTCCTGGTCTTTGACGGAGCGCTCGGTACGGAGTTCATGGCCCGCGAGCTCGACGGTTCCGCGTTCGGCGGCGCCGCCTACCACGGGTGCCATGAGGCGCTGGTTCTGGCGAGTCCCCATCTGGTCACCCTCATGCACGAACAGTACCTCGAAGCGGGCTGCGACGTGGTCGAGACCGATTCATTCACGGCCTCGCGACTGAAGCTCGACGAGTACGGCCTCGGGACCGAAACGGCGGCCATCAACTACGGCGCCGCGCGGCTCGCGCGCGAGGCGGCCGACCGCTTCGCGACGCCGGGCTGGCCGCGCTTCGTTGCCGGTGCGCTCGGCCCGACCGGGATGCTCATTTCGTCATCCGACCCGGCGCTCTCGAAGATCAGCTTCGACGAGCTGGCCGAGCTCTATCGCGAGCAAACCGTCGGGCTGACCGAAGGCGGCATCGACCTGCTGCTGATCGAGACGAGCCAGGATCTGCTCGAGATGAAAGCGGCGATCGCGGGCATCACGCGCGCGTTCAAGGCCGGCGCGCGCCGCGTGCCGATCCAAGCGCAAGCAACGCTCGACGTGACGGGACGCATGCTGCTCGGCACGGACATCGCGGCGGTCACCGCCACGCTCGATGCGCTGCCGATCGACGTGATCGGGTTGAATTGTTCGACCGGCCCCGCCCACATGCGCGACGCCGTGCGCTATCTCGTCGATAACTCGCGCTGCTACGTGAGCGTCATACCCAATGCCGGCTTGCCGCTGATGGGCCAACACGGCGAAACGATCTACCCCGAAGCGCCGCAGGAAATGGCCCAAGCCCTTGGCGCCTTCATCCGCGATTTCGGCGTCAACGCGATCGGCGGCTGCTGCGGGACGACGCCCGCGCACATCGCCGCCTTTCGCGACGTGGTGGACGGGCTCGAGCGTGAGAACGTTCGCGGCCGCCCGCCCGAAGCGAAGCCGCTGCAACTCGCCGCCTCGGCGATGACGGCGGTGGCGCTCGTGCAGGACGGCAGTCCGCTGCTGATCGGCGAGCGCATCAACGCGCAAGGGTCACGCAAGATCAAGCGGCTCTTGCTCGAGGAAAACTACGACGAGATCATGCTCGTCGCGCGCGAGCAGGTCGAGGTCGGCGCGCATCTCCTCGACGTGTGCACCGCGCTCACCGAACGCACCGACGAAGACCTGCAGATGGCGGCGGTCGTGAAGCGGCTCGCGCAATCCACTGAAGCGCCGGTCGTGATCGATTCGACCGAGCCGCGCATCATCGAGGCGGCGCTGAAGATCTATGCCGGCCGCCCGGTCGTGAACTCGATCAATCTCGAGAACGGCCGCACGAAGCTCGATGAAGTGATGCCGCTCGTACAAGAAGCCGGCGCCGCGGTCGTTGCGCTGACGATCGATGAAGCGGGAATGGCGAAGACGGCGGAACGCAAGCTCGAGGTCGCGCGGCGCATCCACGACATCGTGACCACCGAATACGCGCTGCCGCCCGGCGCGCTGATCATCGACGCGCTGGTGTTTACGCTCGCGACCGGCGATCCGGAATTCCTCGATGCGGCGGTCGCCACGATCGACGGCATCCGCTTGATCAAGCGCGAGTTGCCGGGCGTGCTGACCTCGCTCGGCGTTTCCAACGTGTCGTTCGGCCTCAAACCGGCCGCCCGCGCCGCGATCAATTCGGTGATGCTGCACCATTGCGTGGAAGCCGGCCTCGACATGGCGATCGTGCACGCCAAGGACATCACGCCCTACGGCGAGATCGGCGCGCTCGAGCGCGAGCTGTGTGACGACCTCGTGCTCAACCGGCGCCCGGATGCGCTGCAACGCGTGATCGAGCATTGGGAATCGCTCGCCGGTACGGCCGTTGCAGCAACCGGTGCGAAGGACGACGACGCGGACGCGCCGATCGAGGTGCGCATTCACAACGCGATCCTGCGCCGCCGCAAAGACGGCATCGAAGCGAAGATCGACGAGGTGCTGACGGCCCGCGATCCGGTCGACGTTCTCAATAACGTGCTTTTGCCGGCGATGAAAGACGTCGGCGATAAGTTCGGGGCGGGCGAGCTGATCTTGCCGTTCGTGCTGCAGTCGGCCGAAGTGATGAAGAAGGCCGTCGCGCATCTCGAGCAGTTTCTCGAGCGCACCGAAGGCGTGAGCAAGGGCAAGATCGTGCTCGCGACCGTGTTCGGCGACGTGCACGACATCGGCAAGAACCTGGTCAACACGATCCTCAGCAACAACGGCTATACGGTCTACGATCTCGGCAAACAGGTGCCGATGAACGTGATCCTCGAGAAAGCCGTCGAAGTGGGTGCCGACGCGATCGGTCTCTCCGCGCTACTCGTGTCGACGTCCAAGCAAATGCCGGTGTGCGTGAAGGAGCAGGATGCGCGCGGCATGTCGTTTCCGATCGTGGTCGGCGGGGCGGCGATCAACCGCGATTTCGGCCGGCGTATCGCCTTCATCGAGGACGAGCGGCTATTCGAACCAGGCGTGTTCTACGCCAAAGACGCCTTCGAAGGACTCGACATCGTCGACCGGCTCACGGCTTCGGCCGAGGTGCGCGAGGCGTTTCGCGCCGGGATGCTCGGCGAAGCGCGCGCGGCACGCAAACGCGCGCTCGCCGCGCAAGCACCGGCCACGGGCGATGGACGCACGGCGCGCCCGACGTTGACGTACGGCGAAGCACCGCGTGCCCCGTTCCTTGGTGCGCGAGTGGTCGACGACATCGACCTGCGCACGCTCTGGCCGTGCTTCGATCTCAAGAGCCTCTACCGGCTCTCGTGGGGCGGCGCCAACGCCAAAGGTGAGGCCTGGGACGCGCTCGTGCGCGATGAGTTCGCGCCGCGGCTCGCTGCGTATCAGCGCCGGGCCGAAGCGGGAGGCGTGCTCGCGCCGAAAGCGGTGTACGGCTATTTCCCGGCTGCTGCACACGGCGATGCCGTGGTGGTCTACGATCCCGCCGATCCCAAGCGTGAAATCGCGCGTTTTCCGTTCACGCGTCAAATCGGCGGCGAACACTTATGTCTGGCAGATTATCTGCTCGAAGCGCGTGACGGCGGCGCGAGCGACGTGATCGCGCTGCAGGTCGTGACGATGGGTCGCGAGGTGTCGCATGCCATCGACGCAGCGCAAGCTGCCGGCGACTATAGCGAATCGTACTTTCTCCATGGCTTTGCGGTGCAAGCCGCGGAGGCGCTGGCCGAATCGATGCACGAACGCGTACGCCGCGAACTCGGGCTCGACGCGGGACGCGGCAAACGCTACAGCTGGGGCTACGGTGCGTGCCCCGATCTGGCCCAACACGAAATCGTGTGGCGTTTGCTCGACGCCGAAGCGGCCATCGGTACGGAACTCACCGAGGCGTTCCAAATCGTCCCCGAACAATCGACCGCCGCCATCATCCTCCACCATCCGCAAGCCACCTACTTCAACGCCGCCGCAACAAGAGAACTCACCCCGGCATAAAGAAAGCGCAATTGGGCAGCACGCTCGTTCCAAACACCTCGCGCCTACGCGCTCGGCTTCTCAAAGCAGCGCGCTCCCCCCCCTGTCATCCCGAGCGAAGTCGAGGGACAGCCACTGACGCCAGCGATCACGATGACGTTTCCTTACGCCACCCGAGCGTAGCGCCGCAGGCGCGGAGCCGAGGGCGGTGATTGCGAGCGCGCAGGCGCGAGGTGGCTAGATGGCGGTCACTCGGCTTCGCTCGTGACCTAGTTGGATTGTCTCAAAAAACAGTGATCGTGGCGGTCCCTCGACGTTGCTCGGGATGACAACGGGGGAGGCGCTGCTTTGAGAAGCCGAGCGCGAAGGCGCGAGGTGTTTACTCCCTCACTACCGACCTACTCACTCACCCACAACATCGCGCTACAAGCCAAATAAAACAAAAGAGCCCCGCGTTAGCGGGGCTCTTCCTTTTCGAACGGCACGATCGGGGCGCTCGCTCGACAAGCTCGGGATGACACCGAGGCCTAGAGGTCTTCGGGGTTGATGCCCTTGGGTTTGTACTGCGTGCGCGCGGCGGGAGTTGGGACGGCTACTTCGGCGTCGTATTCGCCTTCGTAGTTGACCGTGTTCTCTTGCATGCGCTGACGTTCGTACGGGCCGAGGACCTTCGGTGACATCTCTTGGCCGTTGGGGGCCACGACTTCACCGTAGGTCGTGAGCGCGTCTTCCTCGAGATCCTGATGCGGATTGAAGTCGAGGAACACGTTCTTCGGACGGCCTTCTTCGTCGAGGTCCTGACCTTCGGGTTCGATCGTGATGTTGCGGTAACGCGACATCCCCGTACCGGCCGGGATCAGTTTCCCGATGATGACGTTTTCCTTGAGGCCCAAGAGCGGATCGTGTTTGCCCTTGATGGCCGCNNCCTCGACGTTGCTCGGGATGACAATGGGGCGAGTTCACGTATAGGTGGGGATGCTTAGACGGACGGCCCTTGCGGGGCTTGCTACGGCGCTGGTTTCGCCGTTTGCGAACGTGCAGATCGTGCGGGCGGCCGATACGGTGACGCTGCGGGTCGGCAACGTGCCGATCGACTCGAGTTCTGAGATTTTCGCCGCGCAGAGCGAAGGCTTTCTGGCGAAGGCGGGGATCGCGGTCGATATTCAATCCTTCACGAACGGCAATGCGATTGCGGCCGCGGTCGTGTCGGGCTCACTCGACGTCGGCGGTATCAACGTCCTCTCGCTCGCAGCGGCGCACGAGAAGGGGCTGCCGTTGAAGATCGCGGCTTCCGGGTCGACGTACACGACGAAAAACCCAACCACCGTGATGCTCGTGCCCAATGCGTCGCCGCTCAAGACCGCGCGCGATCTCAACGGCAAGGTGCTTGCGGTGAACGTGCTGCAAGGCATCGCGCACGTGTCGGCCGAGTCGTGGATCGACAAGAACGGCGGCGATTCGAAACAAGTGAAATACCTCGAGCTGCCGTTTGCGGCCATGCCTGCTGCGCTCGCGGCCAATCGCGTCGACGCTGCCGTGGTCGCGGAGCCCCAACTCACGCAATCGCGCAACGACACCCGCCTGTTCGGGAAATCCTACGACGGTATCGGCGATTTGTGGATGATCGACGCGTGGACCGTGAGCGAGGCTTGGCTTACGGCCAATCCCGAGGTCGCGCGCCGTTTCAGCGATGCGATGCAGCAAGCGGCCGTGTGGGCGAATCGCAACCACGACAAGACGGCCGAGCTCGTGAGCGCGGCGACCAAGATCGATATCTCGATCGTGCGTGCGATGCGCCGCGCCACGTTTTTGGAACACGTGAACCTCGGCGTGGTGCAGCCGGTGATCGACGTCGGCGCGCAATACGGCGCCTTGAGCGCTCGCTTCCCCGCCGCCGACCTCTTCTATCCGGGTGCGCTACACTAGGCGGCTTGGGCGCAGCCCAAGCGCGACGGATTCACGGAACGTGAATCCACTAGGCCAGGTGTGACAAGGGGGGTGCGGTCACGCGCGCGTACCTTTGCCCGACTCGCCTTCCGGGAGTAGTTCTTATGCGGTTATCGGTTGTTACGCGTGCGTGCTTCGCGGGTGCGCTCGTCGCGCTCGCCTCGGCGTGCTCGTCCTCGACCACCTCGACGAGCTCCACGGCAGCATCGAGTGCGCCTGCTTCGAGTGCGGCTGCTCCGGCGGCCGGTTCGGGCGGGACGATCAAGATCGGCGTTGATTTGCCGGTGAGCGGCGCGGACGCCGCGATCGGCGTGCCGACGCAAAACGGCGCGGTCCTCGCGATCGAGGAAGCCAACAAGAACGGCTTCACCGGCGGCGTGTTCAAACTGGAACCGAGCTTGCTCGACGACGCGGTGCAAGGCATTCACGATCCGGCGGCGGGCGCGCAAAACGTCAAGACGTTCATTGCCGACGATGCCGTGCTTGCGATGATCGGGCCGTTCAATTCCAACGTCGCGAAATCGGAGATCCCGCTCACCAACGACGCCGGCCTCGCGCAGATCTCGCCGTCCAACACCAACGATGGTCTGACGGTCGGCGACGATGCCAAAAAATTACGCACGGCGCATCCCGACACGAACGCCTATTTCCGCGTCTGCACCAAGGATAGCCGCCAGGGCGGCGCGCTCGCGCAGTTCGCGCAGAAGCTCGGTTACAAGAAAGTGTTCATCGTCGACGACAATGAGACGTACGGCAAAGGTCTGGCCGACACGTTCGAGTCGTCGTTCAAGTCGCTCGGCGGCACGGTGCTCGGTCACGAACACCTCACCGCAAATCAACAAGACTTCAAGGCGCTGCTCACCAAGATCGCCAGCACGTCGCCCGATGCCGTCTTCTTCGGCGGAACGACCTCCGCGGGCGGCGGACTGTTGCGCCGGCAGATGGGCGACGCCGGCATGACGTCGACGCCGTACATGGGCGGCGACGGCATCAGCGATACGTCCGAGTTCGTCAAAGAAGCCGGTCCGACGATGTCGCAGAACGTCTACTATAGCTTCGCCGCTCCGGATGCCGACAAACTGCCCTCGGCCAAGGCGTTCGTCACAGCCTACAAGGCGCGCTTCAACGCCGATGTCGGTCCGTACAGCGCGCCGGCCTTCGCCGCCACGCAGATCATCATCGCGGCGATCGAGAAAGCGGTCAAGGATGACGGCGGCAAGATGCCGACCCGTGCCGACGTGCTGAAGAACATTGCCGCGACCAGCGACTTCCCGACGCCGATCGGCAAGATCGGATTCGATTCCAACGGTGACACGACGGCACCGATTCTGACGCTCAAGCGTATGATCGCCGGCGGCAAGACCGAGACGGTCACGCAGCTCACCCTCAAATAGTTTTGGACCTCTTCCTTCAGCAACTCGTCAACGGTCTCTCGCTCGGCGGCATCTACGCGCTGATCGCGCTCGGCTACACGATGATCTACGGGATCATCGAGTTGATCAACTTCGCCCACGGCGACGTCTACACGCTGGGGACGTTCTTCTCGCTGGCGATCCTCACGCTGCTTGGGGTGACCGGCGTCGTCACCGGACCGCTGCTCATCGTCGTCGTGGTGGTGACGATGCTCGGAGCGATGATCCTGTGCGGCTTGACCGGCGTCGTCATCGAGCGGCTGGCGTACCGCCGGCTGCGTAACGCGCCGCGCTTAGCGCCGCTCATCACCGCGATCGGGATGTCGTTTATCCTCGAGAACGTGATGCAATACTGGCGCGGGCCCTCGCCGATCCCATTTCCGCAAGTCATTCCGAACCCCGACGTGCACCTCGGCGCCGTCACCATCGCGACGAAGCAAATCCTCGTCGTGGTGCTCGCCGTCGCGCTGATGATCGTGTTGCGCGCGTTCGTCTACCGCACGAAGCTCGGTAAGGCGATGCGTGCGACGGCCCAGGACCGCGACGCGGCGCAACTGATGGGCATCGACATCAACACCACGATCGCGCTGACGTTCTTGATCGGTTCGGCGCTGGCCGGTGCGGCCGGCTTCGTCTCCGGCGTGTACTACGGCTCGACCTGGTTCTTCAACGGCTTCGGTGCGGGGCTCAAGGCCTTCACCGCAGCCGTGCTCGGCGGCATCGGGAACCTCACCGGCGCGATGCTGGGCGGGTTTCTGATCGGCTTGATCGAGGCGATGACGACGCAATTGATCTCCGATCAGTGGAGCAATGTCGTCGTGTTCTCGGTGCTCGTGCTCGTGTTGATCTTCCGACCGTCGGGCCTGCTCGGCGAATCGTTGCCGGCCAAGGTCTAATGGGCCGCCTGCAGCCGTACGCGCTCTTCGCGGCGGCGATCGTGCTGCCGCTCGTCTTCTCGAACGGCGGCTTCGTCAATTTTCTCGCCGACGCCGGGGCGTTCGTGCTGCTGGCGCTCGGTCTCAACGTCGTCGTCGGCTTCGCCGGACTGCTCGATCTCGGCTATGCGGCATTCTTTGCGATCGGCTCGTACACGTTTGCCATGCTGGCCAGCCCGCAGTTCGGCATACACATCCCGTTCTGGGTGATGCTCTTCGTTGCGTCGGGCGTGGCCGCGGTGTTCGGCATCTTGCTCGGTGCACCGACGCTGCGTTTGCGCGGCGACTATCTCGCGATCGTGACGCTCGGCTTCGGAGAGATCGTGCCGCAGACGTTTCTCAACCTCTCGCAGTGGACGGGCGGACCGAACGGCATCGGTTCGCTCGATCAGCCGGCGATCTTCAACTTCCGCTTCGGCTTCCAGGCGCTGCCGTACTACTATCTGATCCTCGGGCTGATCGCGGTTGCGGTCCTCGCGGCCAGCAACTTGCGCGCGAGCCGGCTGGGCCGCGCGTGGATGGCGATTCGCGAAGACGAACTCGCTGCCGCGCACGCCGGAATCAACACGACCACGACCAAGCTCGCCGCGTTTGCGATCGGCGCGTCGTTCAGCGGGCTCGCCGGTTGCGCGTACGCATCGAAGCTGCAGCTGGTTTCGCCCGATCAGTTCGGCTTCAACGTGAGCGTCGCGGTGCTCTCGATGCTCGTGCTCGGCGGGATGGGCAATATCCCGGGCGTGATCGTCGGCAGCCTCGTGATCTCATCGCTCGACCGCTTCATCCTCCCGCAGCTCACGAACTTCATGCACGGCTTCGGCATCTCGATCGACCTGACGAACTCGCGGTTCCTGATCTACGGCGTTATCCTCGTGCTCACGATGCTGTTCCGGCCCGAAGGCTTGATTCCGAGCCGTCAGCGTAAAGCCGAACTGCGCGCGGGGCCCGACGTGCTGCCGGCGGAGCAAACGCTCTATACCGAGGCGGCACCCTGATGGCGCTCTTGCAACTCGAGAGCGTCAGCCTGCACTTCGGCGGATTGGTCGCGGTCGACAAACTCGATTTTTCGGTCGAGGCGGGTTCGATCGTCACGATGATCGGGCCGAACGGCGCGGGCAAGTCGACCGTGTTCAACCTCATCACCGGGATCTATGCGCCAAGCGGCGGCCGGATCACGTTCGACGGCCGCACGATCTCGGGGCTGAAGACGAGCACGATTGCGGCCGGCGGCATCTCCCGAACGTTTCAGAACATCCGCCTGTTCGCGTTCATGTCGGCGCTCGACAACGTGATGACCGGCGAGCACGCGCGCATGCGGGCCAACGTGCTCGATTCGCTGCTGCACACGCCCGCCCAACGAGCCGAGGAACGGCGCGTGCGCGAGCGCGCGTTCGAATTGCTGCGCTTCGTGAAGCTCGACCACGTCGGCGAGAACTATGCGCGCAACCTTGCCTACGGCATGCAGCGCCGGCTCGAGATCGCGCGCGCGCTGGCGGCCGAACCGAAGCTGCTGCTGCTCGACGAGCCCGCCGCGGGGATGAACGCGAACGAGAAAGGCGAGCTGATCGACCTGATCCGGCGCATCCGCGACCTCGGCGTGACGATCTTCCTGATCGAGCACGACATGCGCCTGGTCAAACAGATCAGCGAACGCATCACGGTGCTCGACCACGGCGAGAAGATCGCCGAGGGATTGCCCGACGCCGTCTGCGCCGATCCGAAGGTGATCGAAGCGTATCTGGGTGCACCGGCGTGAGCTTGCTTGAGGTCGAGAACCTCGTCGCGCGTTACGGCCGCATCACGGCGCTGGCCGGCATTTCGCTGCACGTCGACGAGGGTGAGATCGTGGCGCTGATCGGCGCCAACGGCGCGGGGAAGACGACGACCTTGCGCGCGATCAGCGGACTGGTCCGGCCGGCCTCGGGACGGATCCTCTTCGACGGTACCGATCTGCACGGCCGCGCGCCCCACGCGATCGTGCGTTTGGGGATCGGTCACTCACCCGAAGGGCGGCGCGTCTTCCCGCGTATGACCGTCCGCGAGAACCTGGAGCTGGGTGCCTTTACCCGCACGTCCAAACGCGAGATCGCTGACGACACCGAGCACGTACTCGCTACCTTTCCCCGCCTGCGCGAACGGCTCGGCCAGCAGGCGGGCACGATGTCGGGCGGCGAGCAGCAGATGCTGGCGATCGGCCGGGCGCTCATGGGCCGCCCCCGGCTGCTGCTGCTCGACGAGCCGTCCCTGGGGCTCTCGCCCCTCCTCGTCCAGACGATCTTCGGGGTGATTCGCGAGATCAACGCGCAGGGTACGACGATATTGCTCATCGAGCAAAATGCCACGCAGGCGTTGGCCGTGGCGAACCGCGGGTACGTGCTGGAGGTGGGTTCCGTCACACATGAAGACAGCAGCGTGAACCTGAAGGCGAGCCCCGCCGTAGCGGCCGCGTACCTAGGGGGGGCCGGGTGACTCAGAGGGGAAAAAGACCGGGCGAGTTTTTCATCATTTTCCCAGACATTTCGCCGATACTCTAGGTACCACTATGTTGGTCTTCCGGTTCCCTCAGCGCGTGCGTACTTTGTCCGTGGCGGTTTTTACCGCGGCGGCCGTTTTCGCGTTCGCGGCTCCGGCGTTCGCTCAGGACAACCACCCGGCCGCAGCCAAGCGCGGCACGACGTCGCTCGTGAACTCGCAGCCGTCGAACGTCGCGGGCGGGTCGCAGGGACACACCGGGTTCGCCAACGGGTACCTCTACTTTCCGGGCGCGCAGCCGGGGATGAACATCGGGGGGCGGCTGAACGTGGCCAAGCACGTCTACGTTCCGTACTACGGCAACGTCAGCAACGATCCGGCGCACCCCGGCGTGCAAGGCACGGCCGGCATCGCGTACGGTTTCCGCACGTGGGACATCTCCGTCCTCAACGGCGGCTTCGGCACCGTGCAACCGGCGCTTCCGGGCAGCACGAACGAGGCGCCGAAGTTGAACCCGGCGCTGACGTTCTCGATCCGCTTCTAACCCTTGCGGTGATGTAGGATAAAGCCGTTGCCTTCGGAGTCGGTGCCGAAGGCCATGTGACACACCGGCGTGTCTTCGATCGCGCCGTCGCCGGCGAAGTGCACGCCGCGGCCCCGAAGCTCCGCCACCGCCGCCGCAACGTCGTCGACCGCGAACATCAAGCCGTCGCAGTGCTCGTAGTGCTCGCCTTTGTAGAGTCCGAAGGCCGCGCCGTCGCCGAGTTCCCATTCCGCGAACATCGCGGGCACGACCATTCCCGGGGCTGCGCCGATCAGCGCCGTATAAAACGAAACCGCGCGATCAAAATCTTTCGCGTAGTAGTATGAGGCG
The DNA here is from genome assembly GCA_003164495.1 of Vulcanimicrobiota bacterium. GTDB lineage: Bacteria > Vulcanimicrobiota > Vulcanimicrobiia > Vulcanimicrobiales > Vulcanimicrobiaceae > Lustribacter > Lustribacter caenicola. The sequence goes on from PLTN01000032.1 coordinate 17,031, forward strand.
TCGATGCCGTTGACTTTCATGTGCGCTTCCTATCGTGGATTGAAGATGAGGCCGAGGATCTTCGCATCGCGGCCGAGGTAGATGCGCGCGCTGTAGCGGCCATTTGCAAGCACCACGTCGTAGGTGCCGTCGCCGGCGGGAAAGATATTCCGGAACGCGCCCGACTGCGCCTTGATGCCTTCGAGCATCGCGATGATCCGGTCGATCGGGACGGCGGCAAGAAACAGATCGTTGAACCAGGCCGTGGGAACGTGGCTCGTCTGTAGGAGCGCGGTGAGGCGTTCCTCGGCCATCTTGCTCTGCATACGGTTGAACGTCAGCGTCGCGAAGGCGCCCGTCTCGTCGAGCGTTGCTTCGGCCTGAACGGAACCGCGCGCAAAGGTCAGCGCAAAGCTCGTTCCGTTCGGGGCAATGGCTTGGTAGGCACCGAGCGTTCCCACCAGATCCGACAGGATCGAGGCCGCCTTTTCGATCGGTACGGCTGCGAGGAACGTTGCGCTGAACCACGCCGGTTCGATGGCCGGTTGCGTGAAGAGCCGTTCTATCGCTTCTAACGTGGTCACGGCCGGTCGGTTTCGGCGCCCGCCGGAGGCTCGCCTCGCGAGCCGCTAAGCGAGCAGCAGTGCCGCGGCGAGCGCCGGGATTGTTGCGAGCAATCCGGTCCGCGCGAAGGCGAACGGAGGCACCTTAATGCCGGCTCGCCGCACGATGCGCAGCCACAGCAGCGTCGCGAGCGAACCGTTCACCGTGGCGTTCGGACCGAGGTTCACACCGATCAGCGCGACCGCGCTCACGTGCGCCGAAGCGTGCATGGCAGGCAGCGTTTCCCCGAGGTTCAGTCCGACGGGCAGGTTGTTGATGACGTTCGACGCGAGCGCGACGAGGAAGCCGCTCGCGAGGGCCGGCCACGGGGAGGCGAGACCCGCGCACCACGCCAGTGCCGTGTGGCTCGCGCGAAAGCCGCCGGCGTCGTCGAGCGCCGTCACGATCACGAAGAGCGCTGCGGTGAGCGCGATGACGCGCCACGAGATCTCGCGGAGAATCGTCGCGGCATCGCGGAGGCGGCGAACGGCCGCAACGGTGCATGCGACCGCTCCGCACGCGAACGTCGCCGCGCCGAGCGCGCCGCCGCGCGCGGACGTGACGACGATGATGATCGCGGACGCGATCAGCAGCACAATGGGCAGCGGTTCCGGCGCGGAGACATCGCTCTCGACGGCGTTGGCCGCGTGACCGGCGAGGTCGCGGCGAAAAACCCACCACGCCACGGCAAAGGTTATCGCGATTGCGGCAATCGACGGCAGGGCGAACATCGCGAGCCACGCCGTAAGCGACGGCATCCGGCCGGCAAAGACGAGCAAATTCGACGGATTGGAAATCGGCAGCAGGAAGCTGGCCGCGTTGGCGACCAGCGCGCACGCGATAACGTAGGCGAGCGGCGGCGCATCATAGCGTCGCAGAACGCTGATGACGGCCGGTGTCAGCGCGACGATCGTTGCATCATTCGACAGCAGCGCCGTCGTGACGATGCCCGCAACGTAGACGAGCGCGAAGAGCCGCAAGCGTGAGGTGCCGGCGACGCGCACCGCATGCACGGCGATCCAATCGAAGATGCCCGCGAGCTGCGCGTACGCGGCGAGCGCCATCATGCCGGCCAGGAAGAGATAGACGTCGGTGCCGCGGCCGGCGGCCGCGAGCAGCCAGCTAAGCGCGGGCGCGGGTCGGCCGGTAGAGGTGCGCGGCGCCGTGGACGATCGAACCGCCGACGATCGTCGCAAGCGGCTGATACTCTTCGCTCCACACGGCGATATCCGCCCGGCGTCCGGGCGCGAGCGTGCCCATCTCACGCTCGAGACCGAGCAGGCGTGCGGGGCTGCGCGTGGCGTGGACGATCGCCGACTCGAACGGGATGTTGGCGTACATCATCAGGTTTCGCACGGCTTGATCGATGTGCAGCGCGCTGCCCGCAATCGTGCCGTCTTCCGAACGGACGACGCCGCCTTCGATGCGGTAGTTGCTGCCGGCCGGCGGCATGTTGTCGGTGGTGAGCACGAGGCGGTCGCCGAGCGTCCGATAGAGCAGATCGACCATCGGCGGCGAGACGTGGTANNCGATGATCGAGCGGCGGCATCGCGTTGAACGCGTGCGTGAGCGTGCGGAAGCCCAAGCCGATCGCGAGCACGCCTTCGCGGTAATGGGCCGACGTGTGACCGGCCGAGCACACGATGCCCTGGTCGAAGAAAAGACGCGTCAGTTCATCGACGCCGTCCTGCTCGGGCGCCATCGTGACCATCACGAGCGCGCCGCGGCAGGCCTCGATCATCTCGTGCGCGCGGTCGAGCGTTGCCGGAACGATCCAATCGGCGCGATGAACGCGGCGGAATTTCGGATTGATGAACGGACCTTCGAAATGCACGCCCAGGCAGCGCGCGCCGGGATAGTGTCCCGATTCTTCTAACTGGTTCGCCGCCTCGGAGATCTCGCTGCCGGCGTGAATCATCGATTCCCAGGGCGCGGTCATCACGCCGGCCACGTAGCCGGTGGCACCCATGCGCGCGTAGGCGCGCGTCGCGACGTCCACCGCGTTGCCTTGGTCGCGGTTGAACAGCACGTCGTCGGCGCCGTTGGTATGAACGTCGATCAAACCGGGAGCGATAATCGCTCCGGTCGGCGGAACGAGGTCGCTTGGGCCATCGTCCGGCAGAAGCTGCGTTATGCGCCCCTGTTCGACCGCGACGCGGCCGTACATGGTTGTGCCGTCGCCGCACGCCACGTTGGCAGGACCGAGAACAAAGGAGGTTTCGGACACGTCCGCCTCATTTCGCGAGGTTGAAAAGGCCACCCTGGAAACCCCCCGACTTTTACCGCCGGCCAAGCAGCCGGTCGAAGAGGGAACGTCGCCGGTTCTCGCCTCCCGTGATAACGGCGGCGGCTAAGCGCTCCTGCTCGGCACGTTCCCGGTCGGCTCGTCGTAGACGTTCCATATGTTCCTCGGCATGGGCGACNNCGGAGCGAGCCGAGCGTATAACTCCAGTTCGCGTTCCGAGAATTGGCGCGAGAATAGGGCGAGAATCTCGCTCGCGCCGGCCGCGACCGCACCGACGATCTCCTCGGCGAACGGAAAGCCGGAGTCGAACGGTGGCGCGTGCACCAGGACCAGTTCGCGCGGCAGATCCCACGGCGTCTCGACCAGCAGCGGCGTGCGCAGCGCCGCCTCGGCCATCTCGGCGGCCGGAATCTCGTCCCACGCGGCATCGTCGGACAACGTGTATATTCTTGGTACGATACCGTACCGAATATGGACCGGAAAGCGGAGCTCGATGCCGGAGCCCTCGTCGGGCAACACGCGCGCGCCGGCGATCGCGTTGATCAAGCTCGACTTGCCGCGCTTGAACGCGCCGATGACGGCAACGCGCCAGCGTTCCGGCCGCAGCCCATGCTCGTAAGTATGCGGGTCGAAGCGCACGCCGGACGGCTCGACGCGCTCGCGCCCCGCGTCGGCGTCGAGCGGGATGGCGGCGTCCGCGTGCTCGTGCCGCTCGACGCGGCTCTCGCGCGCAAAGTGCTCGCTCTGCGTTTCGATGCGGGTTGCGAGGCTCGCGACCGCTTCCGCCGACGCGGTGAAATTCTTCGCGATCGCGCTCGAGTCGTTGCCGCTGCGCCGAGCGGCAAGTGCGCGATCGATGGCGCCCAGTGCTTCGTCGCGCACGCGCCCCGCTATCGCCGCGGCGCGTTCGGCCAAGCCGCCGGCGACGCGTTCGACGCGCGCCCCCACGTCGTCGACGAAATGGGCCACCTCATCATCGAACGCGGCGTAGAGTCCGCTGTTGAGGTCGGCGATCAGTTCGCGCTTCATGTACCGGCCGCCGGGTGAAGCGGCGAAGCGCGCCCCGATCGTGGTGACGAGCGAGACCGACGGCCCACCGAGCGCGCCGAGCACGATCGTGCCGCGCAAGCCGGTCTCGAGATCGACGCTCCACGCGCCGCTCGAAGAGTCGGCGTCGAAGGCGCGCGCAGCGTCGGCGGTAACGGGAAGACGTTCGGCCGCCACCGCCGCGAGAATCGGCGCCAACCGTGTTTCGGCTGCAGCGCCGGCCACGATCGGTGCGACCGCGTCGCGTGAAGCCGCGCGCAGACGTTTCGCGCTGAGATCGGCGACGTCACCGGCAAAACGGCCCATGACGCTGGCCAGCGTTTCATCGACCACGATGTGCAGCTTCGCGCGGTCGCGCAAGCGTGCGATGTCGGTCGTGTCGAACGCGCGCGAGAGCATGCGGTGAAGGGCGTCACGCATCGCCGAACCGGCGCTCGTGATCTCGGCGTGAAGTTGCGCGCCGGTTGCCGCGAGTGCGTTCCGTCCCGCCTCCGCGGCGGCGTCGACGGCGGCGAGCAGCGGTTCCAGCGCGGCGCGTTCGGTCGTCAGCGTAGCGGAATCGGTGGCGAGCGCCGCGACGTCGAGCGCCAGCGCGTCGGCGGCTCGCGTGGCAATGCGCCGCGCCTCGGCCGCCGCGCGGCGCAAGCGCGAGCGTCCGGTCGTGGCGACGAGCGAGGCATCGAGGGCGGCGAAGAATTCGGCGAACCGGCTCTGCGACATCAGCTCCGCGTTGCCGGTCAGCAGCCCTTCGGCGTATTCGCGGGCCGAGAGCGGGAAGACCGGGGTGTCGGGTGCGTGCACGGCGGCCTGCGCGACGATGCGCGCGGCGGCGGCTTGCCAGGCTTCACGGCCGCCGGCGGGATCGGTCATGCGCCACAGATCGATCTTCGTCTGCACGATGAACATGCTCTCGATGTAACGGCGGATGATCCCGAGAAACGAAGCGTCGCCGTCGGTGAACGGCTGTTGCGTGTCGATCAGGTAGAGAACGGCATCGGCGCCGGGCAAGTACGAGAGCGTCGCTCGCCGGTGCGCGGGATTGATCGAAGCGAGGCCCGGCGTGTCGGCAACGACGAACCCGTTGGCCAGGAACGGCGACGCGACGCCGATGCGGACGAGCGAGGGTGCGTCGCTTTCATCGCCGGTCGCGTCGTGCAACTTGCCTTCGCCGCCGACCGCAACGAAGCGCGCGAGACCGGCCATGGGGATCCGTTCGGTGCGCCCGCTCGGATAGTAGGCCGTGGCGGATTCTTCCTCGGCGTAGGACAGTTCGGTGATCGTCGCGGTCGACGGGTTGATGTCGGTCGCGAGCAGGCCCGTGATGCGCGTCGAGCCCGAACGTTCTTCGAGCGCGATCTTGCCCAGCAATGCGTTGAGCAAGAACGACTTGCCGCTCGAGAATTCGCCGACGACCGCTAAGACGAAACGGCCGGTGCGCAGCCGTTCGGCGTAGCGGCGCAGCTCGCGCAGATCGTCTCCGGCACCGTGCCAATGCGCGGCCGGTTCGAGCGTCGCCGACAATTCCTCGAGCAGCGCGGCGACGTCGTCGCGTGCCGACGCGTAGCGGGCGAGGCTGTCGGCCACTTACCCTCGGATGATGGCGAGCGCCTCGTCCCGGTGGCGCTCCATCAGGTCCTTGCTGTCGCCCTCGACGTTGAGGCGCAGTAGCGGTTCGGTATTCGATGGACGTACGTTCATCCACCAGTCGTCGTATTGGATTGTGACGCCGTCGAGGAAATCGATCTTCGCATCCTTGAAGCGATCTTGCAGCTTTTGCAATGTCTGCGGGATGTCTTTGACTTCCGAGTTGACTTCGCCCGACCGCGCGCGTTTGTCGATCGGTGCGATGACGCTCGAAACCTTGCCGGGCGCGCGGCTGAAGACGTTGAGGCACTGCATGAGCGCGATCATTCCGGAGTCGGCGAACCAGTTGCGCTTGAAGTAGAAATGCCCGGAATGTTCGCCGCCGAACGGGATGTCTTCGTCGCGCATCGTCTTCTTGATGAACGAGTGGCCGACTTTCGAACGCACCGGTATCCCGCCGGCTTTCTCGATCGCTTCGGGGACGCTGCGGCTGCAGATCAGGTTGTAGAGAATCTTTGCGCCGGGATTGAGACGGATCGTGTCGATGCCCACGAGCGCGGTGACGATGTCGCCGCCGATCAGCTGCGCCTTCTCGTCGACCAGGAACATCCGATCGGCATCGCCGTCGAACGCGACGCCGAAATCGCAGCCGTGCTCGGTGACGGCTTTCTGCAAGTCGACCATGTTCTCGGGTTCGATCGGGCTGGCCGGATGATTCGGAAAGGTACCGTCGAGATCGAAGTACATCGGGATGACCTTGCACGGCAAGCGCCCGAACACGCGCGGTACCGTTTCGCCGGCCATGCCGTTGCCGGCATCGATCGCGATCGTGAACGGTTTGATCGCGCTGATGTCGTCGATGAAGGAGAGGCAATGATCGGCAAAGCCTTCGAGGATCTCTTGCTGCTTGATCGTGCCCTTGCGCGCCGCGGCCGGTTTGAAATCACCGGCGATCGCCTTGTCGCGGATCTCGGCTAAGCCCGTCTCGATCGAGATTGCGATCGCCTCTTCGCGGCAGAACTTGAAGCCGTTGTACTGCGCCGGGTTATGTGAAGCCGTGATCATGATCCCGCCGTCGAAACCGTAATGGCCGACGGCGAAGTAGATGGCATCGGTGGAGATGAGGCCGACCTGCGTGACGTCGGCGCCGGCGTCGGTCGCTCCCCGCGAGAGCGCGGCCATGAACGCCTCGCCCGAGGGGCGCATGTCGCGGCCGATACAGATGTTTTTGCGGTCGAGTACTTCGACGAACGCGCGGCCGATCGCGTAGGCGATATCGTCGTTGAGTTGCGCCGGAACGATGCCGCGGATGTCGTAACTCTTGAAAATCGACGTATCGATGTCGGTGCGCATGTGATTCCACGCTTTCGGAGGGTGAAATGGCGAAACCTATGGTCGTGGTCACGCGAGCCGTCCCGCGCGAGGCGCTCGAACTGCTCGCTGCCCACGCGACCGTGGACGCCAATGGTGCCGACGTGGGTTATACCCCGGAAGAACTGGTTTCGCACGCGCGCGACGCCGACGCGATGGTGTCGTTGCTCACCGACCGCATCGACGATTCCGTCATTTCCCAATGTCCCAAGCTCAAGGTGGTCGCCAACGTTGCGGTCGGTTACGACAACATCGACGTCGCGGCCGCGGCCCGGCGCGGCGTGGCGGTCACCAACACCCCGGGCGTGCTCACCGATGCGACGGCGGATTTCGCTTGGGCGCTGCTGCTCGCCGTTGCGAGAAATGTCGTTCCGGCCGACCGGTACGTGCGCGACAGGCGTTTTCGCGAGTGGATGATGATGGAGTTCCACGGTGCGGAGCTGGCCGGGCGGACGCTGGGCATCGCGGGCTTCGGACGCATCGGCGCCGCCGTAGCGCGCCGCGGCCGCGGTTTCGGCATGCACGTGATCTACGCCAACTCGCGCCGCGTCGCACAAGCGCTCGAAGAAGAGACCGGCGCCCACTTCGTCGATAAAGAGACGCTGCTTGCATCGAGCGACGTGCTCTCGCTGCACGTCCCGCTGACGGCGGCCACGCGACACTATCTGAGCGACGCGGAGTTCGCGTTGATGAAGGCGTCGGCATTTGTGATCAACACCGCGCGCGGCCCGGTGATCGACGAAGCGGCACTCGCGCGTGCCCTCACGTCGGGCGCGATTCGCGGCGCCGGCATCGACGTGTTCGAACGCGAACCCGCCGTCGACCCGGCGCTGCTCGCTGCGCCCAACACCGTCCTCGCGCCGCACATCGGATCCGCCACGACCGAAACCCGCACCAAAATGGCCCTGATGGCCGCCGAAAACGTCATCGCCGTCCTCGCCGGCAGAACCCCGGTAAACCCCGTCACGCTCAAGGAATGAACGCGGGCTCCTTGCGGCACTAAGCCGCGTATGCGGCGGCGAGGTGAGGCGGGGTTTACGCTGATCGAGATGGTCGTCGTGACGGCGATCGTCGTGATCGTCGCCGGAACGATCGGCACGCTTTTTCTCGCCGGCGCATCACCGGCGGTCGCTTCCGCGGGCCGCGATGTCGGCGCGGCATTCGACGAAGCTCGCCGCACGGCGATCGCGTTCGACGCGGCGACCGTCGTGTTCGCACCGGCGCAAAGCGGCAGCGGCTACCGCGCGCGGATCTACGCGCGCATGCCCGGTGATCCCGCGTTCGCGGAGCGCAACGGGCCGGCGTACGACAGCACGGTCGCGATCACCGAAACGGCGTCGCCGCTCGGCGCACCGGGCTTCGCGTTCGGCATCGACAGCCGCGGCACGGTCACCGGTTTCGCCGATTTCGTCGCGGGACAGACGAACGGGACGAGTCACCGGTGCCCGGCTAGCGGCGCATTTGTCTTACGTCTGGCGTATGCGGCCGACGTGCGGACGGTGACGATTCCGTGTCAGCTTCCGGTCAGCAGCAGCACCCCGGTCGCATTTGAGACACCACCGGAAACCCCGTCCGCGGCGCCGCTTTCAGGCGCGACGTGTCCCGGCACCGAAACCTGCACGCTCGCGCTCATCACGCCGCCGGCTGCGTCATGCCCGCCGGGGTACACCGTCGATGCAACGACGCCGGGCGTCTGCGATGCCGCCGCTGCACCAACGCCGAGCGCAGCAAGTACGTGTCCGCCGGGCTACGCGGGCCAGCCGCCGGATTGCACGCTCGCCGCCATCCCGACGCCCACGCCGATCGCGCCGCCGGGCTGCTCTCCCGGTACTCCTGATCCGCTCGGATTTTCGAGTTGCCTCGAGTCCGATCCGATCCACATCACGGGGAACGCGATCACCCGCCAGGGCTGCGGAACGCACACGCCGATTGCCGATCCGGGCGCGAGCTTCTCGATCATCGTTGATATTTGGCAAGACGGTGCGCCGTGGGGTTCCTACATCATCGACGTCTCCGAACTCAAGACAAAATGGATGGATGTCGCGTTTATGCCGCCGCAGCAAGTCTGCGGATTAGCGTATAGCCTTGGGTTTCACATCGACGCAGCCGCCCCGGAGTCCGGAAACGCGGTATCGACGCCGTTGCAAGACACCGGCGACCCGGCATTCGCCAACGACGGCATCGACTCGATACTCGTACCGCCCGCCGGAAGCTGGGGCAGCAACGCGTAATCGCTTCCGCTTGTCATCCCGAGCGGAGCACCGTAGGGTGCGTAGTCGAGGGACCAGCCGTAGCCGCGGTGGTCAGCAGGGCAACTCCACTCAGCGTTGGTGTTAGACTACTCGTCCGCCCTGCGGCGTCCGAGCTCGGCGACGACGATCGTGGCGCGTTCCTCGACGACGCGCCTTCGGCGCTTTGCTCGGAATGACACAGAAACGAAGACGGTACTCTGAATCTACGAGTTGTTCACGACGGTGCCGGCGGGGCACGGCGTCGATACGGGATAGCCGTATGCGCCGACCACGGTATCGGCGGCGTTCGGGGTGACGAGTTCGTAGTCGACGTTTGCAAATGCGGGGGCGCTCGCGTCGACGACGGCTGCGAGGCCGGCCCAAAGGTGCGCGCCGTCCACGAGGTTGAGATAATGACCGCCGGGCGGATTCGAAGTCTTCTCGGCCAGAAACGCCGCCTCGGCGTACCCGAAAGCGACGGCGCCGGTTCCCGAAACGAGCGCGAGGTTTTCACCGGTGAGGCCGATCGCGCCGATCGCAACGTAACGCGACGACGGCCCCACGTTCTTCGTGTCGTAGTGACAGAAGTAATTTGCCGACGATTCATCGCTCGCGTGGAGACGCGCGGCTTCCTCGGCGGATTCATCGAAAATCAGCGGCCCGGCGCCGTTTGCGGCCCGGTCGGCGTTCACCGCGGCCAGTGCGCCGGCTTCGGCGGCAGACGCGCTCGAAATGCGCAGCACCAACCCCGTCGATGCGGCGAGAAACCGATGCATGGGGAGCGGAGCACCCGCGCTCGTTCCGTCCGTTCCCGCGCCGAAAACTTCGACATAGTAGCCGGTTGCCGGCGGCACGAAGCCGCTGAGATTATCCGGCGGAACGACAAACGGTTCGGCGCTCGACGCCGCTGCCGGTGCGATCGCCGGGGTCAGCGCGAACGCGCCGCCGGCATTTGTCGTGACCGCCGCGTCACCGGCCGGCAATTGCGCCGGCGGTGTGCCGCCCACGATCGGAACCGGCCCCACGATCACCGTCGCATGCGCGAGCGGAACGGTTTGCGATGCATCCGCGGACGCGTACGTCACGCCGGCGATTGCCGCCGGTCCGTACGCATCGGCCGCCAGCGCAACGACGCTGCCGGCTACCGTGACCCCGGGCGGAGTTGTGGGACTCGCACTCGGGATCCCGATCGCGGATGTGCCGCCCGCGTTCGCTGTGCCGCCGGGTCCTCCGCCGCACGCGGCGAGCGCGAGGACCATGGGCGCGACGAACGCGTGCTTCACCGCAACGCTAGTGCCCGAGTGCCCCGGTTTTATGCGCGCCGCGACTAGCGGCGCTCCGATGCGGGCACTGCTGAGCGCATGCACGCGAACCGAACGTCGCGCGAAGCCGGCTTCACGCTGATCGAAGTTCTGGTAGCGACGGCCCTGTTCGTGTTCGTTGCGCTGGCCGGCTTCGAAGCCGTGCGCCAGATCGGCTGGAACGTCGATCTGCTCGCGCAGCGCGCCGATGCGGCGGCGCAGCTCGACGTCGCGGCGGCCATGCTGCGTTCGGATGCGCTCTCGGCCGTCGCGGTTTGGAAACCGGCATCGACCTGCGGCGACGCGGTCGAATTCATGCAGCGCAATGCCGGTGGCACGTCGTTCTTGCTCTACGTCGCGCAGCCGCCGGCACTCGTGCGCGCGGCTGCGGCCGGTCCCATGAATCCGTGCGATCCCGCGCTGCAAACGCAAGTCGCGGTCTCGCCGATCGCAAGCCTGACCGTCACGGCGATCCCCGCGGCGGCGCTGCCGGCACACACCGATCCGGTTTCGGGCAACGGCGACGGCGCGCTTTTCAACGCGGCCGGCATCACGGCGGTCGCAGCCGATTCGCACGCGCTGGACGTCGATGGGTCGCACATCATGACCGGTAACGGCGTCATCGAGGTGAGCATCGATGCAGATCCGGTGCAGACGACCATCGACCTCGTCGCGGGGAACCGTCCCTCGGCGTACACCCAAGTCCTGGCGTACACGTGCAACGGCCGCTGCGAAGCGAATGCCGCCTTTCCGGAGATTCGCAACGCCGCGTTCACCGATTGCGCGCCCGGCTACGACTTCCAGAACGCGCCCGCGTACTACGTTCCCGCGGCGTATGGCTATGCCGGGTTGGGCAACGGCAATCAGCGCATCGTCGTCACGGCCTATAGCGTCACGGGCGGGTATACGTTTGCGTTCGCGGGCGCCGTGCCGGGCACGGCCGAGCGGACGTGGCCCGTGGCACTCTGGCCGCCGGCGGGTTCCCCACTGGCCGGCACCATCGCCGATCCGTATCCGGTCAACTATGCGAGCAACGCCGTGCAGGCGCGCGGCGCGGCGCAAATTGCGAGCGACCTCGGCGAGCCGGCGGCGTTCTCCGCCGAGCTCTCCGCCTGCGCGGACATGCACGCGGACCCGACGTTCGATGACTGAGCGCCGGAGCGAAGCCGGTTTCAGCTTGCTCGAAGTCGTGGTGTGCGTCGCGCTGCTCGTGATGGGCAGCGTGCTCGCCCTCGCTCTCTTGCCGGCACTCGCGCGCGCTTCGCAAGCGCAGCTGCTGCGCAGCGCCGCAACGGAGATCGCGCGCAACGCGATCGAACGCGCTCGCGCTGCCGCCGCGTACTATCCCGCCGCGGCCGTCGCCGATCCGGCGCTGCGCGCCACGGCGACGGCCGATCATGCCTGGGTGTTCGCGCCGGCCGCAAACTACGTTGCGGCGGTGCGCGTGCATCGGGCGTACTGCGGTTCGTCCGCGGCCACGAGCATCGTGTCGATGAACGTCGGCCTCACCTACGATGCGCCGAGCGACACGCTGACGGTCGCGGTCGCGTATCCGCCCAATCCGTGCGATGTCGCGGTGCAGGCGACGGTCTCGCTCGCAGCCCAGCTCGCGCCGGCGAGCTACGCGCCGCAAACCCAACTGCCCGCGGCGATCGCCGATCCGGCGCTGCAGTAGATGCTGGCGCAAACGCTGGTCCTCATTGCGATGCTGGCGATTTTTGCCGCGTCGGCGGTGGCCGGCGTCGCGGGCACGGCGCGCGCGCAGAGCGTTGCCGCAGCGAAGGCGCTGATCGTACCGGGCGTGGAAACGGCGCTCGGACGCTATCAGCGTTACGTCGCGGCCGTCATCGGCGCGCAGATCGCGGCGGCGCCGGAAGCGCTCACGGCCGAACCCGCGGCGATCCCGGCGCTCGAAGCAGTATCCGTTTGGAATGCCCAGCACTATCTGGAGGCTCCGGCAGCATCGTCGTCGCCGTTGCGCGTCGCGGTCGGCGTCGTGCCGAACGCGCAAAGCGTGCCGTTATGCGGCGGCAACGACGGCGGTCCGGATGCGGCGGTTCAACTGCAGTGCTCGCCGTTCGTGCAAGAATCGCGGCTTTCACTCGCCATTACGAGCGATGCCGGGCCGGCCGATGCGAACGGCGCGGTCAGCCCGCTCGCACACGGCCGGTATATCGTCACGCTGCGGCTCTTCGCGCAACCCCCGTACGCGATCGTCAGCGGTGTCACGGACGCGGCGGATCCGGCCGGCTATCATGAGGGTGACGACGCCGGCTGGGCCGGCGCGTTACCGGCCTTTGCTTCGCCCGCTCCCGACGACACGACGATCCACGTGGTCTACTCGTGCGTTGCCGGAACCGGTTCGTGCGCGGTGAGCAACCCCGCGCCGCAAGATGCGCCGACGACGTTACCGTGGACCAACGGCAACGGCGCTCCCTAGTGGATTCACGTTCCGTGAATCCGTCGCGTTTGGGCTACGCCCAAGCCGCCGAGAACGCTTCGATGGCCGCGCACATCGCTTCGGGTTCTTCTTCGTGCGGCAGCAGCCCCGAGTTCGCAAACGTTACGAGCTTCGCGTTCTGCGCCAGCTTGAGAAATTCGCCCGCGTTGGCGAGCGGCGAGAACGACGACGCGTGTTCGCCCCAGGCGACCAGAATCGGCGCGTCGACGAACGGCAAGTCCTGTGCGATGTTGCAGTTGAGCAGCCCGCCGACGAAGTGCGCGGGAACGTAGCGCGCGCCGGGCTGGTGCGCCACGGCGTAGTAGTGATCGATGATTTCCGGTGTCGCGCTGGCGTAGTCGGCGTAGGTGGCACGGCCCAAGAAATAGCGGATCGACGGTCGCGAAGCGAGGCCGTTGAAGAGCGCTTCGCCGAGCAGCGGCGTGCGCACGGTGCCCGTGAGCGCGAGTTGCGCGCCGTTCGGCGAACGGTCGAGCACGCCGCCGAGCCCCGTCGGACAGATCGCGACGACGCCCGCAATACGTTGTTTCGATCGCGCTGCAGCGCGAATCGCAAAGGCCGCGCCGAGCGACGATCCGACGACGGTAACCGGCTCCGCCGGGCCCGCATCGGCTAACGCGTCGATGACGAGTTCGGTGAAGAGATCGGCGGAATAGCCGAGGTTCGGGCGATCGGAGAGCCCGCAGCCGAGCAGATCGAACGCCACCACGCGATGGTTCGCGGCGAGCAGCGGAAAGAGTTTGCGATACTCGTATGACGACGCGCCCGCGTAGATGCCGTGGACGAGCACGATGAGCGGGCCGCTGCCGGCTTCGGTCGAGAAGATGCCGTGCCCGCGCCAATTCCAGCGCCGCACGGTACCGCCGAGCGCGTTCGTGGGTACGGGTCCATTGCTCACGCTGCGGTTGAACACGGCGAGCGCGCCCGTCACCCCAGCACCCGCTGCGAGCGGGCGAACGAATTTTTTCACTACTTGCTTGTTCCCTGAATGCGCGAGCATTACCCGGCTAAGCGAACGCGATGCCACGGCCGAAGTGCCTGCCTACTCGCGCCCAACGCCCCTACTTCCCGCCGCCCGAAGGGTGCGGGTGCTCCGAAAGCCATGTCTTGAAAGCCTCGAACGGCAACGGGCGGCAGATGGCAAAGCCCTGCATGTAGCGGCATCCGCGCTTCCGCAGCCATTCCACCTCATCGGCATGTTCCACGCCCTCTGCTAATGAGTCAAGGCCGAAGTGTTTGGTGATCGAAATGATCGTCTCCGCGATCGTCTCGTCGTGGCGGTCTTTCAGGACACCGGAAATGAAGCTCTGATCGATCTTCACGATGTCGATCGGCAGGCGCTTGAGGGAGGACAACGACGAATAGCCGGTGCCGAAATCATCGATGGCGATCCGGATGTTCAGCCGGCGCAGTGCGCGGCAGACGCGCCGGGTCGCTTCGACGTCGCGCATCGCGTCGGATTCCGTGATTTCCACGCCGACGTTACTCAGCCGTACGCCGTCGCGGGCGGCCATCGTGAACGCTCGAATCACGCTCGAATCGCCTGCCTGGCGTCCCGAGAGGTTAAAGTACACCCGAAAATCCGGTCGCAATGCGGCGAGTTCGTTCGCGGCGGCGAGCGCCTTCTGCATCACCCAGGTGTCGATGCTGGTAATGATCCCGCTCTCCTCGGCAAACGGAATGAAGTCACCGGGGAGCAGGAAGCCGCGCACGGGATGTTTCCAACGGATCAACGCTTCGCACCCGGCGACGTTGCCCGTGGCAATTTCGATATGCGGCTGGAAATACAGGATGAACTGATCCTCCGCAAGCGCTTCCTTCAACTCGTTCAGGAGCGTGGCGCGGCGTAGCGCGTCGCCTTCCATCCCGGCTTCGTAACAAACGATCGTCCCATGTCCGTGCGCCTTGGCATTGAGCAAAGCGGCGCCGGCATGGGACAGGACGGCATCGATGGCCGTTCCGTCGCCGGGAGCGACCGCGAGGCCGATGGTTCCCGTGCGGGCAATGAAATTGAGACCGTCGCGGTCGCCGGTTGCGAATGGGCTCGCGAAGACCTCGGAAAACGCGACAGCCCGGCTGTGAGCGAAGTCCCGCGAAATCGGATCGGGTACGAAGATGCCGAAGACGTCGCCCTCGATGCGCCCGACAATCTCATCAACTGCGGCTAGTTTCTTGAGGGCATTGCCGACCTCGACGAGTACGGCGTCACCGATCATGTGACCGCGCGTTTCGTTGATTTCGCGAAAGTCGTCTATGTTCACGAGAATGATCGCGCAGCCAACGTTTTGGCCGGCCGCGGCGCGCGCGCGCGAGCGAAAGTGCGAACGGCTGAGCAGACCAGTGAGCACGTCGTGAGACTGTTGATATTGGATGCGCTCGAACTGCCAGCGTTGTTGGATGGAGTTTGCGAAAAACGTCGCAAGAACTTCGAGATAGACGTTATCTTGTGGCCCCAGCGCCTCGTGCGTTGTCTCGCCGGAGGCGAAGGTCAAGCCCCAACTCTTCGCCCCCGCATGAAAGGTCGTGACGATAAGCGAATGCGTGCGTCGCATCCACGTTAGCCGCGTCTGCTCGGGGCTCGTCGAGAAGTTGTCCCACGAACGCGTTCCGCCCCCGTTCGCCATGACGATCCCGCAGATCGTTTGTTCGAGCGGTATCGACGATCCGACCGCGGGAAAGTCCTTTGGAAAAGGCTGGTTCGATGCCGTGGCCTTCGCCGTAAGCGACGCCCCGTCGCTGACCCACAAGATGCCGCGGTAGTTTTGGTCCGGCCGAATCGAAGCAGCGCCAAGCGCTAACATTGCCTGCAGTTGGTCGTCACCGTGAAGGCTCGGATCGTTGACGAGACTCCGTAGCGCGTCGAGCCGCTCGGCATGATGTCGTGCGCGCTCCTCTTCGTCGTGTAACGAACCTTCGAGTTGGCTGACTTGCAATTGGTTGCCGAACGAGGACGAAAGCACGTCGAGATATGCGAAGTCGCCGGCGTCGAACGCAGCCGCCGTCGGCTCGAGCGAGCCGAACGTGAGCGAGTACCACGAACCGCCGGCTTCGAATTGCGTTGAAATTGCCGCCCGCCAGCCAAGCAAGAGTAGCGATTTCGGCGCCCCTTCCGCCGTCGCTAGATCGTCCCAAGAGCGTGTACGGTTGATGCTCGCTATCGGCGTTTTCTCGAGCGGCGTGCGGCTCCCGATATCAAGATTCGGGCGGTACCGGCCGTGGTCGCCCGGAGCGATTCCTACCCCGATGAGCGTGACATAGTTGTCTTCGATGCGGCCGAGCAGCCCGCAAAAGCGTTGGTTCGCTCGCAATGCCACTGCGGCTTGCCGAAGCATCGCCAGCAACCGTTCATGACGGTTGAGATGACGGTCGTTGGCGATCTGCCACAGCGCTTCGAGCCGCTCGGCGTGATGGCGTGAGCGCGCTTCGGCATTGCGGAGCGAGGATTCCAACTGGTCGACTTGCATGTGGTCGGCGAACGACGATGCCAGGAGTTCGATGTAGATGAAGTCTTCCGAATCGAAGGGCAGCGACGTTGGTTCGACGGATCCGAACGCGAGCCAATACTTCCGATCGCCGGAGACGAATTGGGTGGAGATCGCCGACCGCCATCCGAGGAACGCCAAGTCGGCGCGTCCGGTTTTGACGTCCGCAAGATCGTCCCAGCCTTGCGTGCGAGACAAGCTGGGAACGACCGTTTGAGCGAGGAGCGTGCGACGGCCGATTTCGACGCGTGAAATCGCGTCGTTGGTGCCGGGTTCCGCACCAACGCCGATCACTACGACCTCGTCACCATCGATGCGACCGAGCAAGCCGTGAAACTGCTGGTGCGGACGAATTGCCGCCGCCGCTTGCCGGAGCATCGAGAGTATGAGATCGTGTCCGCGCAATCGTGGGTTGTTGGCGACGCGCCACAGCGTTGCGAGACGCTCGGCGTGACGGCGCGTGCGAACTTCGGCAGCGCGGAGCGCGCCTTGAGCTCGCTCCGCTTCGAGGTGGCGCGAAAAAAATGAACCGAGCACCTCGACGTATTCGTAGTCTTCGGGGCTAAACGAAATTCCGTCAGGGATTTCGAGCGATGCAAGCATTAAAATGTAGACGACGTCGTTGGCGATGAATTGCGTGGTGATTTGGCTGCGCACACCGGTCTTGCGAGCGGGCGCCGGGAGGTCGGCGACGGTTTGGCAGTCTTCCCACGATTGGGTTCTGCCCGCAGCGAGGTCGCGCGCGAGGAGGGTCTCGTTCAGGGGAAGCCGTTTCCCGACATGTAGCATCCGCGCGATCTTCGCGTTGCCGCCGACGCCGCTGACGGCCGCCGAATCGACAACGTATTCCGCGTCTTCGATATGACCGAGCGTCCCGGTGTAGGATTGCCCCGGGCGGATCGCTGCTGCCGCGTCGCCCAACATGGCCAGCACCAGGTCGTCGCCGCTCAAGCGCGGCGTATTGACGATATGCCACAATGATTCTAAACGGGTGGCCTGGCGGCGGACGCGTTCTTCCGAACCCGCCAGCGATGTCTCTACCCCCCGCTTTTCGACGGTGAGTGCTTCGATCTCGACCGCGTGCGACGCATTGGTGCGGCGCATCTCCTCGGCGTGCTTGCGCTCGGAAATATCGATGATCGATGCGAGGACGAAATCTCCGCGCGAGGTGGTCAGCGGGCTGAAGTCGATTTCGATCGGGATCTCGCGACCGTCTTTGTGCAGTCCCCAATGCTCGCTTTTGATCTTGTCTTCAGCCGGCTGTGTGGCCCCGCCGTCTTTACGGAGCTGCAAGTATCCCGCGCGCAGCCGTTCTGGAACCAGCATGTCGACGGCGCTGTTCAGCAGTTCTTGCCGCATGTAGCCGAAGATGCGCTCCACCTCGCTGTTGACGAGCGTGATCCGCCCTTTCCGGTCGGTCACGATCATCGCCTGAGCTGCGCCGTCGATGACCAGACGCATCTGTTCCGCGATGTGGAAGCGCTCTTCCGCCTCCAGCCGGCTGCTGATGTCCGTGATGGCTGCAAGAATCAGCAGCTCGCCCCGCACCCGAACGGGGTTCAGGCCAACTTCTAACGGGATCTCCGTCCCGTCCTTGCGCAGCCCGCGAAGTCGCTTGCCGGCGGCCATCGGCCGGCTTGTCGGCGCAAGGAGATAATCACTGCGCAGCATTTGGTAGGCCGCGCGCAGACGTTCCGGTGTCAGCAGCTCGGTATTTTGACCCGCTAACTCCCGCGGACCGTAGCCGAACAGCAGTTGGGCCTCACCATTCGACAGGACGATGATACCGCGCCGATCCACGACGATGATCGCAGTCGGAGCCGCTTCGACGAGGAGATGTAATTGTGGGTGATCGCCATGCTCGTCACGCATCGATCATCACTGCGCGCTCCGCCGGCACGTCGGGTTTTCGCGCCAAGACCAACA
The DNA here is from genome assembly GCA_003164495.1 of Vulcanimicrobiota bacterium. Taxonomy (GTDB): domain Bacteria; phylum Vulcanimicrobiota; class Vulcanimicrobiia; order Vulcanimicrobiales; family Vulcanimicrobiaceae; genus Lustribacter; species Lustribacter caenicola. The sequence continues at coordinate 35,261 of PLTN01000032.1, forward strand.
AACACACGCGCGTCTGCTGCAACGTGCGACTCTCTTACTTCGTCTCGCCCAAGACAATACACACACACCCATGAGCAAGCGACCCAGCGTTACGGAGTCGCCGCCACCTTTTTCTGTACCCTCGGACCATTCGATCGAAACGCGGGTACGTTGCCGGGATGCAGCGCTGCGTCCGAAGGTCACCGTGGCGCTTGCCCGCTACCGCACAACGAAGCAAGTAAAGCGAGGCCGCGCGCCAGGACCGGGGGCGACCTCCGGTGCAGAGGGCGGCGTGGTACGTTCGGTCGTCGCCGCACTGCTGGCGGCGGTATGCGTTTCGGCGTCACCGGTTGACGCGAGTTCGTGCGCGTTGTCGACGGGTGCCGCGGTCGTTCTGCGCTCGAGCGATTTCGATCCCGACGTGCTGGTGTGGGATTCGCGCCAGCGCGAGATCGACTACGTGAGCGGGAACATCAAGAATACGGCCGAGGTCCTCACGCACACGGTGCTCTCAAAATCGGGCACGCATGCGATCGTCGTGGGGTGCGATCCGTCGAGTTCCAAGCCGCGCTATTCGTCGGCGGTCCAGGATACGGTCGGGATCAAGCTCACGTCGGGACCCAACCGGGGCCGCTACGGCTGGGTCTCATCCGGCGACGCGCACAGCGCCGTCACGGCGCAGTCGCCCATACAATAGTCGCAGCTGATCGGGGCCGCTTGCTTGCCGACTCTCCATTTGCATAGCGAAAAAGGCGGCTGGTCCTACCAATAGTGGTTGCCGCTGGTCGGATCGTGGGCTAAGATTAACAGGAGGTCAGTCCTCGCGCGCACCTGCGCGGGGGAGCCTGTCTCCGTTCGACCGTTTCCCCGGGGCCGCGTGCCTGCGGGGTCCTTGTGCGGTCGGATGCTCTTTATGAGAAAAGGAAACACTTGAAACTACGACTAGCATCTCTCGCCGCAATCGTTGGGGCGATTGCGATGTGGAATGCATCACCTGCGGGCGCAGACCAAGTAGTGGCGCAAGCCGCCTCGCCTGCTCCGTCACCGTCCCCCACGGCTTCACCGCCGCCACATTTGCTCCAGGTTAGCGGATATGCTGACGCGGGCTACACCTCGGCCTCAATTGCGAGCGCGGTGGGATCCCCCGGCGGCTCGTTCATCACCGGGCGCGTGTTCGACGATCTGAACCAGCAGATCCAATTCCACAACTTCAACCTCCAAGTCGCGTACAACGGTCCCATCGGCGGTAAGGTCGAAGCGATCTTCGGTGACGACGCCAACGTCACGAACTCGTGGCCGAAGAGTCAGCTCGACGGCGCCCCGAGCCTCAACGGCACGGGTACCCCGTTGTCGGGTCCGTCGATCGATCTCACGCAGGCGTATCTGCAGTTGATCAGCGGCCAGTTCACCGGTATCGTCGGCCGATTCGAAACCCTGGCCGGCGCCGAAGTCATCGAGAGCCCGAGCGATCTCAACTTCTCGCGCTCGATTCTCTTCGGTTACGCGGTGCCGTTCACGCACACCGGCGGCCGTCTCACCTGGGCGATGAACTCGAACCTCTCGTTCGTGGTCGGCGCCAATAAGGGTTGGGACACCAGCGGCACGTTGAACGCACCGTCGAACAACTTCCCGCCGCCGTTCAACAACTTCGGCGGGGCCGCCGAACTCAACGACTCCAACGCGATCACCTTCGAAGGCGGCGCGATCTGGAATCCGAGCAAAGCCATCTCGGCGACCCTCGACGGCTATACCGGTCAAGTCGAAGAAGCCTATGCAATGGCAACCCCGGGTCTCTTCGTCGTTTCGCCGGCGCGCCCGAACAAGAGCCTCGTCGACCTCGTGGTCTCGTGGCAGGCAACGTCGGCTTTGAAGTTCGTCATCAACGGTGACTCCGGTCAGCAGACGAACTCGAACATTCTCAACGGTCCCGGCACCGCGATCATCGGTTACGGAACGGGAACGTGGAGTGGTCTGGCGGCTTACGCCAACTACGCGATCAACAGCCAGTGGAGCGCAACGCTTCGTGGTGAAGGCTTCGGCGATTACGGCGGTCTTCGGACCGGCGAGTCGATGCGTTGGGGTGAGGGCACGGCAACGCTGCAATATGCTCCGAACAACAACGTCATTCTGCGCGGCGAAATTCGCGGTGACAGAACGAACCAGCCGTTCTTCGTCGGAACCGGCGGGAACAGGTACTACTCGAACGGTCAGTTCGGTATCGAAGCCATCGTCAAGTGGCCGTAGACCCGGACTGACGTAAAAGTCGTCATGCGCGCCTCGCAGATTCGTCTGCGGGGCGCGTTTGTTTTGCACGGCGAGGAGTGGTGGCGGCATCGCCGAACGGCCGAGCGATGGCTCTGACGCTGCGGCGCAGCATCAGCCTCGCGGCGCTGATCGCGTTCTTGCTCGTCGCAGTAGCGGCCGGCGTGGCGATCGGTTCGGTGAATCTGCCGCTCTCGAGCGTGATCGGCGCGCTCGCGCACCCGCATGCCGGCGGGGACGTTGCCGCGATCGTGTGGGCATTGCGCTTGCCGCGGGTCACGATCGCGATGCTCGTCGGCGCGGCGCTCGGCGTGAGCGGAACGCTGCTGCAGAGCATGTTGCGCAACGGTTTGGTCGATCCGTATCTCACCGGCGGTAGCGCCGGTGCCGCGTTCACCATCGCGATTGCGATCGCGCTCGGCGTTCCGTCGCCGTTCTACGCCGGACTTGCGTTTGCGGCGGCGCTCGCGACGACGGTCGGGGTGGCCGCGCTCGCGCGCCGCGGGCGCGGCGTTTCGCCGGAGCGCCTGATTCTGGCCGGCATCGCGGTGACGTCGCTGTTCGCCGGAATGACGACGCTCGTCATCATGCTCTCGCCGAGCGCGAGCGTGTCGCTCAGCATCTTGTCGTGGCTCGGCGGCTCGCTCACGGGTCACGGCTGGAACGATCTGGGGTGGGCCGCGGCGTACGCGGCGCTCGGGTTCGCGTTCGCGGCGGCGGTGGTGCCGGCGCTCAACGCGATCCGCTTGGGTGACGCACGCGCCGTCGCGTTGGGCGTCGATCTCACGCGCACGCGCTGGCTCGCGCTGATCGCATCGTCGTTGCTCGTTGCCGCCGCGGTGAGCGTGAGCGGCGTGATCGGCTTCGTCGGGCTGATCGTGCCGCATCTCGCGCGCGCGATCTGCGGATCGGATACGCGCTGGACGGTGCCCGCGAGTATCCCGGCCGGCGCCGCGATCGTGGTGCTGGCCGACACGCTCGCGCGCTCGGCCGCGCCGCCGATCGAACTACCGATCGGGGTACTGCTGTCGCTGATCGGTGTGCCGGTGTTTCTCTTCATCGCGTTTCGCCGCCGGCGCATTGCATGATCGACGCGCGCGGGCTGGTGCTCGGATACGAGGGCCGCATCGTGCTGCGCGATGTCGAGCTGATGCTGCGGCCGCACGAGCTGGTGGCGATCGTCGGGCCCAACGGGTCGGGCAAGTCGACGCTGTTACGCGCCCTAGCCGGATCGCTCGTGCCGATCGAGGGGCGCGTGACGGTCGACGGTGCGCTCGTGCACGGGCTCTCACCGGCCGAGCGTGCCCGCCGCGTGGCGCTCGTCGCGGCCGAAGAATATGCCGACGGCGACGTAACGGTGCGGGATGCGGTAGCCATGGGCCGGCTCTCGCATCGTCCATGGTGGCAATGGAACGGGCCCCCGGAAGACGAGGCGATCGTGGAGGCGGCGCTCGAGCGCGTCAACCTCGTGCCCTTTGGTGAACGTCTGCTGGACACGCTTTCGAGCGGCGAGCGACAGCGCGTCTGGATCGCAACGGCGCTTGCGCAGCAAACGCCCACGTTGCTCTTCGACGAACCGACGAGCCATTTGGATTTGGGCGGTGCGTACGCCACGCTCGACATCTTGCGCGGCCTCGTTGCCGAAGGGGCGGCGATCGCGGTCGTGCTGCACGATCTGAATCTCGCGGTTGCCTCCGTCGACCGCATCGTGCTCGTCGGTGACGGCACGGTGCTGGCCGACGGACCCGTCGAATCGGTGTTTCGCGCCGATTTGCTGACGCGCGCGTACGGTGCGGAGATCGCGGTCGGCCGCACCGATGACGGCACGATGGTGGCGATGCCGCGCCGGCGCGTGCGCTTAGCGCGTGGCGAGTTCCAGTTGTAGCGTCCGGCCGGGGGCCGGGTAACCGAAGATCGGCGCGTAGCCTTGGTTGGTGAGATTCATGATGCGGGCGGAAATGATCGCGGATTTGGCGATGCGGTAGCGGATGAACGCGTCGGCGGTGGTGTAGGCGTCGTACGGATCAGCCAACGACGGGCCGCCGCCGAGGTTGGGGACGTCGGGCGATGAGCCGACGATGCGCAGGTGCGCACCGAACGCGAGCGAGCCGGCATCGAACGGGCGCTCGATGCCCAGCGTCGCGATGATCGGCGGCGTGCTCGGTAGCCGCACGCCGGTCGATGTGTCGATCGCGCGGTAGAGATTCGTCAGGCTCGCCGACAGACGGAGCCCGGCGAGCGGCGGCGCGGCAACGGTGATCTGCAAGCCGTTCACCGACACGCGCGAGGCGTTGAACGGAAGGAACGTCGCCGGGTCGAGCACGATCAAGTTCGATCCGTCGCGGCCGAAGTAGCCGAACGAAACGCCGCCCGCGACGTGCGGGAACGACAGCGTCGTATCGTAGTTGGAGAGTTTCTCCGGCAGTAAGCTTGGATTCGAGAAGCCCGGGTAGTAGAGATCGACGAGCGTCGGAACGCGGAACGATTCGCTGACGTTGCCGGTGAGTTGTGCGACGCCCAGCTTCACGCGCGTTCCGAACGACGGTGCGACCACGCTGCCGGCCGGCGCGTCGTGCTCGCCGCGGACGCCGAAGATGAGCCGCAGGGCGGAACTCACGTTGTAGCCGGCTTGCGCATACGCCGCCGCTTGCGATTGCGCCGCGCCGACCGCACCTTGCGGCGGCGTCGACGGCGGGAACGTGAGCAGCGCGCTTTCGCGCGCCAGGTCGACGCCGGTTACGAGGTCGCTGTTCGCAGCCGACATCGTGTAGCGCAGCGACACCTGCGAGCGTCCGTCGAAGGTGTCTTGTTCGCCGAAACCCGGACCGCCGCCGGTGAGGTCGGCGAGGGTGTCCGCATATTTTAGCTTTTGTCCGACGCTGGAGAGCGTGAGATCGAGGGTGCCGTTGCCGGCGGTGTGCGAGAGGTCGAGCAGGCCGTCGGTGCGGTTCGTAGCTTGCTGAGCGTAGGGCGTCAGGAACGACAGTCCGCCCGGGACGCCGACATCGATCGCGTTATCGCCCGCTGCGAGGCGGGCCGTCCAACCGGCGCCGAGCTGCGCGAGATACGAGATGCGAGCGACGGTTTGCTGCGCGGCATCGTTGACACGCGTTCCCGCCGGCGTCGCGTTTCCGCCGGTGTAGTTGAATGCCGGATAGTCGAAGATGTTCGTCGCGGTGTGGCGTTCGAACGAAACGGCGAGGCCGCCCACGCCGGCTTGCGCGGCGACGTCTTGGTTGCCGTAGGTGGCATCGGAATAGCGCAGGTACGGTTGCGCTTTGACCGCGGTGATGATGTTGATCACGCCGCCCGTCGCGCCGCTGCCGTAGAGCGTCGAGCTGCCGCTTTCCACCACCTCGATCCGCTCCACGCCGATCGTCGAGAGCGAACCGAGATCGACGATACCGTTGGAACCGGTCGCGATCGGCATGCCGTCCTGCAAGATGAGGGTTTGGGCCGACGTCGTGCCGCGAATGCCGTAATTGTTCTGCCCGCCGAATGGGCCGTATGAAAAGATGTCGACGCCCGGAACGTTGGCCAGCGCATCGCCGATGGTGAGCGAGCCGAACGCCTCGATCGTGCTGCGATCGACGACGAAGGTGGGATGGGTGGTGTTCGCAATCGGCTCGTTGTGCCGGTCGCTCGTCGTCACGTTGCCGATCTCGGGCAGCGCCGATGCGGACGGGGCGGGGGCCGGCGCCGTTTGCGCAGCGGCGAGTGACGGCGCGCAGAAAAGCGCAACGCCGAGGACACACGGCGCCAGAAGCGCACGCGTGCGTTGAAGGGAAACCATGACCGATACCAACCTTTTCGCGAGGCGGAAGTGCAGTTGTTACTCGCGGGCTCGGTATCCTGACTTGCGGATCGGTGCCCTTTGCCGGTGCCTTCCCCCGACGAATCGGAGTGACGTGCCGGCGGCTCCCCGCATACAGTGGCGCGACCGTGCCGGATTCGAACCGGCTTCCCGTTCACGCGAGTACGGCCCGAGTTGTGCGGCGCAGGCCCGGCGACCTGCCCGGCGTATCGCCTGCGAGTGTCCTTCGTACGCGCTTTTGTGCTTGCCGCAGCGCTCGCGATCGCCGGTTGCGCATCGTCCGCGCCGCCGCGCGTCGACCTCCCGCGCCGTATCGTTTCGCTGATGCCGTCGCTGACCGAAGACTTGTTTGCGATCGGTGCCGGTCCGATGGTCGTGGGCGTTTCGCAGTACACCGATTACCCGAAGGCCGCTGCGTCGTTACCGGTCGTCGCGAGTTTTGCGTCCGCCGATGTGGAGCGGATCGTGCGCTTGCGACCCGACGTCGTCGTCGGCATCCCGGCGCAATCCGCGCCGGCTGCCGAGGTCCGCAAGTCCGGCATTCGCACCGTGCTGCTCAACGACGACACGTTCGATGATATCTTCGGCGACATCGAAGCGTTGGGCTTGCTCACCGGACGCGACGATGCGGCGCACGAACTCACCGACCGCTTGCGCGGCCGCACGACCGCATTGATGCGGACGGTGCTCAAGCGAGCGGCACCGCTGCGCGCGTTCGTGGTGTTGGGGACGGCCCCCATCTTCACGGTCGGCAAGGGATCATACGTTGCCAAGCTCGTCGAACTCGCCGGCGGAGTCAACGCGGCGCATCTGCAGGTTGCCTACGGGGCCTATAGTGCCGAATCGCTGATCGCGATGCAACCCGACGTGCTGATTGCTGATCCGACGGTACAGTTGCAATCCGTGCTCGATCGGCCCCCGTGGAACGCGCTGCGCGCCGTCCGCGAGCATCGGATCGCCTATCTCCCGGACCCGGCGATCCTCGAGCGACCCGGTCCCCGCTACAACGACGGACTCGCATGGCTGATCCGGATCTTCAACAGAACCCACGTCTGAATACGGTCGCGCCGCGCCCGCAGCGGGCGCTCCTCGTCGCTGTCGACCTAAGCGATCGCGCGGCGCCGCTCGCGCCGGAGTTCGCGGAGTTTGCCGCGCTTGCGCGCGCTACCGGCGTCGTGATCGTGGGCGAGGTGATCCAGAAGTTGCCGCACGTCGATCCGGTGACACTGGTCGGCAGCGGCAAGGCGCGTGAGATCGCGGAGCGCGCGAAAGAACTCGACGCCGACGTGCTGATGGTGTTCAACGACCTGCGTCCGCGTCAGCGGATCAACCTCGAAAAGGCCGTGCCGCTGCCGATCGTCGACCGAACGATGCTGATCCTCGACATCTTCGCGCAGCACGCGCGTTCGCGCGAGGGGCAATTGCAAGTCGAACTCGCGCAATTGCGCTACCGTCAATCGAACCTGATCGGTTCGGGCATCGCGCTCTCGCGACTCGGCGGCGGCGTCGGCACGCGCGGGCCGGGTGAAACGAAGCTCGAAGTCGACCGCCGCAAGATCGCCGCGCGCGTCACGTTGCTCGGCCGTCAGCTCGACGAAGTGCGCAAACAGCGCGCGACCCGGCGCTCCGGCGGCGGCCGCGATCCGTACGTCGCACTGGTCGGGTACACGAACGTCGGCAAATCGTCGCTGCTCAACCGGCTGGCCGGAACCGGCGGTAACGCGTTCGTCGCCGATCAGCCGTTTGCGACGCTCGATCCGACGTTGCGCCGCGTCTACATCGGCGAGGGCCGGAGCATCCGCCTCGCCGATACCGTGGGGTTCATCACCGCGTTGCCGAAGGAGCTGATCAACGCGTTCCGCGCAACGCTCGAAGAGCTCGACGTCGCCGACATCTTACTGCACGTCGTCGACGCATCGAATCCGGATTGGCCGCGCCAGCGCGCAAGCGTGGAAACGATTCTCGGCGAACTGCACCTCGCGGACAAGACGACGCTGCTCGTGTGCAACAAGATCGACCGCCTCGATGACGCCGCGCGCGCGGCATTGCCGCCGGACGCGATCCTCGTGAGCGCAACGGCCAACGACGGCATCGATCGCCTGCGGGCGGCGATCGTCGCGCGTCTGGATACCCTGCGTTCGGCCTGATGCTGCTGCTGCGCCGCCTCGCGCTCCTCACGATCGTTGCGCTGACGGCGTGCGCGCACGGCACGCAGTCCGGGGCCGGCTCACCCGAACCGTACACGCAACTCTACCAGCGGCTGCATCCGTCGGTCGTGCTGATCACGATGCAGATTCCGGCCGACGATCCCAAGCGGAAGGGCAAGTGGGACGAAGCCTACGGCAGCGGGGCGATCATCGAGAGCGGCGCGTGGGGCTCGCGCATTCTCACCGACGCGCACGTGGTGGCCGATGCGCGCGACCTGCGCGCCAGGATGGGTGACACGGGCAAGGCGGTGCCGTTGCGCGTCGTGGCGGTCAGCGACGATGACGACGATCTCGCGTTACTCCAGATCCCGACCCCCAACCTCAAACCCATCACCTTGGGCGACATGTCGGCGGTGGTCGCCGGTCGCGACGTCGGCGTGCTCGGGTATCCGATTCCCGATGCGTTCGAAGACGAGCACCTCGACACCGTCGTTTCCTTGTATACCGGCCGCATCGCGAGCGTGCGCAACGGCGCGATCGAGATCGACGTGCCGATCATTCCGGGCGAATCGGGCGGCCCGGTCTTCGATGCGGCGACCGGCAACGTGATCGGTCTCGCCGAGTCGCGTTTCGACGACGAGCGCGCGATCGGGTTCGCGACGCCGGTCGACGTCATCGCGCGCTTCTTGGCAGCGCATCAACGCAAGTAATCACCTGCTTGTATAGCTAAGCAGCCCGGCCGAATCAACGGTCGAGCGAGGAGGGCAGTCCAATGACGCCCGCGTCGGCCCCGCTATCCTGGAGCACCGTGACCTGGCCCGTATAGCTCTTCCAGCCCACCGCGGAGATCGTGATCGTATGCGCGCCGAGCGGCACGTTGCGCAACGCGAACGCGCCTTTGTCGATGGCCGCGGTGACGGCAACAATGTTCCCGATCGTTATCGTCGCACCGGAAATCGGCTGCAAGGACTGGGTGTCCACGACGCGTCCCGTGACCGTCCCATAGCCGGATGCGCCCATTCCGTTCGGGCCGAGTGTGCACGCCGCGAGCGCGCAGGCGGCGAGTCCGAGGGCGAAGGCGCTGCGCACCCGTTTCGTGAAGTTTTTCACATCTATGACCCCCTATGGTCCCGTTGCACTCTATCTCCTCGTTGCATTCATTGCCGCATTGCTATTCTGTACGTTGCCCGGTCAGATGGGGCGCAAGAAGCCGAATCCGGTCAAGAGTGAGGCGTACGAATGCGGCGTCGAACCGACCTCTGAGGTAGCCGGGCGGTTTCCGGTCCGGTTTTACTTGATCGCGATGCTGTTCGTGATCTTCGATGTTGAGGCCGCGTCATTCTATCCGTGGGCGGTGCAGATGCACCAGCTCCGGTATTTCGGTCTCGTCGAGATGGTGTCGTTCGTCGTCGTGCTCGCCATCGGATATGCATACGTGTGGCGGCGCGGAGGCTTTCAGTGGCGGTAAACGACATGCCCGGCCAGTTTTTCCTGGCCAAACTCGACGACGTTGCGCGCTGGGCGCAATCCTCGAGCGTCTGGCCGCTGACGATGGGACTCGCCTGCTGTGCGATCGAGATGATGACCGCGACGGCTGCCGAGTACGACATCGCGCGCTTCGGGTCCGAAGTGTTCCGCGCGTCGCCGCGGCAGGCGGACTTGATGATCGTTTCCGGCCGCGTGGCGCAAAAGATGGCGCCGGTCGTGCGGCGCTTGTGGGAGCAAATGGCCGATCCGAAGTGGGTGATCTCGATGGGCGCGTGCGCGTCCTCGGGCGGGGTGTTCGACAACTACGCCATCGTGCAAGGCGTCGACACGATCGTTCCGGTGGATGTGTACGTACCGGGTTGTCCGCCGACGCCCGACGGTTTGCTCTACGCCGTCAACCTCATCCAGCAGCAGATACGCCAAGGCGGTCGCGGCGGGATCCTCGCGCGAGCCTAGAGGCACGACGTAAATGCCGAGTTCACAAACTCCCCCGGCCGGGGGCACTGCCCTCGACCCAACTGCCGTTCGGGCAGACATCGGCGACGCGCGCGTCATTCGCGTGACGCCGGCCGACGTGCGCGCGACGCTCGAGCGTTTGCGCGGCGAAGGCTTCACGATGCTGATCGATATCGGCGGCGCCGACTATCCGGGCCGCGAGCCGCGTTTCGACGTGGTCTATCATTTGATCAAGCTCGCGAGCACGTCGACCACCCTGGCGCAAATCGGGCAACCCGAACGCGTGCGCGTGCTGTGCGGCGTACCGGAAAACGATCCGGTGGTGCCGACGATGAGCGATCTGTGGCCGGCCGCCGATTGGCCGGAGCGCGAAGTCTACGATCTTTTCGGCGTGACGTTCTCGGGACACCCCGACATGCGCCGCATCCAGATGCCCGTCGAGTGGGAAGGCTATCCGTTGCGCAAGGATTACCCGCTGCGCGGACCCGGGCGTGAGAAGACGCCGCGCCCGTCGTTTGCGCTCAAGTCCAACGTTGCCGCGGGAACGCCCGCCTCGGGCCGCACCGCAGCCGCGCTGCAGCGCCAGATCGCGGCGGCGCGCGGACAAGCCCCGAAAGACGACGCGCAGTGACCGACGTTGCCGTTCCGGCCCACGGCCTACAGATCGCACCCGTCGGCGACGGCCGCATGGTCATCTCGATGGGGCCGCAGCATCCGTCGACGCACGGCGTGCTGCAAGTGATCACCGAACTCGAGGGCGAGACGGTGATGCGCGCCGATCCCGAGATCGGCTATCTCCACACCGGCATCGAGAAGTCGGCCGAGAACCTTTTCTGGACGCAAGCGTCGACCGTCATCGAGCGGATGGATTACCTCTCGCCGCTCTCCAACGCGTGTTGTTACGTGATGGGCGTCGAGAAACTGCTCGGCATTTCGGGCGAAATTCCCGTGCGCGCGCAGCATGCGCGCGTTTTGCTGTGCGAACTGCACCGCATCGCGTCGCACTGCGTGTGGCTCGGCACGGGCGGCATCGATCTCGGCGCGATTTCGGGCTTTTTCTACGCCTTCGATCTGCGCGAGCGCATCCTCGATCTGACCGAACTCTCGGGCGGCGCGCGGATGCATCCGAACTACCTGCGGATCGGCGGTCTGCGCGACGACCTGCCTGAGGGCTTCCTGCGCAAAGTCGACGAGCTGATCGCGATGTACTATCCGCGGATGCGCGATTTGCGCGCGCTCTTGCAGAAGAATCCGATCCTTCAGGACCGCATGATCGACATCGGAATCCTCAACGCCGATGACGCGATCGCGTGGGGGATTACCGGGCCTTCGCTGCGTGCAGCGGGCGTGCCGTACGACGTGCGACGTGCGTTCCCGTACAACGGCTACGAAAATTACGAGTTCGATGTGATCACGCGAACGGAAGGCGACGCTTACGCGCGTTTCATGGTTCGCCTCGATGAGATGGACCAATCGATGCGCATCATCGAGCAAGCGCGCAAATATCTCGATACGCCGGGTCCGGTCATGATCGCGGATACCAAGTATGCCCCGCCGCCCAAGGAGACGATCGCGCTCTCGATGGAAGCGCTGATCCACCACTTCAAGATCGTCAGCGAATCGTTCCGCGTTCCGCCGGGCGACGTCTATCAGGCGATCGAAGGTCCGCGCGGCGAACTCGGCTACTACATCGTTTCCAACGGTGACAACCGGCCGTGGCGCGTGCGCACCCGCCCGCCGTCGATGTATAACTTGCAAGTGCTGAAGAAGATCGCGGTCGGCGAGTACATCGCCGACATGGTCGTGATGATCGGCTCGCTCGACCCCGTCTTCGGAGAGGTTGATAGATAATGGGTTATGGAGCGAGCCCAGCAGCATCGGGCTTTGGCAAAATGAAACTTGCGAGCTCGGACCGGGGGCCCCACGCGCAGCGCGGGGGGCACGGAGCCTGGGGCGGAGTGCCGTTCAAATGAGCACGGCCGAGCACGATACGGATGCCGAACTCGTAGCCGATTGGGACCCCTACGTTACGCGTCCCGGGAACTTCTTCGACGAGCTCTTCATCAAACTGAAGCCGGAATGCGAAGAGCTGATCGGGCTCTACGAAGATTCGCGCAGCGCGCTGATTCCGATGGCGCACCTGTTCCAAGAACACGAAGGCTACACGTCGCCGAACGCCCTCGCGGCCATCGCGCACTTGCTGGGACAGCCGTTGTCGGTCGTCGAGTCGACGATCTCGTTCTACACGCTGTTCTATCGCAAGCCGGTCGGCCGTTACATGCTCCAAGTATGCCGCAACCTCTCGTGCCTGATGAACGGTGCGGAAGAGATCATGGCGTATTTCCGCGAGCACCTCGGCATCGGACACCTGGAGACGACCGAAGACGGCTTGTTCTCCTACGAAGAGGTCGAGTGCCTCGCATCGTGCGACCGCGCGCCGTGCATGCAAGTGAACCTGCGCTTCAAGTACGATCTCACGCCGAAGATGATCGACGACATGCTGGTCGCGATGCGCGCCGGAACGTACGACGTCAAACCGCGGCCGCAGACCAAGGCCCCCGGTCGCTACTGGAAGGTCGAAGCCGAGACGGGCCGCAAATCGGCCGGCGGTGTGGGCGTTTCCAACCCGAACAACGCCGGCGGTGTCGGCGATCGCAGCGGCGTCATCATGCTCGACCGGATCGTGAGCGATTCGGCTTTTGCCGCACGCTCGAACGAGCGGCTCGCGCACGAACCGCAATTGCGGCCCTCGACCGGAGACGGAGGACACCACTAAACATGATAGCGTTGTTTAGCGCGCCCTCGGGGTATGTTGCCCCAGCAGTAACGACGAGCGCGCGTGCAGCGTGGGGGCCCCGCGCCAACGGCGTGGGGGGTGCGAAGCGTGGAGCGTAGCACCGTTATAACCGAGGTGCTCACCAAGGGCATCGGCGAGCTTAACCTGCGCGACATCGAGGTGTACCGCACCACCGGCGGATACGTGCAGCTCGAACGCGCGGTGAAAGAACTCGGCCAAAAAGCGGTGATGGATCTGGCGACGGGCTCGAACCTGCGCGGTCGCGGCGGCGCGGGTTTCCCGACCGGCCGCAAGTGGTCGTTCCTTCCCGACAACGGCCGCCCGCGCTACCTCGTGTGTAACTGCGACGAGGCCGAACCCGGCACGTTCAAAGATCACATGCTGCTCGAACAGACGCCGCATCAGATCATCGAGGGCATCTTGATCGGCGCCTATGCGATCGGCTGTCATCATGCGTTCATCTACATCCGCGGCGAGTTCCAAGACGGCTTCGAAATCATGCGCGACGCGGTGAAGCAAGCGCGCGCGGCGGGCTACATCGGTAAGGGCATCTGCGGCGGCGACTACGATCTCGAGTTCACGATCCATCGCGGCGCGGGCGCCTATATCTGCGGCGAGGAAACGGGACTGCTCAACTCGCTCGAAGGCAAACGCGGCGAACCGCGGCTCAAGCCGCCGTTCCCGGCGATCAAGGGCCTCTACGGCGAACCGACGGTCGTCAATAATGTCGAGACGCTCGCGTACCTTCCGTACATTCTGCGCAACGGCGCCGAGTGGTTCGCCAAGGCCGGACCGGAGCGTTCGCCCGGGTTCAAGGTCGTTTCGGTTTCGGGTCACGTGAAGAAGCCGGGCAACTACGAGGTTCCGCTGGGTACGACGATTCGTCAGCTCATCTACGACTGCGCGGGCGGATTGCGCGACGGCCGCACGCTTGTGGGCGTGCAGCCCGGCGGCGGTTCGTCGGCGTGCCTGTTCCCCGAGCACCTCGACCTCAGCTACGACTTCGACACGATCTCGAAGGCCGGCTCGATGCTCGGTTCGGGCGCGATGGTCGTTTTCGACGACACGACCGACTTCGTGAAGGCCTCATATGCGTTGATCCGCTTCTACGCGCATGAATCGTGCGGTCAGTGCACGCCGTGCCGCGAGGGCGGCAGCTGGATCCAGAAAACGCTCGAGCGCATCCTCGACGGGCGCGGCCTCGATTCGGACATCGACATCCTCAAGTCGGCGTGCCATCAGATCACCGGATTGAATCTGTGCGCGCTCGGCGATTCGATCGAACCGTTCTTCGGCTCGGTGCTCAACCGGTTCGAAGATCAGTTCCGCGCCTACGTACGCAATTCACAACAGGTGGCTAGCTAATGGGGTCGTTATCATGGTGGTGTGGACCGCAGCGTAGGCGAGGACCACACCTATGAGTGCCACGTTGCCCGCGACCGATCAGGTCACGCTGACCATCGACGGCATCGAGATCACCGTGCCCAAGGGCACGCTGGTCGTCGAGGCCGCCAAGCTGATCCAGCGCGACGTGCCGGTGTACTGCTACCATCCGAAGCTGGGCCCGGCGGGTCTGTGCCGCATTTGTCTCGTCGAGATCGAGGGCACGCCGAAGCTGCAGATCGCGTGCAACACGCCGGTCGCGGACAAGATGGTCGTGTACACGCAGAGCAAGATGTCGAACGAAGGCCGTCGCGCGGTCCTCGAACTGCTGCTGATCAATCACCCGCTGGATTGCCCGATCTGCGACAAGGGCGGCGAGTGCGATCTGCAAGACTACGCGATGGCGTACGGCCAAGGTGCTTCGCGTCTCGCCGATGCGAAATCATCGAAGCCCAAGGCCGTCGATCTCGGGCCGACGATCGTGCTCGACGAAGAGCGCTGCGTGCTCTGTCTGCGCTGCGTGCGGTTCGATGAGATCATCACCGGCGAGCAGTCCTTGCGCACCGACGACCGCGGTGTTCACGCGGTCATCGCGACCGCCACCGGCGAGCCGTATCACTCCGATTTCAGCGGTAACGTCACGGAGCTCTGCCCGGTCGGCGCGCTCACCTCGAAGACCTATCGTTTCAAGTCGCGCCCCTGGGACAACCACCGCACGACGACGACCTGCATGCAGTGCAGCGTCGGCTGCCAGATGCACGTCGACTCGCGTGTGTCGATGGTTCAGCGCACGATGAGCGTCGAAGAAGACAACGCGATCTCCGACGGCTGGCTGTGCGATCGCGGCCGCTACAACGTCGGCTACATCAAAGACGACCGCCGGCTCACGCAGCCGCTCTACCGCCAGAACGGTGAGTGGGTGCAAATCGGCTGGGACGACGCGATCATGCTCTGGAAGACCGCGCTGCGCGACGGTATCGCGAAGAGCGGTGCGGGTTCGGTCGGCGCCATCGGCGGCGGCCGCCTCTTGAACGAAGAAGCGTTCTTGCTGCAGCACATCCATCGCGCGCTCGGCGTCGAGAACCTCGATTGGCGCAGCAGCGGCCAGCATCACGCCTTCCCGGGCGCGGCGGGCGGAACGCACGTCGACCTCGAGAACGCGGAGTGTATCATCACGTTCGGACGTTCGCCGGCGGAACTCGCGCCGGTGCTCGATCTGCGCATTCGCAAGGCCGTGCGCAGCAAGGGCGCGACGCTGATCACGGTCGGCGACCACGCGGCGCCGCGCAGCATGCGCGGCGTGCGCGCGGCGACGTTTGCCGATGCGGTGAACGCCGTTCCGAAGAACGCCAAGCGCATTGCGCTCGTGTGGGACGGCGTGCCCTCGAGCGAAAGCGCCGCGGTGAAGACGTGGTCGGCGGGGCTGCCCGAAGGCACGAAGCTGCACACGTACGTGCTCGGCGAACAGCCCAACGCACGCGGTGCGGAAGCGGTCGGGATGTTCCCGCGCGACGGCGCAGCGGGCACGCAAGCGATGCTCGAAGCGGGCCGTGACGGCAAGCTGTCCGCGCTATCGCTGCTGGGCGTGAACCCGGTGCTGCACTGGCCGGACCGCGAACTCGCGATCGAGGCGCTAAAGAAGACGCCGTTCGTCGTGGTCAGCGAACTCTTCATGACGGAAACAGCCGAGCTCGCAACGCTGGTGCTGCCCGCGTGCAGCGCGTTCGAGAAGACCGGTACGACGACGAACCTGGCCGGCGACGTGTTGCCGGTCGTGGCCGGCGTGCCCGCACCCGGCGAAGCGTGGGCCGACGGCGACATGTTCGTCGCGCTTGCCGAAGCGCTCGGCGTGCAGCTGCCCGCGGCCGATGAGATCGAGCGCCGCATCGGCGTTCTCGTCTCGCAAGCGCCGGCGATTCCTGAAATGCCCGAGCCCGAGAAGATTCCGCCGCGGGCACTCGTCGAGAGCGAGACGCTGCGCGTGATCGTTGCCGCCAACATCTTCAGCGGCGGCGGCACGATGGCGCACGATACGAGCCTCGGCGGACTGCGCATCGCCCCGCAAGCATCGATCCATCCGCGAACCGCGGCCGGGATGAAGCTCGGACGCGGCGACGTCATCGACGTTGCGGGACCCGATCGCGGGCGCATCGAGGGTCTCGCCGTCGTGCTCGACGAGAACGTGCCCGAGGGCGCGGTGGTGCTGATTGAAGGCGTGCCCAATGCGCCGCTCAACGCGCTGCGCGGCGCGATCAACGTCCACGTCGCGGCCAAGGTGCACGCGTGAACGCGGCGATTGCGGCCGTGCCGCTGTGGGTCATCGTGCTGATCAAGTCGGCGATCTTGCTGCTGATCGTGGTCACGACGTTCGCCTACTCGATGCTTGCCGAGCGCAAGATCATGGCGTGGATGCAGCTTCGTCCCGGCCCGAATCGCGTCGGTCCGTGGGGCATGATGCAGCCCGCCGCCGACGCGCTCAAGATGATGTTCAAGGAAGATCTCACGCCCAACACGGCCGATCCGCTGATCTACAAGTTGGCGCCGTTCATCTCGCTGATCACCGCGATGGGAACGTACGCGATCATCCCGTTCACCGGTGACTCGGGCGGCGCGTACAGCGTCGGCGACGTCAACGCCGGCATCCTGTTCATCTTTTCGCTGACCTCGATCGGCGTCTACGGGATCTCGCTCGCCGGCTGGGCCTCGGGTTCGAAGTTCCCGCTGCTCGGCTCGGTTCGCTCGACCGCGCAGATGATCTCCTACGAGCTCTCGATGTCGATGTCGGTCATCGGCGTGCTCATCCTCACCGGTTCGACCTCGCTCGCGGCGATCGTCAACTCGCAGGCGCGCGTGTGGTTCATCGTGCCGCAGATCGTCGGCTTCCTGATCTATCTCATCACGGCGGTGGCCGAAACCAACCGTGCCCCGTTCGATCTGGTGGAAGCGGAAACCGAACTCGTCGGCGGCTTCCACACCGAGTACTCGGGCCTGCGCTTCGGCTTGTTCTTCATTGCCGAGTACTTGAACATGATCACGGTGTCGTGTCTCGCGACGCTGCTGTTTCTCGGCGGCTGGAACCCGCTTTTCGGGCCCGCCGGCAATCCGTGGATCGGCCTCGTGTGGTTCCTCATCAAGGCCGGTGCGTTCTTGTTCTTCTATATCTGGTTGCGCTCGACGTTACCGCGCCTGCGCTACGATCGCCTGATGGACTTCGGGTGGAAGGTGCTCTTACCGGTGGCCACACTGAACCTGGTCGTTACGGCCGTCATCATCGCGGTGCGCGGATGAGCGTCGACAGGCGGAAGAACCTCTACAACGTCATGGCGCTCGTCCGGGGCTTCATGACCACGTTCCACTTCATGTTCGTGAAGAAGCCGACGATCCAGTACCCGTCGATCAAGAAGCAGCATGCGCCGCGCTTCCACGGACTGCACGAGTTGCGCCGATACGCCGACGGCAAAGAACGCTGCATCGGCTGCGAACTGTGCGCGATCTCGTGCCCGGCCAACGCCATCACCGTGATCGGCGCCGAGAACACGCCCGCCGACCGCTACTCGCCCGGCGAACGCTTCGCCGCGCGCTACGAGATCGACGAACTGCGCTGCATCTTTTGCGGCCTGTGTGAAGAAGCGTGCCCGACCGACGCGATCGTGCTGACGCCGCGCTTCGAGATGGCGGATTACCGCCGCGGAGCCTTCGTGTACGCGAAAGACCGGCTGCTCGTGCCGCCGGAAGCCGGCGTCGGGTCGGCGCCCGACGAGCGTCCCAACGGTATCCCCTCCGATCTCGGCTCGGTCAGCCACGTGAAGTCGACGGTCGACATCGCCACCGGCTACGAAGCTACCAATCGCGGGACGATCCTCAAGGAGCAGCGTCGAGGGCTCGCCGGGTGATCGGCTTCGTCATTCTTGCGCTGGTGATGATCGGCAGCGCGCTCTTCACCGTGACCGCGAAAAAGCCGGTGTACAGTGTCGTCGGCCTACTGCTGAACTTCATTGCGCTGGCGATCACGTACCTCACGCTGCACGCCGAGTTCTTGGCCGTGATGCAGATCGTCGTGTACAGCGGCGCGATCCTGATCCTGTTCGTGTTCGTCATCGCGCTACTCTCGAGCGGCACGAAGCCGTTCGAGCCGGGACCCAACCGCATGCCGCGCGTCCTCGTTCCGGCCGTGATCTTCGGCTTGATCGGCTTCGGCGCGATCGTCGCAGCGGTCGCCGGAACGGTGTTCACGCCGGCCACGATTGCGGGCGCTACGGGCGAGGCGAACGTCTTCGGCTCGGTGGCCGACTTCGGCACCGCCCTCTTCACGCGCAATCTGCTGCCGTTCGAAGTCACGGCCTTCGTGCTGATGGTCGCGATCATCGGTGTCGTGCTGCTGGCCGGTGACGAAACGCCGTCCGCGCGGCGTCCCCCCAAACGTACGCGCGAGCCCATCAGCCCGCCGCGGGAGCCGATCGCACGATGAGCGCGCCGGTAGAAGCCTACATCACCGTCTCGGCGATCCTGTTCTTCATTGGGGTCGTGGGCGTCATCGTGCGCCGCAACCCGCTCATCCAGCTGATGTCGATCGAGCTGCTGTTCAATTCGGCGAACCTCGCGCTGGTCACGTTCGCGCGCTCGTGGGCGAACAACGACGGGCACATCTTCGCTTTCCTCGTGATCACCGTCGCCGCTGCGGAGGCCGCCATCGGTCTCGCGATCGTCGTGATCGTCTTCCGCAAGACCACCTTCGTCGACGTCGACGAAGTTGCGACGCTAAAAGGCTGACCATGCAAGATTATCCTCTGTTGTTTCTTGTTTGGCTGCTGCCGCTGTTTGGGGCGGTGATACTTTGGGCGTTCGGGCCGCAGCTCAAGAGCATGGCCGGGCCGATCGGTTCGGCGCTGATCGGCGTCTCGTTCATCGCGGCGCTGGCGTCGTGGAACGACGCGACGGCCGGGGCCGGCGCACACCAGTTCCTCTTTTCCTGGTTGCCGCAATTCACGTTCGGCCTGCAGTGGGATCGGATCTCGCTCGTCTGGACGATGATCATCACCGGTGTCGGATTCCTGATCCACGTCTACTCGATCGGCTACCTCGCCGGCGACAAAGCGTTCGCGCGGTTCTTCGCCTACCTGAATTTCTTCATCTTCGCAATGCTGACGCTGGTGCTCTCCGACAACTTCGTCGGCTTGCTCGTCGGCTGGGGCCTGGTCGGCCTCGCGTCCTACTTGCTGATCGGCTATTACTCCGAGAAGCCGTCGGCGGTGGCCGCGGCACGGAAGGCGTTCGTCGTCAACGTCGTCGGCGACATCGGCATCCTGTACGCGGTGTTCGTGATCGTCTCGAAGATTGGTGCGATCGGCTACGGCGACGTGTTCTCGCACGTTTCCAAGTTTTCGCCGGGTGAACTCTTCGCGGTCTGCCTCGGGCTGTTCATCGGCTGCGCGGCCAAGTCGGCGCAAGTCCCGCTGCACACCTGGTTGCCCGACGCCATGGAAGGCCCGACGCCCGTCTCCGCCCTGATCCACGCCGCGACGATGGTCACGGCCGGCGTCTATCTGATCGCGCGCTGCGCGCCCTTGTGGAACGCCTCGAGCGATGCGCGCGTGCTGGTCGGTTCGATCGGCGCGTTGACCGCGATCACCGGCGCGATCCTCGGTTGCGCGCAGTGGGACATCAAACGGATCCTGGCCTACTCGACGATGTCGCAGATCGGCTACATGATCATGGGGGTCGGCGTCGGCGCGTACGACGCGGGCATCCTGCACTTCCTCACGCACGCGTTTTTCAAGGCCCAGCTCTTCTTGGGCGCCGGCATCGTCATCCACAACCTGGCCAACGAACAGGACGTGCGCTTGATGGGCGGCTTGCGCAAGCAGATGCCGTTCGCGTTCGCGGCGATGACGCTCGGCGTGCTGTCGATCTGCGGTATTCCCGGCTTCAGCGGGTTCTTCAGTAAGGACGCCGTGCTGAGCGAAACGCTGGCTCACGGTCATCCGATCATGTGGGCGGTCGGCGTGCTCACGGCCGGCATCACCGCGTACTACATGTTCCGGATGCTCTTCGTCACGTTCCTCGGCACCTACCGTGGGCACGTCGATCCGAGCGAGCTCGGTCTGCGTCATCCCGAACTCGCCGGCACCACAGCCGCGCACCACGAAGACGACGACCACGGGCACGCGCTTCACGCACCGGCGTGGCTCATGAGCGCACCGGTCGCGCTCTTGATGATCCCGACCGTATTGATCGGCTGGCTCGATTTCGGCGGCGAAAATAGTCCGTGGGGCCAGTTCTTCGCGCCGGTCTTCGGGCATTTCGAAGCCCCCGCCGGCGTTCCGCCCGACGTGCTGACGAGCCTGATCGTTCTCGTGCTGATCGCGGCCGGCATCACGGTAGCGTACATGCGCTACGGCAATCCGAGTGCGCTACTCGACGCCGTTCCGCGCCTGCGCGCTGAAACCGTGCGCATGCCGGGCGCGCTGAGCAACGCGTTCTACTTCGACGCCGCGATCGACGCGCTGTTCGTGCGGCCGACGATCGTCCTCGGCAAGTTCTTCTCGAGCGTCGTCGATCCGCGCGTCATCGATGCCGGCGTGCGCGAGGCGAGCATCTCCGCGTCGTGGCTCGGCCATCTGTGTCGCAGCTTCCAAACCGGCCTCGTCCGCGCGTACGCGCTGGCGCTGGCGTTCGGCGCGGCATGCTTTGCGATCTACTACGTCGTGATCGGAGCGGGCAAGTGACCGTCACCGTTTTGGTGCTCGGCCCGATCATCATCGGGCTCATCCTCTACGCGTTGCCGAAGGGCGCCGGCGGTTTGGCGCGCGGTATCGGCGTGGCCGTGGCCGCCCTGACGTTTCTGCTGATCGCCTTCAAACGCGATGCTCCGGACGCATCGCTGCCCTGGCTCTCGCGGCCGTTCACCGCCGCGTTCCACCTCGGCTACGGACCGATCTCGTATTGGGTCGTGCTGTTGCTGGCGGCCATCACGTTCAGCGGCCTCGTCGCGTTGCGCATTCCGCGCGAGCGCGAGTTCACGGCGCAAATGCTGATCTTGCAAGGATCGATGACCGGCGTGTTCTTGGCCAAGGACATGCTGCTGTTCGCGCTCTTCTGGGACCTGATGCTGATCCCGGTGTTCTTGATGATGCTCGGCTGGGGCACGCCGGCGCGCGGTCCGCGCTCGCACGGCACCGCTGCCTGGCGCTACCTGATCTATAACGTCTGCGGCGGTTTGACGCTGCTGCTGGCGACGGCGGCCTTCGGCATCGTTAACGGTTCGACCGACGTCATCGGCGCGCACGCGGCGATCAGCGTCGGATACGTGTGGGGGCCGTGGATCTTTGCCGGTTTCGCGTTCGCCTTCTTGATCAAGACGCCGGTGTGGCCGCTGCACACGTGGATGCCCGACACCTATGCCGAGCTGCCGCCGCCGGTGGTCGCTTCGGTCAGCGCGATCCAATCGAAGGCCGGGTTGTACGGTTTCATCGCCATCGGCTTGCCGTTCTTGAGCGAGCAAATGCATGCAGCGGCACCGCTGATGTTCGCGCTCGGGCTCGTGGGGCTGCTTTACGGCGCGTTCATCGCGTTCACCGAGGACGATGCCAAGCGCGTGATGGCATACAGCTCGCTCTCGCACTTGGGTCTGATCCTCATCGCGATCTTCAGCTTCAACCCGATCGCGCTGGCGGGCGCCGCGGTGTATATCATCGCGCACGGCCTCTTCAGTGCGAGCGGTTTCCTCACGCTGGGCTTCGTCGAAGAACGCGAGGAGACGCGCAGCCTCGCGCACCTCGGCGGCCTCGCTGCCGACAACCCGCGCTTGAGCGGTGCGCTGATGATCAGCGCGCTCGCCGCCCTGGGTTTGCCGGGTCTGGCGGGTTTCGCCGGCGAGCTGCTGATCCTGACCGGCGTCTACTCGGCCGGCTTCTGGTGGGTCGCGATGATCGCGCTGATCCCGATCGTGATCGCGGCGGGCTATATGCTGCGGTTGTTCCAAACCATCATGCACGGGCCCAAGCGGGCCGATTTGCCCGAACGCCACGATCTCACGTGGAACGAAGGCTTTGCGCTGGTTCCGCTCGTGCTGGGACTGCTGTTGCTCGGAATCAATCCGCACGCGGTCGCCGCGTTTGCGAGCGACGCCGGCAACGCGGCCGCCGTTTCGCTGGAGAATGGAGTGAACGTTGTTGCCCGTAGCCGCTAATTTCGCGACGGCGGCCGACATCAGCGCGCTGTTGCCGGCGTCGATCGTCGCGCTGACGGCGCTGGTCGCGCTGTTCTTCGATCTGATCGTCCCGAAGGCAACGCGCCGCCCGCTGGCGATCGCGGTCGCCGCGATCGGTCTGATCGCCGCCGGGATCATCCTGGCGATGCAGTACCCGACCACCTACTTCGCGTTCGGCGGGGCGTTCTTGCAGGGCGGCTACAGCACGGTGTTCTCGGAGATCATCGTGATCGCGACGCTCGCCACGCTCACGTTGGGCCTCGGCGTCGGCCGCGACGATCAAGTCGCCGGTTCGACCGCGCTGATTCTGTGGAGTGCCAGCGGCGCGATGCTGATGACCGGCGCCGGCAACCTGATGACGATCTTTCTGGGGCTCGAGCTGCTCTCGCTCGGACTGTACTGTCTGTGCGCGATCTCGGTGCGCGCGACCGCGCGTGAGTCGGCGCTTAAGTACCTCATCCTCTCGTCGATGGCGTCGGGCTTCTTGCTCTTCGGGATGGCGCTGCTCTTTGGTGCCAGCGGGTCGGTGGCGCTCTCGGCGCTGGCGGCAGCGAAGCCCAGCCTGCTGCTGTTCCTCGGTGCGGGCTTGTTTCTGATCGGGATCGCGTTCAAGTTGAGCCTCGTGCCGTTCCACGTGTGGGCGCCCGACGTCTTCGAAGGCGCACCGCTCTCGGTCAGCGCGTTCATGTCGGTGGTCACCAAGGCCGGCGCGCTCGCCGTGCTGGGACGCTTCGCTTACGCCGCGATCGGGCCGGAGAGCGCGACCGCGATCCTCATTCCGGTGTGGACCGTCGCGGCGCTCTCGATGCTGGTCGGTAATCTGGCGGCGTTGTCGCAGACCGATATGAAGCGGCTCTTGGCGTACAGCGGTATCGCGCAGGTGGCCTACATCGTGGCCGCGTTCGCCGGACAGACCGCGATCGGCGTGCGTTACGCGATCTTCTATCTCGCCGCGTATACGTTCATGAACCTCGGCGCGTTCGCCGTGGTCGCGTTGATGTCGCGCGACGCCGATGCCGTGGTCGGTGTCGGCCGCTTCGCCGGCCTCGCCTATCGCCGGCCGTGGCTGGCGGCGCTGATGACGTTCTTCTTGCTCGGTCTCGCAGGTTTGCCGCCGACGGCCGGCTTCACCGGGAAGATCCTGATCCTCGCGGCGACGATCAGCGGCGGTTACGCGTGGCTCGGCGGCGTGTTGATCCTCGGAACGGCGATCTCGATCTACGTGTACTTCAAGATCGTGCGCGCGATGTTCACGCGCGTGGACGAAGCGCACGTGCGCGACGAACGTTCGCCGAACGGGCTGCCGTGGATTACGGTCGCCGTGTGCGCTGCCGCGGTGTTCGTGCTCGGCCTCTATCCGTTCACGCCCTCGAACGTGCTCCCACTAGTCCACTAGTGGATTCGCCTTCAGCGAATCCGTCGCGTTTGGGCTTCGCCCAAGCCGCCTAGCGGAATTTAGAAGGGGGCATCGTCGTAGGCGCTCCCGATCGGCGCGCTTTCGGGTGAACGCCAGGTCGCCACGCGATTGCGGCCGGCGTTCTTCGCATCGTAGAGGGCTGCGTCGGCTTGGCGCAGGAGCGCCTCACCCGTGCTGCCCGGCAAGCGGGCGGCGACGCCGACGCTGACGGAGAGCAGGCCGCCGTTCGGGCTCGGAATACCCGCCTCGAGCACGGCGCTGCGAATGCGCTCGCCGACGCCGGCAGCGCCCGCGAGCGTCGTATCCTCGAGGATCACGACGAACTCTTCACCGCCGTAGCGCGCGGCGAAATCGCCGCTGCGTTCGACCGATTCCGCGATCGCCTCCGCGATGCGGCGCAACGCGATGTCGCCCGCTTGGTGGCCGAACGCGTCGTTGTAGTTTTTGAAGTGATCGATGTCGATGATCGCAACGCCGATCGGGCTCGAACGGCGGATTGCCGACCCGAATGCACGGGCGAACTCCTCATCGAAGCGGCGCCGGTTCGGCAAGCCGGTAAGGGTGTCGGTGTGGGCTTCCCCCTCGAGCACCTCGGCGCGTTCGATCAGGTCGGTGTAGATGTGCGCCGCCTGAACGAGCAGCACCGCCAATATCGCGCTCGTTGCCAAGAGCGCCACGGCGCGCGAACTATACCAGGCGATCGTGAACGGCGCCCCGCTGATCAACGTCAGGTACATCTCGACGATCACACCGAACGCAACGATGCCCATCCACAAGTCCAGGACGCTGGCGCGCTTGCGCGAGCGGAAAGTTTCGATCACCGAGGCCGCCGCGAGCAGCACCACGATCGGAACCATGAACGAGGCCAGTGCCGGGGCCCAACTGCCGTCGTCGAGCGTGAGCGACGGCGCCGGGAGCCAGATCGCCAATGGGGTCAGCACGATGTATGAAAGCGTCAGCCCCGCGATCACGAGGCGTCCGCGGACGGCGGCCGTCGGGTCGCTGCGTTCGCCTAAGCGCAGCCATTGGTAGGCCAGGAGCCCGATGAGCAATGCGGCGTGCCACAGGAACCAGAGATACCCGTGGGCGCTCGGGCTCGCGTGCAGCGCGTCGGCGAGGCCGGGGAACATGCCGTGGTAGAGCAAGGCGTACGGCACCATCGTCGCCGCGGCGTAGGCGAAGCCGGCGCCCAGAACCGCCGTCGGCACCGACCTCACCGCGCGGGCTTGTACGAGCAGCAGCAGCGCCGTGATTGCCGCTGCCATGATGGAGGCGGCGAGGAGCATCGCAAAGAGCGGATAGGATACGCCGAGTGCGATCGTCGCGACCGGCGTAATGAGCAGCGATACAACGACGAGACTGAGGCCATAGCGCGTGATGCGGCGGAATTCGCCGTTTGCGCTGGTCCGTTCGATTACATCCACTGTGTCGAGGGATGTCTTCACACTCTAGCCTTCGGCAGAAAGCAAGCGCTCACTAGTAAAAATGAAAAGAAGTGAGGCAGCCCCCGAGCCACCTCACTGCTTTTGTATCGTTCCTGTAATGCTCGCGTTACGAATGTGTAACGCCCGGCGGATTACGGATGCGTCATATCCGCCGGGACGACGAACTTGTCGAAGTCATCCGAGCTGACGTAGCCGAGTTCGAGCGCCGTTTCCTTGAGATTTTTGTTCTCGTGGTTGGCTTTTTTGGCGATTTCCGCGGCCTTGTCGTAGCCGATGTGCGGCGCGAGTGCCGTCACCAGCATCAGCGACTCTTTGAGATAGCGCGCGATCACGGGCTCGTTCGGGATCAGGTCTTCGACCAAGTGTTCGCGGAACGAACGGCACGTGTCGCGGATCAGCGTCGTCGACTGCAGAAAGTTGAGGATCATGACCGGGTTGAACACGTTGAGCTCGAAGTTGCCCTGCGAGCCGGCGAACGAGATCGCGAGGTCGTTTCCGAATACTTGCACGGCGACCATGGTCATCGCCTCGCACTGCGTGGGGTTGACCNNGCATGATCGAGGAGCCCGGTTCGTTCTCGGGCAGGATCAGCTCGCCGATGCCGGCGCGCGGACCCGAGCCGAGCCAGCGTATATCGTTGGCGATCTTCATCAACGAGGCGGCCAGCGTCTTGAGGGCGCCCGATGCGTAGACGACTTCGTCGTGCGACGCCAATGCCGTGAACTTGTTCGGATGCGAGCGGAAC
>PLTN01000208.1 GCA_003164495.1 Vulcanimicrobiota bacterium
CTCTCAAGCAACCGGAAGCCCGTTAAAATATGTAAAGAGGTATGGGGACACTCTCTCATACCCACGGAACGGCATTCATTCACGTCGGCACGCATAAGACGGGGACCACCTCGATTCAAGCGATGCTCGCGATGAACGACGACCTGCTCCGAGCCGCCGGCGTCTTCGTTCCGAAGACGGGGCGCATCGCACACGGCTTGGCCGGGCATCACAATATCGCATGGGAACTCGCGGGCGATCCACAATTCGACCCAGCCTGCGGGACGTTCGAAATGTTGCTGCGCGAAGCGGCGTATGCAAATGAGAACATCGTGTGCATGAGTTCGGAGGAGTTCGAATTTCTGCACTTCGACGAGGCAGCGCTTCGCAATTTACGCGACGGCCTGCTCGCAATCGGATACCAACCAAAGATCGTGCTGTATCTTCGCCCGCAATGCGATTACTTAGAATCGCTTTACGCCGAGATCGTGCGCGTTTGGGATATCGCGTTTGTAGATTTTCTGGAGAAAATCATCAATGATGGGGTGTACGGCCGGTCACGATTTGACTATCTTCGGGTAGCCGATGCGTTTGCAGACACTTTCGGAGCGGAGAACACGATCATACGCTCATACGACTCCGCGAAGCTTCTTAACGACTTCTCGAACACCCTAGGGAAGGGAAGACTGGATCCTTCGAGTCTCACCTTTCCGGACCGCCTCAACCCGATGCCCGTTTTTCGAGATGTCATTGAGGCTCGCGCGTATCAACTAGACTCCTCCGTGCGCCATTGCATTTCCAGTGAGCAACGGTTCGATCCATTGGGTCTAATTGACGTTTTGCGCCTATTCGTTACTTTTGCTCGCTCAAACGACCGCTTGCGGCAGAAATACGGCGCTAATGTTCGAAGCACAAGCATCGCGCTACTTGCGCGAGAGATATTAGCAGCGGCTTTGAACGATCGCGAAAGCCGCTACCGAAAGCAGCTCATTCGCGCACTGGTCGAGCAGCCAATGGATGTCGCTGCCTGAGCTAAACGCTATTTTTGATCCGCTGCGCCGCCACGAGCTTGCTCGCATGAAATAAGCTCTCGAATTGTCCAGCGTCGGTCCACCATCCGGCCAGAATGTCGTAGCGAAGGTCACCGGCGGAAATATAGGCGTTGTTGACATCGGTAATCTCCAGCTCCCCTCGCAAGGATGGCTTGAGTTCCCGGCAATAGTCGAATACGCGACCGTCGTACATGTAAATTCCGGTGACGGCGTACTTGCTCTTTGGATCCTTCGGCTTCTCTTCGATTCGCACGATACGATCGCCGTCGAGCTCGGGCACGCCAAAACGTTCGGGGTCATCCACTTCTTTCAGCAGAAGACGGGCACCGCTCGGCTGAGCCTTAAACCGCTCGACGAACGGAGTAATATCGTCTTCGATGATATTGTCTCCGAGAATGACGCAGACCGAGTCGCCTTCAGCGAAATGCTCGCAGAGCTTAAGAGCGTCGGCGATCCCGCCTTCACCCTCTTGATACGTGTAGTAGATATCGTGCAGACCGAACTCGCGGCCATTACCGAGCAGCCGCAAAAAGTCGCCGGCGGAATTACCTCCCGTGACGATCATGATTTCATCAATCCCGGCTTGGCATAGCGTTTCGAGCGGGTAGTAAATCATCGGCTTGTCGTAAATGGGCAGTAGATGCTTATTCGTGACCTTGGTCAGCGGCCGGAGGCGTGAGCCAAGTCCGCCGGCTAAGATGATTCCCTTCATGCGTCCCTATCTCGAAGCGTACTGCGTCTTGTAATATTCGCGGAATTCTCCCGACTTGATCGGGCGCCACCAAGCTTCGTGCGACTGATACCACTCCACGGTCTCGCGCAACCCCCGTTCAAACTCCACGGTCGGATGCCAGCCCAAACGCGCAGCCTTCGACGCATCAAGCGAGTAGCGACGATCGTGCCCCGGGCGATCCGTAACGTGCCGTACGTGGGTCTCCCAGGTGCGGCCGGTCGCGGTCAAAAGCTCTTTGGTGATCTCAAGGTTCTCACGGCTGTTGCCACCCCCGATATTGTAGACCTCACCGAGCTCGCCGTTTTCGAGCACATGTAAAATGCCCCGGGCGTGATCATCAACGTGCAACCAGTCGCGAACCTGCCGCCCGTCACCGTACACGGGAACCTGCGTATCATCAATCAAGTTCGTTACGAACAGCGGAATCAATTTCTCCGGATACTGATAGGGTCCGTAGGTGTTCGAACCCCGTGTGATGAGCACCGGAGTGCCGAAGGTGGTCCGGTAAGCCAAGACCTGCAAATCGCCTCCGGCCTTCGACGCGGCGTACGGAGAGCGTGGCCGTAAAGGATGGTCTTCGGCGGAACTGCCGTGCTCGACATCGCCGTAGACCTCATCCGTGGAAACTTGAACAAACCGTTCGATAGCTTGCTCGCGCACAGCTTCGAGAAGAACGTGGGTCCCGAGGATATCCGTCTTGAGGAATTGTTCCGGCGCCAAGATCGAACGATCGACATGCGTTTCGGCAGCAAAATTGACGATTGCCGAAGCCCCACCGTCGATCGCCTCACGGACTGCTGCGGCATCGCAGATGTCCCCACGAACAAAGCGGTATCGCGAATCGCCAGACACCTCCCGAACGTTCTCGGGGTTCGCCGCATAGGTCATCGCGTCCAGAACCGTGATGCGCACGTCGAGCCGATCCCGGAGCACATTCCGAACGAAAGCCGAGCCGATAAAGCCCAGCCCTCCGGTAACAATCCAATGCCGCAGTCCCACAGGGGCTTTCGGTTCGCCGACGTGGCGCCAGCCACTTCTTGGCGGGATCATGTGTGCATTCAACGCGAACGCTCAGTAGGAACATGGACCTACGGCTCTCGCTCGCAGGACTGATCGTCGGCACGTTCGTCGGCCTGTCCGGCGTCGGCGGAAGCGCTCTGCTGGCGCCGATGCTGANNTTGTGATCGGGACCGACCTGCTTTACAGCGTTCCGACGAAGATATTCGCCCTCTGGCTGCACCAGCGCCAAGGCACGATCGATTGGCGGATCACGCGCATGCTGCTCGTAGGTGGCGTGCCAGGCGCCATTGGTGGTCTCGTCCTTTTTGCGGTTCTCAAGGGCCGCCTGGAAGGCGATGTATTTGAAG
This sequence comes from Vulcanimicrobiota bacterium, assembly GCA_003164495.1. Lineage (GTDB taxonomy): Bacteria > Vulcanimicrobiota > Vulcanimicrobiia > Vulcanimicrobiales > Vulcanimicrobiaceae > Lustribacter > Lustribacter caenicola. Next base: position 3,132 of record PLTN01000208.1, read on the forward strand.
CAGCCCTCAAGCACGGGATCGGCGTAGCGATTTTGCTCGCTAGTGCCGGATCACTGCTTCTGATTTTCCGGCGAACTCCGCCGGACGGTGGCTTGCCGGAAGCCCCGCTAACTCAGCCTGTCGCCGTCACCGCTATCGGGGCGCTCGTTGGAGTGCTCGTTAGCCTTACGTCGGTCGGAAGCGGCTCGATTACCCTGCCACTGCTAATTTTCACCTTGCCGGCAATTGCGATGCGCCGACTGATCGGCTCTGAGATTGCCTTCGCGGCCTTCCTCATTCCGCTGGCTGCCGTCGGGCAAAGTTCATTCGGGAACGTGAGCTGGGGGATGGCCGGCGCCCTGCTCTTCGGCTCGCTCCCAGGCGTCTGGATCGGCGCAAAGCTCTCCCGTCATCTCGCGGACGCATGGATACGACCCACAATCGTTGTCGTGTTGGCATTCGCCGGTTCCAGACTTCTCTAAGGCACAAACGGGTGGGCCGCCGTTCGGGGATTCACTTTCGTCTTGTGCGAACGCAATGCTAGAGTCCTATGGAATCGCTCTAGGGGGAACTGTTGCTGAAGGTCGGATTGATCGGATTTGGGTACTGGGGGCCCCAGCTCTTTCGCAATTTCTCTGCCAGTTCTGAGTTCGAGCTCGTAGCCGTCGCCGATCAAAGCGAGGCACGGCGCGCAGACATACGGAAATTGTTCAGCGGCCGCGTTGTCGCATCGGCACTCGAAATCGTCGAAGATAAGAGTATCGATGCTGTCGCAATCGCGACGCCGGTTGCTTCTCACTTCGAGCTTGCCCGTCGCGCAATTCTGGCTGGGAAGCACGTCCTCGTCGAAAAGCCCATGTGCGCGACGGTTGCGCAAGGAGAGGAGCTGGTCGAACTCGCAGCCCGTCAAGGCGTTGTACTCATGGTCGACCATACATTTCTTTTTACCGGTGCGGTGCAACGCATCTCGGAGATCGTGCGCGACGGGGATTTGGGCCGCCTTTGCTACTACGACTCGATGCGTGTTAATCTCGGCCTTTTTCAACCCGACGTAAACGCGCTTTGGGACCTCGCACCGCACGATCTTTCAATCATTGATTACCTTATTGATGATGAGCCGATTCAGATTGAGGCGAGCGGCTACTGCCACGTCAACCAGCATCTCCCGGATATCGTCTACCTGACGCTGCACTACGCATCCCCGATGGTGGCGCATCTCAATCTGAGCTGGATGTCTCCCGTTAAAGTAAGACGCGTCGCCATCGGAGGTACAAACCAGATGGTCGTCTGGGACGATCTGAATCGCGAAGAAACCGTTAAGGTCTACAATTCGGGGATTCAGGTTCAGCCGGAAGATCAGCGAACGGTCATCATTCCAGGCTATCGAATCGGCGATGTATCATCTCCGCGTCTCGCGAATCGTGAAGCGCTCGCATCCGTAATCGAGCACTTTGCAAATGTAATCAACGGAAAAGAAAAAAGCATTATGAGCGGAGAACGCGGCCTTCGCATCGTCCGTATTCTCGAGGCTAGCCAGAAGGTTCTCGACGACAATCTTAAGCACGCACGCGAAATTCAAACCAGTGGACTTGCACGGTAGCCGCGTTCTCGTTACCGGAGGCGCCGGATTCATCGGGAGCCACTTAACGGATCACCTCCTATCCCTTGGGTGCCAAGTCACCGTACTGGACGATTTTTCATCCGGAGATCGTGCCAATCTCGAACTCGCTGAGAAGACCGGGCGCCTCCGGCTCATCGAAGGATCGGTCCTCGACGAGGCCGTGCTAGCTTCAGCTATCGATGGCGCCGCTTACGTCTTTCACCTCGCAGTACAATGCGTTCGCAAGTCTATCGGCGACCCATTAGAGAATCATCGTGTAAACGCGACTGGCACCATCATGACCCTCGAAGCTGCGCGACGCGCGCACATCCACCGCTTTATATACTGTTCTTCTTCAGAGGTTTATGGGAACTGCGGGGGCGAGAGGCTTAACGAAGATCTAACCCAATGCGCCCCTGTGACTGTTTATGGGGCCGCAAAGTTCGCGGGCGAATATTACGCAAAAGCCTACTATCAGACCTATGGCCTCCAAACTGTCGTTGTGCGGCCGTTCAATGCCTACGGCCCGCGCGAACACGATCAAGGCGACCTTGCAGAAGTGATCCCTCGCTTTGTCATTCGCGTCTTGAATGGGCTTCCGCCAATCATTTTTGGCGACGGCAGTAATGGCCGCGACTTTACTTACGTAACGGAGATCGCAGCGGGAATTGCACTCGCCGCAGAATGCGATGCGTTACTCGGCCGCGTCGTCAACTTGGCGTATGGACGCATGATTACGATATCCGAAGTTGCAGAGACTATCTTACGGGCATGCGGCCGGATCGATGTCACCCCAGAACGCGACACTCCGCGCCCTGGCGATGTCATTGCGCTTCAGGCGGACACGAGTCGAGCACGAGAACTCCTCGGCTTTAGTGCTTTGATTGACTTCGAACAAGGCTTGCAAAAATATTTGCAATGGTTTCGCGCCCAATATCCCGATCCATCGCAATTGCTCGAGGACCGCGCGCAAAACTGGGAGCTGCCCATTTCCTAAGTTACTCCCAACTCGTCACTCCAGGAGAACGCCCTTGCCCATCGCATCTTCCGTGACGCTCGGCCGCGACGTGGTCATATTTCACGAGAACCTCGTCAATCTGTACGGGTGTCAAATCGGGGACGAATCACGTGTCGGGGCATTCGTCGAGATCCAGCGTGGCGTAGTGATCGGGCGTCGGTGCAAAATCTCATCTCATTCGTTCATCTGTGAAGGTGTCGAAATCGAGGATGAGGTCTTCGTGGGCCACGGTGTCATGTTCACGAACGATCGCGTTCCACGCGCGACAACGGAAGAAGGCCAACTACAAGGCGACGCTGATTGGAAGCTCCTCCAGACACACGTCGGCCGCCGTGCATCAATCGGCAGCAATGCTACAATTCTACCTAATCTCACCATCGGAGAGGGTGCCCTCGTTGGTGCGGGGGCGGTGGTAACGCGCGACGTTCCGGCCTTCGCTATCGTCATCGGGTCGCCGGCCCGAGTTGTCGGCGACACCCGCAGTTCTTAGCCGATCGCCCTGAGCAGAGACGTCGCGACGCGATCGAGCTGCCCGCCGGTAAGCTCGGGAAAAATCGGGAGCGAGAGTTCCATATCGGCAAGCCGCTCGGTATGGGGAAAAGCACCCGGCTTGTAACCGAGCATGCTAAATCCGGGCTGAAGATGAGACGGCACCGGATAGTGCACATTGGTGTCGATCCCGTCGACTTTCATCTTCTCTACGATAGCGTCACGGTTTTCGACAAGTACGGGATAGATGTGATATGCCGAAGACGTGCCTGCGAGCAGCTTCGGCCGTTCGACTCCACCAAGGCGCGCATCGTAGCCTGCGGCAACCTTCACGCGAGCCGCCGTCCAAGCTGCGAGGTAGCGAAGTTTGACGCCGAGTACTGCCCCCTGTATGCCTTCGAGACGGTAGTTGTAGCCGAGCACTTCATGGATGTACTTCCGCTCGCTACCATGGTTTCGAAGCAAACGAAGTCGCTGCGCTAAGGCGGCATCGCGCAGCACGACGCCACCTCCCTCCCCAGCCGCGCCAAGATTTTTGCCCGGATAGAAGCTAAAAGTGGCAATGTTTTCAGAACCGATCGGCTTCCCGCGGTACATCGCACCGTGTGCTTGCGCGGCATCCTCGACAACGGGGATGCCGTGTCTCTCGCCAATATCCATAATCGCCCTTAGGTCACAGGGATGCCCGAAAATATGTACTGGCAGAATTGCTTTTGTGCGGGGTGTGATGGCTGCAGCGACGGCCTCCGGATTGATACCGTAGGTTGGTGGTGCGACATCAACCAGAACAGCCCGAGCTCCGGTCATGAGAATCGCCGCAACGGTCGCGATAAACGTGTTGGCCTGCGTAATCACTTC
>PLTN01000238.1 GCA_003164495.1 Vulcanimicrobiota bacterium
TCGGCGGTCACGTAACTGTAGCATCCCGATCGTCCAAAAAGCCTCCACGCCCGGAAGAATAGTCTTATCCCGCATTCTCCGGATGGAATGCCGAAAATACATCTTAGCCGGGATTCCCCATATGCCAAGCGCATTCGATCCGAAGTCGACGGTCCCCGTCGTCTCAGGAGGCCGTCGGCGGCCTGAACTGGAGCAGTGGCGGGTAATCGGCGGCCGAATTGGCCACTGGGCGAAGAATAGACTTGCTGAAGGCTCATAAGGGCGCACCTCCCCGTTGTTTTTCCGCGCACAGGCGCCGGGTTGCTCATGTTGCCACAGCTATCGGCGGTGATCGAAGTGCAGTAATTCTCTGCATAATCGCAGCGAACAACTGCCGTGGGATCGCGACCTCGGCCATCTGGAATGTGACGTAGCGACCGTGGCTGACGACCTTGGCACCGATTTTGATCAGCTTCTCGCGAAGACTTGTCAGCGACCACTCCGCAATCGCCTCTGGAGTCGCGAGCGTGCGGAGGAAGTTCCCAAGATTGTAAGCTAGCGCGTGGAGCTGGAGGCGAACCGCGTTCGCATTGAACGAGCGGCACGAGAGCCGTGTCCCTTTTAACGCACCCTTCCATTCTTTGATCCATTGCTCGGCGGTTCCGCGCTTGTTGTAAAACTCCACGATATTCTTCGCCGAGTAACGCAAGTTCGTGATAATGAATCCTACGCGCGGGAACAACTCTCCGAGGTGCCATTCCACTTTGGCGATAACCCGTCGCGGACGGGACCAACTCGCCGCCTTGTAGTGAAAGCTCTTGTAGAACCGCTGTACGTAGTGCGCCGGCCGCCCGACCGGGCGCTTGAGCAGATGACTGATTCGGCCTGGAGAATCTGATTTGCTGGAAGGCGGATCGCGTACTCGATCCTCCCGGATTCCAGGAACTCGTACATGCCCGGCTGAGCGAAGGCGGCATCGCCCCGAAACGCGATACGCGCGACGGTTCCTTGGTAGCGCGCAACGATCGGCTTGAGGACGTCTTCCCAGCCATCGGCACTATGCACGTTGCCGGCTCTGAGCGCGCATCGTTCGAGGTCCCCGAATTGATTGAACACGAAGAGCGGATGGTAACACGTGCAACCGAAATGCCCGTTCCAGACGCTGTTCTCTTGATCACCATGAGTTGGGCTTACACTCGAATCCATATCAAGCACGATGCGGTTACGTGAGCGACGCGTCGCAACCTGGTCGATCCAATGACCGGAGAGTTCGGTGAGAGCTGCGAGGTTTCCAGACCTAGCGAGCCAGTTTGTTTCGAACCGGCCCATCTGGCTTGGCGAAGCGCCGGTACCTTTCGCCGCTTTGCCGCCGATGATCCAGCGCATGGCCGGATCGTGTCGTAAGCGCACAGCGTCGTTCACGTCTTCGTATCCAGCAAGACGACCAAATACGGATTGGCGCAGCATGCCGACGAGGGCATGCCGACCGTTCTTCCCCGTGCGCGCATCGGCAAGCGAGTCACCGGCTGTGGCAGTCAATCCAAGTGAATAAATCACCTGGTGAATCACCACCAAACACCGCGCCACAGTGAGTCCCTCAATGCCAAAGAGTTCACCCCGACCCCTATTCGAGCGCTGCAGAATCTTGCGTGTCGACAAACGCTTGTCTCAATATGATGCGGCTCGGATGTTCGGCCGATCTCAAGCCTTTATTTCGCTGCTCGAGCAGGGCCACCGCACGAAAGACGAGCGCGAATATCTGAAGATGCTGCAGAAGGCCGACGATAAGCGGAAACGGACGCCAAGTGGTGCCCTTACTGCCGGAAGCAAAGCAGCCCGCGCAGCTCGGGCCGCTCGCTCTCGCCCAGGTATGCCTAACTGGCGCGAATCTCTACTTCCTAAGTTTGACTATGCTGCTACGCTCCCGCAAGGCGCACACTGGGAGATCGTCCGCATTTCAAGGACCGCTTCGGATACCGAGTTCGCCTTCCTATACGATGAGGAAAGCCGTAATTATGGCCTAGTCGGATTTCATCTGATTGACGGCGACCTGAAGCGGGGCCGTATCATTCCCATCACGCCCGAATACGCTCAAACGGTGGGCTTCGATCTTGCGTTCTTTGCAAAGGGCTTTGAGCTCGAAGACGACGCACCGCCGGAAAGTGACGACGACGGCCTACTTGCCGACGATGTCCCGGACTCCGCTCATGCCTAACCGCGCACGCTTCTTTCGGCGTGAGCTTCTAGCGTGCGGTCATTACGCGGCTCGATTCGCACACACACGGGTCTTGTATGCCGACCACGCGGCGAACTCGCGCACCACTCCGGTGCTGTGCCCGTTCTGCCGCTGCCCCGTGCGCGCCAAGTACGTACGGTATCACTAACCGCTGCTAACTCACTCCAAGCAAATCAGGAGCCCCCATGTTCACGCATGATTTCAACGTCTACGAGACGCTCGCCAAGCTCGACGGCCTCCTCGAATCGGGGCACGACGATCCATCACCTATGGATCGCGCTGAGTACAGAGTGCTCACCAACACGCTCGTTCAAGGCACGGCCGAACTACTCCGGCACTTCGCGATGCACGACGTCCTGGCGTTGGAAACTGCCGAGTCGCTCGAGCCGATTACGCTGCGCCAGGTTTCGACGGCGACGACCGATAGCGATGGCGGTTTCTCGGACGAAGTCGTTACCATCAATATTCCGCCACATTTGGTGCCTTACGGTGCGATCGTGGAGACAATGAAGACCTGGAACGTCGGTACAATCGAGACCCTCGCCGATCTTTGCGTACTGGCAAGCTTGTGGACGCGGTTTCTTCAGGCGAAGTCCGACAGCAACACAGAAACCGACACTTACGAAGAATGGGTTCGGCAAGCAGACCGTATCGGCAAACAATGCTTGCCGGCCGTTCAGCAGCTCGACGCCGCCGGTCTCCTTGAGGTCAAGGATGTGCGGACCGGCAGGACATACCCAGTCGACCTTGCCCGAATCGCTGATGGCGTGCAGATCGAACTCTCGATCACGACGGTGCCCGATGTATCCGGAAACAGACCACGTTCTAAATCGACGAGAAAGACGCGCTCGTCGCGCAAACAATCTCGTTGAAAGATTTTAGGCATGCGATTCAGTTACCAAAAAACAGACATGGGGGCGTTAGTTCACTTGATCGACATAGCTTACTCTACGACCCCAACATCTAGTGAGTGTGAGTAAATGAGAATGAATAGCCGCGCGCTACACCTCGTCGGCGGAGCGGGAAGCTCAAAGTACTATCTTATCGGTGCTATGGATAACATACTACACGTGAAGCACGGTCGGATGGATGTTATCAGCGGCAAGATCATACCGCGAACGGAACACAAGCTAATGTGGGAATACAACTCCGCAGCCGATGCGCGCGATGAGGTCGACCGGACCGTTCTCTACAAAGTAAACGGTGGATATGAGGAAACGGTAGCGTCAATGAGACCTGCACTCAACGTGTTTTCCGATAAGACTAAGCGCCTTCAAAGCAAGAAGAACATTACCGCTGGTAAAGTCGAAAATCAGATTCGACACCTTGAAGAGTTCGATGTCATGCTTGTGCGGAAGACAAAGAACGGCGTTCGGGATTTAAGAAACGATCAAGCTGGGCTTCCAAATTACACAGGTCGCTACCAGAGACGCCTTGATGGCAGAAAAACCGTCGCCGAGTGGAAAAAGCTCAGGATCAAGAAGCACTATCCGGCGGATCTTGACGTGCGCGTTCTGGATGCTAACGGAAATGTTGTATTCGATCGAATCAGCCTCGCTTCCGTTAGGCGGTCCTACTTGTAGCAATCTGCGCGCTCGGCTGTAATCTCTATCTCACAGGCGCGAGTTCATTGGCAAGGCACACCCCGTTGCTCGATGGAGCACTCCGATTCTATGGAGTATGCGGGTGCGTTTGACTGCTCCACGAAGTCGCATTTGGTCGGCGAGACGTTACCATCGCCTGCCGTGCCGCACAATATTAAAATGTCACGTTGGAGAGAATGATGACCATTTCAGCCCGGGATGTAGCAACCACCGACAAAGCATGGCGACAGGCGAAGCGGGAGTTCAGAAAGGCGTTCGGTGATGTAGCCCGTGCCTACAGAAAAGCAAATGGACTAACTGCTAAGGCCGTATCGGACAAGGCGTTCGAGTTCGCCCGTCAAGCAAATGTTACGGGCGTCTATAACTTCGAAAGGGGCCGCCCTGGGTGGGTCGATCCGAAGTTCGCGGAAGGCGTCTTTCGTGCCGTGGGCATTCCCGATGCTGAGCTTTTGGGCTCTGCGTATCGTGACCTCAAGATTCTCTTCCATGGTGAGACGAAAGAGACTAACTAGGCCACCTTGCCGCGAGCCTGCGTGCTACTCAGTCGAAGGCGTCATTCCCGTGGAAGATCCGTCAGGGCTTTCCGAGACTGAAGACTGTTGTCGACGACCTGGCGCAATCGTCTACCATACTCGGTCCAATGAGCATAGCTTCGGGTAGGCCGAGCTGGATGCGCGAATAACGCACAGAGGGTGGGTCCATTCCAGTACACGCCGTTGGCATCAAACGGATGCCCGGCAATTCGTGAGTATTCGTTGGCGTAGCCGCCAAAGAATACCGCCAGTCGGGGCTTCCGGCATTTCAATTCTTGGTGAAGCTTGTCAATGCGCTCAGATCGATGTTGCTCTCGATCTGTCGGCGCGGGCATCCACACGGTGCAGACAGCGCAAGACAAGGCCTTCACCGCCATGACGTATGGACGTGCTGGTAGCGTTACCGGGAAATCCTACGCGGACAGCCCATCGGGCGTAATCTTGAAGGAGCCCCACCTGATTCCAGGCGACGGCGGACTACCGATCAAGATCGGCAACGAAGTCGTCGGCGCCCTCGGTGTGAGCGGTCCCCCGGCAAGGATGAGGTTCGCGGGAACGTGGCGCTCGATCAGGTCCGCACGCGTTTGAAATAGCAAACCGCTCCTCATGAAGGCGCGCGGCTCGAAGTTGAAGATGGGCGCGGACCTGCACGGCAGGATCATCGCGGTAACAACGCTAGGCGGCTTAGCCGAACATATGACTCGCAGCGACCATCTGGCTATGAGCTGATGCCGTCGACGTGGAGCGTTGGGGTCTCGCAAACGAGGACTTCGCACCACCGCTCGAAGAGATGGAGTGAGTATGTCTGAAACCACGGCGGCATCGAAGACCGCGATCGTTTTGAGTGGCGGCGGTGCGCTAGGAGCGTTTGAGGCCGGCGTCCTCGCGGGGCTCTCGAAGCGCGTGAATTTCGACATCGTGTGCGGCACGTCGATCGGCGCGATCAACGGAGCGCTCGTCGCACAGGGTGCCTTCGACGAACTCGCCCAGTTGTGGCAGACGATCTCGACCCTGAACATCGTACGTTATGTGGATCTCGTTCAGAAGGTCAGCGGCTTTATCGATGACGTCGAAGGCCTGCAAGGCAAAGCCCTCGCGGTGCTCGGAAACTTTCATCTTGTCAACGCTTGGTGCAAGATCGGATCGAAGAAGGCGCTCCTCGCGTTGCGCGGCGTGTACGATCCCGGCCCGATCGAAACGCTGCTAACCTCGATTCTGTCGTTACCGGCGCTAAAGTCGACGCTGATTATTTCGACCACGAATCTCACCAATGGGACCTCCGACGCGTTTTATCAATTCGTCAATGCGACGAATGAGGACGTCGACCGCTTTAGGGCGTCGCGCGCACCGGATCCCTGCTATCCCCTTTCCACCGCAAACTATCTGATAGCCGTCAGGGCATCGATGTCGATTCCCGGCGCTTTCGAGCCCGTGGATATGAATCTCGGACAAAGCGGGGTCAACCACGACTACGTCGACGGAGGGGTTGCGAACAACACTCCCGTCAACCTCGCCGTTGCGGCTGGCGCAACCGAGGTCTACGTTGTTCTGCTGAATCCCGCCACATCGAGGCAGACCGTGGCAGCGACCACGAACCTATACGATATCGGAATGGCGAGCTTCTCCGTTATGCAACAACGCATTCTCGAACTCGATATGCGGTCGGCTCAAACCGGCGGAGCAGTAATTAAGGTCATCCGACCAACGAAACCGATCGCAGTGTCCGTGCTCGGATTTAATGACGCCACGGGAATCGCGGCCGCCTACGCCGACGGCCTGCAGGTAGGTTCGACCGCCTGAAGCCCGGCGAGTCGCTGCAACTGGCCCGCTCGAGCACGCTGAGCCTCATCGAGGCGCGCGCGGCTTGCGCTTCGTCATTGTTGTCGGCGTTCGTCGATCTACAACACGGATGCGCCGACCTCGAGACTGGTTGCGAGCTGAGTGTCGATAACGTTCCTATCGGAATGTTTCCGGCTTAGCCGCCGGGGCCGACTGATCTCATCGGCGAGTGTGCTTTGCATAACCCCAGCGTTGACATCGCACAGCAAACCGCAACTACGCCGTCGACACCACGCGCAGCGGTGTCGTGCGGCGGACGAGTTCGCGTTCGCGTACCGCGACGAGCGTGGGGCGGTCTTCGAACGGCGTGCACGTGATGATCGTGCTGGCGCCGGGAGCGGAGCGTTTGTGTTTGCGTACGGTGGCGCGGATGTCGTAGCCGGCGAGTTCGCACAGATGGCCGCTGGCGCCGTTCCAGCGCACACGTTCGATCGCGGTCTCGAGCCGCACCGATGCGAAGTAGCGCAGTTCGCTCGATGCCTCGACGCCGAGCGTGACGAGCAGCGTGTTCGCGCGGTGCGCGAGGCTGGCGAGGCGCGTCCACGTGGCCGAGCCCGTGCCGCGGCCGCTCGGCAGCGCCGGGATCACGACCACGCCGAACGCGCCCGAACGCAGCACGATGTCGGCGGCGCGCGCCGCACCGACCGGATCGCTCACCGGGACGCACATCAGCCGTTCGAGCCGCACGCCGGCCGCGGCCAGGGCCGGGGGAAAGAGCTCGGTGCCGATCAGCGCGCCGAGGCCGCGGCTGGTGGCGACCGCTAAGAGGCGTGCGGCGAGCGCGCTGCGCCCGGAACTTGGGGCGCCCTCGAGCGCGGCGATCGTCCCGCGCGGGAAGCCGCCGCCGAGGATGCGGTCGAGCTCGGCGAGTCCGGTGCGCAGCACCTCGTCTTCGCCCCGGGTGAATGCGGCGGCCGAGGCCTCGCGATGGCGCTGGTCGAGGGTCTCCCGAAGGGCGGCGAAAGCCGGGTCGACTGGCATGGGAGCCTGATCGTATCGAACATATGTTCGATTGTCAAGGCGACCCCTCGTAGCAGATGCAGACGTACTCCCGGAGCCCGTCGCGCGAGATGATCGCGAGCTCATCCTCCGTGTAATGGATGCAGCCCAACTGTTCCAGCGCGGCCAACGGCGCGCGAACGTTTGCGGCCGGAACGCCGAGCATCATCGAGAGAAACTCGGTACGCATCGGGAAGCGCTCCCGGCCTGTTTGGTCCTGCATCATGAGGATCCAGCGCGCGGCGCGCTGCTCGATGGTGTGGGCGAAATTGCACGCGACGGTTTGCTCGCTCGCGAACCACTGGAGGCGTAACGATTCGCGCACCGCTGCCAGAAGTGCCGGACTGCGATCCAGCGCGCGCATGAACTCCGCGCTGGGAATTCGCGCGACGCGTCCCGCCGCTTGGCACAGCGCGGTGCGCGCGGCCGCGCGTGCTCCGAGCGCGAGCTCGATGCCGACCGCGCCGGCGCGCCCGACCACGTTGACCTCGTACATCTGTCCGCGTTCGAGTTCGACGATGACCGAATACACGGCATCGATCGGAAAGTGCACGTCGCCGATCGCTTGACCGTGCGTGTGCACTACGCTCGCTTCTTCACCGAAAACCATGCTGAGCTGAGGCAACAGGTCCGCACGCTCCGCCGAAGTGAGGCGATCGAGAATGGCATTACCGCCAACGTAAGCGCCGTCGGAGCTTGGATCCATGGCATCATCTTACCCGGACGGACCGCAAGAATCGCCACACTAGCGTACCCTTCTAGCGGAATTTGCGCTGGTAGGTCAGCACCACGCCGGAAGTGCCGGCCGGCGGTTCCAAGGCTTGCAGGGTGAAGTTTGTCGGGCTGGCCGGGGTAAAGAGCTGCTGGGTCGTGAGTACCGACGGCGTGAGGTTGCCGGCGTTGTAGAACGTGAGCGCGACCGCGCCGTTATTCGGCAAGTCGTAGTTCAGCGCTATCGCCTGACGTTCGTCCCCGCCGAACGTTTGGTTGAAGGACGCATAGAAGTTCTTGCCCAGCTGCTTGCGCGCTCCAGCCGAAAGACCGTTCCCGAAATCGTAGCCGAGCGCGAGATCTTGGAAGCCGAGGGCTTGTCCGATTCCGGTGCCCACCGGTTGCAGCAAATTCTGCGTGAATTCTTGGCTGAGGAAACCACCGGCGATGCTGCCCGCGTCGATCCCGCCGCTGCCCGTGGTTTCGACGCCGGGCACGGCACCGAACGCCTGCGCGTTGACGAGCAAGCCGAGGATCTGTTCCTTGTCGTAACTCGGACTCGACGCGAGATCGAGGTTGAGGTTCGTCGCGGGCCCGGTGACGTGCAGCAAGATGCTGGTATCGGGATTGGTGATCGTCGTCGTCGCGGTCGCATCGACGTTGGGTATCAGGCCGTCCGCGGGTTCAAAGGCGACCGTGGCCTGGCGCAGCACGAACGTACGGTAAAAGCTTAGCGTGCCGTCGGTCGACGTCATGCGCCCGCTCAGTTCCGGATGCGCGAGGTTGCCGCCGATCGCCACCGTACCGCGCGCGCCGATATCGATGCCGGGCCCGGTCACGCGAACGTCGTTGCCGGCTTGCACGTTCAGGTTGAACGCAACGGTCGGCGGCACGCGCGTCTCGCCGTTCTCCGGCGTGCGCGGGATCAAGGCCGCGAGCGGTAAGCGCGTTTTCGAGAAGGCGATGTTGCCGGCGAGCGTCGGAATGTTGCCTTGCGGTTTGACGGCGGTGAGCGCGCCGTCGACGGTACCGCGGAAGAGGTTCGCCACGTTGAGTACCGCGTTCGCGGCGGTGAACTGCGCGTTGTAGGCGAGCGTGCGCTGCAGAGCGCGCAGGCTGCCGAACGTGGCGCTGGCCGAGCCGTCGATCGCGCCGCCGCCGATGTCGGCATGGACGTCGCTCAGCGTCGCTTGTGAGCGCATGAGGTCGAGCCGTGCGCGTGCGCCGCTCAGCGCGGAACGCAGCAGGTTCGATGAGTAGCTGCCGCCGGCGAGCGTCATCGTGCCGGTAATCGCGGGGTTGTCCTGCGTTCCGCTTGCCGCGATTTGGCCGTCGATCGTGCCGCCGAGTTTCGCGTCCTCCGGCAGCAACGGTGCGAACTGCGCGAGGTCGATGCCGTCGGCGCGCAACGATGCCGTGAACGGATCGGTGCGTAGGCCCGGCGCCGGCGTGAGTTGGATCGGGAGCGTCGCGGTCGCGAGTAGCCGTCCGCGCACGAGGTCCGCTTCGAACGCTTGCAACTGCAGCGTTCGGGGATCGGCGGCGAGTTGGGCATGTATCTTGGGCACGGTGTACTTGCCGTTGCGCAGGTTCGTCGCGTCGATCGTTTGCGCGAGATGCGGTGCGTTGCGCGAACCGGTGACGTTCACGGTCGTATTCACGGCGCCGCTCACGTCGAGTTTCGCACCGAGGCTCTTCGCCAATACGCCGATGTCGTCGCTCTGTGCGTGGAGCGCGATCGCAACCGGATCGCTCGGACCGTAGCCGAACGTCCCCGAGGCATCGGCCGTCAATCCCGGGCCGGCCAGATGCAGCGCGCTCAGGTGCGCGCCGTGCGCGTCGCCGTTCGCGGCGAGCGTGAGCATCGAGAGCGGATAGCCGCGCACGAGCGCGTTGTTCACCGCGGCCGTCGCATCGAAGGCGGGCGCTGCCGGCGTGCCGGTGACGTGCAGCGTGCCGTTCGCCATGCCGAGGATCGGCTGCGTGATGCCCGCAGTCGGCAGCCACTGTGCGAGGTCGAGATTCGCGAGCGTGCCGCTCGCCGCGATCGTGGTGCGATGCCGAACGTCGTACAGCGGATCGCCGGCCGGGAACGTGACGTCGGTGGTGAGCGCGATCGTGCCGTGGTCGGTCTGCACGTTGCCGACGCCGTGTACCGTACGTCCGCGCGTGTTCCACGCTGCCGTCACGGTGCCGACGTTGAAGCGGTGATAGCGCGCGTCGTCGATGCGCACGTCGCCGCTCGCGTTGACGCCGGCAGGCGAGAGCGCGGCATCGGCGATCAGGTGACCGTGACCGCCGAGCGTGTCGGCCGCATCGAAGTAGTCGTCGAAATCGGCGAGCTCGACGCGCGGCGCACGCACGGCGATCCGCTGCGCGCCGGGGGCGATATCGCCCGCGAACGCGATCGCCGTCGTGCCGACGGTGACGCTGCCGTTGCGCGTACTGATGCCGTTCGGGCCGCCCGCGATCGTCGCGCCGGCATCGCTGAAGTTCAGACCGTTGAGTGAGCCGCTCGGAACGCGAACCGCCCCGGCGAGTTGCGGTGCGTTCACCGGACCCGTGGCGCGCAGGTCGGCATCGATCTCGCCTTCGGGATAGCGCAGCGGCAGACGCAGCGCGCGCGCGATCGGCGCGATCTGCGCGCCGTGCAGATTCGCGGCCACGTCGAGCACCGGCGGTGCGCTGCCGGTCAGGCCGCGCACGTCACCGCTGGCCGTCGCATACGAGTCGAGCGCGAGCGCGGTCGCATCGTGCACGTGCAGCGTTCCGCGCTCGTAGTGGGCGAAGGCGTTCGCGGAGAGATCGATGCCGTGCCAGTCCGCGCGATCGACGAGCACGGCAACGTTCGCGCTCGGCGCGTCGAGCGTGCCGCGTACGCGCGCGTTTGCGCGCAGCGTTCCGCCGCCGAGCGCCACGCGGCTGCCGGCCAGCGTCCGCAGATCGAGCGCGCTCGTCGTTACGCGCAGCTCGCCGCCGTCGCCGAGCGTGCCTTGCACGGTGACGGTACCGCCGGCGATGCCGAGCTGCAGCGCGCGTACGTCGACTCGCGCGCCGTTCAGCGTAGCGGTGGCGGAGAGATCGCGCACCGGCACGCCTTCCACCGACGCATCGTGCAAGGTCAAGCCGGAGGTTTGCACGGCCGAGGACGCGCCGTCGGAGAGCGCTTGGAGCGGGCCGTCGATCGTGCCGCGTGCATCCACGTTGCCGGTGAACGGCCGCAACTGCGCAAACGAACCGTGCACGCGGCCGTCGAAGCCCACGAGGCCGCCGGCGTAGGCGGCATTGCCGTCGAGCGTTCCGAGCGACGAGGTCACGTGCACGCCGCCCCGCTGGGTGCCGTCGGGTGCGGTTCCGAGGTCGGCCGTGGCGCCGGCCGTCAGCGCGCCGTAACGCAGGCCCGCGAGGCGCACGTGACCGCTCAGCCCGTCGAGCCGGCTGCCGTCGAGCGAACCCACCAACTGCGCGTCGAGCGTGCCGGCCAGCGGCTGCAGCGCGCCGGTGGGAAGGCCGGGCAGCGTGCGAACGGCGGCGGGCAGCAGCGAGAAACGGTGCACATCGGCGATCGCGAGGACGCTCCCCTTCGTGCGGTCGAGCGCGACGCGCGCGTAGATCGACGCGCCGTCGCTGCGTTCGATCGAGAACGGCCCGATCACGCCGTCGCCGTTGCCGTCCACGTCGAAGATCGCGTCCAACTGCCCGTCGCGGCCCGTGCCGTAGACGATGCCGTCGCTGGCGAGGCGCGTGCCGGTTCCGGCGACGTGCACGATGCTCGTCAATTGCAGCCCGCGCACGAGTTGCGCGACGTAAGGCAGCCGGTCGCCGTCGGCGTGCAGCGCCACGACGAGGTTGGTGCCGACCTCTTTCGCGAGAACGACCGTACCGTGCGCGTCGACGTTGACGGGGCCGTAGGCAAAGTTCGCGTCGAGCAGATCGAGATCGCTGCCGTGAATCGAAAACGTTCCGCTCGCGCCGTCGGCGGGAAATCCGCGATACACCAGCTGCGGTGAAGAAAACGTGCCGCTCACCACCGGTGCGTTCAGGTCGCCCGACCCGCGCAGCGCAAACGAAAGATCGCCCGTGACCGGCTGGCGTTGCGAGGGCGCAATCGCTTGCTGCAATTGTTCGATCGCGCCGCGGCCCACGAGCGCAAACTGCAGTTTCGGCGCGTTCAACCCGTATACGCCGCCGGCTAGGTGCAGCGGCACGCCGGCCAGCGTCGCGTCGACACCGCTCGTCGTGAGGCCGTTGTCGTAGGCGATCACGGTGCCGTGCGCGTTGCGCAGCGGTTTGATCACGCCCGCGAGGTAGATCTTGCCATTGGTGAGATCGGCACGCAGCGCGCTGTGCGTGTGCGTGGTGCCGTTGGGATCGACGAACGTGTAGATGCGGCCGTCGACGTTGCGCAGGTCACCGTCGACGACGTTCACCGCATGTGAGGGCAGCGCGAAATCGAGCAGCGGCCCGACGGGCACGTCGGGTGCGGTCCAGCGCTGCGCCTCGTAGCCGCGATCCGCGTCGAACGTTGCCTTCCCGATGATGGGATGCAGCGTGCGGCCGTCGTCGAGGTCGAAGCGTACGTTGTAGAAGGAGTGCGTATGCGGCGCGAGCACGGCATCGGCCGCGAAGCCGACGATCCGCTGCCGCCGCTCCTGACCCGGTACGAGGAAGCGGTCGAGCAAGACGACCGAGCCGTCGCGCACCCGGAACCGCAGATCGACCGGCGTCGTGTCGGGCTTCGACGACACGGCGTTGGACGGCAGCGTGACGTTGTAGGTGCCGTCGGCGTGGTGGATGAGGGTGACGGTGGGGCGCCGGATGTCGAGCGCATCGATCCCGAAGCGGCGCCGCCCGCTCCCCGGGAGCACGTAGCGGATCGAGTAGCGCACGTCGATTTGGCGGGAGCTGAAGACGGGCTCGCCGGCGCGGTTGGTCACGTTGGTGTCCAGCGCGGTCGCCGCGTTGAACCCGACCTGGAGGCTCCCGAACTGCACGTTGTAGCCCGCGCCGCTTGCAACCGCGCGGATGATTGCGGCAGCGATCGCGTTGTGGAACCCCAGCGCCGCGGCCGCGACGACGAGCAGCGCGCACAGCGTGGCCCCCGCGATCACGACTCGTCGACGCATCAGGACCCTTCTGCCCACGAAAGGGGGAAACATCGCCTCCGAAGCGCATTCGGCCAGTCTTGACCAGTACTGTTTCGGGCGCCGGGATCGCGGTCGCGCCCATCGACTTCACCGATCGCACGCTCCCCAACGGTCTCCGCGTTTTGTTGGTTGAGGATCATCGGGTCCCGTCCGTCGCCATTAACGTTGGTTATCGCGTCGGCGGCAAGGACGACCCGCCGGGCCGCTCCGGTTTCGCGCATCTCTTCGAACATCTGATGTTCAAGGGGACGAAGAACACGCGTCCCGAGACGATCGACCGGCTCACCGAAGACATCGGCGGCCTCAATAACGCGTTCACGGCCGAAGACATCACGAACTACTACGAAGTCGTGCCGTCGAATTATCTCGAGACGTTGCTGTGGGCCGAGGGCGACCGTTTGGGGTCGCTCGCGGTCACCGAGGAGCACTTCCACACCGAACGCGATGTCGTCATCGGTGAATACGACCAGCGCATTCTGGCCGAGCCCTACGGCATGCTCGACGAACTCGTCAATCGCGAAGCGTTTGCCGTGCATCCGTACCGGCGCGGCGTGATCGGCGATCCGGAGAACTTGCGCGCCGCCACGCTCGACGACGTCGTCGCATTTCATCGCACGTTCTACCGCCCCGACAACGCGGTGCTGGTGGTCGTCGGCGACTTCGATCCGGCGCAAGCGAACGCGTGGATCGACAAGTATTTCGGGCGCGTTCCGAAACCCGATGCGCCGATTCCGCGCGTCACGACGGTCGAGCCGGCGCAAACGGCGGAGCGGACGTTCACCTATCGCGCCGCCAACGTGCCGCTGCCGGCGATCGAGTACGCCTATCACATTCCGGAATGGCGGCACCCCGATGCGCCCGCGCTCGACATCGTGGAAACGCTGCTCGGCATGGGCAAGAGCTCGCGCCTCTACCAGTCGCTCGTGTACCGTCAGCGGGTCGCTACCGCCGCGCACGCCGGCGCCGATCTGCGCGAGCAGCCGGGACTCTTTTCGTTCCGCGCGATCGCGAGCACCGGCACGCCGGTCGAACGCGTGCGCGAAGCGCTCGATGCCGAAATCGCGCGCCTGCGCGACGAACTGCCGGCCGCATCCGAAATGGAGCGCGTGCGCACGCAGATCGCGAGCTCGTTCGTGCGCAGCCGTCAGACCTATAACAACATCGCGGTCGCGCTCGTGCGCAGCACCGTCGAGCGCGACGATCCGGGTGCGCTCAACAGCGACCTCGACCGCTACCGCGCCGTGACCGATGCCGACGTGCAGCGCGTCGCGCGGCAGTACCTGACGCTCGAGAACCGCACGACGATCGAATACTTGCCGCTGTGACGCAACCCATCACCACCCTCGAAAAGCCGCCCTCACCCGGCGCACCGCATCGGGCGGAACTGCCGCTGCCGGTCGAACGCACGCTGGCCAACGGCTTGCGCGTGATCGCGTTTCCGCAACGCAGCGCGCCGAAGGCCTACGCCGTTCCGATCATCGTCGCGCAACTGATCGTGCGCAGCGGCGCGTCGGCCGAGAGCGAAGCCGAAGCGGGCCTCGCCACGCTGACCACGTCGCTGATCACGCAGGGCACGGCGACGCGTTCGGCCGTCGAGATCGCGCAGGCCGTCGACGGTTTGGGCGCGCGCCTCGATGCGGCCTCGGGCTATGATGCCGCGACCGTTTCCATTACCGCGCTCACGCACGTCTTTCCGGACGCCTTCGCGCTCTTCGATGAGGTCGTGCGGCACCCGTCGTTCCCGCAAGCCGAAGTCGAGCGCGTGCGCGCGAAGGCGATCGGCGATCTGGCGCTCAGTTACAGCAGCCCGAGTGCGCTGGCGCGCTTCGTGGCCCAGCGCGTCGCGTTCGCGTCGGCACCCTACGGTCATCCCGTCGCGGGCACCGCGGAGACGCTGGCGGCGCTCGACCGCGACGGTATCGTCGCCTTCCACGCGCGCTTTTTCCGGCCCGACAACGCCACGCTGATCATCGGCGGCGATTGCGCGCCCGAAGACGCATTCGCGCTGGCGGAAAAACAGTTCGGCGGTTGGCGCGCGCCGGCCGAACCGTTGCCCGTCCCGGCCCCGTTTACGGCGCCGCCGCCGCGTTCGCGCGTCGTGATCGTCGACAAACCCGATGCCGGGCGCACGGCGATCCTCGCCGGCCGCGTCGGGATCTCGCGGCGTGCGAAAACCTACGCCGCCGGCGTCGTCGCTACCGCCGTCCTTTCGGGCTATAGCGGACGGCTCAATCAGGAAGTGCGCGTGAAGCGCGGGCTCTCGTACGGCGCCGGCGCGCAACTGATCGCGCGGCGCGAGCCGGGGCTGTTTCTCGCTTCCACGCTGGTCGACCATACGAAGGTCGAAGAAGCGGTCACCGTCGTGCTCGACACGCTGCGCGGTCTGGCGGCGACGCCGCCCGAAGCGCAAGAACTCGTGACGCGCAAGGCAACGATCAGCGGCGGTTTCTCGCGCTCGATCGAAACGATCGACGGCATTGCCGGCGTACTCGGCGAGCTCGCGCTCTACGGTATGGAGCTCACCGAACTCGGCGAATACTTGCCGGAGATCGAAGCCGTCGACCCCGCGATGGTGCAGCAATTTGCCGCCGCCACGTTCGACGAACTCTTCATCGTGCTGGTGGGCGACGCACAAGTCTTCGGCGCCACCATTGCCGCCGCGCACCCCAACACATCCATCATCCCCCTCGACCAACTCGACCTCGGCCAACCGACCGCCGTAAAGGCGCCTGAGTAGCGACCCTTCGCCCTGAGCTTGTCGAAGGGTCAGGGTGAAACGAAAAGAATGGCTTTGCCGCTGGTTTTGCGGGCTTCGAGGTCGCGGTGGGCTTGGGCGGCGTCGGTGAGGTTGTAGGTGTTGGAGACGCGGATTTGGAGTTCGCCGTCGAGGATCGCTTCGAAGATCTCGGTCGCGCGTTCGGCGAGTTCGGCGTGCGTGCGCGCGAAGTGGCCGAACGTCGGGCGGCTGAAGAACACGGAACCCGCGGCGGAGAGCGTTTGCGGATCGATCGGCGGCACTTTGCCGCTCGATGCGCCGTAGAGCACGAACGAGCCGCGGACACGCAGCGAACGTAAGCTGCGTTCCCACGTATCCTTGCCGACCGAATCGTACACCGCATCGACGCCCGTGCCGCCGGTGATCTCTTTGACCACGGGCTCGAAGTCGACCGCGCTGTAGTCGATCGCGTGATCGGCGCCGGCGCTCTTTGCCAGCGCCGTTTTCTCCGGACCGCCGGCGGTTGCGATCACGGTCGCGCCGCGACGTTTTGCGAGCTGCACGAGGATGCGTCCCACGCCGCCCGCGGCGGCATGGATCAGCACGCAGTCGCCCTTGCGGATCGCGTGCGAATCGGCCGCCAGATACTGCGCGGTCATCGCTTGCAGCATCGCGGCGCAGGCGACGTCGTCGGCGATCCCGGCCGGAACTTCGACGCACAACCGCGCGGGCACGGTCACGTGCTCGGCGTAGCTGCCGAGGTTGGGGCTGTCGGGGTAGCCGACGCGCATCCCNNTCGCGGCCGGGGATGAACGGCAACGCGTGCGGATACGTGCCCGTGCGCAAGTACACGTCGATGTAATTGATGCCGATCGCGGTATGGCGAATGAGCAGCTCGCCGGCGGCGGCCTTGGGCACGTCGCTCTCGGCAACCTGGAGCACTTCGGGACCGCCGGTGCGGTCGACGCGTATGACCTTCACGCGACTGCCAACCCGCCGTGGAACAAACCGGTTTCCGGCGACCATTAGACGGGTACGTTCTGCGCTACCCCCTGCCGCCGAGGAGCCCAGCCCATGGAACGCCGCGACCTCTACGAAGACGATCTCACCAACGAACGCCAGCCCACGCCCGCACAGCGCGATGACGTTGCGCGCACGGAAATGCTCGACCCCGATCAGCCCGTCGCCATCGACGACGTCAGCGAAGAGGAAGAGCTCGAGGACGAGCTCGACGATTAACCCTTAGGGCGGGCGGCTTGGGCGCAGCCCAAACGCGAAGGATTCACGGAACGTGAATCCACTATTTGAGCATGAAAGTCGAGGGATGCGCCTGTTTCAGGTAGGTGAATTTCCCGTCCTTGAGCGTGTAGTAGTAGATCTGCGGCTGTAGCGGGTCGCCGAACGGCGTAAATGAATACGTGCCGGTCATCGTGTCCATGGGCACGCCTTGCGCGATGGCCTGCACGAGCACGGCGCGATTGGTGCTGTTGGTGCGGGTCACGGCCGAGATGATGATCTGCGTGGCCGCGTAACCGAACGCGGCGAATGCATCCATCTGCCCCCAATGCTGCTGGAAATCCTGAACCCAGCGCACCGTGGCCGGCGCGAACGGAAGATACGGCATCGACGTCGAGACCATCATGCCGTCGGAGGCGGGGCCGAGCTTCATCGAAGCGCCGTCGAAGAAGCCTTGCGAGGCGCCGATCGGGCCCGTGTAGCCCTTCGTGCGCAGCATGCCGACGATCGGACCCATGTCGCCGACGACGCCGGCGAGAAACACGTAATCGGGCTGCGCCACCAGCGCCTTGTCGACGACGGCGCCGAAGTCGGGATGGTCGTAGGAAAACTGCTGGTACTGCGCGGCGCTGTTCTGCGCTTTCATCGTCGCGAGAAACCCGTTTGCCACGTCGGCGCCGTAATCGGCATCCTGTACGAAGACGTAGCTGAGCTTGGGTTTGTATTGCGCGATCACGGTGCGCGCGAAGAGCTGCCCTTCGAACGAATCTTTCGTCGGCAAGCGGAACACGTTGCGGTATCGCGTCGCCGTAACGCGATCGTCGGTGCTCAGCGGCACGATGAGCGGAACTTGCGCCGGACCGTAATTCTGGATGCCTTGCAGCGTCGCGTCGGAACTCAAATGACCGACCACCGCGACGACCGTGCTGTCACCGGTCGCGAAGCTCGATTGGATCAGCGCGTTGGCGGGTGTGTTCTGATCGTCGAACGGGCGCATCGCGTAGGTGCGCTGCAGCGAACCGGCAAGCTCGTTGTTGTACTGAATGCACGCTTGAACGCCGGCGCTCAGTCGCGTGCCGATCGGTTTTGCCGGGCCGCTGAGCGGCGCAACCAGCGCGATCGAGACCGACGGCGTGATGTTCGGGAAGCCGGGCGTGGTTTGGGCGAGGGTGGTCGCACCGGCGACGCCGGCGAGGAAATCCGAGCGGAGCATTATGCGCCGGGCTTCGCCGCGGCCTCCGATCCTTCCAATCGGGCGCGCAACTCGGGCGGGATCGGCGCTTTGGCAGGCCGTCCCGAGGCCAGCGTCACGAACACGCGCTGCTCGAAACCGCGCGCGCACGTCCTGCCGGCGAGCGTGCGCACTTCGTGCTCGACGCGCAATGACGATTCGCCCATCGACGCTACCGTCGAAACGATCTCGATCTCTTCATCGAACTGTAACGGCGCGAGAAACGTCGCCCCGCACTCGACGATCGGCAGCGGAAACTTCGGGCCCCCGCCTGCGTCGCGGCCGTGAGCCTCATCGCCGCGCAGCAATTCGTGCGTGCCGGAATCGAACCACGCGAAGTACGTTGGATAGAACACGATGCCCGCGGCGTCGGTCTCGCCGAAGCGGACGCGCGTGCGTAAGACCGTCTGCCGTCCCACTCAGGCGGCCGGGACGTCCGGCAGCTTCAAACCGAGCTTCTCGACCAGTACGCGCGCGCGCTCCATGTAGTCGGCGCGCATCGCTTCGTTCGTGCGCTCCTTGATGCCCCACTTGCGGTAGAGCTTGTTGTTCTCGGAGTTCGCCCGGCCGAAGAACGCCGGCAGCCCGGGATAGAGTTTGTCGATCCCAGCCTGCACCGCGGCGCGCCCTTCCTTGGTCTTGACGAGCTCGGCGCACGCGCGTTCACCGAACGTAGCGTGAAATTTCTCTTCCGGCATCGTGATCTTCGCCGCTTTGCGCAACGGTATGTAGCTGCATTTGAGCAGATCTTCGACCTGCAGAATTTCGGCCAGATCGCCGATCATCTTGAGCACGCAGAATTCAGCCCAGCCCCCGAGCGTCGTGTCGAAGATGTTGAGCGAGCGTTTCTCGGTACGGCCGGGAATCATCGCGTCCTCCGGAACGCCGAGCGTCGCGCCCATCTTTGCAAAACGTACGTGGTGGCCGTACTCTTCCATCGCGATCCGGCAGGCATGCCATTTCCAATACGGCGTGGGTGCGAACGCGATCGCCGGCTCGTCGTACACGGTCGCGCCCGCAAGCTCGTTGATGGCGTGGCTGACGACGATCTTCTTGACCAAGTCGCCATATTCGGCCGGCTGGGCGGCTAACTCGGCGGGCGTGTTGACGACGAACGGTTCGGTATGCGTGGACACGGTGTGCTCCTAGAGAACGGGGGTCGTGGAAAACGCGTCGAGATCGGTTTCGAGCGCGGTGAAGTGCGGGGCGAACTCGCTTTCGACGAGCGCCGCCAGATCGTCGAGCGACGGATCCGGAGCGGTGGTCGCGCGTGCCAGCGGGCGCGGTTGCGAGAACACGAACGTTTCACGCCCGCGCACGCCGAACACCTGTCCGGTGATGTGTTGCGCGCGGGCCGAGCAGAGGAACGATGCGAAGCGGCCGATCGGTGCCGGCGGAATCGAGAGCGCGTCGGCTTTGTAGACCGCTTGGGCGGGCGTTGCGGGCACGATCGTCTCGGTCACGCGCGAAGCCGCGAACGGCGCGATCATGTTCGACGTGACGCCGCTGCGCGCCATGTCGAGCGCTGCGATGCGCATCAACCCGAACAGGCCGGCCTTGGCGCTGGCGTATGCGCCTTGACCGTAGTTGCCGTAGAGCGCTGCGGTCGAGCCGATCGTGATGATCCGTCCCCAACCCGCGCGCGTGGTCTTGGCGTTCTCGCGCAGCACGGGTGTCGCCGCGCGCAAGAGGTCGTACGCGGCCGTCAGATCGGTTGCGACCACCGCTTCGAAGTCGGCGCGATTGCCCTTGAACAAAAACGCGTCGCGCAGAATCGCCGCATTGTTCACGATGATGTCGAGGCCGCCGAAACGCTCGCGCGCCAGCGTGACGGCCGCATCGGCAAAGCCGGGCGCGGTGATGCTCTGCGCGAGCGGCAGGACCGCGTCGCCGCACGCCTCCGCGAACGCAGCGATCAGCGCCGGGTCTTCCGTGCGGCCGTCGATCGATGCGCCGTTGTCGGCCGCGACCACGCGCGCGCCGTGCGAGATCAGGTCGCGTACGATCGCCGCGCCGACGCCGCGTGCGGCGCCGGTGACGATCGCGACGCGGCCGGCCAATGCTCCGTCGTTCATTCCACCGGCGACTTACCGGGAAGCGGCGGGCAAATACTCCTGGGGAATGACGGTTCCGGGCTCGGCCACGAACGCGGACGGGGTTTTGCCGGTCATCAACGTCAGGAAGAGAACGCCGGCTTCCCGAGTGCCTTGATGGATGCGGGTCGCGCAGATCATGCGCCAGCCGGTGGCCAGCTTTTCGGGCTTTTCGAGCAGGCCCGGTAGCGGCGGGTCGGTGCGCCAGCCGTTCACGCCTTCGAAGTCCGGTTTCATCATGCGCTTGGCCAGCGCAACGAACTCGGCTGCCGTCGCCGCGTCGGGAACGGGATCGCCGACGAACGAGCACGCGTGCCGGATATATGATTCCATTGCGTTCATTCGAAAATAGGGGTCCATGGTCGACGCGTCCGCTTGGCGAACGCC
Organism: Vulcanimicrobiota bacterium; assembly: GCA_003164495.1. GTDB lineage: Bacteria > Vulcanimicrobiota > Vulcanimicrobiia > Vulcanimicrobiales > Vulcanimicrobiaceae > Lustribacter > Lustribacter caenicola. The sequence continues at coordinate 20,712 of PLTN01000238.1, forward strand.
CCCTAGCTATTCCTCTCGTGCTCGCGCACTGTGACGAAAACAAAACGGGCCCCGGCAATATGCCGGAGCCCGTTTTGCTTGCTTTGGTCGAAGCCCGCGCTCAGTCGCGACGGGGTGGGCGGCGTCCGCGGCCGCGCGGCGCGCCGTTGCGCTCGCCGCCCGCACCGGCGGGTTCTTCGCTGCGCGGTGCGGGAGCCGCACCGTTCTCATCGCTCGCGCCGCCGAGAACGGCCTTGCGCGAGAGGTTGATGCGGCCTTGCGAATCGATTTCGACGACCTTCACCATGATCTGGTCGCCGATCTTCACCACATCTTCGACGCGCTCGACGCGTTGCGGCGCGAGCTGCGAGATGTGAACGAGGCCTTCTTTGCCCGGCAAGATCGCGACGAACGCACCGAAGTTCATCAATCGCGTTACCGTGCCGAGGTAGGTCTCACCGACTTGCACCGACTTGGTCAACGATTCGACCATGGCTTTGGCCTTCTCCGCCGCGACACCGTCGGGTGCGGAGATGTAGACGTGGCCGTCGTTTTCGATGTCCATCTTGACGCCGGTGTCGGCAATGATCTTGTTGATGACCTTGCCGCCGGGCCCGATGACGTCCTTGATCTTGTCCGGCGGAATCGTCAGTACGATCATCCGCGGGGCGAACGCACTCATCTCGGTGCGCGCGGCCGGCAGCGTTTCCTTGAGCTTGTCGATGATCGACAGGCGCGCTTTCTTCGCCTGCGTCAGCGCTTCGCGCATGATGTCGATCGTGATGCCGTCGACCTTGATGTCCATCTGGATCGCCGTGATCCCATCGACCGTTCCGGCGACCTTGAAGTCCATCTCGCCGAGCGAGTCTTCCATGCCTTGAATGTCGGTGAGGACCGCGTGCTTCTTGCCGTGCAAGATGAGGCCCATCGCGATGCCGCCCACGTGCTTTTGAATCGGCACGCCGGCGTCCATCAGCGCGAGCGTCGAACCGCAGATCGACGCCATCGACGACGAGCCGTTGGATTCGAGCGTTTCACTGATCAAGCGCATCGTGTAGGGGAACTCGTCCTGCGGCGGCAGGATCGGCACCAGCGCGCGTTCCGCGAGGTGACCGTGGCCGATTTCGCGGCGGCCGGGTCCGCGCATCGGGCGCGTCTCGCCGACCGAATACGGCGGGAAGTTGTAGTAGTGCATGTAGCGCTTGTTCGGAATCGCCATGATTCCGTCGAGGCGCTGTTCGTCGCCGATCGAACCGAGCGTCGCGGCAGTGAGCACTTGCGTTTGTCCGCGCGTGAACACGCCGGTGCCGTGAACGCGCGGCAGGATGCCGACTTTCGACCAGATCGGGCGGATCTCGTCGGGCTTACGACCGTCGGGACGCAACTTCTCGTCGACGACCATCACGCGAAGCTCTTCCTCTTCCATCGTCTTGATGATGGAATCGAAGTCTTTGCTGTTCTTGTCTTCGAGAAGCGCTTTGACGTCGGCGTCTTTCGGGCCGACCTTCTCGAGCGCGACTTCTTTCGAGAACTTCGCGAACGCCGTGTTGCGTTCGCCCTTTTCGACGATGCGCATCGCTTTGGCGACGTCTTTTTTGAACGTCTTGCGGACCCACGCATCGAGCGTCGCGTTGATGGTGAGCAACGGATACGTGCGCTTTTTCTTGCCGGCTTTTTTCTGCAGCTGGTTGATCGCGGTAACGATCTTTTTGACCGCTGCGTGGCCGAACTCAACGGCACCGAGGAGATCTTCCTCGGAGATTTCGTGACCGCCGCCTTCGACCATCATCACACCGTCGAGCGTACCGGCGATGACGATGTCCATGCCGCCGGATTCATACTGCGGCAGCGTGGGGTTGATGATGTACTTGCCGTCTTCATCGCGGCCGACGCGCACTGCGGCGATGTTCTTGTCGAACGGAATGTCGGACACCGCGAGTGCCGCACCGGCACCGCACACGGCGAGCACGTCGGCATCGAGTTCGCGATCGATCGAGAGCACCGTCGTCACGATCATGACGTCGTTGCGGAAGCCTTCTTGAAAGAGCGGCCGGATCGGGCGATCGATTTGACGCGCGCTCAGCGTGCCGTGCTCTGAGGCACGGCCTTCGCGCTTGATGTAGCCGCCCGGGATCTTGCCCGCGGCGTACATCTTCTCTTCAAATTCGCAGGTCAGGGGAAAGAAATCGACGCCCGAGCGCGGTTGCTCCGAGGCGGTGACACAGGCGAGGACAACGTTCGCATCGCCATAACGGACGAGGACGCTGCCGTTGGCTTGCTTAGCAAGCTCGCCGGTCTCGAATGTCAGGGTGCGACCCCCGATCTCGAGAGAGACGGATTCTGGCACAAATACTCCTAAATTTTTCTATTTTTTGTCGTTTTGTTGAACGAGCGAGGATTCGGGCTTTCCCCCCCGGTGTCATTCCGAGCGAAGACGAGGGGGCGCTCCGCTCGGGATGACATGGGGGCACGGCGCTGCCAGAAATGCAGAAAAACGCGCGCTGCGGGTTGCAGCACGCGTTTTCTCGGTGTGTTCGGTTAGCGGCGCAGGCCCAGGTCGGCGATGAGCTTGCGGTAGCGCTCGAGGTCTTTGTTCTGAAGATAGCTCAGAAGGCGCCGGCGCTGGCCGACTTGCATGAGCAAGCCGCGGCGGCTGTGGTGATCCTTCTTGTGGATCTTCAGATGCTCGGTCAGCTGGTTGATCGACGAAGTGAGGATCGCGATCTGCACGTCGGCTGAACCGGTATCGTTGGGACCGCGGCCGAATTTGCTCGCGATCTCCGTTTTTTGTTCTTTGGTTAGCGGCACGGAACGGTAGTCTTTCGGGGGAAATTGTCTCGCTCGGCTCCAGAACCGCGTCAATGACGCATCCAGTCCGGCGACCGACGAAGTGTATCAAATCGCGGATTTCCTGTCAAAGGAACCCGTGTAAGGCCTTGGCCCGGCCGCACGCGAAATCGCTCGATCGTGAATTCTGACGCGTTCGTTCCCGTCGGCGCCGCGGCCGACATCGCACCGGGCAAATCCGCCACCGTCCAGGTCGATCGCACCGAAGTCGCCGTGTTCAATGCCGGCGGCACATTCTACGCCCTCGAAAACATGTGTCCGCATCAGGGCGCATCGCTCGCGGAAGGCTGGATCGAGGGCACCACCATCACGTGTCCGTGGCATGCCTGGTGCTTCAACCTGACCGACGGCTCGATGACCCTCGGCGCTTGGGCCACGGTCGACGCCTATGACGTGAAGGTGGAGGACGGTCAGGTTTTCGTGAGCCGCACCCCGCGGCCCAAACCGCCCAAGACCTAAACGAGCGCGCGCCGCAGGCCGGCGAGCGACGCCGAGCCGGTGGCGAACATCGCGATCCGCAGGCCGTCGACCAGGGTGCCGATCAGCGCGTCGACTGCTTCCCGCGAGATGCTGGCCGCTTGGAGAAACGGCAGCGCGAGCCCGCACAGGTCGGCTCCGAGCGCGATCGCCCGGGCAATGTCGAGTCCGGTGCGCACGCCGCCGCTGGCGATCAGCGGCATCGAGGGGAAGCGCTCGCGCAGGGTGCGCACGTTCTCAGCCGTGGGCTGACCCCAGCCTGCGAACGTCTCCGCCAGGGCCTCGCGGCGCTCGTCGCCCGAGCGCTTGCCCTCGACCCGCGCCCACGACGTGCCGCCCGCGGCAGCTACGTCGATCGCGGCGACCCCGGCGTCGAGCAGGCGGGCGGCGGTGGTGGTGCCGATGCCGGACCCGACGCTCTTGGCGATCACCGGCACGTCGAGCGCCGCGCACAACGCGGCGATCTTGGTCACCAGGCCGCGGAAGTCGGTGTCGCCGCCGGGCTGAAGCGCCTCCTGCAGCGGGTTCAGGTGCAGAAAGAGGCCGTCGGCGCGCAGGTCGGCCACGAGCCGCCGCACGTCCTCGACGCCGATCCCGTAGTTCAGCGACACCGCGCCGATGTTGGCGAAGAGCACTGCCTGCGGCGCGACCCCGCGGACGTCGAAGGTGGGCAGCAGCCGCGGGTTCTCGATCAGCGCGCGCCCGCTGCCCAGGCCCATCGCGATCCCCGCGACGCCGGCCGCCTCGGCCAGCCGCAGGTTCACCTCGGCCGCGCGGTCCGTGCCGCCGGTCATCGACGAGATCAGGATCGGGGCGCGCAGGCGGAAACCGAGGAAGCGGGTCGACGCGTCGACCTCGGACAGCGCGATCTCGGGCAGCGCCTCGTGCCGCAGGCGGACGCCCGACCAGCCGGCGTCGAGGCTCGAGGCGACGTCGTCGTCGAGACAGATGTCGAGGTGGCGCGCCTTGCGCGCTTCGGTCGTATGGTTCCCGGGTTGGAGCACGCCCTCGCCTTCCACAGGCATCCCCCGCGGCCTCGCCAATCCGACGCCACCATGGACGCGACGTACGATGGAGCGACGGGAACAGCGGGCGGGGCGGCGTTCGGGGCTGCGCTCGCGGCGCTCGCTGCCGGGGAGAAGCTCGATGCCGCGGCGCTGGCGGCCAAAGCCGACCTGCCGGCGGAACTGGTGGCGCGCGTGCTGGACGGGAGCCGGCGTATCGGCGTCGCCGCCATGGCGCGCCTGGCGAAGGCGCTGCGCCTGAAGGCCATCGAGTTCATGCAGAAGAGCGGTTTGCTCTCGCTCGAGGTCTACGCGATGGGCCTCGACCCGCTCTACTTTTTGCCCGACGGCCAGATCCGCTTCGACGCGCGCATCTACATGCGTGAGATCAACCCGCGCCACGCCGTCCCCGAGGGCGACATGCTCAAGCGCAATCCGGTGCTGAAGGCCCTGCTCGAGGATACCGTCCTCGATGCGACCGGGCGCCTGGAAGTCGAACTGGCCTACTTGCTTCGCGCGGCCGTGCAATCCACGGACGGCTCACTGTAGATGTATGAACGGCGGGTTGGGGAAAAGAGGCGCCATGGAGATCGAAGGTAAGCGCGTTGCCGCACTGGTCGGCGACGGATTTGAAGAATCGGAACTGTTGGATCCGAAGCGGGCCCTCGAGGAAGCGGGCGCCGTCGTGACGATCGTCGGGGTCGACGACCGTTCGCTGCAAAAAATTCGCGGCAAGAAGGGCCTCGACGAAGGCCAGAGCGTGAAGGCCGAGGAGATCGTGGCCGACGTTACGGCCGACGATTTCGACGCGATCCTGATTCCGGGCGGAACGTCGCCGGATCACCTGCGCATGAACAAAGAAGTGCAGCGCTTCGTGCGCGAGTTCGATCTGGCGAAGAAGCCGATGTTCATCATCTGCCATGGACCGCAGATCCTGATCTCCGCGCAGCTCGTACGCGGGCGTACGCTCACCGGATTCGCATCGATTGCCGACGACATTCGTAATGCCGGCGGCCTCTATCGCGATCAGCCCGTCGTCAATGACGGTAATTGGGTCACCTCGCGCAACCCGCAGGACCTGATGCTCTTCAACCGCGCGATCCTCGAAAAGCTCGCGTCGGCCGGAGCCGCGCAGCCCGCCTAGAGCATTCGCTTCAAGCGAATGCTTCGCGGTCGGGTCCTCACGAATTACTTTAGCGGAGTATTTCCCGGGACCCGATCCGCACTTTCAGTCGACGCGAGTCAGCCGCGGATTGGGGCGTTCGGGGCGCCCCACTTTGTGACATTCGCGCCAGTTGCCCCCTTCGGCGATCGCCACGATGTCGGCGGTGTAATCGAACGCGCCGTTCCCATCGAAGAAGGCGCTGCCGACGGCGTACGCGTCGACCGGTACGCAGGCACGTTCGAACGCTTCGATACGCGTCGGGTTGAAGCCGCCGCTGGCCACGATCTTCACGAAATTGAAGCCTTCGGCATCGAGCGCGTTGCGCACGTTGTGTACGAGCTGCGCGTTCACGCCGGTCGGCGGAAACGTGCCCATCTGCGGAATGATCGACGCGTCGACCAGCGTTCCCGAGGTATCGAGGCGCACGCCCCACAGCCGGTTACCGAGCGCGCGCGCGACCGCCAGACTCGTGCGCACGCAGTCGTTGTCGAAGTCGACCAGCGAGATCACGGTAACCGCGGGATCGATGTGCTCGGCGAATTTTTTCGTTGCCAGTACGGTATCCCCGTTGTACGCGGCGATCAGCGCGTGCGGTACCGTGCCCATGCCGCGCGAACCCCACCACTCCGCATTCGCGTCGGTCGACACGCCAAGCGCGCCGGAAATATACGCCGCATAACCGTCGCCGGTTTGCACGAGATGGTGATCGAAGCGCGCCGGAAAGAACAGCACGTCCTTGCCGCCGGCGGCGTCGACGATCGCACGCGCGTTGGTGGCGATGCGCGTGCGCCGCGAGAGCACGCCGAGATACGGCGTTTCCAAGTGCGCGAAGAGGTCGTAGTCGCCTTCGATCGTCATGACGGTTTCGAACGCCCCGACGCGGTCGCCGTCGTAGAGGGCGTGCACGTCGAGCTGGTTCCAGCCGTCGCGCCAGCGCGAGCCGTCGTGACGGCCGCTGCAGAGCTTGAGGATGGCGATCGCTTCGTCGATCCCGCACAGGACCGACGAGCTGCGCTGAAAGATTTGCATCCGAATGCGCGGATGGTAGTTGTCGCGCTCGAGAATTTCACGCGCGCGGTTAAAATACGTGTCCGAGTAATACCCGTCACGCATCTTCTCGATCGGCAGGTTAAAGATCGCCGGGTCGAGGCGATGCCGTTCGCTGCGAAGCATGGGTGGCTTGTACGCAGACGTGGTATGTTTTCCTCGTCATGGGAGAGGGCATCACGAACGCTGAGATCGCGCAGCGGCTAAAAGAGATCCGTACGCTCATGGAGTTTGCGGGCGAACCGTTCTTTAAGTTCATGGCCTACGAACGCGCGGCCGAGACGATCGAGAACGCCGCCCCGCTGGTGGATTTGCTGGCCGGTGGCCGGCTCCAAGAATTGCCCGGTGTGGGTAAGTCGATCGCCGCACGAATCGCCGAGCTGTGCGAAACCGGCAGCTGCGGCTATCTCGAGGAACTGCGCGCGCGCTATCCGTCGACGCTGCTCGAGGTCCTCGGCGTCGGCGGCGTCGGCATGAAGACGGCCCAGCTGCTGTTCGAGCGGCTCGGCGTCGCGTCGCTCGCCGACCTCGAGCGGGCCCTGGCGGCCGGCGCCTTGAGCGAGATCCCGCGCCTGGGCAAGAAATCGATCGAGAATATCCGGCGGGGGGTGCTGGCCTATGCGGGTCGCGCCAAGCGCACGCCGCTCGGCACCGCGTTGCCGCTCGCGCGCGAAATCGTCGCCTATCTGGCCGCAAACTCGCCCGCGCACGACCTCACTCCGGCCGGCAGCGTGCGCCGCAACGAGCCGACGGTCGGCGATATCGATATCGTCTGCACGTCGGATGAGCCCGCTGCCGTGATCGCGGCGTTCGTCGGCTGGGAGCGCGCCGAAGCGGTGCTCGCCGAGGGCGGCACCAAGGCCAGCATTTGGCTCGCCGGCGGATTGCAGATCGATCTGCGCGTGCTGCCGGCGAACGTCTATGGGAATCTGCTGCAACACTTCACCGGCAGCCGCGAACATAACATCCAGCTGCGCGAACTCGCAGTGCGCCAGAACTTGCGCGTCAGCGAGAACGGCATCGTCGACCTGACCGACGGCCGCCTGATCGTGTGCCGCACGGAGGCCGAGGTCTACGCGACGCTCGGCGTGATGGAGATTCCGCCCGAAATGCGGCTGGGCGTCGGCGAAATTGAGGCCGCCCGCGACGGCACGCTGCCGCGCGTGATCGAGCTCGACGACATCCGTGGCGACTTCCACATGCACACGCGCTGGAGCGACGGCTCAGATACGCTCGAAGCGATGGTGGCTGCGGCCGCGGCGCGCGGTTATGAGTATCATTCGATCTCCGACCACTCGCTCGGTCGGGGGCGCGGACTCGACCCGGCCGATCTGCGCGCGCAGCGCGAGGACGTCCGTGCCTTGGGCGAGCGCTACAACATTCGCACCCTGTGCTCGGCCGAAGTCGACATCCTTGAAGACGGAACGCTCGACTACGATGATGCCTTGCTCGCCGAACTGGACATCGTCGTTGCCAGCGTGCATACCGGCAACAACCAATCGCGCGACGAGATGACGGCGCGACTGATCCGGGCCTGCGAGAACCCCTACGTCTCGATCATCGGTCACCCGACCGGCCGCAACGTCGAGACGTTTGTCGGGTACGAGTTCGATTACGATGCGGTTTTTGCGGCTGCCGCCCGGACCGGGACGGCACTTGAGATCGACGGACAGCCGTCCCGGCTGGACTTGCCGAGCTCCTTGGCCCGCCGTGCTCGCGACTTCGGAGTGACGTTTACCTGCGACTCCGACGCCCACGGATCGGCCCAACTCAGCCACATCGCATATGCCGTTGGCCAGGCGCGGCGCGCGTGGATCACGCCCTCCGAGGTGCTCAACGCGCGGTCCCTCGCGGGGGTACTGGCTTTTGTCGGGACGAAGCGTGGAACGTCCCAATTATGAAGGAACCGCCGTTGTCCACGGGTGAGGACGAGCGTCTCGCCGCGCTCGAGGAATATGACCTCCTCGATTCTCCAAACGAGGAAGTCTTCGACGCGTTCGCGCGCGTAGCTGCGATGAGCTGCGGCACGCCGGTCGCGGTGATCGAACTCGCCGGCCGCGACACCCTTGCGTTCAAGGCGCACTACGGATTGGCCGACGTTCTCCCGACGACGCTGGCCGAATCGTTTTGCTCCTACGCCATGCTCAGCAAAGATATCTTGGAAGTGCCGGACGCGAGAAAAGATCCGCGCTTTGCATCGAACCAGCACGTCACCTTGCGGAACCTGGTGTCTTATGCCGCCGCGCCGCTGATCACGCCGGCCGGCGTCGCGATCGGAACGATTTGTGTCGTCGATAAGAAACCGCACACGCTTACGGCCGATCAACGCGCGGGCTTGCAGGCGATCGCCGGTGTGGTGATCGAGCAGTTCGAGTCACGCCGGCGCCGCCGCGCCGATCAAGACCAGCTGCGACTGCTCTCCGCGGCGATGGAGGCGACGGAAGAAGCGGTCGTGATCTCGCGCATCGGGCCGACTCCCGACGATCCGGTCGAGATCATCTACTGCAACGAGGCGTACTTGCGGTCGAAGGCCGCGCGGATGGAAGACGTCATCGGTACGAACGCGAAAGCTTTCATCGGTCCGAAGACCGACACATCGATCCTCTACCGCATGCGCGAGACACTCTGCCGCGGCGAAACGTCGCGCGCTGAGTACGTTAGCTACCGGCTCGACGGCACGCACTATTACGCCGCCGCATCGGCGCAGCCGTTACTGAACGAAAATGGCAAAACGGACCGTTACGTGCTGATGCTGCACGACATCACGGAGTCCGTACTGCGCGGTGCGGAATTAGCGATGCAGAACGAGCGGCTCACCGCGTTGACGTCGATCGCGCGCGGGATCTTCGCAGCACTCGAACCGCATGCGCTCGTCGAAGCATTACTGGGTGGCGTGCGCGATCTGATCGGTGCGGAATCCCGGTTGCTGGTGGCGCGACCAAACGGCGGCTTCGCGCTAACCAAAGATCTACTCGTACCCGATCGCGCGGTGTCCGGCGGCGATGCGTTCGTCGAGTCGGCCAGCCGCAGCGACGGCGCGCTGCTCGACGATGACGAACGCCGCGCGGCGATTCGCATTCCCGGCTCGCTCGGACAGACGCGCTACATCCTCGACGTGCGCAGCGACCGCCGCCTGCACCAAGCCGACATTTTTGCCGTCGGGTTGTTGGGCCAATACTTTGCCGTTGCCGCACGTAACGTGGAACTCTACGGTGAGCTTCAAGCTCGGCGCGCCGCCGTCGTCGAACTCAATCAAGTCAAGAACGACCTCATCGCGATGCTCGCGCATGACTTCAAGGGGCCGCTCACCACGATCGTCGGCTTCGCCGACGTACTGGCCGAAGACGAACGCTTCGATGAAGAATCGCGCAAGTTCCTCACGATGATCTCATCGAGCGCGATGCGCTTGGCGAGCCTGGCAACGGATACGCTCGCGCTCTCGCGGCTCGAACAGAACGAACTTACGCTCGAACTCGAAGAGTTCGACCTGGTCGCGCTCGTCCGCGACATCGTGCGCGTGTTCAGCGTGACGCGCACGATCGATCTGCGCACCGACCGCCCCGAACTGCGAATCGGCGGCGACCCGGGCCGCTTGCGTCAGGTGTTCGAAAACCTGATCGGCAACGCGATCAAGTACTCGCCCGGCGGCGAACCGATCGACGTGTTTCTCCGCGCCAAGGGACGTGGCGTGGAGGTCAGCGTCCACGATAAAGGCATCGGCATTCCCGAAGCCGACAAGGCGAAGCTCTTCGGCCGGTTCGCGCGCGCGCAAAACGCGCGGGCACTGGGCATCAGCGGCACCGGTTTCGGACTCTACCTCACCAAGACGATCGTCGAAATGCACGGCGGCACGATGAGCGTCGACTCGGTTGAAGGCGAAGGCAGTACGTTCCGCGCGTTCTTGCCGGCCGCCGTCGCGGCGCCGCGCCCACGTCATCGCAAGTTCATTTTAGTCGATGCCGACGGCGATGCGAAATCGTACGTTGCCCACACGCTGCGCGACGACGGCTTCGCAGCGACGGTCGTTGCAGACGGCACCGAGTTGCTGGCGTCGATCGACGAACTGCAGTTCGACGCGGCGATCGTCGACACCGAGCGCGTCGGGATGGCACTCGAAGAATTCGTGCGGCGCGTTGCCGGCCGCACCGCGCTGATCCGCATCGATTCCCACGCCGTCGAAGAGACGCAAGGCTGGGACGGTTACATCGTCAAGCCGTTCCTGACCAAAGATTTGCAGGCGGCAATCGACGCCGCGATCATGCGCCACCCCAAGGTCAAAGCCGAACCGTCGGTCGCGTACAGCGAAGTCTAGGTTTACGCCCGCGATCGCCCCGATGTCGTCCATCGTTGCGCCGGGCCTCGATACACGTGAGTTCTTCCAAACCGGCGAAGCGCGCATCGATGGCCGGGAAAAAGTAAGCGGCCGCGCGAGCTATACTGCCGATTTTTCGCGGCCCGGAATGCTGTGGGCCGCTTTCGTGAAGAGTCCGTTCGCGCACGCTCGCATCCGATCGATTTCAATCGGCGATGCGCGTGCCGTCGAAGGCGTTCGAGCCGTCATCACCGGTCAAGACATCGGCCCGAAATTGTTTGGCCGGCGGCTCGCCGATTGGCCGATTCTGGCGGTCGATAAAGTGCGCTTTATCGGCGATCGCGTTGCGGCGGTGGCGGCGGAAACGCGCGAAGCGGCGGAAGAGGCGGCGCGCCTGGTGGCGGTCGACTACGACGAATTACCGGCCATTTTCGATCCGCTCGAAGCGCTCGCTCCCGATGCGCCGCTCTTGCACGAACATCCCGAAGCGTATGCGTACATCGGGGGCGAGCGCCCGCAGCAAGCGCACGGAAACATTCAAGGTTCGCGGCGGCAAGTCAAGGGCGAGCGCGATTTGGCGCCGCTCTTCGCTGCATCGCATCGCGTGTTCGAACATCGGTTTCGCACGCCGCGCTTGCACCACGGCTTCATCGAACC
>PLTN01000037.1 GCA_003164495.1 Vulcanimicrobiota bacterium
CGATGGACGGCCGCATGACCGTCTGCAACATGGCGATCGAAGCCGGCGCAACCGCCGGCGTGATCGCGCCGGATGAGAAGACGGCCGCGTATCTCGCCGAGACGACGCTCAAGCCGACCAACTGGACGTCGCTGCAAGCCGATCCCGATGCGGAGTACGATCGCGTCGTGACGATCGACGCTGCATCGGTGCGTCCGGTGGTGACCTGGGGGACGAATCCCGGCGAGAACTCCTCGATCGACGGCACCGTGCCGGCCGACGCGAACAAGGATTCGCTCGAGTACATGGACCTTGTTCCCGGCACCGCGATGAAGACCATCGAGATCGATCAAGCCTTCATCGGCTCGTGCACGAACTCGCGCATCAGCGACCTGCGCGCCGCCGCCGAAGTGCTGCGCGGGCGCAAGGTGACGGTGCCGACGATCATCACCCCGGGTTCGGTCGGCGTGAAGCGTCAGGCCGAGCGCGAAGGCTTGCACGACATCTTCCAAGATGCCGGCGCGCTTTGGACGCACTCGTCGTGCGGACCGTGCTTGGGCATGTCGGTCGGCGTCATCGCGCCGCAGACGCGCGTGATCTCATCGACCAATCGCAACTTCCCCGGCCGCATGGGCGACGGCGGACGCGTGCACCTCGCCTCACCGCAAGTCGTGGCGGCATCGGCGATCCTCGGACGGATCGCCTCGCCCAGCGACGTGCCGGCCGCGCGCGAAGCGGTGCCGGCATGATCGTCAAGGGACCCGTGCTGCCGATCCCGCGCGCCAACGTCGATACCGACCAAATCATTCCGGCCAAACACCTCACCACGATCGATGAATCCGGGATGGGCGAATTCTGCTTCACCGGCATGACTGACGGCCGTAAGATGCTCGAAGAGCACCCGGGTGCGGTGGTGTGGGTCGCCGGCGAAAACGTCGGCTGCGGTTCGTCGCGCGAACACGCTGCCTGGGCGCTACTCGGGGCCGGCATCAAAGCCGTGATCTCGCCGAGCTTCGCCCGCATCTTCCACGAGAACTGTTACATGAACGGGCTCGTCCCGGTGATCGTCGACGCGTCGCTGATCCCGCGCTTCGCCGCGGCGAAGACGATCACGATCGACGTTGAGAACGAAACCGTGCAAGCCGACGACGACGCGCCGGTGAAGTTCGAGCTGGATCCGGCGCGCAAGCCGTTCGTGCTCGGCGGCGGTTTCCTGAAGTACCTCAATTCGAAGATCCCCGCGATCCGCGCGTGGGAGGCTAGCGGGCGGGTTCGGGTGACCGAACCCACGTGACGCAGATCGCGGTTCTTCCCGGTGACGGGATCGGTCCCGAAGTCACCGCGGCCGCCGTGCGCGTTCTCGACGCCGCGCACCCGGGCCTGAGCTTCGTCGAAGCGCCCATCGGGGCCAACGCCATCGCGACCGTGGGCGAACCGATGCCGGCCGACACGGTGCGCATCTGCAGCGAGAGCGCCGCGATCCTCTTCGGTGCGGTCGGCGGGCCGGGCCACGATCATCTGCCGCCGGACAAGCGTCCCGAAGCGGCGATCCTCGGCTTGCGCAAGCACTTCAACCTCTATGCGAACGTCCGGCCCGCGCGCGTGTTTCCGGGCATGGAGACGCGCTCGCCGCTGCGCAGCGAACTCGTCGACGGCATGGACCTGGTGTTCGTTCGCGAGCTGACCGGCGGCTTGTACTTCGGTGAGAAGACGCTCACGAAGGAAGATGGTCACGAGACCGTGCGCGACGTGCTGATCTACCGCGACTACGAGATCGAGCGCGTCGCCCGGTTTGCCTTCGCGCTCGCGCGCATGCGCAGCAAGCGCCTCACGTCGGTCGACAAGAACAACGTTCTGCTCAGTTCGCAGCTGTGGCGGCGCATCGTTATCGAGGTCGCGAAGGATTTCCCCGACGTCAAGCTCGAGCACATGCTGGTCGACAACGCGGCGATGCAACTGGTGCGCGATCCGCGCGCGTTCGACGTGATCGTCACCGAGAACATGTTCGGCGACATCCTCTCCGACGAAGCGGCGATGATCACCGGAACGATCGGAACGGCCTCGAGCGCAGCGCTCAACAGCGCGCCGGATGCGAACGGCTTCGGGCTCTACGAACCGATCAGCGGCACCGCACCCGACATCGCCGGCAAAGGGCTCGCCAACCCGATCGGCGCCATTCTCTCGGCCGCGATGCTTGCGCGCTACTCGCTCGGCGACGAAGCCGGTGCGACGGCGATCGAACGCGCCGTGTCGGAAACCCTCGCCGAGGGACCGCGCACGCGAGACCTCGACGCCGCCGGCGGCGCCTCAACCAACGCCGTCGCCGACGCCATCGTGGCTCGCATCAGCAAGGTTGCCGCCTAGGTATTTAGGGCAGCGGTGATGTGGTCTTCATCCAGCAGCCACGTTCCGTTTGCTGATTTAACCCATGTCATTTCGTGCGTCGCGTAATCGCGCTCGACCCCCGGAGCGCCCATCGGATCCGGGTTGTTGGCGCCGTAGTACCAACGCATCGAATCGACCGTCTCCCGCGCTCCCGTGTCGGTTACGACCGTCGATTTGATCCGCTCGTTGTTACCGCTGGGCTGTTCGGCCGTGAAATAGATTTTGCTGACGCCCGCGATGAACGCGCCGTAGTCGAGCCGCTTGCCGTTGGGCTGAATGACGTGGAACGTGTTGGTCGTAATACTAGAGAGCGTCTGCCCATCACCATGGGCGATCGCATCGAAGTATTTACTCGTTTGCGCGCTAAGCGAAGCCGGACCAGCCGGAGCCGCTTGCGCGGCGGCCGCAACGGGGGCAGCCAGCGCAAGCGCGACGATCATGGAGCCGAGAAGACGATTCATACTTCTAATATAGCATCAATGACTGAAGGAACTTTCGTGCGTGACGGGGCCCAGCTCGTCTACACGCTGCAGGAGTCGGGGCAGCCGGGGGCGCCCCGCCTAGCACTCGTTCACTCGCTTGCGCTCGACCACAGCATCTGGGACGGCGTCGTCACCGCCCTGGGCGGCGGGGTGGACGTCCTCACCTACGATTGCCGCGGGCACGGCGCTTCGAGCAAGCCCGCCGGGCCGTATACGACCGCCCTGTTTGCCGCCGACCTGCGCGATCTGCTCGCGACGGCCGGGTGGGGACACGCCTTCGTCGCAGGCGCATCGATGGGCGGCAGCGTCGCCTTGCAGTTCGCCGTATCCTATCCGGAGATGCTGGACGGGCTCGGCTTGATCGATACGACCGCGTGGTACGGCGCCGACGCTCCGAAGAGCTGGCACGAACGCGGCCGCAAAGCGATCGAAGACGGCCTCGCGAGCATGATCGCGTTTCAGCAAACGCGCTGGTTCAGCGACGCGTTCCGCGCCGATCGTCCCGACGTGGGCGAGCATTTTGCGAAGATCTTCCTCGCGAACGATCTCGCGGCATATGCGGCCACGTGCGACATGCTCGGTTCGTTCAACCTGAGCGCGCAGCTCGGTTCGATTACCGCGCCGGTGGAGATTCTGGTCGGCGAGGAAGATTACGCAACGCCGCCCGAGATGGCGCGCGCGCTCGAAGCCGGGATCGCGGGTTCGCACCTGCAGATCGTACCGAAGGCGCGCCACCTCACGCCGATCGAGATTCCCGAACGCGTTGCGGCCATGCTGCAGACGCTCATCGCGCGCAAAGGCGGCAACGTTGCAAACCGGCGGTGAGTTCACGGTTGCGGTTGCGCAAGAACGGGCCTTCGCGTTCATCAGCGACCCGTTCAAGATCGCGGGGTGCATCCCGGGCTGCAGCGACCTGCGCGAAATTTCGCCCGGCAAGTATGCGGCAAAGTTGACGAACCGCGTCGGACCGATCTCCATCGCCTTCGAGGTCACGGTCGAACTCACGAAGGTCGAGCCGCCGTCGGCGATCGACGCGGTGGTGAGCGGTAACGCGTCGGGTTTGGGCGGCCGGCTTACCGCCACCGCGACCGTGCGGCTCGACGCCGTCGACGCGGCTCACACGAAGGTTGCCTACACGATCGATCTCGGATTGACCGGCAAGCTCGGCGGAATCGGACAACCGGTATTTCGCGCCAAGAGCGACGAGTTGAGCAAGAAGTTCGGCGCGAACGTGCGCACGGCGCTCGAATCCGGCGAAACGGGTGCCGCGTGAGTTTCGAATTGCTGGAGCCGGCGACGCTCGGCGAAGCGCTGGCGCTGCTCGATCCCGACGACTTGGCCGTGCGTGCCGTTGCCGGGGGTACCGCGCTCTCGTTGATGGTGCAGTCGCACATCTTCAAACCCACGCGTTTGGTCAGCCTGCGCCGCTTGAACGGCGAACTGCGCGGCGTGCACGTCGAGGGCGACGGCAGCTTGCGCATCGGCGCGATGACGACGCTGACCGAACTCGAACGCTCGCCCGTGCTCGCGGTCTCGGAACCCGTGCTCTCGCGAGCGCTGCACACGCTCTCGAACGTGCGCGTGCGTAACATCGCGACGATCGGCGGACATCTCGCGCACGGCGATCCGCACATGGACTTGCCGCCGATCCTCGTGACGCTCGGGGCGCGCGTGCGCGCGGTCTCGCCGCGCGGCGAGCGTTGGATCGATGCCGGCGAGCTGATCACCGGGTACTATGAAACCTCGCTCGCGGGCGACGAGCTGATCGTCGAGTTGCACGTGCCGGCCCAGCCGCCGGGAGCGCGCGCGGCGTATGCGAAGTTCACCGCGCTCTCGGCTGACGATTGGCCGGCCGTCGGCGTCGCCGTTTGGCTGCGGCGCGAGGGCGAGACGGTCGTCGAGGCGCGCGTCGTCGTCGGCGGCGCGACCGATCATCCGACGCGGATGACGGCAGCCGAAGCGGCGCTGACCGGGAACACTGCCGGCGTGAAAGCGTTTGCCGCAGCGGGCGATGCCGCGGCCGGCGAAGTCGAGCCGCTCGGCGATTTGCGCGGTTCGGGACCGTACAAGCGCGAGATGGTGCGCGTCCACGTGCGCCGCGCGCTCGAGCGTGCCGTGGCGCCGTCCGAGGATCATCCATGACGCAAACCGCCAAGCCGGTCAAGCGCGCGCTGCGCGAGGTCTCGCGTTCCGTACCACGCCTCGAAGGCGTGCAGAAGGTCACCGGCGCCGTCGAGTACATCCACCATCTGCGGCTGCCCGGCATGCTTTACGGCAAGATCGTGCGCAGCACGGTCGCGCACGCGAAGATCGTCGCGATCGACGCGGCCGCCGCGCGCGCGTTGCCGGGCGTCCACGCCGTCATCACCGGCGAAGACGTGCTCAAGATCGTGCCGTCACCCTACTACGGGCCGGCGTTCCACGATCAGCCGGTGCTGGCGATCGGGAAGGTCCATCACGTCGGCGAGCCGGTCGCGGTCGTGCTCGCAACCGACCCGCACGTTGCCGAAGACGGCGCCGACCTCGTCGTCGTCGAGTACGACGAACTCGAGCCCGTGTTCGATGAAGTCGCGGCCGCGCAACCCGGCGCGCCGATCGTGCACGAAGAACTGCAGCCCGCCGGCACGTTCGCCGATCTCAAGCACCTCAAGGGGAAGAAGCACACCAACATCGCGCTCGACGCGCAAGTGCGTCACGGCGACATCGAACGCGGCTTCGCGCTGGCCGACCACATCTTCGAGGACACGTTCAAATCGGGTCAGGTCATGCACACGCCGCTCGAACCGTTCGTTTCGCTGGCCGAAACGCGCAGCGGTAAAGAACTGACGATCCACACTGCCTCGCAGAGCCCGTCGTTCGTGCGCATGGAAGTCGCGCGTCTGCTGGGCTGGCCCGAGAACAAGGTGCGCGTTCGCGCGGCGTTTCTCGGCGGCGGTTTCGGCGCCAAGCTCTACATCAAGCTCGAAGCGCTCGTCGCGGTGCTGGCGTTGATCGTGCGCCGGCCGGTGCGCATCGGCCTCACGATGGAAGAGCAGTTCTACACGATCACCAAACACGGGACGACCGTGCGCATGAAGACGGGCGTCATGAACGACGGCACGATCGTGGCGCGCGAGGTGCAGACGTGGTGGAACGGCGGCGCCTTCGCGGACATCGGTCCGCGCGTGACGCAGAAGTCAGGCTTCACCGCTGCCGGACCCTACGACATCGAGCACGTGTCGCTCGACTCGTGCGCCGTGTACACGAACTTACCGCCGGCGGGCGCGTTTCGCGGTTTCGGCATCCCGCAGCTCGTTTGGGCCTATGAGAGTCAGGCCGACATCATCGCGCGCAAGCTCAACCTTGATCCGGTGGCGTTCCGGCTGAAGAACGTGCTGCGCGACGGCGACGAACACGCCACGGGGACGGTGATGTCCAACGCCAACGTCGCGGAATGCGTCGAGAGCGCCGCCAGGATGATCGGCTGGGATCAGCCGTTCGACCGCGGAACGGGCCCCATTCGCCGCGGGCGCGGAATTGCGGTCGGCATCAAGGCATCGATCTCGCCGACCACCTCGGTTGCCCTCGTCACCGTGGCCGCCGACGGCAGCTGCACGCTGGCGATCTCGACCGTCGACATGGGTCAAGGTTCCGACACGGCGATGGCGCAGGTCGCGGCCGAAACGCTCGGCATTCGCACCGAGTCGATCACGGTCGTGCACTCGGACACCGATACGACGCCGTACGACATGGCGACGCTCGGCTCGCGTTCCACCTATCACATGGGACACGCCGTGCGGCTCGCCGCCGACGATGCACGCAATCAGCTCCTGGCGCTCGCGGCGACGTACCTCGGCGTCGCGCCCGAAACATGCGTGTGCGAAGACGGGGTGATTTCGACCAGCGCGGGCAAGTCGATGACGTTCAAGGAGCTGTTCGTCGCACGCTTCGGGATGCAGGCGGGCAACGTCGTCGGCACCGGTTCGTTCGAACCGCCCTACGCCAAGCCCGACATGACGACCGGACAATCGAGCAACATCACGCCGTTCTGGATGATCGGCGCGACGGCGGTCGAGATCACGGTGGATACCGAGACCGGCCGGATCACCGTCGAGCGGTGCGTGACCGCGGGCGACGTCGGCCGCGCGATCAACCCGGCGATCGTCGAGCGCCAGCTCAACAGCGCGGCGATCATGGCCATCGGCTCGTCGATCTCCGAGGTGATGATCTTCGAGAACGGTCAGGTCGTGAACGCGAGCCTGGCCGACTACAAGATCCCGAGCTTCCTCGATATCCCGACGCACATCGAAGCCGAATTGATCCAAGACCCGCATCCCACCGCACCCTACGGTGCGAAGGGGGTCGGCGAATCCGGCTCGTTCGGGCCGACGCCCGCGATCGCCAACGCGCTGGCGGATGCGATCGGCGTGCGCGTGCGCGAGATGCCGCTCTTGCCCGAACGCGTGCTGCGCGCCATTCACGAAGCCGCCGGCACGCCGTTGGAGGCCGAATAGTGGAGGGGCGTAAGACGATTCATTTCACGCTCAATGGGCGGCCGGCCGCGGCCGACGTCGCCCCGCACGAGAACCTGATCGAGGTGCTGCAGCGTGACTTCGGATTGCACGGCGCACGCGTCAGTTGCGGTCAGGGCTTGTGCGGCTGCTGCACCGTAGCGGTCGACGGCGTCGCCACGTCGGGCTGCCTTTTTCTCGCACCGTTCGCCGACGGGACGACGATCGAGACGGTCGAGAGCCTCGCCGACGGCGATGTGCTCGATCCGATCCAGAGCGCGTTCATCGAGAGCGCGGCCTTCCAGTGCGGTTTTTGCACGCCGGGCTTCATCATGATGACGCGCGAGCTGCTCGATCGCATCCCGGATCCCAGCGACGACGAGATCCGGCACTACCTCTCGGGAAATCTGTGCCGTTGCGCCGCCTATCCCGAGATCCTCAACGCCGTGCGCGCTGCCGCGCGCGAGCGCGCCACCACGAAAGCCTGATTTGCCGTACGCCGACTTCCGCGCATTCCTCGATGCCCTGCGAGCGCACGGCGAACTCATCGACATCGAACGGCCGGTGGAGCTGTATCTCGAAATCGGCAAGGCGCTGCGGCAAACCGCGGCGATCGGCGGCCCGGCGCTCAACTTCAAGAACAACGGCACCGCCTTTCCGCTCGTCGGCGGTTTGTACAACACGCGGGCCAAAGCACTGCTCGCCTTCGAATCGACCGAAGCCGCGGTGTTCGACAAAATTCTCAGCGGGCTCGCGAAGCCGATCGCGCCGGTGATGACGACCGGCAAAGCGCCGGCGCATGACGTGGTGCTGACCGGTGCGGACGCCGATCTCACGAAGCTGCCGATTCCCACGTACAGCCCCGACGACGGCGGACCGTTCATCACGCCGGGTATCGTCGTCAGCCGCGATCCGGAAACCGGCGTGCCCGATCTCGGGCACTATCGCTTTCAGATCATGAACGCGGGCGAGATGTCGTTTCTCGCGCAGCCATTCCACCGCTTCGGCAAGCACATCGTCAAGGCACGCAAGATGGGCATGACGCGCTACCCGGCCGCCGTCGTGTTCGGCGTCGACCCGATTCTCGCGTATACGTGCACGATCCAAGTCCCCGACGGCACCAACGACTACGAGATCGCGGGCGGCTTGCGCGGCGCGCCGGTGGAACTGGTGCACGCGCGCACGGTCGATCTCGACGTTCCGGCGCACAGCGAGATCGTCATCGAGTTCGAAGTCGATCTCACCAAAGATGTTCTCGAAGGCCCGCTCGGCGAGTACACCGGTTACTACACGCCCTCATCGATGAAACCGCTGGCGCGTGTCACGGCCATCACCCACCGCACCGGCGCCTATTGTCAGGCACTGCTGACCGGAATTCCGCCGACCGAGAACCACATCCTCAAGCAACTGCCGTTCGAAGCGTCATTTTTCCAGATGATGAAGAAGACGTTCCCGACGCTCCACAGCGTGTCGATCCCGCCGTCGGGCGGCGTCTCGTTCTCGATCGTGATGTCGCTCGCGCAACGTTACGCGGGCGAAGCGCGCCACGCGATCTTGGCGGCGATGTCGACCAATCTGCGGCCCAAGATCGTGACCGTCGTCGACACCGACATCAACGTCCAGAGCTCGGCCGAAGTCGAATGGGCGGTGGCCTTTCGCGTGCAGCCCCGGCGCGACGTGATCATCGTCGACGATCTGCCCGCCGGACCGCTCGATCCATCGGTCGACGACTCGGTGCCGCTCGAAGCCCGCACCGGATCGGCGATCGGTATCGACGCGACTCGGCCATTCGGCCAAGAATTTCAAAAGGTCGCCGACGTACCGGGCTGGCAAGAGTACGACTTTCCCGAACTTCGCGCTCGTCACACCTAAGGAGGGTCTCATGCCGGTCTCATCGCGTCGCGCATTCCTTGCGCGTTCGGCCGCCGCAGGCGCGGCCGCAGCGGGCTTCGGAATGCGGCGGGCGTCGGCACAGTCCTCGCTTACGCTGAACATCGCGGCGATTCCGAGCGATATCGCCGGCAGCGCGTACTACGCTGCCGACAACGGGTTCTTCAAGAAAGCCGGCTTGGAAGCGCAATTTCTCGGCATCGCGAACGGGGCCGCGATCGCGGCCGCGGTGCTCGGCGGTTCGGCCGATATCGGCTATTCGAACGTGATTTCGCTCGCCACCGCGCACGCGAAGGGCCTGCCGACCACGATCTTGTTCCCGGCGAACCTGCACGTCCACGAAGCGCCGACGGCCGGACTGCTGTCGGTCTTGAAGACGTCCCCGATCATGGGTGCCAAGGACTTTGCCGGGAAAGTCATGGCGGTCAGCGGTCTGAACAACATTGCCGATCTCGCATCGCGTCTCTGG
Source organism: Vulcanimicrobiota bacterium (assembly GCA_003164495.1). GTDB lineage: Bacteria > Vulcanimicrobiota > Vulcanimicrobiia > Vulcanimicrobiales > Vulcanimicrobiaceae > Lustribacter > Lustribacter caenicola. The sequence goes on from PLTN01000037.1 coordinate 9,696, forward strand.
ATCGATAAGAACGGGGGCGATTCGAAGACCGTGAAATCGGTGGAACTGCCGTTTTCCGAGATGAAGGCGGCGGTGGAAGCCGGCCGCATCGATGCGGCCGTCTGCGATACGACCAGCGACGCGACGCTCGGCAAACCGGGTGACACGTTGCGTTTGATCGCGAGCACGTTCGATGCGGTATCGCCGCACTTCGCACCGTCGGTATGGTTTTCGACGACGGATTGGGTCAGCAAACATCCCGCGCAGGCCAAAGCATTTATAGCCGGTATGCGCGAGTCGGCGATCTGGGCCGCCACGCACCACCGCGAGTCGGCCGTCATCCTCTCCAAATACACCCACGTCACGCCCGAACAGATCAACGGCTTCACGCGCACGACCTACGGCGATCACCTCACGCCCGAACTGATTCAACCCAACATCGACGTCGCGGTGAAGTACGGCGTACTCAAGGCATCGTTTCCCGTTTCCGAAATGATTTCAAACGTGGCGGGCTAGCAAATCTAGCCCGGCGTACGCTGCTCCGCCCCCAGGTTTCGCTCGCTTATCCGACCCGAGCCGCCCGGGGAATTGAAGCGCACGATTCGGGTGGCGTCGAAGTGGCTGTTGCGAGCATCATGGGTTCATGAACAGCAGCTACTACGACGCCCTCAGTCAGCGCAACCCGGCCTTCGACGGCATCTTCTTGTACGCCGTGACGACCACGGGCGTGTTTTGCCGCCCAACCTGTAAGAGCCGCCGCCCGCTCGAACGCAACGTCCGCTTCTTCGCGGATCCGGCGGCCGCGCGGGCGGCCGGTTTTCGCGCCTGCAAGCGCTGCCGCCCGGACGACACGAACTTCGATGCGCAGCCCGAATGGCTCGCGCAGGCGTGCCGCTTCTTGGAAGCGGCCGAGGCCACGCCGACGCTCGACGAACTCGCCGACCACGTCGGCGTGAGCCGCGCGCATCTGCAGCGCAGTTTCACCCGCGCCGTCGGCGTTTCGCCCAAGCGCTACGCGGCGACGCTGCGGGAAGCGCGTCTGCGCACGTCGCTGCGCAACGGAGCCACCGTGAGCGAAGCAACGTATGCCAGCGGCTTCGGTTCCAGCTCGCGCGTGTACGACGCGGCCTCAGTGAAGATCGGCATGACGCCGGCCAGCTATCGCCGCGGCGCATCCGGCCTGACCGTGGCCTACGGCATCACGCCCTCGGCGCTGGGCCCGGTGCTGATCGCGGCGACGGAGCGCGGCATTTGTCACGTCGCGCTCGGCGACGACGAGGACGTGCTCGAGCGTGAGTTGCGCGCGTCGTTTCCCAAAGCAACCTTGGAGCGGTCCGACGACCGGGTCGAATCGGCGGCCTCGGCGCTGGTGCGTTATCTCGCGAGCGAGGGACCGTGGCCGCAGCTTCCGCTCGACGTGCGCGCGACGGCGTTCCAAGCGCGCGTGTGGGAAGCGCTGACGCACCTTGCACCCGGCTCGACCACCACGTACGGCGAGCTGGCCGCAGCTTTGGGCGATCCGCGCGCGACGCGTGCCGTGGCCCGCGCGTGCGCGACGAATCCGGTCGCGCTCTTGATCCCATGCCATCGCGTGATCGCCAAGAACGGCGACGTGCGCGGCTATCGCTGGGGGATCGAGCGCAAGATCCGGCTGCTCGACATCGAACGCAGCGCCTCGTGATCGATCCGGGTGAGTTGACCGCGCGTCTCGACGAGCGCGGCTACGCTGTCCTGCCCGGACTGTTGGATGCCGCGACCTGCGCCGAGCTGACCGCGGAATACGACGACGGCCCGCTCTTTCGCAGCACGATCGTCATGCAGCGCCACGGCTACGGACGCGGCGAGTACCGGTACTTCCGCTATCCGTTGCCGCCGCGTGTCCAAGCTTTACGTGAGTCGCTCTATACCGCGCTCGTGCCGGCCGCCAACGCGTGGTCGGAGCGGCTGGGGTCCAAAGTGCGTTTTCCGCCCGCGCTGGCATTGATGCTCGACCTGTGCGCGGACGCGGGGCAAGCGCGCCCGACCGCGCTCTTGTTGCGCTACCGCGCCGGCGACTACAACGCGCTGCACCAGGACATCTACGGCGAGGTCGCGTTTCCGCTGCAAGCGACGATCTTGCTCAGCGACCCGGCGACGTTCAGCGGCGGTGAGTTCGTGCTGGTCGAGGCGAAGCCGCGCAAGCAGAGCATCGCGCACGTGGTGCCGCTTGCGCTCGGCGATTGCATCGTGTTTCCGAACCGCCTGCGCCCCAATGCCGAGGGTGCGCGGTCGACGTTCCGGCACGGGGTAGCGGAAGTGCGCAGCGGAACGCGTGTAACGCTCGGCATCATCCTGCACGACGCCCAATAGAGGCGCCCCGGCCGCCCGGGTCCAAGGGCCGCGTATGACGTTGCGCCGTTCGTGTGCGTTGTTCGTCCTCGCTCTCTCGCTTGCGGCTCCGGCCGGTGCCCAGAGCGCTCCGCCGCTGGTTGCGGTGCGCGTTGCATCCAACGCCGCCGACGACGTGACGCCGATCTTGTACGCCCAGAAGACGGGCATGTTCGCCAAAGCCGGGCTCGACGTCCAGCTGGAGAAGATGAACAGCGGTGCAGCGGTGACCGCCGCCGTCGTGGGCGGCTCGATCGACATCGGCAAGTCGAGCCTGATTCCGTTGATCAACGCGCACGTCCACGGCGTGCCGCTCGTGATCGTCGCACCGGGTGAACTCTGGCTCACCGATGCGCCGATTTCCGGGATGCTGGTGAAGAAAGACGGGCCGATCGCGGCGGCGCGCGATCTCAACGGCAAGACCGTGGCCGTCGTCGCGCTCGGCGATCTCACCTACACGGGTGCGCGCGCGTGGATCGATCAAAACGGGGGCAACTCCAAGTCGATTCATTATCTCGAGCTGCCGAGCGCCACCGTGTTGGCCGCGCTCACCGACGGACGCATCGACGGCGCTAACGTGAGCAATCCGATGTATGCCCAAATCGTCGCTTCCGGTCAAGTGCGCACGATCGGGCATCCGTCGGATGCGATCGCCAAGCACTTTCTCGTGACGGCGTTCTTCGCCACTTCGGCCTACGCCGCGAAAAACGGCGACAGCATCGCTCGATTTCAGCAAGTCCTGCGCGCCGCTGCCACGTATACCAACGCGCATCACGCGGAAACCGCGCCGATGACCGCCGCATTTTACGGCATGGATCCGGCGGTGCTCAGCGGCATGAACCGCTCCACCGTGGGCCTGACGCTCGATGCGCGCGACATCCAGCCGCTGATCGAAGCGGCCGCGAGATACGGCGTGATCGACGCGCCGTTCGACGCGCACCAGCTCATCGCTCCGGCAGTTCATTAGGGAGAAGACCGCCATGGCAACGACGCAAGAGCAAAACGACCGGCTGACGCAAGTCGGGCCGGGAACGCCGATGGGGAACCTCATGCGGCGCTATTGGCAGCCGGTTGCCGCCGCGATCGAGCTCGACGTGGAGCCGGTGCGGAAGGTCCGCTTCTTCGGTGAGGACTTGACCCTCTATCGTTCCGAAGCCGGGGAATACGGACTCGTCGAGGACCGGTGCGCGCATCGCTGCATGTCGCTCGAATTCGGCATTCCGGACGCCAAGGGCTTGCGCTGCGCGTATCATGGCTGGGTGTACGACGGCACCGGCAAGTGCGTCGAGCAGCCGTTCGAAGATCGCGCGTTTCCCGAGGCCCGCTATCGCGATCGCATCAAGATCACGGCCTATCCGGTGCAGGAGCTCGGCGGCCTGCTGTTCGCGTATTTCGGTCCGGATCCGGTGCCGTTGCTGCCGCGCTGGGACTTGCTCGTGCGGAACGATCTCGACGTCGCCGTCGAAAAGCATCTGCTGCCGTGCAATTGGCTGCAGTGCATGGACAACGCGGCCGATCCCGTGCACTTCGAATTTCTCCATGCCGCCTTCGGCAACTACACGTTGAAGAAGCTCGGCCGCCCGGCCGGGATGACGCAAGCGCGCCACTTGAAGATCGAGTTCGATGTGTTCCGCTACGGCATCATGAAGCGCCGGCTGCTCGAGGGTGCGCCGGAAGATTCCGATGAGTGGCGCGTGGGCCATCCGCTGATTTTTCCGAACCTGCTCGCGGTTGGGAACGAAGGCACCTCGACCTTGCAGTACCGCATTCCGATCGACGATACGCACACGCTGCAGATCGCGTACCGGACGACCAAGCGTGAACCCGGCACCGAGCCCAAGCCGATCACGGTGAAATATTCGGAACTCTTCGACGAGGCGGGAAAGCTCGTGGCCGATACGATTCCGAAGCAAGACATGACCGGCTGGGTCGGGCAGGGCCCGATCTCGGATCGCACCCGCGAACACCTCACGGCGAGCGACAAGGGCGTGATCTTGTATCACAAGCTCTTGGTCGACAACATGGATCGCGTGGCGCGCGATGAGGATCCGATGGGCATCATTCGCGATCGCGCAGAGAACGAGCCGATGGTCGACATACGCCGCGAGCACGAAGGCATGCGGGCGTTTGAGGTGCGCTACGACAACTATTTCGAGCACATTCGCAAACTCGCCGACATCCGAGGGTGACCTGTTGAGCCCGCTAACACGTAAGACGACGCTCGGACTCCTCGCCGCGGCGGCAGCGGCGCTGCCCGCGCGCGGTGGGGCGCAAACACCGCCCGCCCTGCGGGCCGGAGTGGAGTCCGGCGTCGAGGCGTTCTGCGAATTACAGTACGGCGTCGAGGGCGGCATCTTCGCGCGCGCCGGACTGAACGTCGAGACGACGTCGTTCTCGTCGGCCGGCCCGATTGCGGCGGCGCTCGCGGGCGGCGCGCTCGATGTCGGCACGGTCGACGGCATTTTGCTGGCCAACGCGGTGAACCGCGGCATCCCGCTCGTCGCGATCGCCGGAAGCGGGCTGTTTCGCGCGACCGAACCCTCGAGCGGTTTGTGCGTGCTCAGTTCCTCGCCGCTGCGAACGGCCAAGCAGTTCGAGGGGCTGACGATCGCCGTCGGAACGCTCGCGTCGTTGACGAGCATCTCGCTGCGCATGTGGTTGGCCCAGGGCGGCGTGGACCCGGCTAAGGTGCAGTTCGTCGAGATGAAGTTCGGTGAGATGGCGGCGGCGCTGCAACGCGGCACGGTCGCGAGCGCCTATATGGTCGAACCGATGATCACGCAGAACGTGGGCGCGTTGAAGCTCATCGCGACGCCGTACGCGGCGATCGCACCGGTTTTCCCGATCAGCCTCGTCGTCACCACACGGGCCTGGCTCGCGCAGAACGAGAGCATCGCGCGCCGCTTCATCGCGGCAACCTACGACACGGCGCGCTGGGTGAATGCCAACCGTGCGCAGACCGCCGTACTGCTGGCCAAAGACGCGCAGCAAGACCTAGGCATCGTCCAGCGCATGCACCGCACCCAGTACGCAACGTCACTCGATGTGCCCGCGATTCAGGCCGTTCTCGACGCGGCCGCGACCAACAAGCTGATCGACCGCCCGACGAACGCCGCCGACCTGATCGCGCGTGTCTCCGCCTAGCGCGGACCAACCGCTGCGCTTGGGCGTGGCCGGGCTCGGCGTAGCGAGCACGCTGTTTCTGCCCGGCGTCGAGGCGTATCCGAACGCCCGTATCGTGGCGGCCGCCGATAGGCGTCCGGCGGCGCTCGCCGCGTTCGCAGAGCGCTATGACGCGCGAACCTACGATTCGGTCGAGGCGCTGTGCGCCGACCCGGACGTCGACGTCGTCTGGATCGCCACGCCGAACCAGTTCCATTGCGAGCACACGATCCTCGCGATCAAGTACAAAAAACACGTGGTCTGCACGAAGCCGATGGCACTCGGCGTCGACGAAGCGCAGCGGATGTGCGAAGCGGCGGAGCGCAACGGCGTGCAGCTCTTGTGCGGGCAGACCTGGAGCATGAGCCCCGACGTGCAGGCGATGTGGCACGTCGTGAAGTCGGGCGAGCTCGGCGCGTTGATCGCGGTCAACACGTGGCTTTCCACCGATTGGCTGCTCAAGCCGCGGATGCCCGAAGAACTCGATGAAGCGCTCGGCGGCGGCGTCGTCTACCGGCACGCGCCGCACCTGATCGACACGGTCCGTTTGCTCGGCGGCGGACGCGTGCGCAGCGTGCGCGGTTCGGTCGGCCGCTGGATGCCCGAACGGCCGTGTCCGGGAAACTTCTCCGCGTACCTGGAGTTCGAAGACGGCACGCCGGCGACGATTGCCTACAACGGCTACGGCTACTTCGATACCTCCGAACTCACGTGGGGCATCGGCAACCGCCTCTACACGGACGAGCAGCGCATCGCCGTTCGCAGCGCACTGAAGGCCGGCACCTTCGACAACGATGCCGCGAAAGAAGAGATGCGCTTCGGTGCGGGGACGACGGCCGCCGCGAACACGAGCGGCACGCCGACCGTGGCCGGCACGCGCGCGCACATCGGCTGGTTCGGCATCACGGTCGCGAGCTGCGAGCGCGGTGACGTGCGCCAGTCACCCAACGGCCTCTACATTTACGACGCGAACGGCCGCCATGAAATCCCGGTCAGCGGCGGCCGCGGAACCGGCATGCTCGAGATGCGCGAGATGTACGAGTGCCTGCACGACGGCGTCCCGATCACCCACGACGGCCGCTGGGCCCTCGCCACCCTCGAAGTCGGCATGGCCCTCCTCGCCTCGAGCGAGCAACGCCAAGAAATCGTCCTATCGCACCAATGCCCCGTCAACCACGCGTGAGCAAGAGATGGGCCCGCGAAAATGTGTTGTGGGGAAGAGAAACACCTCGGCCCTACGGCCATCGGTTGCGTGAGCAAACGTGAGACCCAACAGCGAACGTAAAAACCTTTGTCATTCCGAGCGGAGCGCCGCAGGGCGCGTAGTCGAACGCGAGACAACCTTCAGTGTTCGCTAGGGCAACGCTGCGAATGTGCAAGATAGCCACTACGCTATCAGCGCACTCCCCGTTATGGGGCATTGCCCTAGTGTATAGGTAATGGAGTGGCGCGTTCTTCGACTACGCGCCCTGCGGCGCTCCGCTCGGAATGACAAAAAAAAAGACGTCGCTGTTGAATCTTACTTTCGCTCGCGCAGCCGATGGCCGTAGGGCCGAGGTGTGTTTTCTTCCACCAATGTCTCGCGAAATCAATTTCTCCCAACAGTAGCATGTCGCTACGCTAAGCGCGTCGAGCTGCGGCGACCCACCAGATCAAGAGCAGTTGCAGCGGGACGCGGAGCCAGATGACCCATGCGGGGGCGACCGTTGTGAAGTGGTCGGCGGCGATTGCCATGTAGATGTTGGCCGGCCAGACGGCGACGAGCAGCACGATGAGGCCGATTGCCGCGGCGCTGCGTGTGGCAGGGACGAGCAGGCCGATCCCGCCCGCGAGTTCGGCGACGCCGCTCACCGCAACGAGCAGATCGGCATGGCCGAGTTGCGGCGGCACGATCGAGGTGAAGATTTCCGGATGCGTGAGGTGCGCGGTTCCCGAGGTCAAGAACAATGCGGCCGGAGCGCCGATGCGAAACAGGAAGTGCAGAAGTCTTCGGGCGGTGCTACCGTTCAACGTCGTATTTCGGACGCCGTCCCGTGACCGTTGCGGTGCAGTCGATCGCACCGGCGATGTTGGCATTGCCGCCGGCAAGGTCGCGCTCGAAGCGATCGTGATGGGCGCAATCCGGGTCGCCGATATCGAACTTGAAGTCGACCATATCGTGGATCGCCTGAACGCTGCTGCGATGCGGCGGCACGCACCAAGACACATAGAGTGCGTTCCCGCGCGCCGTGTAGGAATACGCGGTAACGAAAACGCCGGCATCGGCCGTCGCGTTCTTCACGACGACGTGCGTCTGGTTGGGTAAACCGAACGAAGACTGATAGCACATCCCGGCGACGGCCGGCAGCGGGGTGATTGCGAGGGCGATCGCCGCGGCGGCGATGGTGAGGCCTAATCGAAGAGCGATGGTGTTGCCATTCCCGTATCCGCAACGGGCACGATCAGCGCCTCGTCATCAAAGCGAGCATTGCCGACGCGCGGCGCGACCGGGTTCGCCGTCCACCATTCCGGCGGGCTCGGCGTCAGCAGCCCGAACAGCGTCTCGGCATCGCGTTCGCCGGGGGCGATCCATTCGCGTGCGCGTTCGACGTCCAGTACTGCCGGCATGCGCGAGTGGATCGTCGCCATGAACGCGTTCGCCGGTTGCGTGACGATCGTCGCGCTGGTCAGCGTCTCATCACCCGACGGTGAGGTCCACACGTCCCACAGTCCGGCAAACACGAACGGCTCATCGTCGGTCCGGTGGATCCACAGCGGCGTCTTGCCGCCGTCGGGGTCGGTGCGCCATTCGTAGAAGCCGTCGGCGAAGATCGCGCAGCGACGGGTGTGAAACGCGTCGCGATACGTCGGTGCTTTGGCAATCGTCTCGATGCGCGCGTTGAACGTCGAGAGCTTCACCGCCGACGGATGTTCGGCATGCGGGGGCACGAGGCCCCAGCGCACCTCTTCGACGCTGCGAGCGGGATCGTTGAGCAACGCTACGATCGGCTGTGTCGGCGCGATGTTGAAGCGGCTACGCAACGTGCGTGCGACGCTCGTGGTGCCGAGCGTTTTTGCAAGCGGCCAGGGCGGCTTGCGCAGCGTGAAACGGGCGCACATTCACTCCGCGCCCTGCCAGCGCCGGAAGAGGTCATTGTCGATGTTGAATTGATCGAGCACCTTGCCAACGGTATGGTTCACGACGTCTTCGATGGTCTTCGGACGCGAATACGTGCCGGGGACCGGCGGCAGGATGATCGCGCCGGCTTCGGCCGCACGCGTGAGGTTGCGCAGATGGTTGACGTGCAGCGGTGTCTCGCGCACGACCAGCACCAGCGTGCGCCGCTCCTTGAGACACACGTCGGCGGCGCGCACGAGCAGGTTGTCGTTGAGCGAGTAGGCGATCGCCGAGGCCGAACGCATCGAGCACGGCACCACGATCATCCCGTCGGTCTTGAACGATCCCGACGAGATCGACGCGGCCAGGTTGCCGCTGTCGTGGAGCACGTCGGCGTAGGCTTCCAATTCCGGCGGCTTGACGTCGGTCTCCAGTTCGACGGTTTGTTTGGCCTGCGGTGAGATCACGAGGTGGACCTCGATGCCGCCGATCGCGCGCAGCGCCCGCAGTGTTTGGATCGCATAGATGCTCCCGCTGGCACCCGATACACCGACGATGATTCTGCGCATTGCCGCACCGTTTCCGGGGCATGGACGCCGAACCTCCGGGGGGAAGGGTCGGGCTATGAATGGCAACGATTCCAGCGCCAAGACGGTAGCCGTCCTGGGGCTCGGCGAAGCCGGCTCGTTACTGGCTCGCGATCTGGTCCACGGCGGCGCCGTCGTGCGCGGCTGGGATCCCGATTTTCACGGGGACTTGAGCGAGATTCCGCGTGCCGCAAGTTTCGCCGCCGCCGTGGACGGTGCGGATATCGTCATCTCGGTGAACTGGGCCACCGTCGCCGCCGACGTGGCGCGCGAAGCACTGCCGCTGCTGCACCGCGGGATGATCTACGCCGATCACAATACGGCCGGTCCGAAGCTGAAGGAAGAACTGGCGGCGATCGTCGCGCCCAGCGGCGCATCGTTCGTCGACGTCGCGATGATGGCGCCGGTTCCGCCGCTCGGGATGCGCGTGGGCATGTTCATGGCGGGCAGCGGTGCCGAAGAACTGGCCGCGTTCTACCGGCGCTTCGGCACGCCGGTGGGATTCATCGGTACGAAACCCGGTGAGGCGAACGCGCGCAAACTGACGCGTTCCGTGTTCTTCAAGGGCATGTCGTCGTCGATTTATGAAGCGCTCGAAGCGGCGCGCGCCGTGGGCGTCGAGGATTGGCTGCGCTCGGACATCATACGCACGTTGGTCGAAGCCGATGAGGCAACGCTCGATCGGGTAGTCGACGGTACCGAAAAACACGCGGTGAGGCGCGGGCACGAGATGCGCGATGCGGAGGCGATGCTGCGCGAATTGGGCACGCCGACCACGATGGTGACGGCAACGGCGGAATCGCTCGAACGGATCGCCCGCGAGAAGAAGGTCCCCGCACACCGGTGACCGCCGCACCGGCGATCGTCCTGCGGGACGTCGGTAAGGTCTTCGTGCGCGACGACGGCACCGCCGTCGCCGTCCTCGAGCACGTCACTTTCGAAATCGCCGCCGGCAGTTTCGTGTGCCTCGTCGGCCGCAGCGGCAGCGGGAAGTCGACGATCCTCAACATGATCGCCGGATTGATCGCGCCCTCGAGCGGCACGATCGCCTTTGCCGACGGGATCACCAAGCGGCCGCGCCTGGACATCGGCTACCTGACGCAGAAGGAAACGCTGCTGCCGTGGCGCGACGTGCTGCACAACGTCGCGATGCCGCTCGAAGTGCGCGGCATGAACAAGGCGGAACGCGAGGTGCGAGCGCGCGAGTTGATTCGGCGGGTCGGTCTCGCCGACGCCGAAAAACGCTACCCGCGCGAGCTCTCGGGCGGGATGTCGCGTCGCGCCTCGCTCGCGCGCATGCTGGCCAGCGATCCGGCGACGCTGTTGCTCGACGAGCCGTTCGGCGCGCTCGATGCCCAGTTGCGCGGCGACCTGCAAGCCGAATTGCTGCAGCTCTGGGGCGGCAGCGGCAAGACGATCGTGTTCGTCACCCACGACATCGACGAAGCGCTGTTGCTGGCCGATCGCGTGATCGCGCTGCAGTCCGGCGGTCGCATCGCCGTCGACGTCGATCTGCCGCGAGCGCGCCCGCGCAACCCGCGCGACGTGCGCTTCGGGCCGGAGTTCATCGCATTGCACGAGCAGTTGCTCGATGCGCTCACCACCGATCCCGGCGTGCGCAGCGTCGCAACGGCATGAACGCAACGCTCTCGGCCGTCGAATCGCGGCGCAACGTGCGCGCGCGGCACAACGTGCGCATCCTGCTCGCGCGGAGCGTGCTCTTCGTCGTCGTCGTCGGGCTGTGGCAGATCGGCTCGGCGCTGAACCTGATCGATGCGACCGTCGTGCCGAGCCCGCTTGCCATCGGCGCGAGCCTGCTGAAGATCATCGTCAACGGCCAGCTCGTCTTTCATGCCTGGATCACGATTCAAGAAACGATTGCGGGCTTCTTGATCGGTGCGATCGGCGGCATCGTGCTCGGCTTCGCGATCGGCCGCTATCCGGCGCTCGCGGAAGTCCTCGACCCGTTCATTCTGGCGATCTACAGCGTGCCCAAGGTCGCGCTCGCGCCGCTGTTCGTCGTCTGGTTCGGCATCGGCATCTTCATGAAGATCGTGCTGGCCGCCGTTACGGTGCTGTTCATCGTGTTTTTCAACACGCTGGCCGGCGTGCGCAACGTCGATCGCGACCTGGTCGACGCCGTCTGGCTGATGGGCGCCAAGCCGCGCGACGTGCTCTTCAAAGTGCTCGTACCCTCGGCGATGAGCTGGGCGCTGACCGGCGTGCGCATCTCGATCCCCTATGCGCTGATCGGCGCGATCATCGGCGAGTTAATCGCATCCAACCGCGGGATCGGCTATCTCATCTCTTCGGCCGCCGCGGCCTACGACACGGCGGGCGTCTTTGCCGCCCTCATCGTATTAACGGTCTTGGCGATGCTTCTCAACGCCGTCGTCGACGAGATCGACCGCCGCCTCTCCAAGTGGAAAGTCGACGCTTCCGTCAGCATACGAGGAACGTAACCCATGCAACTTACCCGTAAACACGCGCTCACCGCGCTGGCCGTCGCCGCGGCGACCAGTTTCCCGGCGATCGCACGCTCGGCGACGCAGTCGCTTCAAGTCGGGCAAATCGGCAACTCGGTCGCTTTCTTCCCGATCTTCGTGGCCGACAAGCTGGGCTATTACAAAGATGCCGGTCTCGACGTCACGGCCACCGCGTTCTCCAGCGGAACGCTGGTGGGCACGGCGGTCACGTCCAACAGCATCGATATCGGCAACTCAGTGATCACCGACGTCTTCGCGCTGCTCAAGGCAAACCGGCCGGTGAAGCTGATCGGCTCGCTCTGCGACGCGTACTATATCGACATCGTGGCCTCGAATCAATTCCTCGCCGCGACCAAGCTGACGCGCGCGAGCAGTCTCGCCGACAAGATCAACGCGCTCAAGGGCAAACGCGTCGGCATCACCGGACCCGGCTCCGGGACGCAGGCGCTGGTCGACTATCTCTTTCGTCTGCAAGGGCTCGATTCGACGCGGGACGTCGAGCTCGTGAATGTCGGAGCCGATCAGAGCGCGGTGCTGCAAACGATGAAGACCGGACGCATCGACGCCGTGTCGTTTGCGTGGCCGATGACGATGATCGCCGAGGCGAACAACGTCGGCAAAGGGTTCATCGAGCCGGCGGCCGGCGACGTGCCGTCGATGCGCGACCAAGTGCAGGGCGTGATCTACGCCAAGCCCGACCTGATCGCCAGGCGGCAGGACGCCGTCGTCGCCTACGTTCACGCGATCGGGCGCGCCGAAGCGTACCTGCATCAAAACGCGAACCAGGCGCGAGGCTTGCTCAAGCAATATGACGGCGCGCTGAGCGACACCGCGATCGACGCTTTGCTTGCCGCCTACATCCCGGTGTTGCCGCGCCAGCCCGATATCGCGGCGAACAGCTACGAGAAAGCGCTCCAATTTCACCGCCTGACCGGCTTTGCCGGCCCGACGGGCAACACGTTCCCGGAGGTCGTCGACTCCACCACCATGCTGAAAGCGATGCGCCGCTCATGAAACTCTGCCGATTTGGAGAAAACCGCTACGGCGTCGTACGCGACGGCCAAGTCTACGACGTCACCGAACACGTCGCGAAGGCCGTCGTCGCCGCGCCGCTGCAACGCGGTGATGCCGCGATCGCGAACCTGGCTGCGATCGTGCGCCTGGTCGAAGGCGCGAAGATCGGCACGCCCGTCGGTGCTGCGAACACCACCAAGTTTCTGGCCCCGGTCATCAATCCGACGAAGATCGTCTGCGCGCCGGTGAACTACGAAGCCCACATCACGGAATCGGAAGCGGATCCCGGCATCACGTTCAACCATGCGGTCGCGCGCATCGACAAGGCCGGCCTGTTCCTCAAGGCGTCGAGCGCGCTGGTCGGCCCGAGCGAGGGCGTGGCCGTGCGCTTCTCCGACCGCCGCACCGATCACGAAATCGAACTGGGCGTGGTCATCGGCCGCGAGTGCCGCAACGTTTCCGAAAAAGATGCGCTCGACGTCGTGGCGGGTTACGCGATCGCGCTCGACATGACCGTGCGCGGAACCGAAGACCGCAGCTTCCGCAAATCGATCGACTCCTATGCCGTCCTCGGGCCGTGGCTCGTGACGCCGGATGAACTGCGCGAGCCCGATAGCGTCGACTTCTCGCTCAAGGTCAACGGTGAGGTGCGCCAGCAGTCCAATACGCGGCACCTGATCTTCAAGACGCGCAAGCTGATCGCGTGGGCCTCGAATTGGTACACGCTCTATCCGGGCGACATCATCATGACGGGAACGCCGGAGGGCGTGAGCCCGGTCGCACCGGGCGACGTGATGGACTGTGAGATGCAGTATATCGGCTCGATGCGCGTCGACGTGCGTGCGGCGGCCGTATATACGAGCGACAGCCACGCATCTGAAGTACTGGTGGGATGACCGCCGCCCGCGTCATCATCGCCGGCGGCGGCCCCGTCGGGTTGATGACGGCGCTCGGGCTCGCGCATGCGGGCGTCCCGGTGTTGCTCATCGAGCAAGAGCCGGCTCTCACAATCGATTTGCGGGCCGGCTCCTACCATCCGCCGACACTCGAAGCGATGGCGCCGTACGGCATCACCGATCGCATGCTCGAGCGCGGGATCAAAGTGCGCCACTGGCAGATCCGCGATCGCAACAACCCGGCCTGGGTCGCAAACTGGGATCTCGGCTTGATCGCCGACCTCACGCCGTATCCGTACCGCCTGCATCTCGAGCAGCACCGGCTCACGCCGATCATCCTCGATATCCTGCGCGGAGAACCGTTAGCGGAGATACAGTTCAGCGCGCGTTTTACCGGCGTCGAACAAACCGCGGACGGCGTGCGGGTGACCTACGAACGCAACGGCGAGCGAACGGTCGTCGACGGCGCGTACCTCATCGGCGCCGACGGCGGCCGCAGCAACGTGCGCAAGGCGATCGGCATGCCCTTCGAGGGCTTCACTTGGGACGAGCGCTTCATGGTGATCAGCACGTCGTTCGATTTTCAAACGCGCGGCTATGCGAAAAACGTCTACCTCGCCGATCCCGATCAGTGGGCGACGCTCTTTCAGATGCCCGGCGACGTGACGCCGTACTGGCGCATCGTCATCCCGACCGACATCAACATCCCCGAGGACGTCCTCGCCGCACCTGATGCGGTCGAAGCGTGGCTGCAGAATTTCGCGCCACGCGCCGATGAGCGCTACGAGGTGCTCTACAACAGCTTTTACCGCGTTCACCAGCGCGTGGCGCGAAACTTCCGCAGCGGTCGCGTCCTATTAGCCGGCGATGCGGCGCATCTCAATAACCCGCTCGGTGCCTTCGGGCTCAACAGCGGCATTCAAGACGCGGCGAACCTGATTCCTAAACTCGCGGCCGTGTGGCACGGTGCGGCGCCGGATTCGCTGCTCGACCTCTACGACCGCCAGCGGCATACGGCGACCGTCGAGCACGTGCAGGCCAACTCGATTGCCAACAAGCGCACGATGGAAGAGCGCGACCCGGCATTGCGCAAAGCCCACTTCGAAGAACTCGTGCACACGGCCGAGACCCCGGAACTCGCGCGGCGCTTCCTGATCAACTCATCGATGATCGCCGCCGTGCAACGCGCCTCCGAAGTCGCGTAACCTCGGGATGACTACGATGGTTATTGCGGGTCGGTGGTGAGTTTGTAATCGTCGAACGTGGCGTGCGCGGTTACGTGATAGCCGGGGACTTGAATGTCGGCATTTTCGCTCTCGGGAACCGGGAAGCCATCGATCTCGACCGGGTTCACATCGACCTGGATCTCGCCGCCGTTGATATAGGTCCACTTGACCTGACGTAAACCGTCCTGATCGATTTCGGCGTGCACGCCGCGGACGTGGCCGTCGGTGCGGTCTTTCATCTCGAGCACGGAGCGCGTGCCGTCCTGGACCAAGCTGACCACGTCGTACGTGGCCGGCCAGGTGACCGGTTCCAACGGATCCATCTTGATGTTTTCGAAGCCCTTACCGAACAAAGGCACGTTGCGGAAGTGGATCGAGTAGAGGTTCGGGCGTTCGTATTTGCCGGTGCCGTCCAGGTGGATGGCAATGTACGGAAAGGTCCGCAGCTTGAAGTCGACGTGGAGATCAAATGTATAGGAACGCACCGCTGACGTGCGGGCGCCGGTCATAGCAAAGACGCGGGCAGCCTCGTCGGGTGGTCCCTCTGCTAAGAGGACAACCGACGCAAGCAGCGCGGCTACCCCCCGGAAGACGGGGCCCATATTGCGGTACGGATTCGCCGGAAGGCACGCCGCCCCTCGACGACGTAAATCGGAACGAGAACACCGAAACAACGTTTTGCTGGTAAAATAGAGGGCAGCGCCGTGTACGACTTGTTCAATCAGACCCGACCCGAGCAGCCCTATGGGCCGGAAGTGACGGCCTTCGCCGATGCGCTCGAGGCCGTCATGGCCGACGGCACCCATGGCCTGGCCGAGATCGCCGCCGGGCTCAACGCGCGCCGCGTAACCGCGGGCGGCCGCTCGAACTGGACCGCCGAGACCCTCGGCACCTACCTCGCCGCGTTGGCGAACGCGCGGTAAGGAGCGCTCCGCATGCACACCATTTTCGAGATCGCCGCCGGTACGCCGCTCGCAACGTTGAGCCGGGCCCTATGGGAAGACCGCGTGGCCAACGAGGGCTTCCGCGGCTACTGGTATCCGCTCACGTCTTCGCGCAACGTCGGTGCCGCGCCGCTCGCGATCGACCGCATGGGCGAACGCATCGTGCTGTGGCGCGACGCATCGGGTGCCGTGCACGCGCAAGAAGATCGCTGCCCCCATCGCGGCGCGCGGCTCTCGCAAGGACGCATCGACGCCGACGCGATCGTCTGTCCGTATCACGGTATCGCGCTCGACGGCGACGGCCGCATCGTGCGCGTTCCGGCGTTGCCCGGCTGCCCGATCGAAGGGCGCCTCGCGCTGCGCACGTACGCGGTGCAAGAGATCGCGGGCGCGATCTTCGCGTACTTCCCGACGCCGGCCGGCGAAGCGCCGCCGCCGTTCAGCCCGCCGGTGGAATTCACCGATCCCGCGTGGTCGCATTTCGTGTGCGAGACGTCGTGGAACACCAACTACCGCTACGCGATCGAGAACGTGATCGATCCGATGCACGGACCGTATCTGCACGGCGATTCGCACACGATGACCGTCGGTGCGAAGGACGACGTCATGGAAATCAGCGACACGCCCGACGGCTTCCGCGTGTCGCGCAAGCTGCAGAAGGACGTGGCCTTCGACTGGACCGAGTTCGGCGAAACCGGCGGACTCTGGATGCGGCTCGACATCCCGTATCCGGTGAAGAACGGACCGGGCGGCCCGTTCCGCGTGATCGGCTTCGCGACCCCGATCGACGAGCGGCACGCGCAGATTTTTTTCTGGCGGCTGCGCAAGGTGAGCGGGTGGGAGCGCGATCTGTGGCGCTTCCTTTATCGCGAACGGCTCGAAGCGCGCCACTACGCGGTGCTCGAACAGGACCGCATCGTGCTCGAGGGCATGGCCGACGACGCGCGCGATCACGAGATTCTCTATCAGCACGACATCGGGATCACGCGCTTGCGCCGCCGGTTCAAGGCGATCGCACGCGAGCAGATCCAGGCCGTTACGAACCGCGTCGCGGTCGAAGCGTGAGCACGGAGCCGGCGGAGGGCGCGCCGGATGCGCGCTACAGCGTACACTCGCTCGAACTCGGGCTGCGCATCCTGGAGAGCTTCGACCGCGATGCCGTCGACGAAATGAGCTTGAGCGAGATGGCGCGGCGCATCGGCGTGTCGCGCTCGTCGGCGTTCCGGCTCGTCCATACGCTGCAACGTCTGGGCTACCTCGAGCGCGAGGACGAAACGAAGAACTACCGGCTGGGCGCGCGGGTGATGTCGCTTGGCTATTCGTTCTTGGCTTCCAAGGATATCGCCGAGCTGGCGCGTCCCAACTTGCAGCGCTTGCGCTCCGAGACCCATTGTTCGACGCATCTCGGCATCCTCGACGGCGCCGATGTGATCTACATCGCCCGTTTTGCCGCGCACAAGCCGGTCAGCGCGATGATCGCGGTCGGCGCGCGCGTCCCGGCGCACGCGACGACCATGGGCCGCATCATTCTCGCCTACAAACCGGTCGCGTACGTGCAGGAGCACTTCAGCGGCCGGCCGCTGGCGAAGTTCAGCGAGAGTACGCCGCTGACGTTTGACGCGCTGATGACGGCGCTGGAAGCGGATCGCAAGCGCGGGTACGTGATCAGCCATTCGAGCTTCGAGGCCGGAATCGCCAGCATTGCCGCCCCGCTCTTCGACGCCAAAGGCGAAGTCGTGGGCGCGATCAATGTCTCCACACCGGAAAACGCGATCGAGCGCGATACGTTCGATACGCAGGTTTGCGATGCGCTGCGGGCGGCCGCGCGCCGCATCTCGGAACTTTCGGGCTATCGCGAGCCGGCGTTCGTTTCGTGAACCTCGAGCTATCGGGCCGCGCGGCGGTCGTCACGGGCGGAACGTCCGGCATCGGTTTGAGCGCGGTGCGCCGGTTGCTCGATGAGGGCATGTCGGTAGCGTTTTGCGCGCGCGACAAGACGCGCGTCGACGCGGTGACGCAGGAGCTTGCGCGCAGCGCCGGTGACCGCGTGCTGGGCGTCGTCGCCGACGTGCTCGACGTTGCGGCGCTGCACGCGTTTCGCGCTGAGGTGGAAGCGCGTTTCGGCCGGGTCGACGTGCTCGTCCACAATGCCGGCCGCTCGCGCATGGCGGGCTTCGACGGAGTCAGCGACGCCGATTGGACCGAAGAATTCGAGCTGAAGTTCTTCGGCTTGCTGCGCCCGACGCGCGCGTTCTTGCCGCTGCTGCGCAAGTCGGATGCCGCCAGCATGGTCTACGTTTCGTCGCTGCTCGCGAAGCAGCCGGAGCGACGGCTGATCGCCACCAGCGCCGCGCGCGGCGGCGCCCTCAACCTCGCGAAGTCGATGTCGTTCGAATTCGCGCCGGCGATCCGGGTCAATTCGATTTTGCTCGGCGTCATCGACACGGGCCAGTGGGAAGCGCGTTTCGCCGCGCGCCGCGCCGAGGGCGAGGCGATCGATCACGATTCCTACATCGCCGAGCTCGCCCAAGAGCGCGGCATTCCGCTCGGCCGGATCGGCCGCCCCGAAGAAGTCGCGGCGGCAATTGCTTTTCTTGCTTCCCCGCTATGCGGCTTCATGACCGGTTCGGTCATAGAAATTTCGGGTGGTTTCAGCCACTATGTCTGAGCGCGTGATCGCGGGCGACGTCATCGCCGCATTTCTCGAAGCCGCGGGCGTGCGTGCCGCGTTCGGGGTGATCAGCATCCACAACATGCCGATCCTCGATGCGATCATGCGGCGCGGCGTCATTCGCTGCGTTCCGGCGCGCGGCGAGGCGGGCGCCGTCAACATGGCCGATGCCTACGCGCGCGTTCGCGGCGGACTCGGCGTTGCGTTCACGAGTACCGGAACCGCGGCCGGCAATGCCTGCGGCGCGATGGTCGAAGCGCTGACGGCGGGCACCCCGATGCTGCACATCACCGGACAGATCGACGTGCCGTTCCTCGACCGCGAACGCAGTTACATCCACGAGGCAAAGGACCAGCTGGCGATGCTGCGTTCGGTCTCGAAACGCGCATTTCGCGTGTGGTCGGCCGCGACGCTGCTCGGCACGCTGCGCGAAGCGGCGGCCGTCGCGCTAACGCCGCCGATGGGACCGGTCAGCATCGAGATCCCGATCGACGTGCAAGGCGCCGAAATGGAGATGCCGCCGTTCGATGAGCTGCTGCCGTTGCCGCCGGCCGAAGTGACGCTCGACATCCGCTCGCTCGAGGCGCTGGCGCACGAGCTGCGCGGTGCGAAGCGTCCGCTGCTGTGGCTCGGCGGAGGCGCACGCGGTGCCGCCGTGCCGGTGCGCGCGCTGGCCGAAATGGGTTGGGGCGTCGTAAGCAGCGCCGCCGGTCGCGGCGTGCTGCCCGAAGATCACCCGGCGTCGCTCGGTTCGTACACCTCGGCGCCTGCGGTGGAAGCGCTCTACCGGACGTGCGACGCGATGATCGTGGTCGGCTCGCGCCTGCGCGGCAACGAGACGCTGCGCTGGAACCTGCGCTTGCCCGCGAAGCTCTACCAGATCGATGCCGATCCGACGATGCGCGACCGCTCCTATCCGGTCGCGCGCTTCGTTACCGGCGATGCGGCGGTTGCCCTCACGGAACTCGTCGAGCTGCTGGGCCGCGATATGAAGGTCGACCCGAAATTCCGCGCCGACGTGATTACCGCGCGCACGCAAGCCAACGACGAATTGCGGCGCACGCTCGGGCCGTATGAGGAACTCGTTCACGCGCTCGGCGCGTGGATGCCGCCGAACGCGCTCTGGGTGCGCGACGTGACCGTTTCGAACAGCTCCTGGGGCAATCGCTACCTGCCGCTGCGCGGACCGCGCGACGGCGTGCACGCGATGGGCGGCGGGATCGGTCAAGGCTTGCCGATGGCGATCGGTGCGGCGCTGGCCGCCGGCGATCGGAAGACGGTGCTGTTGGCCGGCGACGGCGGATTGCAGCTCTCGTTCGGCGAGTTCGTCACCCTCGTGCAAGAGAACGCCGACGTGCTGACGATCGTGATGAACGACCGCGGTTACGGCGTGATCCGTAACATCCAGGACGTTGCGTTCGGCGGGCGCAAGGTGCTCGCCGATTTGCACACGCCCGATTTTCAGACGTTCGCGAAATCGATCGGGCTGGCCAGTGCGAAAGCCGGCGACATGCCGTCGTTTCACGCGGCGCTGGACAGCATCGGCAACCGCAAAGGCCCCGCGCTGCTCGAGGTCGACATGCTCGCGTTCGGCACGTATGCATCGGCGTTCGCCGGTCCGCCCGTGCGCGAGGCCGCGCCGGCATGACGACGGCCGCCGCGGCGCTGCAGCCGATCTTCATCGGCGGCACGTGGCGTTTGGGTCGCGGCGCGCCGGTCCCCTCGGTCAACCCGGTCGATGGTTCGGTGAATGCGACGTTCGCCGGTGCCGATGCGAACGACGTGGGCGAAGCGGTCGAACGCGGCCGCACTGCGATGGCCGATTCCGTGTGGCGCCACATGCTGCCGCACGAACGCGCGCGCATCTTGCGCCGCATCGGCGATGGTCTCGCGGCCGAGACGGAGTCGCTGGCGCTCTTGCAGTTGCGCGACAACGGCAAGCCGCTCTACGAAACGCGCGGCCTCGTGATCAGCGCTTCGAACACGTTTCATTTTTTCGCCGCGGCGCTCGAAACGCTCGAATCGGAGGTCACGCCCGCGCGCGGCGCATTCCTCACGATGACGACCTACCAACCGTTGGGCGTGGTCGGCGCGATCACGCCGTGGAACTCACCGATCGCTAGCGAAGCGCAGAAGGTCGCGCCCGCGCTCGCGGCCGGTTGCGCCGTCGTTCTCAAGCCCTCCGAGCTCACGCCGCTGCTGGCGCTCGAGCTCGGCCGCATCGCGCAAGCGGCCGGACTTCCCGACGGTTTGCTCAGCGTCGTGCCGGGAACGGGGAGCGTCGCGGGAGCCGCGCTCGTTGCCCATCCGGACGTGCGCAAGATCTCGTTCACCGGCGGCACCGAGACCGGCCGCGCGATCGCGCGCGTCGCCGCGGACAAACTGATGCCGGTCACGCTCGAACTCGGTGGGAAGTCGCCGACGATCGTGTTCGCCGATGCCGATCCGGAGCTGGCGATCAACGGCGTGCTATTCGGCATCTTCAGCTCGCAGGGCCAGAGCTGCATTGCCGGCTCGCGCCTGTTCGTGGAGCGTTCGATCTACCCGGCCTTCGTCGAGCAGCTGGTCGCGCGCACGAAGCAGCTCCAGGTCGGCGATCCGCTCGATCCGCGCACGCATCTCGGCCCGCTGATCTCGGAGCCGCAACGGGCGAAGGTCGAGTCCTACGTCGAGCTTGCCCGCAGCGAGGGCGGGCGCGTGCTCTGCGGAGGCCGCCGTCCCGCGGGCGAGGCGTTTGCGCGCGGTACGTTCTACGAGCCGACGATCATCGATGGGCTCAGCAACCGCTCGCGCGTGTGCCAAGAAGAGATCTTCGGCCCGGTCTTGGCGGTGATGCCGTTCGAGTCCGAAGCCGACGTGATCGAGCAAGCCAACGACACGGTGTACGGCCTCGCCTGCGGCATCTGGACGGGCGACTACAAACGAGCGTGGCGCGTGGGGACCGCGATCGCCGCGGGCACGCTCTGGATCAACACCTACAAGCAGTTCAGCATCTCGACCCCGTTCGCAGGCGTGAAAGCGAGCGGCCTCGGCGTCGAGAAAGGCCGTACCGGCATCCGGAGCTACCAGCAGGAACAAAGCGTCTACTGGGGCCTCGACGAACGTCCCAACCCGTGGGCGAACGTTCCATAGGACGGAATCCCTGGCTTGAAAGCAAGGACCGCTCGGGGACCGGTCCAACATTTCAGGGAAGAAACAACTGCCGGCGACGGCGGCAGCGTTGAGGGGAGAATCAGATGGCTCGCGTGGTTGGTGCTTTCGGTGTCTCGCATGGTCCGTTGCTGACGACACCGCCGGAAGAGTGGCAGCAGCGCGCCGCCTACGACCGGCGTAATCCGCGCCACGCCTACCGCGGCGCGTACTACGATTTCCCCGCGTTGCTCCAGGCCCGCGGCAAGGACTTCACCGATCAGCTCGGTCTCGACCTGAAAACCAAGCGTTATAACGCCTGTCAGGCCGCGGTCGCGGAAGTCGCGAAGCGCTACGCCGCATGCGGCGCCAACGCGGCGATCATCCTGGGCAACGATCAGCGCGAGATCTTCAAGGACGACTTCACCCCGGCATTCCTCGTGTATGCGGGCAAAGAGATCCAGAACATCCATCCGGATGAAGAAGAGACCGAGCGGCTGGGCACGATGGGTCTCGCGGTCGCCTTGCCGGGCCATGTCCCGCCCGGCGGAGCCGTCTACCCCGGTGCGCCGAAGATGGCCGAGGCGATCGTCGATGCCCTGATGGACCGCGAGTTCGACGTCGCGGTTTCCTACGAACTGCCGGAGTACAAGGGGCATGCGCACGGGATTCCGCATGCGTTCGGTTTCATTTTCCGCCGCATCATGAACGACGCCCCGCCGCCGACCGTACCGATCTTCATGAACGTGGGCGAGGCGCGCAATCAGCCGCGCTTGCCGCGTATGATCAAGTTCGGTCACGCGATCAAAGAAGCGATCGACGCGTTGCCGGACGACCTGAACGTGGCGATCTTCTCTTCGGGCGGGTTCACGCATTTCACGATCGACGAAGAGTTCGATCACGCCGTGATGGCCGCGATGAAGCAAGGCGACGAAGATGCGCTGCTCAAGTTCCCCGAGTCGTGGTTCTGGGGCAACACGTGCGAGACGAAGAGCTGGTACCCGATGGTAGCCGCGATGAACGATTACGGCCGCAAGATGGACATCATCGACTACGTGCCGTGCTACCGCTCCGAAGCCGGCACCGGTCAGGGCATGATCTTCGCCAGCTGGAATTAAATGCTGACCGAAGAGCGGAACCGGCTCCTAGGACAGACGAGCGCGGGTACGCCGATGGGCGACCTGCTGCGCCGCTACTGGATGCCGATCGCCGGCGTGAGCGAGCTCGAGAAGAACCCGATCAAAGCCGTGCGCTTGATGGGCGAAGACCTCGTGCTTTACCGCGATCTCGGCGGCAAATACGGCTTGGTCGATCGCCACTGTCCGCATCGCCGCGCCGACCTCTCTTACGGCTTCGTTGAAGAGTGCGGGCTGCGCTGCAATTACCACGGTTGGCTCTTCGACAACGACGGACGGACGCTCGAACAGCCGTTCGAAGACGTCGCCAACCCCGACGCTCATTATCGCGACAAGGTGCGCGTCAAAGCGTACCCGATCGAGGCGAAAGCCGGTTTGCTGTGGGCGTATCTCGGACCGCAGCCCGCGCCGCTCGTGCCGAATTACGAGCCGTTCTTGTGGGAGAACGGCTTCGCGCAGATCGTCATTTCCGAAGTTCCGTGCAACTGGTTCCAGGGCCAAGAGAACTCGATCGATCCGGTGCACTTCGAGTGGATGCACCGGAACTGGAGCATCCGGCTGCGCGGCGAGACCGGGCCGTACGCGCCGCGCCATCTCAAGATCGCGTTCGATGAGTTCGAATGGGGCCATACCTACCGTCGCGTCACCGAAGACGCCGGCGAAGACGATCCGTTGTGGACCGTGGGCCGCGTGTGTCTGTGGCCGAACGCGCTGTTCACCGGCAGTCACTTCGAATGGCGCGTGCCGATCGACGACGAGAACATGCTCAGCGTCACCTGGCACTTCAGCCGCGTTCCGAACGAACGCGAGCCGTACATCCAGGGCACGATCCCAACCTGGCACGGTCCGATCAAAGATGCCCTCACCGGCAAGTGGATCACGAGCCATGTCATGAACCAGGATTTCGTTGCCTGGCTCGGTCAGGGCGCGCTCGCCGACCGCACCAAAGAGCACCTCGGAACGAGCGACCGCGGCGTGATCATGATCCGCAAGCGCTATCTCGATGACATCGACGCCATGGCACGCGGCGAAGACCCGAAGGCCATCGTGCGCGATCCCGCGATCAACCGCCGCATCGATCTCCCGATCGTCAACAAAGACGTCTTCATCAACGGGTTACCCGCCGGCCAGTACGCGAACAAAGTCAACAGCGTCGTGGCGCGGAGCTACATCTTCCAAGTCGGTCAGCCTGAAGAGGTGCGGCAGGCGTGGGAAGACGCGATGGGCTTCGAGCGGGAAGAACCCAAGGGCGGTGTGCTCGAGCTGCTATCGGCTACCCGCCGAGCCTAACGCGGCGTAGTCGACGACGCTGCCGGGCCCGCGTTTCTTGGCGGCCATCAGCGCGTCGTGTGCCAGCGAGAAAATAGCGTCGAGGTCGGGTGCGTCGTCGGGGGCCACGGCCACGCCGATGCTGGTGGTGAGCCCGATGAATTCTTTGCCGTGGCGATCACCGGTCGAGAACGGCTGCGAGAATGCCGTAAGAAAGTCGTGCGCGCGGCGCTCGGCTTCCGCTCGCGACTGCGGGTTCGGTACGAAAATCGCGAAGACGTCGCCGCCGAGGCGCCCGGCAAACTCGTCCTCGCGCGTGCGCGCCCGCAGCGATGCGGCCACTTCGACCAGCAGCGCGTCACCGATCATGTGTCCGTAGGTTGCGTTGACGGTGCGGAAGCCGTTGATGTCGACGAGGACGAGCGCGTAGCGATCGGAATTCGTCTGCAGGTTGGTGAGCCGCGCCTGCGAGCGAAACTGCGAACGGTTGAGCAGCCCCGTGAGCACGTCGTGGCTTTGCTGGTACTGGATGCGGTCGAACTGCCAATTCTGCTGTAACCGGTTGGCAAAAAACGACGCCAGGACGTCGACGTAGGCCAGATCCTGGCTGCCGAAGGGCTTCTTGGGCGGGTGATTCGACGCAAATGCAAGCGCGTGCGTGGTGCCGCCGGCGACGAACGTGGTGGCGATGTAGGAACGCCAGCGAGCGGACTTCCCGAGGGGGCCCGCGAGATCGTCCAGCTCCCGCTCATCCCAGCACCGTGCTCCGCTTTCATCGCCGATGAGTTTGCCGACGATCGTCTCGGCCAAGGGGATCGTGCTACCGACGCTCCAGCGCAGACGCGAGGCCGGGTCAGCGAATGGTGCGTTGATGATCGCTTCGACGATGAGCGCGTCGCCGTCGATGCGCAGCAGCGCCCCGAAGTACTCTTGGCCGCGCCGAATCGAAGCGGAACCCTGGCACAGCATCGCCAGCAGCAGCTCCTCCTCGTGCAGGCGCGGGTTGTTCACGATGCCCGAGAGCGCTTCCAAGCGCTCTGCATGCTCGCGCGAACGTTCCTCGGAATCGCGCAGAACGGCTTCGAGCGCGTCGACTTGGAGCTGATGTGCGAAGAACGCGCCGATCAGCTCGGCGTACGCAAAGTCTTCGCTCGCGAATGGCTCCGCCGTGACCATAGACGATGCGAAGGTGAGTGAGTACGTCGCGTCCGCGACCAGGAACTGGGTCGCGAGCACGCTCTTCCAGCCCAACCGATGGGCACGTTGCGCCTCGGGATCCTCGGCGATGAGATCGTTCCAGGCGCGCGTGCGGCCGGCTTGCAACCGGTTGACCGTGCCGGCCGCAGCGACCGGACGCCGGTCACCAACGGCCGGCACGTGTGTAGCCGCGCTCGTGGTTGCGACGGCAACCGCAACGACCTCGTTGAATTCGATACGCCCGAGCAGCGCGCAGAACGGTTCGCCGGGACGAATGGCTTCCGCGGCCTGGTGCAGCATCGCGTCGATGACTTCCGCGGCGTTCAACGACGGGTTGTTCGCGATCTTCCACAGCGCTTCGAGCCGGCGCGCGCGTTCTTCCGACTCGACGAGCGAGTGCTCGAGTTCTTCGACGTGCATCGCGACTAATTTGTGCGCGTCGCGCAGCGCGAGCAGTGTCGTCAGCCGCGCTTTGAGCTCGTCACGGAATACCGGCTTGCGAACGAAGTCGTTCGCGCCGGCGACCAGAACCTCGGTGCGCATCCCGAGGTCGGCGTCGCCCGTGACGATGATGATCGGGATGTCGTGGTGGCGGGGATCGGCGCGCAGCCGGCGCGTCATCTCGAGGCCGTTGGGTGCGATCATGTGAAAGTCGAGCACGAAGCAGTCGGCGTCGTTATGCGCGCACCAATCGAGACATTCCAGCGAAGAGCCGAAGCCGTGTGCGGCCGCGTTGGGGAGCCCCTCGACGACGTCGCGCAGCGCGAACAGCGACGTTGCGCTATCGTCGACGACGACTACGTTATGGACGAATCGCGGCATCAGCGTACACCTTTCGCTGCCGTTCGCTGTGTACATGGTTCGAAGCAAGCGCCGGAAATCCGCCTGTGGGCGGGTTTCGCAGCCCCGTCAGGAAATCGGGCCGTATGCCCGCGGTATCCAGTAAGACCTTCCTCCCATGGCTCGTTGCGGTCGCGTTCTTCATGCAAGCGCTCGACACGACGATCCTGAACACCGCGGTGCCGGTCGTGTCCAAAGCGCTGGATGTATCACCCTTGGCGATGCGCGCCGTGCTGGCGAGTTATGCGTTGAGTTTGGCCGTGTTCATTCCGATCAGCGGCTGGATGGCCGACCGGTTCGGAACGCGACGGGTGTTCGCTTGGGCGATCGGCCTCTTTACGTTCGGCTCCGTGCTATGCGGTTTTTGCAGCAACATCCATCTGCTGGTTGCTTGCCGCGTGATCCAGGGCTGCGGCGGCGCGATGATGGTTCCCGTCGGGCGCCTTACGCTCGTGCGCACGTTCGCCAAATCCGAACTTGTCGGGGCGATGAGCTTCGTTGCGATTCCATCGCTGATCGGCCCGATGTTGGGACCGGTTGCCGGCGGGCTCATCGTGGCCTACCTGAGTTGGCGATACATCTTCTTTTTGAATCTGCCGATCGGGATCGCCGGCTTGATCTTCGTCTTTTTGTATCTGCCCGACTATCGTGAGAAGAAGACGCGGCCGCTCGACATCGTGGGGCTGATCATGTTCGGCTCGGGTATCTCCCTGCTCTCCTACGTCTTAGAAGTGTTCGACGATCACACGTTGGCGATGACGGACATCCTCTGGCTCTCGGCGCTGTCGATCCTGTTGATCGTCGGCTACTGTCTCTATTCGGCACGCGCGACATACCCGTTGCTCGATTTGACGCTCTTTCGCATACGCACGTTCAGTGCGGCAGTGAGCGGCGGCTTTTTCACGCGGCTGGGCATGGGCGGCGTACCCTTTTTGTTGCCGCTGTTGTATCAGGTCGGACTCGGCTTCACGCCGGTGCAATCGGGTTTGCTGATCATGCCGCAATCCATTGCGTCGCTCGTAACGAAGTTCGTCCTGCCGCGGATCTTGAATACGGTCGGATACCGGATAGTATTAATCTCCAATACCGTGATTACGGGCGGCCTAATTATGCTCTTTGCAACGATCGTGCCCGGCACGCCGGTATGGTCGATTGTCGCCTTAGCGCTGTGCTACGGATCGTTTCAGTCACTGCAGCTGACGAGCATGAACACGTTGGTGTATGCCGACATCCCCACGCCCAAAGCGAGTAACGCCAGTTCGATCGCAAGCACGCTGCAACAGCTCTCGATCAGCTTCGGCGTCGCGGCGGCCGGTCTGACTACCGCGTTTTTCATCCCGTCGAGCGTCCGTTCGAATCCGCAGCTCTTCATCGACGGCGTGCACAAGGCGTTTCTCGTACTCGGCGGCTTCACCGTCATCTCAACCGTCGTGTTCTGGCGCCTACGCAAAGGCGACGGCGACACGATCAGCCACGACGGCGAAGTCGCGGTCGCGTCTTAGGGATACTGGACGAGGCCGACGTCGCCGTCGCCGCTGAGCTCGCCGGGTCGATCACGGTGTTGGAAACGGGATCGTAGGCGATGCGAAAAACTGCACGCGCTCTCGCGCGCCGGCCTGGACGGCATCTTACTCAAGTCGATCGAACCGGAGCACATGCTCGAGCGCTTCGGTCGCGACATTTTGCCCCGCCTGGAGCAGGCCGGCCTGCGAAAACCGACTAAGGCGCTCCGTAGCTCGTAGGTTTGCTTCGCGAGGTGACATCCATGCGGCGCTTCCGTTCCGCTTCTAAACTCTTGCTCGCGGCCACGCTTTTTGCGCTGCCGACGTTGGGATTGGCCCCGAGTCAGCCGACGGTGGTAACGACCGACGGCCCCATTGCGGGCTTTCACCGCGACGGCGTGGTCCAGTTCCGCGGCATTCCGTATGCGGCGCCGCCGGTCGGCCCTTTGCGCTGGCGTCCGCCGCAGCCGCATGCGAAATGGAACGCGACACTGGACGCCGTTTCATTCGGTGACACGTGCGTGCAGAATCAGCCCGGGCTCTTCGCGAAGCCGAGCCTGACCGAAGACTGCCTCTACCTCAACGTCTATGCGCCGGAGAACTACGCGACGAAGCCCGAGCACCGCGGCGTGCTCGTCTGGTTCTACGGCGGCGCGATGACGGCCGGCGAGAGCAACGACTACGACGGGACCAAACTGGCCAAGATGGGCGACACGGTTGTCGTGACGGTCAACTTTCGCGTCGGCTACTTAGGGTTTTTCGCGCAAGCGGCATTGGACGCCGAAGGTCACGCCTTCGGCAACTACGGCACGATGGACCAGCAGTTTGCCCTGCGCTGGATCCAGCGCAACATCGCCAAGTTCGGCGGCGATCCCAAGCGCGTGACGATTTTCGGGCAATCCGGCGGCGCGACGGCGGTGATGACCAACCTCGTCTCGCCGACGGCCGCGGGGCTCTTCCAACGGCTCATCAACGAAAGCGGAACGCACATCACCGCGACGCCGCTCCCGGCAGCCGAAGCGCGCGGTGCGACGCTCGTGACCAAAGCGGGCTGTGCTCAGGCAGCGGACGCGATGCAGTGCATGCGCGCGCTGACGCCGCTCCAGATCCTCTCGCTCGGCTTGCCCACGCCGAACTTCTTCGTGCAGGACGGCCGCATCATCACCGGCGATCCCTACGAGCAATATAAGGCCGGCACGTTCAACCACGTGCCGATCATGACCGGCCTGGTCGCCGACGAACAGGCGTTCTTCCTCCCGGAGATCTCCGGCGGCCCGCCCGTTCCGCTCACCGTGTCCGACTTGAACGACTTCATCAACTCGTTCGGCGCGGCCAACGTGGCGGGGATCAACAAGGTTTATCCGTTGGAATCGTATCCGAGTCCGAGCGAAGACGAAATCGCGATCGCGGAAGGTTCGAAAGCCTGCATCGCGCGCACGTTCGATCGTGAATGGTCGCAGTACGTGCCGGTGTACGCCTACCGATTCGACGACGAAACGGCACCGTCGTACTTCCCGCCCGTCAGCTATCCGACGCGTGCGTTTCACACCTCGGAGCTGGAGTATCTGTTCGTGCTCTTCCACGGCGGTCAGGGCACGCCGCATCCGCTGAACGCGGCCCAAACACACCTCTCCGATCAGATGGTCGCGTACTGGACGACCTTCGCTCGCACCGGGAACCCCAACAACGCGATGGATCCGCGCTGGCAGCCCTATTCGGCCGCTTCGGACGACGTGCTCTCGCTGCGCCGGCCGAAGCCGCAGATGATGACGGGCTATGGTTCGCAGAACACCCTCCCGCATCACATGCACAACGCATGTTCGCTCTGGGATCAGATCCCGCTGACGGGAGCTCGTGGTTAGGGGCTCCGTCCGCGTTCTGTTTGCGGCAGGCCTCGTGCTTGCCGCGCCGTTCTTCGTCAGGGAACCGCCAGCGGCCGGAGACGCTCCGGCCGTCATCCGCATCGAAACGTCCGACTACGACCTGTCGGCGGAGCCGTATTACGGCGTTGCCGCCGGCATCTTCGCGCGGCACGGGATCGCGCTCGAGTTTCTCCCCGCCGTTGAGGGTGGAGCGAACATGATTCGCGACGTCGGGGCGGGCAAAGCGGACATCGGCTTTTCCAACTTGATCTCGATCGCGGGCGCCGTCCAAGCGGGGCAGCCGATCGTGTTGATCGCGCCGGCCGGCCTCTACGAGCGCAAAGACCCGGTAAACGCGATCGTGGTCGCGCCGAGCTCGCCGATCCGCTCCGCGCGAGACCTCAACGGGAAGAACATTTCCAGCCCTTCCGGCCCGGGCAGTGCGGGCGCGCTCGCGCCGGCCGCGTGGATCGATCAGAACGGGGGCGATTCGACGTCGGTGCATTTCGTCACCGGAATCGCACCGATGGATTTGCCGGCGGCGCTCAGTGCGGGCAGGGTGGCCGCCGGTGAGGTCGGCGATCCGCAGCTGACGCTTTTGCGCCAACGCGGCGAGGTGCGCGTGCTCGCCGCGCCCTTCGACGCCGAGGGCGACAACTATCTGCTCGCAGGCTTCGTTGCATCGAAGGCCTGGGTTGCGGCGAATCCCGAACTCGCGCGCCGCTTCGTTGCCGCGATGACCGAGACGGCACAGTGGGCGAACGCGCACCGTGCCGAAACCGGGCGCCTTCTCGCCTCCCGTCTCAAGCTCACGCAAGCGGTGACCGATGCGATGTCGCGCACCGAATACGCGGAAACGCTGACCCCCGAAACGATCCAGCCGCCGCTCGATGTGGCCGCGAAATACGGCATCATCAAGCCGATGAAAGCGATCGAATTGCTGCACCCATGAATGCCGCGGGTCTCGCGACCGTCGCCGCCGCCGGAGCCGTCGCCGCCGCGATAAACTCGGCCGCCGGCGGGGGCAGCTTCGTCTCGTTTCCAACGCTGGTCTTTCTCGGCGTGCCGCCGATCCCGGCCAACGCGACGAATACGACGGCAATGTGGATCGGCCAAGCCGGCAGCATTCACGGCTTCCGCGATAGCATGCTCCGCCCGACGCCGCGGTTCATCGCCGCGATGGCCGTCTCGGTAATCGGCGGAATCCTTGGAGCGGTGATCCTGCTGCACACGCCGCAGCACGCGTTCAACATCATCATCCCCTGGCTCTTGCTCTTCGCGACGATCATGTTTGCGATCAGCCCGTGGGTGTTGAAGCTCGCCAATAACCCGGGCAGTGTCACCGACGTCTCGTGGTGGAGTACGTTACCGTTGTTCGTCGTCGCGCTCTACGGCGGCTTCTTCGGCGGTGGTCAGGGAATCGTGCTGCTCGCGTACTTCGCGCTGATCGGCATGACGGACTTACCGAAGATGAACGCGTTGAAGTCGGTGCTTGCGTTCATCAACAACGGCGTGCCGGTGATCCCGTTCGTCATCGCCGGAGCGATCGCGTGGGACGTCGCGGCCGCGATGTGCGCCGGTGCGATCGCCGGCGGCTACTATGGGGCACGGTTGACGCGGCGATTACCGCCGGAGGCAATGCGCAGCGCAATCGTCGTCCTCGGCTTCATCGCAAGCGCCGCGTTCTTCTGGCGCGCGCGTTCCTGAAAGGCTCTCGTTGACGGCCGCGCGTAACGAAGGGTCATGCAACGTTCGGCTGCACTCTTGGCGCTGGGCGCCGCCGCACTTCCCTACCGCGCCCGCGCTCAAGCCCCCACGAAGCTCCGGGTTGCGCAACCGCCCGGCACGGCAGCGGCAATCATCGTCTACGCACAGAACTCCGGGATTTTCCGGAAGTACGGCTTGGACGTCGAGCTGGTGAAGATGAACAGCGGCGCCGCCATCATTGCCGCGCTGGCCGGCGGTTCGGTCGATGTCGGCAACGGCAGCACGTTTTCCGTCGTCACGGCCTACGCGCACGGCGTTCCGGTGCAAATCGTTGCGGGCGGCCCGGTGTACCAGCCTTCGGCGGCCGTACCGTACGGCATGATCCTGGTTGGCAAGAATTCGCCGCTGAAAACCGCGGCGGATTTGAACGGTAAAACCTTCGGCCTCTCAGTTGCGAAAGGCGATCTGAATGCGGTGACGACGCAGGCCTGGGTCGAGCAGCACGGCGGCGATTGGTCGAGCATCAAAGTGCTCGAGATTCCGCAAGACGCGATGGTGGCCGCGGTCGATGCGGGCCGCATCGACGCGATCACGCTGCAGAGCCCGAGCACCGCGATCGCGCTGTCGAGCGGAAAAGTGCGGCTATTCGGCCGGCCGTATGATGCGGTGGGCCGCCAGTTCAGCATCGCCGCGTGGTATGCGCTGAGTAAATTCTCCACGGAGAATCCGCTGGCGGCCCGGGCCTACGAGCAAGCCGTTGGCGAAGCATCGCGGTACGCCAATACCCATGGCCCGGAAATGATGCCGCTGATGGCGCAATTCTCAGGTGTCGAGACCTCCGTTCTGGCGCAAGCGTCGCGTGCACCCTTCACCGATCGCGTCGATCCCGCGGATTTTCAGGCCATCATCGATCTCGAGGTGAAGTATAAGGTGATCGACCATGGCTTCGATGCCAAAGACTTCATCTCGCCCAACGCGATGAAGCGCTGAGCGGAGCGGACGAATGAAGATCGACGTTCACCACCACGTGGCCCCGGATTTCTGGCTAGCGCTTCCCGGCGGAACACCGGACGAAGAGCGTGTGTTTCGCGACTGGTCCGTTTCGCGCGCGGTGGAGGAGATGGACCGGGACGGCGTTGCGACCGTGTACGCCTCGCTGCCGCTCTCCGGGAGCCGCTTCGACGATCGCGCGGCCGCGCGCCGGCTGGCGCGCCGCTGCAACGAGTACATGGCGCAGTTGCGACGCGATCATCCGGGGCGTTTCGGGATGTTCGCGCTCCTCCCGATGCCGGATATCGAAGGGACGTTGGCCGAGATCTCCTACGCGTTCGATGAACTCAACGCTGACGGGATGGGCCTGCTCACGAGCTACGGCGACGCGTGGCTCGGCGATTCGCGCTTCGATCCGGTGTTCGAGGAACTGAACCGGCGCAAGGCCGTGGTCTTCACGCATCCGGTGAGCAACGCGGCTTGCACGCACCGCCAAGACTGGCTCGGACCTGCACCGATCGATTACGCGACCGATACGACGCGCGCCATCGCCGAGTATGTGTTCCGCGGAGCGTCGCAGCGTTTTCCCGCCGTGCGCATGATCTTCTCGCATGCCGGCGGAACGATGCCCTACCTCGTGCAGCGATTCATCAACGGCGGCAACGGAAAGTTCAAGGAGATCACGCCGAACGGATTTCTCGCCGAGGCGCATAAAATGTTCTACGACACCGCTCAAGTGGCGAGCCGCGGGACGATGCTGGCGCTCAAAACCGTCATCCCAGACTCCAATATTCTCTTCGGCTCGGATTACCCGTATCGCACGTGCGGTTGGACGGCCGATCTGCTCACCTCCGGTGAAGCCTTCGATGCGCACGGGCTGCAAGCGGTCTTTCACGACAACGCCGCGCGCTTGCTGGGCCGGCCAATCTCCGCTTAGTCATTCCGAGCGGAGCGCCGCAGGGCGCGTAGTCGAACGCGCCACGATCGTTTGCAGTGGCCAGGGCAACTTCACTCGGCGTTGTTGTTACACCACTCGTCCGCCCTACGGCGTCCGAACTCAGCGACATCCGATCATCTCGCGTTCCTTCCATGAGAAGG
>PLTN01000184.1 GCA_003164495.1 Vulcanimicrobiota bacterium
GACCGGCACGCTTACCGAGGGCCGCCCTAAGGTGACGGCGGTGGTGTCCGAATCTGGCCTTTCGGAGGCGGACATCCTCCGTTTCGCGGCGAGTCTCGAACGTCTCAGCGAACATCCCCTTGCGGCGGCGATCGTCGCGGCCGCGAAGGAGCGCGGCATCGACGTGCCCGAGGCCGCAAACTTTGCTTCCGTCACGGGCAAAGGTGTCACGGGCGACGTCGGTGATCGGCATGTGGCGATTGGGAACGCGAAACTCATGAGCGGGGACGGCGTCATTGCAGCGGACCTGACGAAGAAAGCCGACGAACTCCGAGCCGATGGTGCGACCGCGCTCTTTCTTGCACTCGACGGAACCCCAGCGGGCGTCATCGCGATTGCCGATCCGATCAAAGCGACGACGCCTGCCGCCCTCAAAAGATTGCAGGCGGAGGGCATGCGTGTCGTCATGCTGACCGGCGACAACCTGACGACCGCACAAGCGGTGGCAAAGCAACTCGGCATCGCCGAGGTGGAGGCGGACGTCCTCCCGGACGACAAGCACCGCATCGTGACGGCGTTTAAGAACAAAGGCCTGGTCGTCGCCATGGCTGGCGACGGTGTCAACGACGCGCCGGCACTCGCCGCGGCCGACGTCGGAATCGCGATGGGCACCGGGACGGAAGTTGCGATCCAGAGCGCCGGCATTACCCTGATCAAGGGCGATCTCGCGGGCATAGCGCGGGCCCGAACCCTCAGCCGCATGACCATGCGAAACATTCGCCAGAATCTCGTCTTCGCGTTCGCTTACAACGTCATCGGCATCCCGATCGCCGCCGGGATCCTGTACCCCGCCTTCGGACTGCTGCTGAGCCCCATGATAGCGGCGCTGGCCATGTCGTTCAGTTCCGTATCCGTCATAACGAATGCGCTACGATTGCGGGCTGCACGGTTGTGACCTCGCGGCTCGGGCTCTCACTGAGCATGTAGTTCTTTCGCGTGCTTATCGATCCGACGGCGCGTCGAGTGATTTCGAAGCGATACGGAGGGCGTGAAGATGGGCTGCTCAACCAGATTTGGGCCGATGCTGCAGAGCGTTGGATGACACTTCCCGCACAATCGACAGTTGGCGCCACGCTCACGGTACGTCTCGCGGCCGTGACAGCGGCTGCCTACGCTGTGTTCGTTGCACAACATTCGTCCGTTGAAGATGCCACGCAAACCGTCCATGATATCGCTTGGGCCGTCTACAAGCGGATGGGCGGTGCGGCATGGCTGGTGAGTGGGCTGCTCAGCCGCGATACCGCTGAACGTTTGCGGATAGCGACGGTAGCGTTTCATAGCTTCCCTTTTAGCGCTCCGTCGTACGAGTGGCGGGTCATATATCCGAGCCTTCAGGTGCTGCAAGGCCCTGCTCCGGCCGAGCAAGCGGCCGACGATTGTTCTCAGCGAGACGATGTGCTAGGCTGCAGCTCAATCTATGAGTCTAGGCAAGCGCTGAATTGTTGAAATAGCACCAAACCATTTGGGTGAAAGATGCCCGATTTGCGTCGATCGATTGAGACATTGCTGGAAGCCACGGAAGCGGTGCAGACCGCTATCGCGTCTGAGAGCTACCCGGCCAAAGAGGGCTGCGATTGCGAGTGTCATCGCGCTCGCGAAACGTGCAAGTGTGCATGTCCCAAGCGCGACGATGGGTGTGACTGTGCGTGCCATGCACGACGCGATAGCTGCGAGCATTGCAGATTTCACGATCACGGCGACCGCCACGGTCGCGAGCATTGGCTCGAGCGGAAACTCTTTCATCTCATCGAGCGCCTGGAAGACGGCGTTGACGCGCTGCGCGACGTAGAGCACGCTCCGCTGCCACCATATCCGCCGTTTCCACCCTACCCACCGTTTCCGTCTTATCCGCCGTACGCAATGGCGGGATGCGGATGCGGATGCGGTCATGCAACGGCGGTGCAGCCGGCCGCAACGGCTGCTCCGGCAACGCCGGCCGAAACCGCGCCGGCGCAAGCAACGGCGGCGCTGGAGCGCGACGTCATCGTCCGGGCGATCCCAATCGATTTGAACTCGCCCGCATTTCCCGATCCAAAGACGATCACTGACTTCGAATCGCTGCTCGATTTCGGCGAATCCACCGCCGGTCTCGTACGCCGCGTCATCAGCCGGGCAGGCCGGCCGGAGGAGTAANNCCAGATCGAGCACCACGAGGTCGAGATCGCGCGCCTGCGCCGGCAACTAGAGCGCTCCGACGAGGTGTTGCTCTCGCTCGACGAAGTGACCGGTCTCGTTGACGACCGCCTGCGTCGTGTGCGCGATTCGGAATCGTATCCGGTCATTACGGAGGGCGTGATCATCGAGGAGACCTCCGCTCCTGAGACGCACGCGCGCGGCAAAAGTCGCTCGGGCAACCACTAACGCTTCCCAATTCTGCGGAGTACCGTTCGTATGTCACACGCACCCTATCCGCCGTATCCGCCCTACGCGCCGTTCCCGCCCTATCCGCCGTTCCCGCCGTATCCCGCGCAGTGCTGCTGTCCGTGTCCGGCTGCCCCAGCGGCGGCGACCACCGGCACTGGAACGACCGGGACCGGGACCGGGACGACGACGCCGCCCCCG
>PLTN01000061.1 GCA_003164495.1 Vulcanimicrobiota bacterium
GGTTCGTGCTCTTTGGGACGATCGTGTTCGGCCTCGCGAGCCTCCTCGATCACGCGGTGTTTGGACGCGATGCGCTCTTCGGCGCCATCTGCGCGCTCGTATTCCTGATGCCGTACCTCGCCGTCGCGGTCCGCCGCTTGCACGACACCAACCGCAGTGGCTGGTGGCTGCTACTGGTCTTTGTCCCGCTGGTCGGCAACATCGTTCTGTTGATCTGGTTTTGTACGCCCAGCACGTCGGAGCCCAACCGGTTCGGCCCGATGCCGGGTGCGATCTCGGATGAAGGCGTGGCGGCCTGGTGACGATCTCCGCTGCTGACCACGTACATCGGACCAGTGGTGTCGCATGCAACTCGCACTCCCACTTGTAACTACGCTCGTTTCCATCGCGCTCATCCTGGCGCTTATCGGCTACGTGCGCAGACCAGACCCTAATGAACAACAGACCTACGCCCGGATCCGTCGGGCGGTGTCCGTGATTTTTTTATATGGGTGACCGCCCAACTGACATCCGGACTCATCGATCGTCGCTGATGAGGTACGCAGAAAGAGCTGAGGATGCTTGAGCATTAAATGACGCTTGCGAGAGTGCTTTACCCAACGGTGTAGTCGCCATCGCACAGCAGTCGGGTTCGTAAAGCACACTGACCGCGTAAGGTATTTCGCGAGGACCTCATAGGCTTTCCTTGGGATAGTGTTCCACTGCTAGTACGCGATCCGGGCGTTTTACGAAGTCGTTTGCTGTGCGATGGCTATACGATTTGCTAAAGACCCCTCGCACGAAACAGCACCGAAAGCCGTTACGCGCGGGTAGATTCTAGAAACTACGGTGAGACTTCTTCGAGAATGCGGCCCTTCGTTTCGACGCCAACGAACTGCATGAACAGATAGCCGATGAACGAAACCAGAGCGAACATGCCAAAGACACTCGCCATGCCGAAGTTCATCGCCATCAGATAGCCGACCGCCAGAGGCGCGATTGTGCTCGCAACACGGTTCATGCTGCTCGCAGTCGCCGTTCCGAGGCCGCGCATCCGAGTCGGATAGAGTTCGGGCGTATACAGGTAGACGCCGATCGCGTTGATGGCACTTCCGGCGTTCATGATCAAACCGAAGACGAGCAGCGGAAGCCAGCCGTGCGCATGGAAGACGCCGATTGCGATTGCTCCGCCGGCAGCGCCGACGGTCCCGAGCAAAAATGAGTAGGCGAACCACGGCACACGCCCGACCCGATCCACGTTTTCCGCGGTTAGCCACACCGTGACGAGACCGCAGACGTTGATGCCGATGGTCAACAACAGCGCATAATGAATGGGCAAGCCGCCGAACTTCATGAAAAGCGTCGGGGTCCAGACGGCAAAACCCGTGTTGACGAAGTACGCACAGAACCATTGCGACCAAGCGACGATCGTGCGACGCTGGTAGAGTCCCGTGAACAGTTCCAGAAAGCGCGTGCGTGCAATCGCTACGGGCGGCCGCGCCACAGGCACGGGCAATGGCTTACCGAGTTTGCGCGCCTCGTCTTCCATCGCCGTCACGATCCGGTCGGCCTCGGGGACGCGACCATGCGAGGCTAGCCACCGGGGTGATTCAGGTAATCTGAATGCGGCGATGGCGGCGGCGATCAACGGGATGCCGCCGAGGGCGAAAAGCGCCCGCCAGCCCAGAGCCGGCCCGAGGGTGTCGAAGCACACCAGTCCCGCGACGGGAGCAAGGATCAGTCCCCACACAAAAAGACTTTCGTAGAAGATGATCACGCGCCCGCGCAGATTGCTCCGAACCAGCTCGTTGAAAAGCGCACCGGCGATCGGCACCTCAGCGCCCAGCCCAAGGCCCTGGATCGCCCGTGCGACCTCGATTCCGGTTATGCTCGTTGCAAGCGCTGCACCGATGGAACAGGCGCCGAAGATCCCCACCGCAATCACGTACGCCCACTTGCGACCGATGCGTTCGCTGACGAATCCAAAGCCGACAGCGCCCACGAACTGGCCGACATACGCAGCGCTGATCAGCGTCGCGCCGATCGCATAGTCGATGTGAAACGTCGCTACGATCATGGTGAGCGCCGCGGCGATGCTTAGCGAATCGAACGCATCGAAGAAAGTACCGGTGCCCAACATTCCGGCGATACGTAGGTGGAAGGGCAGGAAGGGCATTCGCTCGAGGCGAGCCGTTATGTCCTCGGCCGCTCCGCTCAGACTCGCGCGTGCGGGCACATCGCTTTCAAGCAAGATAGCATCCCTCCGTCCACCATTCGTAATCGTTTTGTGGAAGGAAGATTCCTCTTGCAGTTCGATTCCTTGCGAAAATGACGTCCAAGACTTCTGCCAGACACCTCCGTATCGGCGTGGACATCGGTGGGACGTTCACCGACGTGACCGTCATGGACGTCGACGACGGGTCAATTTCATTCGGCAAGTCGCTGAGCACGCCGGACGATTTGGTGCGCGGCATCTTCGATGCGATCGCCGTCACCGCTTACTCGCCGAGCGATGCGGACTTCATCATTCACGGATCGACCGTGGCAATCAATGCCATTCTCGAGCGCAAGGGCGCGAAGACCGCGCTCGTCACGACCGAAGGGTTCCGGGACGTCTATGAGATCGGCCGCGTCAATCGGCCCGATTCATTCAACCTTCACTTTCGCAAGCACGTCGCGCTCGTGCCGCGCCACTTGCGCTTCGAAGTGTCCGAACGCGTCCTCTACGACGGTTCGGTGGAGAAACCGTTGCTCGACGACGCCGGTCGCGCGGTTGCATCTGCGGTAAAGGACGAGCACGTCGACGCCGTTGCGGTTCTGTTCATGCACTCCTACGCGAACGTCACCCACGAAGCGCGTATGGTGGAGATCCTCCGCGAAGCCCTGCCCGGCGCATATATCACGGCTTCCCATCACGTTTCACGCGAGCAGCGCGAATACGAACGCACATCGACAACGGCTGCGAATGCCTACGTCGGTCCGAGCGTGAGCAGCTACCTCGCGCGCTTGGAGGCGAAGCTTGAGGACGACGGCTTCAAGGGCAGCTTGCTGATCATGCAGTCGAGCGGCGGACTTTGTGATGTCGCGACCGCCCGCGAGCAATGCATCCAGATGCTGGAGTCCGGTCCGGCGGCTGGGGTGGTGGCATCGAAGACCATCTGCGACGTTCTCGGTATCGGCGACCTCATCTGTTTTGACATGGGCGGCACGACGGCGAAAGCGTGCGTGTTGCAAAACGGTGTTGCCGAGCTCTCGAGCGATTACTTCATCGGCGGATACAACGAGGGGCTTGCGATCCGCATTCCGGTCCTCGACATCAAGGAAGTCGGTACCGGTGGAGGCAGCATCGCGACTGTCGATGAGGCCGGCGGGTTGCACGTGGGTCCGCAAAGTGCCGGCGCGTCACCAGGCCCGGCGTGTTACGGCAACGGTGGGGAGCAACCCACCGTTACCGACGCACATCTCATTCTCGGGAATCTTGCCGCAGACCGGTTTCTCGGGGGCCGCATGGGCCTCGACGCAACTGCTGCCGAGCACGCTATCCGCACCCACGTGGCCGAACCGCTTGAGCTCGACCTTGCAACCGCTGCCGAAGGAATTACCGCCATCGCGACCGCTTCGATGGCGAACGCCGTTCGTGCAGTGACGACCGAACGCGGCCTCGACCCGCGTGACTTTGCGCTCGTCGCATACGGCGGCGCTGGCCCGCTCCACGCGGTTGACGTTGCGCGTGAGCTCGCGATCGACACCGTCATCATTCCGCCCGCTCCCGGAACGTTTTCGGCCTTCGGCATGCTGACGGCGGACCTGCGGCGCGAGTACGCCCGTACGTACCGGGTTCGGTTGACCGCGGAAGGGCTGGGGGAGACCGAGCCCATCTTCGCCGAAATCGAGGCCGAAGCGACGGCATGGCTGCGTTCGGCGGGCATCCCGAGCGCCGACACGACGCTCGAGCGCAGCCTCGACATTCGATACGTCGGACAGAACTACGCCGTCACCATACGCTTGCCGTTCAATTCAACGCAAGAAGAGGTCAAGCGTACCTTTGACGCCGTGCACGAGCAACGGTACAGCCACAGCGCTCCGGAAGAACCGGCCGAAATCATCGCCACGCGCATTTCGATCATCGGCGCCTTGAGCAGACCGCAACTCGAAGAGCTGGCTTCGGGTACCGGCAGCCCGTCGCCCAACGCTGTGATCGGCCGGCGAACCGTCCGCTTCGCCGCAAGCGGTGACGCCGAGGCAGTTATCTTCAACCGGCACGAGCTTCTGGCCGGTGACGTCTTCGCCGGACCGGCGGTCGTTCAAGAAGACGGATCGGCGACGGTCGTACCGGCCGACGTGCTCGTCTGCGTGCTATCTACCGGTCACTTACAGCTAACGGTGAACCCATGACGACGACATCGCGAGTAGGGTATAACCCAATCACGGCGGAGATCATTCGCAGCGCGCTGATCGCGATAACGGATGAGATGAAGACCAATCTCATGCGCACGGCCTATAATCCGGTCATTTACGAAGCGCTCGACTACACGGTCGGCCTCTTTGATGCTGACGGCAACACGGTGTCGGTCGGTATGGGTCTACCGATGTTCATCCGCGGGCTGTCCGACGCGATCAAAGCGAAGATCGAGTTTTATGGCCGAGACGGGATGGAACCCGGCGACATCCTGCTCACCAATGATGCCTACATCATGGGCAGCCATCTCAATCACTTGATTTTCACGATCCCGATCTTTCATGACGGCGAGATCGTGGCATTCTCGTCCTCGATGGCGCATTGGCTCGACGTCGGCGGCACGCTAGGTGGACGCACGCAAGATATCTACTCCGAGGGGCTCCAACTTCCGATCGTCAAGATCTTCAAGCGCGGCGTGCAGGACGACGAGCTGACGCGGATCATTCGCACGAACGTGCGACTTCCCGAATTGGCAATGGGAGATTTTCGCGCTCAGATTGCCGCCGTTCGAACGGGCGAGCAACGCTTCAATGCGTTGCTCAAGAAATACGGCCGATCCGCGGTCGATGCCAGCATTTCCGGTATCTACGCGTTGACGGAGCGGCTCGCGCGCGCTGCCGTCAGTTCGATACCCGACGGAACCTATGAGGCCGAATCGTTCATGGACGACGACGGGATCACGGACGAGCCCATTCCGATCAAGGTGCGCGTGATTGTCTGCGGGGACGAGATGACGGTCGACCTGAGCGAAGTCAGCCCGCAGGTACGCGGGTACTTCAATTCTGGTGCAACCGCCGGACGTTCGGCGGCCCAAGTGGCTTTCAAGTGCCTTACAACCCCGACCCACTACCCAATCAACGATGGCGCTTTCAAGAATCTCAACATCGTCTTGCCTCCCGGACGGGTGGTAAGCGCGGTCAAACCGGCAGCGATGCGTTGGTGGATGACCATCCCGATGACGATCGTCGACACGATCATTCGTGCGCTTGCGCCGGCGGTTCCCGACCGCGTCGCTGCAGGTCACCACGCCGATCTCTGCGTTCCCAGCATGAACGGCATTCATCCGCGCACCGGGCGCTTCTTTGTGGGCGGTATCAATCCGCCGGGCGGCGGCTGGGGCGCAACCTCGGTTTCGGACGGTATGAACGTGGTCGTCTGCATCAACGACGGCGACACCCATAATGCCGTCTTCGAAGCCCTCGAGGCGAAAAATCCGGTCGTCATCGAGCGTTACGCCTTGCGACCGGATTCGGGAGGCGCCGGGCGCTATCGGGGCGGCCTTGGCGTGGAGGTGCGCATTCGCGCGGTGTCACCGATGCGGGTGAGCATGCACATGGATCGTACCAAGTGCGCACCTTGGGGACTCGAAGGCGGTGGCGAGGCACTGCCCAACCGAATCTCGATCGAGCGCGCGAACGGTCAGCACGTGCGTCCTGCGAACGGCAAAATCGATAGCGAGAGCCTCAATGCAGGCGATGTCCTCATTGTCGAAAGCGGCGGCGGTGGAGGCTACGGTGATCCCGCGCTCCGGCCGAAGGAAGCGGTCCGCTCCGATCTGCGTGAGGGCTACATCTCGTTAGAAGCCGCCCGCGAGGACTACGGCTGAGCGTAGCATCGGGAAGACGGGGTCGTTATTCGGGCACGACAATTCGCTCTTCGTCTTCGACTCCCGCCCCGGCAGGATGTCGGACGGGACGATTTTCCCCTGCGCGCGCGCTACTACGCGCGACCGTTGAGATTTAAGCCCGCATTCGCCGGATGGAAGGCCGGAAATACATCTTAGCCGCAATGCGCCAATGATCGCGGCTTCAGTGCCAGCGTTGTCGAGCGTCGGCAAAATGGCTTGCAGCTTGTCAACGCGGGCTTTACCGAAAATCGCGTCGACTATCTTCCGTACAACTGGATTTTGGATCGCGGGATTTATGCGATTGTAATTAAAGAAAAAAATGCATTCGCTTCCCGGGTTTTTGAGAATAGACTGTATCATGTTTACGCTCAACGTCTTATATCCGAACGGGTCGAAAAACAAAAATGCCGGAACGAGGCTTAGCTTTGCAAACTGCAAGTGCGACTCGGAGGTGATTTCAGCTCGCTCTACGATGGGAGCGTATTTGATGGCTTTAAGATTAGACAGCTCGCTAACCGCGAGCTTAAGCGCATCCACGTTGTCTGCATCGGCGTCACTAAAATATGAAACAAATGCATTGTGGAGTTCTGGCTTTTGAATTACTTGCTTTAAGGCCGCATACGTTAAGGCGCGACGAGCTTACTTCAACACAAAGTGAATGCTCGCGTCTTTTCGTTGCGTAACGATCATTGTCGAGTGCCCGTATGAAGGGATCGACATAAACGTTGCGATGCTGTCCCGGCACTTGAAGCCCGGCTTATCTTCCGCCGCAATGGTGAAATCTGCCATGTTGAGGACGCAGAGGCGATTATCACCGCCATAGCTTTCGTGGTTGTTTAGAACGCGAAGATAGTACGAGTGTGGCGTCAACCGGCCGGGCACCACGACGCCGCACGTTCCCTTTTTCACCGTTATCGTTCCATGCACGGTAAGACCGGTATGGGCCGTATGATGACCCTCCTGAATATAGCTATCGCTCGTCGTCTGATTGCAAAATTGCAAGTCAGCCGACGCGGGGCGTAGAGATCCGGCTATGCTCAAGGTCGACACGAGAGCCACGGCTAGAAGAAATCCAAATGCCTTCATACGTCCTGCCTTTGCGCGAGCTCAAGAAGGCTCCCGGTATGCAAGATGTCAGTCATTGCGAGATCTTTTGGTCTGTTTGCGATTCGACCAAGCAAGTGGCTGGCGGGTGCCGTTTGCTTTGCGGCTTGGAGACGCAGGCGTCGAATCGCCCATCTTGGGCCGCCGAAGTGGCGTACCGGTAGCGAAGGCGACGACTTGAACGATCAGTTTCAGGAGCTGCACTACGAGGTCGATGAGTGCCACGATCGATAGACGCCTCGCGCAACGAGCAAGTTTCGCGTTTATGAGGTACGGCCACGAGGGCGCTCTGCGGTCCTATTGCCATGTCATGTGCGAGCCGTCTTTGAGCATGGTGAATGTGACGTGCCTCGTTGAGTTACCGACGTACGT
>PLTN01000176.1 GCA_003164495.1 Vulcanimicrobiota bacterium
GAAACGGCGGCGGCTTCGTCTGTGCGGTGACGGGCAGCGGCGTCCAGAAGAGCAGCCCCATGACAATGGTGATCCAGGCAAGTCGACGCATCAACACCTCCGGTTACGCCCTTATCGCCGCGCACGAAGGGGCCCCTTTTTAAACGCGGCGTACGACCGGCGGCGGCCGTAAAAACGGCAGCGGATCCGGAAGCACGCCGACGGGCACTTCGATCAGCACCGGACCCTGGGCGCGGAAGCCTTCGCGCAGGTGCCGGCGCAGTTCGGCCGGCGAGTGCGCCCGCCGGCCTTCCATCCCGAAGCTCTCGGCGAGTTTGACGAAGTCCGGATTGACTAAGTCGGTCGCGATGAAGCGATCGTTGTACTTGTCGGTCTGCGTGCGGCGAACGTTTCCGTACGCGTTGTCGTTGACGACGATGAACACCACGCGAATGTCGTGCTGCACGGCCGTCGCCAGCTCTTGTACGGTGAAGAGAAAGCCGCCGTCGCCCGAGATCGAGACGACGGCCCGGCCGGGGAACGCGGCCTTTGCGCCCAGCGCGGTTGCCGGCCCCCACCCGAGCGTTCCTTGATAGGCCGGTGAGAGATACGTGCGAGGTAGATAGGTGGGGAAGTGCAGTCGCGCAACGTGTCCGAGCTGAGTGACATCGTCGACGAAGATCCCGTCATCCGGAAGCTCGGCGCGAATGGCATCCAAGTATTCGAACTGCGGCTGCATGGCGGCGCGAAGCTTGTGCAGCGAGCGAGAACGGCGGCCGTTCATCTCTTCGGTGCGCGAGGGCCGCGAGCTATTGTACGCTCCGAGCCGGTCGGCGAGTCGCGTCAACGCGCCGGCCGCGTCGCCGAGAATACCGACGGCCGGCGCTGCGAACCGTCCGATCTCCTCGGGGTCGATGTCGATGCGGACGATCTTAATTCCGGCGTCGGTTCGCCAATCGTTCAACTGAATCTGCAATCGCGTGCCGACCCCGAGCACGACGTCGACGTCTTCCCAGAGCTCGTAACCGACGTCGATCGAGGCGCTGAGCGGGTTGCGCTCGCTCAGCACGCCGCGTCCCATGCGATGGCTGATTACGGGCGCTTGCAGCATCTCCGCGATCGCAAACACCTCAGCGCCGGCTTCGAGTGCGCCGCCACCGACCACGATCATCGGCCGTTTCGCCGCGCCGAGGAGCTTCGCGGCGCGTTCAACGGCCTCGTCGTCGATCGGAATCGCGAGCGGC
Organism: Vulcanimicrobiota bacterium; assembly: GCA_003164495.1. Taxonomy (GTDB): domain Bacteria; phylum Vulcanimicrobiota; class Vulcanimicrobiia; order Vulcanimicrobiales; family Vulcanimicrobiaceae; genus Lustribacter; species Lustribacter caenicola. The sequence goes on from PLTN01000176.1 coordinate 1,224, forward strand.
GGCACGGCGGGTTGGATCGGAATCTGCCCGCGCTGCGGGAGCACGTCGATCGCGCACTCGAGCGCGACCGGACCCCGGCGTCCCGACGTCATCTGCGCAAAGGCTTCGCCGACTTTCGCGTACGCTTCGAACGGCGCGCGAACCCGGCCGGCCCACTTGGTGAGCAGTTGCAGCACCGCTAACTGATCGGGCAACTCGTGCAAGATGCCTAAGCCCCGGCCGATCAATGCTTGCGGGATCTGTCCGGTGAAGGCCAGCACCGGCGCGTTGCACGCATAGGCGGTGCAGAGTGCGCCGGTCGAATTGAGAATGCCGGGACCCGGAACGACCGCATACGCTGCCGGTTCACCCGAAGCGAGGGCGGCGCCCAACGCCATGTATGCGGCGCCCTGTTCGTGCCGCGTATGAAGGAAGCGAATGCGCCCGTGACGCGCAACGGCGTCGGTGAATTCATCGAGCTGCACGCCCGGCAAGCCGAAGACCGTGCGAATCCCGTGATCGTAGAGCGCGGCGACGATCCCGTCGGCCGTCGAGATCTCGCCGGTCATATGACGAGCGTCGCGCGCACGCGCACCGCCGGCTGGTCGCGTTCCGCGTCGTGGATCGAGATCACGCACTCCACTTCATAGTATTGCCGGTTCGACCTCTCGTAGCGCTCCGTTACACGCGCGGCGGAACGAACTGTCGCCCCTACCGGCACCGGCGCCAGCGCTTCGACGAAGTGGTTGGCGTGCAGTCGCCCCGAACGCGTGAACAGGGTCCCGATACACTGCATCGGTTCATCGGCAAAGAACAGCGGTGCAACGAAATCGCTGGTAGCCGGCGGAGTGCCGATGAGCGGGGAGACGATTGTCCGCGAGTACCAGGCGACCGCGGCCGGCGTGACGACATACTCGAGCACCGGAAACGTGAGGCCGGGCGTCACCGCGTCCCAGGTCACCGGTGGACGCAGAACGCTTTTCACGATCGGAACCGGACGCCCGATGACGACGAGCGTGCGCTCTTCGTCGCGATATGCGTCGAGCGCCGCGAACTCGGCGTCAGATGAGCCAGCAGGCGGCTTCATGGTCATCGGCGATTCTCCGGAGCGGTGGTTCTTGCACGCGGCAACGTTCTTCGGCGAGCGGACAGCGCGTGTGAAAGCGGCACCCGGACGGCGGATGGATGGCGCTCGGCGCGTCACCGGGCAGCAGCGGCGCAGGGCGCGCGCGTTCGACGATGGGATCGAGTCGCGGAACCGAATCGAGCAGCGCCTTCGTGTACGGGTGGCTCGCGCTTTGCGCGAAGCCGCGGCCCGGCGCGCTCTCCATGACCTTGCCGAGGTACATGACGACGATGTGGTCGGAGAGATATTCGGCGATTGCGAGATCGTGCGTGATGAAGAGCAAGCTGAGGCCCATCTCACGTTGCATGTCTTCGAGCAGCGCCACGATCTGGGCTTGCATGGACAGATCGAGCGATGAGAGCGGTTCGTCCGCGACGACGAACTGCGGCCGCCCGATCAGCGCCCTCGCGATCGCCACGCGCTGCAATTGCCCGCCGCTCAGTTCGTGCGGGTACCGTTGCGCCGTGGCGGCCGGTAGACCGACGCGTTCGAGCATCTCGTCGGCGCGCGTCCGCGCTT
>PLTN01000142.1:0-123 GCA_003164495.1 Vulcanimicrobiota bacterium
CGCCTCGCGGCGCTCGGCTTCGATGCCGTGCGCTTCTTCCTGCGCTGGGCCGATTTCCAACCCGAACAGCACCGTATGGACCGCACGATGCTCGCGCGGCTCGAGCGCGTGATGGAACTCATC
>PLTN01000142.1:143-6246 GCA_003164495.1 Vulcanimicrobiota bacterium
CGAGCGGCCGCTTCCGCACGATCACCGAGGCCGGCGAGTCGCCCTACGGCAGCGGCGACCTCTATTCCGGGTACCTGCTCGAGGCGCAACGCCTGCACGTGCGCGAAGCCGGCGCGGCGCTGCGCGGGCATCCGTCCGTGCTGGCGTGGGATCTGGGCAACGAATTCAGCAACGTCTGCGAGCCCGCATCGGCCGCACTGGCGCGCGAGTGGAGCAAACGGCTCACCGACGATCTGCAGTCGACCTCGGGGCACCCGGTAACCGGCGGCATCCACGGCGAGGACCTCACGATGAACCGGAACATCCGGCCGTCGTCGATCGCCGAACCGTGGGCGTTCGCGACGATGCACGGCTACTCGGTCTACAGCGATTTTGCCCGCAGCCGCACGGATCCGGACGTCGTGCCGTTCCTCGCGGCACTGACCGCCTCGCTCTCGGGGAAGCCGGTGCTCTTCAGCGAGTTCGGCAATCCCACGTGCCCGCCCGCGGGACAGATAGCCGGCTCCGAGTTCGCTTGCTTGGATGAGACCGAAATGGCGACGTACGCGCGGGCCGTGCTCGAGCGGCTGCACGCGCAGGGCCGCTTGGGTGCCTACTGGTGGTGCTGGGCCGATTACCACGACGATCTCCGCACCACGCCGCCCTTCGACCGGGCGCCGCACGAGCTGACCTTCGGCATCGTCCGATCCGACGGCACCACGAAGCCGGTCGCCACCGCCCTTTCGGTTTTCGCGCGGGAAGCGCGCAGCGTCGTCGAACCCAACGATCCCACGATCTTCGAGCCGGCCTACTATGCCGGGCTCCCCAACACGACCTACGACGCCTACGCGCGATTTCTGGAGTTCCATCTTTGAAGACGATCCTGATCACCGGCGCTTCCTCGGGCATCGGCCGCGCACTCGCGGTGCAGGCGGCGCGCGCGGGCTACGCCGTCTACGCCGTCGGCCGCAACCTCCGCGCGCTCGCGGCGCTGGCGGGTCAGATCAGCGAAGAGGGCGGCACGATCGCAACCGACGTCACCGATATCAGCGATCCCGCGAACGCGCCCGGCCTGATCGGCCGCGCCGTCGGCGCCTACGGCCACGTCGACGTGCTGGTGAACAACGCCGGCGCGGCGGCCAGCGGTCCGATCGCGATGCAGAGCGACGCCGCGCTGCTCGCGCAGTTCGGAACGCACGTGCTGGGCCCGCTCGCGTTGACGCGCGAGGCGATGCCCACCCTGCGCGCATCGCGCGGCCACGTCTTCATGATCGGCAGCGGCGTCGCGCGCGTTCCGGTTGCTGGCATGGGCGCGTATCCGCCGTCGAAAGCCGCCTTGCGCAGCGCAACGTCAATCCTGCGCCGCGAACTCGTTCCGCTCGACATCGCGGTGACCTACGTCGATCCCGGCGCAGTGGATACCGGTTTCATGACGCGGGCCGGCATGCCCGGCGCGCGGCGCGATACGATGGTGTCGCCCGAACTCGTGGCGCGCAAGATCTTGCTCGCGATCATGACGCGCCCGCGCGTGCTCAACGTGACGCCATTGCAAACCGCCGCCGTCGCGCTCGCGGAAGTGTTTCCGCAAATCGCGGAAGCCGTGCTCGAACGCAATCCGCAACTCGTCGGCGCCGGACCGTCGATCGCGAAGATCGAGATGCAGCGCGACAACAACGGCCGCGGGGAAAAGATCGCGTTGCCGAGCGCGCGGTCGTTGCCGTTGCTGCCCGAGATCGAACCGGAACCCGAGATCATCCCGTTGCCGATTGCCGCTGCACCCGCACCTGCACCTGCACCCGAGCCGGTAATCGAGCCGCCGCCCGTCATTGCGGCGGAACCGCCGCCGATCGTCGCACCGCCGCCGTCCATCCCACGGCTGCGCGTGGTTGCACCACCGCCGCCGGCTGCCACGGTCGAATTCTTGCCTGATGAAGCCGAACGTGCGCCGCTGCCGCCCACGCGGTGGCAGTACGAACCGCCCGAAGCCGATCTCGAAGAAGAAACCGCCGCTACGGCACCCGAGCCGGTCATCGCTGCGGCACCGGTCGCTCCGGCTGCTCCGCCTCCTCCGGCGGCACCGCAACCCCCGATTGCACCCGCCCTCGACGAACACGCAGACGAAGAAGCGCTTTCATCGCCCGAGCCCGCAGCGCATCACGACGTGGAACCGCCGATGACGGGTTCGTCGTTCGATGCGGCGCTCGAGTCGTTGCAGCGGCGCATGGAACGCGCCAATCTCACCACCGACTTCGTGCGCTCGCTCTTGATCGTCGACAACGTGATCGACGTCGGTGATGCGGCGATGCGTTGGGCCGGCATGCCGAACAAACACGAGCGTTCGCTCACGAGCGAAGTGTTCTTCGCGCTGGCGGAGTGGGGATTTCTTGCGCCGCGCGCCGACGGCCGCTACCGCGTACTGCACGCCGCCGACGACGATCCGGTCGTCTAGGATCAGTTGAGGAGTTTGACGATGACCCTGTCCCTGCGCGCCCTCGGCCGCTTGTTGCCGTACGTGTTCGCGCTCGTTCTCTTTGCGGGACCGGCCCGGACGGCCGATCTGCAAACCGTGCACGTGGGTCTGCTGCCGAACGACGACATGATGTCGGTGCTCTACGCGCAGCAGACCGGGATGTTCAAAGATGCCGGCCTCGACGTGCAGCTCGACAAATCGTCACCGAACGGCTCCGCCATCGCCACGGCCGTCCAGTCGGGCGCCTACGACATCGGGAAGTCGAGCATCACGCCGATCTTCGATGCGTACTTGCACAACGTGCCGTTCTGGATCATTGCTACCGGCGCGATGTATCAGAGCAGCAAACCGTATGTCGGCTTCCTCGTACCGATCGACTCGCCGATCAAATCGGTCAAAGATCTCGGCGCCGGTGCGACCGCGGTGAGTTTCATCCACGATCTCGGACAGCTCGCGGTGTATAAGGAGATCGACGAATCGGGCGGCGATTGGAAATCGTCGAAGCTGCAATTCGTCGAACTGCCGATGTCGGCATCGTTTGCGGCCGTCGAGGCCAATCGCGTCGTAGCGGGCGAAGTGTCGTATCCGCCCGCGCAAGCCGCGCTCGACACCGGTAAAGTGCGCCTGATCCCGGCCTACAACACCTTCGGCAAAGAGTTCATTTTCTCGGTGTGGTTCACCACCCAGGATTACGCGAAGAAGCATCCCGACGTGGTGAAGACGTTCGCGCGCGTGGTGGCGGCCGCCGCGCGCTACACCAACGCCCATCCGAAAGAGACGGCGCCGATGCTCGCCGCCTATTCGGGCATCCCCGAAGCGACGATCGACCGGATGCCGCGCGTCACGAACGGCACATCGGTGTACGTGGCGGGCATTCAGCCGCTGATCAACACCATGGCGAAGTACAACTTCATCGCCCGCGCGTTCCCGGCCACGGAGATCATCGACCCGGATATTCTCGCGAAGTAAACGCGCGCAATTCGCCGGCGATCGTTCGAAACACGGGCGCCCAATCGTCGGCGGCCGCTTGTCGAATGATGCGAACGCTGTGATACCACGGCGTTTCGACGCCGTCGATACGCCAGCGGTAATCGCTGACCAGCGGGTTCGGAAACCAGGTCGGCCGTCCAAGGGCGCCGGCTAGGTGCAGCGTTGACGTATCGACGCTGATCACCGCATCGAGCGCGCTCATCAGCGCGGCGGTATCGTGCATATCGCCGATCAGGCGGTGCGTCGGTGCGAGCTCAAACGGGGCCGCCGCAATTTCCGCATCATCGGCGTCGAGTTGCAGCGAGTGAAAACGGATGCCCGGCAAGTCGGCGAGCGGTTCCCAAAAGTGAAGCGGCGCGGCACGCCAACGATCGCGCATGTTGTGCGTGTTGCCGTGCCAGATGATGCCCACATGCCGCACGCTGCCGCCCTCGCTCAAACGTTCGCGCCACACGTCGACCAGGCGGGGATCGGCGCACAAGTAGGGAGCACCGGAAATGTCGGCCGCGTTCGCGATCCCGTTCACGCACGGAAGCTGCGTAATCGGAAGGTGCACATCCCAGGTCGCCGGCGGCCGCCAGTGTGTGAATTCTTCGAAGCACACGGCCGGGAAGTTGTGCCGGAACAGCGCGAGCAGCGTCGGCGGCGTTTCCACGATCACCGGCGGCGTGCCGGCCGGCAAGCCGGCAAAGAAACGCGCCATCATGATGTGGTCGCCGAGACCTTGATCTGATGCGATCACGAGCCGCCGCCCGTTCAACGCATCACCCGTCCAGCGCGGAACGCCCTGATAGTGGTAGAAATACCGCGCGCCGTCGGAGTCCGTGTCCATGATCGCAGGATAGGCGGCGTACCCTTCGGCATAGCGGCCGAAGCGCAGATGCATGATGGCCAGCGCGTAGCGCACATCGGGGTCGGTGGGCGCGATCTCGCGCGCGCATTCGAGCGCTGCCGACGCCGCATCCCAATCGGCGCGGGCGCCCGCAACGCGGGCAACACCGAGCCACCCGCGCGCGTCACACCCGTTCGCGGCGAGGGCCGCGCGAAATGTCGCTGCCGCTTCAACCAGCGCGTCATTCGCGAGTTGCGCGTAGCCGAGAGACACGAGGCTCTCCAGCGATGGATCGTGCTCCAGCGCGCTTTCCGCCGCGCGCAACGCCTCGGGCGCCCGGCGGGCGCGCCGATACACGTCGGAGAGCATGCGCAGCATCTCGGGATCGGCAGGCTCGAGCTCACAGGCGGCTTCGAGCGCGCGGGCGGCTCCATCGATGTAACCAACCTGGCGCTGAATCGCGGCGAACACCACTTGGGCGTGCACGTCGTTCGGCGCGATCTCGACCGCCTTACGGGCTGCGCCGAGCGCAGCGAAGCGATCGCCGTTCCGCCAGAGCTCACGCGCGATCCCGAGAACCGATTCCATTCTTTCCTACGGTACGCGCGGATTCTTGGCTAGGACTGTGTATCCGTAGGCGTGCGTCCGAGCGCCGTGCGGCGAAACTGCGCGACCTGCGTGGCTTTGCCGACGCGGCCCTTACCCGATGGAATAGGCTGCGACTTACTGACGAGCCGGCGCTCGACGAGGTTGCGTCGCATCATGTCTTTGAGCCGCGCCAGCACGGTGAACGGTTTGGCGTGAAGCCGGGCGGCGAGATGGTCTGAGCTCTGCCATTCATCGGTGAGCACATTGCGCAGCCGGTCATCCCAGCTGGTGTCTTCCTCGCTCATGCGTCACTCCGCGCGTGGCCATGGGTGTGCGTGTGTTCGCGAATCGATGCATAGGCGCCGGAGCTGAGCACGGTCTCCGGGTCGCCGTCGGCCAGGATACGATGGTCGACAACGACGAGCCGGTCGAACCAATCGACCGCGCGATCGAGATCGTGCGTCGTCATCAGAACCGGCATGCCGCCCGCGACCAGTTCGCGCACGAGTTGCAGCAGCTTGTCTTCGGTTGCCGCGTCGACGCCGGTCGTCGGCTCGTCGAGCAGCATGAGCTCCGGCTCCTGCGCGATCGCACGCGCGACGAACACGCGCCGTTGCTGGCCGCCCGAGAGTTCGGCGATGTGCCGCTTTTCGAGCGCACCGAGATCGAGCGCGGCGATCGCATCGTCAACGGCACGGCGATCGGCCGGCCGGAACGGCGCAAACGGCCCCAGCCGCGGATAGCGCCCCATGTTGACCACGTCGCGCACGCTAACCGGAAAGCTGAAGTCCACTTCTTCGATCTGCGGCACATAGCCGATCGCGCCGGGCCGCAGCAGCCCCGGCGCGTCGCCGAACACCCGCACCGTGCCCGCATCGGGCTTGATCAGGCCGGCGACGGTCTTGAGGAGCGTCGACTTCCCGGAACCGTTGGGGCCGACGATCCCCAGGGCCGTACCGCGCTCGACGGTGAGCGACACGCCATCCAAGGCAAGCACGCGGTCGTACCGCACGACGACCCCTTGGACGTCGACCGCCACCTGCGCCGGGGACGCAAGCGCCGCTTCAGCCTTCATGAGCCATTGGTATCGGCAGGTACCCCGTCGCCCCTCCCCGGATGAAGCGGACTGCGCCCGGGTGCGACCCCGGCCTTTGACAGGGCCGAACCACACCCGTATAATCGCCGTCGGCCCGTGGGGGTGTAGCTCAGCTGGTAGAGCACTTGCTTCGCATGTAAGGGGTCAG
>PLTN01000179.1 GCA_003164495.1 Vulcanimicrobiota bacterium
GAGAGCATCACGCCGGCCGACCTGGAGCGTCCGCTCGACTTCGCGCTGAAATACGGCATCATCGAGCGGCCGTTCGATGTCAGCGGGCTCCTCTGGCATCCGCGCCTAAGCCCGACCCGGTGATGATGCTCCGGAAAGCCACCCTCGGCACGGGGATCGAAATTGGTGCCGCTTAATTGTTCCGGACGGCGGCAGTCGGATGACGACATCGCGGCAATAAGCGGCTGAGAGAATGGCATGATGAACGACTATTCGAGCGGCGACCTCATGGCTGCGATTCTCAACCTGCAGGAAGCCACGGCAGCCGGCTTCGCGAAAGCCGACGCGAGATTCGCGAGCCTGGACACGAAGTTCACAAGCCTGTTCACGAGCCTAGAAGCGAAGATTGATTCCAAGGCTGACGGCCACGCAATGAACCGCCGATTCGACCGCGTCGACGAGCGCTTCGATCGGCTGGAGCGGCGTCTCGAGGCAATCGAACGGCCGATGCGCTAGGGTTTTACCAGGTCGGGCGCGCGAGCATTCCCCCGTCGACCACCAGCGTCGCGCCGGTAATCCAGCGCGCCGCATCCGAGAGCAGGAAGAGCACGGCGTCGGCGACGTCTTCGGTCGAACCGAGACGTTCGAGCGGACATGCGCCGAGCCAGCGGTTCACGCCGTCGGGCCACGCGTCGGCGAGGCCGGCGCGATCGATCAAGCCCGGCGCAACCGCGTTGACGCGGATGCGCTGCGGTCCGAGTTCGAGCGCGGCGGCGCGCGTATGCATCAGCACCGCNNGTTGACGATCGCGCCGCCGTCGCCGCGCGCGATCATGTGCTGCGCTGCCGCGCGCGTGAGCGCAACCGTGCCTTCCACGTTCACGCGCAGCATTTCGCGCACGTCTTCCGCGCTCAGATCGACCAGCGCGCTCACGGGCTGGATGCCGGCGTTGTTCACGACGGCATCGAGCCGGCCGAACGCGGCGATCACGTCGGCACATAGCCGGTCCGCGTCGCGCTCGACGTCACCGTGCACGACGCACGCACGTTCTCCGAACTCGCGCGCGAGCATCTCGGCGGCGACGCGCTGACCGGCGTAGTGCACGGCGACGCGCGCGCCGGCGGCGTGGAGACGCCGCGCGATCCCGGCGCCGATGCCGCTGCTCGAACCGGTCACGAGAACGGCGCGCTCGCGCAGATCGAGCAGTGCGGCGATTTCCGGTGCGATCACCATGGGACGGTTACCGTTTGATCCAAGCAACGTCCTGTGGAACCCGAAGTGCGCGCGCTGATCGAACGATTCGATTTGCGTCCGTTGCCTGTCGAGGGCACGCTGTTCGCCGAAACATATCGCTCGAGTGCGTCGACGGCGATCGTCGCGCTCTATGCCGTCGATCCGCCGAGCCGCTCGCGCTTCCACGTCCTCACGCACGACGAGGTGTGGCACTTTTATGCGGGCGATCCGTTCCGGCTGATCGTGCTCGAACCGGACGGTTCCGACCGGGACGTCATCATGGGCCCCGATCCGGCCGCGGGCCACGCGGTCCAGTTTACGGTGCCGGCCGGCACCTGGCAGGCCGGCGAGCTGCTCCCGGGCGGGCGTTACGCCCTCTTCGGCTGCACGATGGCGCCGGCGTTCACCCCGGAGTGCTTCATGGGCGGCTACGCCGAGCCGCTGATCGCGCGTTGGCCGTCCCGGGAAGCCGATATCCGGCGTCTCGCCGTGCCGAAGGAAGCAAGCGCACGTCTTTAACGCTAATGACGACTGCCTCGCTTTTGTCGTTTCTTTGGTTGTAGTGCAGGCCGATAATCTCAAGAACCCCAAAATTACTCGTAACTCAATGATCGCAAACGGAGTGGACGACGCGTGCTCGATTCCCTAGTAAAGGTGACCCTTCCGGAGATGGGAGAGTCGGTCACCGAAGGCTCGATTGTCGAGTGGCGAAAGAAGGTCGGTCAGTGGGTCGACGAGGGTGAGACCATCGTCGACGTGACGACCGATAAGGTNNGACGTCGAGGTGCCCTCGACGGCTTCGGGCGTGATCACGGCCCTGCACGGCGCCGAAGGCGACACCATCGCGGTCGGCTCGGTGCTGATCGAGATCGACACCACCGCGGCCAAGCCCGCGGGCGACGCCGTAGCGGCCCCGGCACCGAAAACGGCCGGCGCTGAGCCCACGCTGGTCACCCCGTCGTCGTACGGCGCTGCCGGGTCGGCCGCGCCGCCGCCCGAGAAAAACGGCGCGGGCACGGGTGCCCTCTCAAAGACCGTCTCGCACCATGCGCGCAGGCTCGCCGAGCGTTTCGGCCTCGACCTCTCCGGACTCCGGGGCACCGGACCCGACGGCCTGATCCTGCGCGAAGACGTCGATGCCGCGATGACGGCAGGCACCTTGAAGCCCGCCGCCGCCAACGGCGCGGCGAAGACCAACGGCGCCGCGGCGATCGCCTACCCGGCCGTCACCGCGGAAACCAAGGTCAGCGAGATCAAGGGCTCCGCCGCAACGCTAGCCAGCTACATGGACCAGAGCACGTCGATCCCGACCGCAACGTCGTTCCGCACGCTCTCGGTCGGTACGCTCGAACTGCGTCGCGCCGAACTCAATTCGGCGCTCAAGGGCGCGGGCCGCAGCGAGAAGATCTCGTTCACGCATCTGATCGCGTTTGCCATCGCGCAGGCGGCGAAAGAACAGCCCGGCATGTGCGCGTCGTTCCGCCGCGAGGGCGGCAAGCCGCAGCGTGTCGAGGCCGGCATCAACCTCGGTCTGGCCGTCGACTCGCAGCGCAAGGACGGTTCGCGCACGCTCGTCGTCCCGGTGATCAAGAACGCCGCCGGCATCAACTTCGTCCAATTCCGCGCCGCCTACGAAGATCTCGTCGCCAAGGCGCGCGACAACAAACTCACGGTTGAAGATCAGACCGGCGCCACGTTCACGCTGACCAATCCGGGCGGCATCGGCACGATCGCTTCGGTGCCGCGTCTGATGATCGGTCAAGGCACGATCGTCGCCGCCGGCGCGATCGCCTATCCGCCGGGCTTCGCGCATGCTCCCGACTCGACGCTCAAATCGCTGTCGATCGAAAAAGTCATGACGATGACCTCGACCTACGATCACCGCATCATTCAAGGCGCGGCGTCGGGCGAGTTCCTCAAGCGCATCGACGAGCTGCTCAACGGCGCCGGCAACTTCTACGAAAATGTTTTCACGGACTTCGGTCTCCAGGCCAGCGTACGCGGCGATGCGGTCAAAGCAAATGCCAACGCCGGTGCGCAAACGTTTGCGCCGCCGCGCGCGCCCAGCACGTCGGGCGAACTCGTGGGCATGCCGTCGGAAGAGATGCTGCGCGGCATCGCCGCAGGCTCGGCCATCGTGTCGGCCTACCGCCGCCACGGACATCTCGCGGCGTCACTCGACCCGCTCGGTACGCCGCCGCCCGGCGACCCGTCGCTCGACACCAGCACCTACAAGCTCACGCCGGCGATGATGAACGCGGTACCGGCGACGGTGCTGCGCGTCAAGGTTCCCGGCAACACGCTGGCCGAGGTGTTGCCGAACCTGCGCAACGTCTACAGCGGCACGATTTCCTACGAGATCGAGCACATCTCCAACGTCGAACAGCGCGAGTGGCTGCGCGAGTACATCGAAGGCTCGATGCACCGCCGCGAGCTCACGCCCCAGCGGAAAGTCCAGATTCTGCAACGTCTGACCAAGGTCGAGACGATGGAGCGTTATTTCCGCAAACAGTTCATGTCGCAGAANNCCGTCCTCGGCATGGCGCATCGCGGCCGCCTTTCCGCGATCGCGCACGTCGTCAACCGCCCCTACGAAGAACTGCTGGCCGAATTCGAAGCCGGCGCGATGAAGACCGCCGAACCGGACTTCGACGAAGTCGACGTCACGGGCGACGTGAAGTATCATCATGGTGCGGAAGGCACGTACGTCACGCCGATCGGCACGAAGATCACCGTCGAGCTGGCGAACAACCCCTCGCATCTCGA
>PLTN01000217.1 GCA_003164495.1 Vulcanimicrobiota bacterium
GGCGCTTGAAACCGTACGGGCGCAGTTCGGCGATCGGATCGTGGCCTGCGAACGGATGTACGATGCGCTTCGCGGCAGCGATGCGCTAGTGTTGGCGACCGAGTGGAACGAGTACAAAACGATCGATTTCGCGCGCGTCAAAAAGCTGATGCACGGCGACGCGGTGATCGACGGGCGCAATCTGTTCGACCCCGCAGCTGTCGTGGCAGCTGGGTTATCGTACACGGGCATCGGCCGGCGCGAGGCAGCCGCTGCTGAAGTTGAGGTTCAACCGTCTCGCGAACACGTCCATCGCGGCCGAGTTCGGCCGGCATCAAAATGACTATGACGAATACGGTTGTATTGCCCTATGAGACAATCGCTCTGAGGCGGGCACCATGATTCGGTCCCGCAATCCGCGCATCGACGTCGACGATCTCGAACGACGCATCGACGCCGAGCTTGCCCGCGACCCCGGCGCGCCGGATGGAGAAGAACGGCTTGCCCGCCTGGCCGCGACCGTCCATGCCCGGGCGATCGAGTCGCAACTGAATTTCGCCGAGCAGCGCTCGACGCCGCGGGCGACGTGGCCGGTCGACCTGCGCGTGCCGCTGATCTCATCGTCGGAACGCCTCAAGAAGGCCGTCCTGTCGATCATGTCGCTCGCCTTCCGCGACCAATACGAGGCCAACAACGCCCTGATTCGCTCTCAGCGCGAGATGCTGGCACTCGTCCAAACGCTCCTCGAACGCATCGACACGTTAGAAGCGCGACTCGAAACAGAACGAGCCACAACACGCGCCCAACGCATAGCCGGCCGTTTAGCAGAGGGCGGCGGCGCAAATGTCATGGCGGCGAGCGAAACAAATGTCATGGCGGCGAACGACCCCCATGTCATCCCGAGCGGAGCCCGTAGGGGCGAAGTCGAGGGACAGCCGCAACCATGAGGCTCGCGATCGTCACGCCGTGGTACGGCCGCGAACTAATCGGCGGCGCCGAGCGCCTAGCCTGGGAACTCTCGCACGCACTCGTACGCGCCGGAGCAAACGTCGACATCCTCACGACCTGCTGCCGTTCGTTCCTCGACGATTGGGCCTCGAACTATCATCGCAGCGGCGTTACGACCGATCCCGGCGGCGTCGTGCTGCGACGCTTTCCGGTGGACTCGCGCGATCGCGTAGCATTCAACCGGGCCAATACCGCATTGACGACCCTGCCGCGCATCGGATTGCGCGGTGACCGCAGCGTACTCGATGCCACCCAGACGCGCGCATTCGTTGCCGAGAACATCAACAGCAAAGCACTGTTGGCTCATCTCCGCGACCACGGCTCGTCGTACGACGCGGTGATCTTCGTGCCGTATCTCTACGGGCCGACGTTGACTGGGATTCAAGTGGTCAGCGAGCGCGCATTTCTGATCCCGTGCGTGCACGACGAGGCCTACGCCTACCTGGAACCCGTGCGGGCAGCGTTCGACGCGGCCGCCGGCGTGCTGTTCAACAGCGTCGGCGAAGAAGAGACGGCCACCGCCGTGTACGGCCCCGGCATCCTTGGGAAGAGCCGCATCATCGGCCATGCCGTCGAACCGGTACCTCCGCCGCCGGCGCCGATCGCCATCGGCAGCTTCGCTCCGCACCGCTCGCGCTACGTGCTCTACCTCGGCCGTCAGGACGCCTCGAAAAACATCGACTTCCTCATCGAGGCGTTTCGTACGTTCCGTGAGCGCCGCGTCGCAACGTCGCTACAGCTCGTCTTGGCCGGTCCGCGCAGCGCCGCGCATACGGGAGACGGAATTCTCGATCTCGGCGCCGTGAACGAGGCGGCCAAAGCGGCATTGCTCACGTATGCGCGAGCCCTCGCACAGCCGAGCCTGCACGAAAGCTTCTCGCGCGCGATCTACGAGGCGTGGTATGCGCGGCGGCCGGTCCTCGTCCATGGCGAATGCCGGGCGACGGCGCGCGCGGTGGAAGATGCCGGCGGCGGCTGGATCGGCACGACGCTCGAGGATTGGGTGCGCATGTTCGCCGAGGTCGACGAATCGGCCGACGACGCCGTCGATGCCTTCGGCGCGCGCGGTTGGGCGGCCGCACTCGACAACGGCGCCTGGGACGTGGTCGCGCGGCGCACGCTTGATGCAATAGGATCACGCCTCGCTCCACCCGCCGGTCCGCGCATCGAGAACCTCGTGCCCCTCGGCGATGCGACGATCGGGCGATACGCGCAGTCGCTTTCCGAGGCGCTCAACGGTGCCGGCGCCGAAGCCGCGGTTTCCATTGCCGGTTCCGCCCACACGCACCCAAATGCGCGCACCATCGCGCACGTGGTGGCCGCGTCGACGCCCGTTCCGGCAGACGTCTACGTTTCGCACGACGGCGAGCTGCCGGCTCCGACGCAAGGGCGGCCGGTCTTCGCACCCTCGCATGGCATTGCAGCGCAACTCGAAGAGGCCGGAATTGTCGCTCGCGTGCTGCCGCAGGCGGTCTCGCCCTCGCAGTGGTTGGGGCTGCGCCCGGCTCACGAGCGGTGGACGGACGGCAAGGACGTGCTACTCTCGATCGCGCCGTTGGGCGCCGACGAAGCGCGCCGGCTGCTCGACACGTTCGT
>PLTN01000090.1 GCA_003164495.1 Vulcanimicrobiota bacterium
GGGTCGCGCCGCTCGCGGCACTCGTTACACGGGCCGGGCAAAGCGGCGTGTTCGCCGTGCGCAATGGGATCGCGACGTTCGTTCCGCTGCAGACGGGCACCGTGGGGGCGACGTCGGTCGAACTGCTCGGCATCGACGGTCGTGGGATGCAAGTCGCGGTCAGCGGCCTGGAACGGCTCGACGACGGCAGCCGCGTCGCGGTTACCCGCTGATGCAGCAGAACCTCGCCGGGCGGATCGCCGCCTATTTTCTGACCTCCAAGCTCACGCCGGCGATCGTGCTGGCAATCTGCGCCTGGGGACTGATCGCGATCTTCGTCACGCCGCGCCAAGAGAACCCGCAGATCACGATGCCGGCAGCGACGATCGTGACGCAGTATCCCGGCGCGTCGGCGGCCGAGGTGCAAAAGCTCGTCACCGAACGCGGCGAGCGCGTGCTCCAAGAGATTCCGGGCATCGAGCACGTCTACACGGTTTCCGACCAAAACGAATCGATCATGACCGTACTCTTCCACGTCGGCGACGATCCGACCAAATCGTTCGTCGATCTGTACGATCAAGTGTTTGCNNTGACCTTGCACGGCCGGCGCTACGACCGCGGTCAACTCGACGATGCGGCGCAACGCGTGATCACCGACATCCGCGCGATCGACGGCGTCTCGACGATCGACACGTACGGCGGGCTTGCGCGTCAGGTCAACGTCACGCTCGATCCGGTTCGTCTCGCCGCATTCGGGCTCGGCCCCGAGTCGGTCGCCCGGGCACTTGGCGCGACAAACCTCACCCAGGCCGTAGGGACGGTGCGCGATGCGACGACCGAACTCTCGATTCACGCGGGAACGGCATATACGACGGTCGAGCAGGTGGCCGCGCAGATTGTCGGCGTGAGCGACGGTCAACCGGTCGCGCTCCGGCAAGTCGCCGACGTCGCGCTGGGTCGCCAAGCCGTGGAGTTCGACACGCGCTTTGATCTGGGCGGTGCGTCCGGCGCGCACGCCCCTTCCGATGAGTCCGCAGTGAGCATCGCGATTGCCAAAAAGGCCGGCACGAACGCCGTCGGAATCGCCGATGCGGTGCTACGGACGCTAAAAACCGTCGCGTTGCCGCCGGGCGTGACCGTCACCGTTACGCGAAATTACGGCGAGAAAGCCAACGATGCGGTCAACGAGCTGATCCAGCGCTTGATCGAAGCGATCGTGATCGTCGTGCTGTTACTCTTGACCCTCGGCTGGCGGGAAGCACTCGTCGTCGCGACGGCGATCCCCCTCACGCTGTTCGTCACGCTTGGCGTCGGCATGTTAACGGGACAAACCGTCAACCGCATCACGCTCTTCGCTTTGATCCTGGCACTCGGTCTACTGGTCGACGATGCGATCGTGCTGGTCGAGAACATCCATCGCCACTATGCGATGAACCCGGCCGGATCCAAGGCGGAAGCGACGATTCGCGCAGTGAGCGAAATAGGCAGCCCCACAGCTCTCGCGACGCTGACGGTCATGTTGTCGTTTCTGCCGATGCTGTTCGTGACCGGGATGATGGGCCCGTATATGCGTCCCATCCCGATCAACGTCCCGGTCGCGATGATCGCCTCGCTCGGGATCGCCTTCGCGATTACGCCGTGGGCGACGTATCGGCTCTTGCGCAATCAAAAGACGAAGCCGGCACATGGAATCGCCGGTTGGGTCGTCCCGTTTCGTAAGGCGCTGGCGGCCCTCTTAGATCGGCCGCGTTGGGGAAGCGTCTTCCTCGCGGCGTTGCTCCTGGCATTTGTCGTCAGCGCCGCGCTTCCGGTCGCGCAGCTACTGCAATTTCGGATGTTGCCCGATGCCAACGAAACGACGTTCCTGGTCAGCATCGACGCGCCGCCCGCGAGTCCGCTCGGACAAACGACCGCGATCGCCGGCGCCGTCGGCGCCGAACTTGCACGCGTTCCCGAAGTCGCCGACTACGAAATCTTTGCGGGCACGAATTCCGTTCCCGATTTGGCCAGCTTGCTTCAAGGTACCGTGTTTCGCAACGCGCCGAACCTGGCCGACATTCGCGTGAATCTCGTACCCAAGGGCGCGCGCCGCATCCAATCCGCCGCGCTGGTAGCCGGCCTGCGTCCCCGGCTCGCCGCGATCGCAGCCCGGTACGGAGCGACGCTGCGCATCCTCCAAACGCCGCCCGGCCCCCCGGTGCGAGCGACGATTCTGGCCAAGATCTACGGCCCCGAACCGGAGGGAAGGCGCGCCGTCGCATCGCGCATCACCGGCATGCTCGAACGCGAGCGCGGCGTCGTCGATATCAACTCGAGCTTCAAACCCTTACCCGCGACCCTGCAACTCGAGGTCGACCAACGCGAAGCCGCCCTCGCAGGCGTCGGCGCGGCGGACATCGCCAAGACGCTGACGATGGCCTTGAACGGTGCGACCGTGTCGACGCTGCACACGTCCACTGACGCGCGGCCGGTCGGGATCTTCGTGCGCTTCGCGCCCCAATATCGACGCAATGCGACCGCGCTTGCATCGATTCAAATTCCCACGCTGCTCGGCGGGTTAGTGCCCCTCTCGGCCATCACGCACGTCGTCGCTCAGCAGCTCGATCAGCCGCTTTATCGCGACGATTTCCAAAACGTGTCGTATGTCGCTGCCGATATGGCCGGCCGGAGCTCGACCTACGCCGTGCTCGATGTGTTCTTCGCGCTCATGCACGATCCGTTGCCGGCCGGCTATCACGTTTACTGGGACGGCGAATGGTATCTGACCAACGTCGTGTTTGCCGACCTCGGGCGCGCCATGCTGATCGCATTCATCTTGATCTACTTCGTGCTCGTCGCGCGCTTCCGCTCGTTCTCCGTGCCGCTGGTCGTGCTGGCGGCGGTCCCATTGGCCGTAATCGGGGTGATGCCCGGGTTCGCGATCCTGGCGCCGTTCGGCATCTATTTCTCCGCGACGGCGATGATCGGCCTGATCGCCTTGATCGGCATCGTCGTTCGGAACTCGATCATCCTGATCGAATTCATCGAAGACAAGCGTAAAGAAGGTGCGCATCTGCGCGACGCGCTCGTGGATGCCGCTGCGGCGCGCACGCGGCCGATCTTTCTCACGGCTGCCGCCGGCGTGCTCTCATCGATCGTGATCGCATCGGATCCGGTGTGGAGCGGTCTTGCGTGGGCGCTCGTCTTTGGCATGAGCGCCTCGGCCGTACTCTCGGTCATCGCGATTCCGCTCCTCTACGAGCGCGTCACGCGGACGGCTAAGGCCCCGCTACGAAGGCCGGCTACTGAGGCAGGGACCGCGCTTGCGGCACCGGTCACAATGCACACCTTCGTGACGTTCCCCGAACTCGACGGTTTCGTCATGGAGTCGACGTCGATACCCCGTGTGAGCGTGGGTGAGATCCTGCAGCTCGACGCCGAGGTGTTCCGCGGCGAGGGCGACGCGGTTGACGGCGTCGCACGTCTGCACGGCCCGTTTAGGGTTGAGTACGCCGAGATGATCGTCTCCAGCAGCATGGGTGAACTCGAAGCGCGCCAGCGGACGACGTTAGTGTCCGCGGAACCGCCCGGTCCAGTATGGCGTGAGGTCGAGTATGCATAAGCGCGCACGGGCCGGTATGGCCGCATTACTGTTCTGCTTCGGTTTGGCGCGCGGAGCGGCGTTCGCGCAAACGCCCTCGGCCGCTCCGCTCTCGCTCGATGCGGCAGTGGCCCTCGCGCTGGATCGCAACACCGGCTACCGTATCGCACATACCGGCATCGTCACGGCGCAGGCGCGGTTACGTCAGGCCGCCGGCCCGCAATTGCCGAACGTCGCGGTGAGCGACGGGCTCAACTACGCAAACCCGGTCGCGGTACTGAGCACGCCGTTCGGTGCGTTGCCCTTCAGCTCGACAACGATGACGAACGTACCCTTGTTGACCCTCTCGTATCAGCTCTTCGACGGCGGCCGAACCGCCGCACAGGTCTCGCAGGCCGCCGCCGCTTTGGCCGCTGCGGAAGCTGATGAACGCGCGGCGCGCATGTCGCTGATCGACGCCACGTCGAAAGCGTATTTCGACCTTGTCGCGGCGATGCAATACGCGATCGTCGCCGATCGTTCCGTTGAGGTCGCGCAAGCACAAGTGGACGACGCGCAACGGTTCCTCTCCGCCGGGCAGGTGCCGCGCGCCGACGTCTTGCGCGCCCAAACGGAGCTCGCCGACCAGCGCGTCCAAGACCTCGGCGCGCATAATGCCGTCGCCCTAGCCCAGACCGCTCTCGACAATGCACTCGGCGTGCCGCTCGGCGATCTCCATCAGCCCACGGATCCGCTCGAAGCCGGCGCGCCGGACGTCGCGCTCGACGCACTCTTGACCGCCGCGGGTACGAACCGCGGAGACATCGCAGCGGCCCAAGCGGCGGTCGACGCGGCGGGATACGCGCTCAAGGAAGCGCGTGCCGCTCGCGCGCCGCGCATCGGCGTCGCGGTCGCCGACGGCAACGTGCAGCCGGCGGTCGTACCCGGTTATCGGAATCAATTTTCGGTCGGCCTCAACGCGGTGTGGACGCTGTTCGACGGTGGCACGGCCGCCGGGCAGATCGACGCGGCGCAAGCCGGCATCGATCGAGCGAAGCTCACCCTCCAACAATTGCGCACCGACGTCGAACTACAGGTCCGGCAAGCCGTTCTCAATCTGAGTGACGCAAAGGCGCGCGTCGGAGCGGCACAAGCGTACGTCGCGCTAGCCGACGAGAATTTGCGCCTGGCCCAAGTGCGCTATCGCGGCGGGGTCGGAACGGTACTCGAATTGCAAGATGCCCAGCTCCGCGCGACATCGGCTCGGCAAGCGCTTATCGCAGCACAAGTAGCTGTTCGTGAGGGCATCGTCCACGTGCGTTTTGCCGCAGGTCTCCTGTGAGGAATAACATGAAGCCACATATTCTCATTCTGGGTGCGGGGTTTGCCGGTCATACGGCCGCGTTGCATCTCTCCTATCTCGTTCGCAATAAAGCCGACGTCACGGTCGTGGCGCCGAACAACCGCTTCACCTGGTTTCCTAGCCTCGTTTGGGTCGGTACCGGAACGATGCGCGAAAAGGAAACGGTCTTTGCGCTCAAGCCGGTCTACGACAAGATCGGCATCGCGTACGTCGACGCGCGCGCGAAGATCATCAACGTCGGCACGCAAACCGTCACGGTCGAAGACGCAGCCGGGACGCCGTCCGATATTCACTACGATTATCTCGTCAATGCGACGGGACCGTACCTGAATTTCGAGGGTACGCCCGGCCTCGGGCCGGCGGCCGGCAACACGACGAGCATTTGCACCGTCGAACATGCCGTGCAAACGCGCGAACGCTATTTGGAAGTCGTCCGAGCAGCGCAAGCTGGAAGACGCGGACGCATCGTGGTCGGCGTCGGGCATCCGGCGGCGACCTGCGAGGGCGCAGCCTTCGAGTTCCTCATGAACGTCCACGCTGACCTCAAACGGCGGCGGGTCCGCGACCTCATCGATCTCACCTGGCTCACCAACGAGCCGGAGTTTGGCGACTTCGGCGTCGACGGCGTCGAGGCGCTTCGCGGAGGCGTCCTGGTGCGCGGGGCGAGCCTCGTGCGCATGCTTCTCGACGAGTCGAACGTCCAAGCGATCGCCGGTGCGGGCGTCACCCGCGTCGAACCGGGACGCGTTCATTACGAACGCGTCGGTGACGAGCCGGGGTCGGTCGAATTCGATCTCGCAATGCTGCTGCCCCAATTTCGCGGCATCCCGATGCGCTACATCGATGCCGCAGGAACCGACGTCACCGATGCGATGACCCTGCCGAGCGGCTTCATGCGCGTCGATGCCAACTACGAACCGAAAGCTTACGAAGCGTATCGCGCAGACGATTGGCCGGCGCTCTATCGTTCGCCGTCCTACGACAACGTCTACGCCGTCGGCATTGCGTTCGCCCCACCCCACCCGATCTCCAAAGGGAAGAAGACCGGCAGCGGGCTCGCCGTGGTGGCAACCCCGCCGCGAACCGGGATGGCGTCGGGTATCATGGGCCGGACGGTTGCCGAGAACATCGCGATGCAGGTCGACGGGAAGACGCCGAGTCACCACGCACGTATGTCGGAGATGCCGGCGGCCTGTATCGCTTCGATGGGGAAATCGTTGTGGAGCGGATCCGCCGCGACGATCATCATGACGCCCGTCGTCCGCGACTTCGAGCGGTATCCGAAATACGGGCGCGATGTGTCGCTGTGCGACCTCGACGTCGGGCTCAACGGCGCGTGGACGAAGCGGCTTCTGCACTCCGCGTTCTTGTGGAAACTCCAAGCAAAACCGGGCTGGCAGCTCGTCCCGGAGTAAGGCGAACATGGGACTCTTTTGGCGACGTTTCCTCCCGCTCCAACTCTGGCGCTTCGTCACGCTCAACATCAAGATGTATCGGATCGCGCGCGGGTCGATCGGCCCCGGGCGCCGCCCGCACTAGGAAGGGCTACGCTCGTGGATACCGTCGTCGCGGACCGGCTGCAGTTCGCGTTTACCGTCATGTTCCATTACCTCTTTCCGATCGGGACGATGGGCCTCGCGCCGTTCGTTGCTTGGTACACGGTCAAAGCTGCGCGAACCGGCGACGCGGATGCGGCGAAGAGTGCCCGCTTTTGGACGAAGATCTTCGCGGTAAACTTCGCGGCCGGCGTCGTGACGGGCATTCCGATGGAATTTCAGTTCGGCACCAATTGGGCGGCGTTCTCCGCGCGGACCGGTGAGGTTATCGGGCAACCGCTTGCGATGGAGGGGCTGTTCGCATTTTTTCTCGAGTCGATCTTCTTGGGCGTGCTACTTTATGGCCACGAACGCGTCGCACCGGCATTTCACGCGCTTTCCGCGGTGATGGTCTGTCTGGGCTCCTGGCTCTCCGGCTATTTCATCGTCGTCACCGACGCCTGGATGCAGCATCCCGTCGGCTACGCCGTCGCGCATGACGGAACGGTGACCCTCACGAGCCTGGGGGCCGTGCTCATGAATCCGTTCGCGCTCTGGCAATACGCGCACGTGCTTTCTGGCGCGCTCGTCACGGGCGGGTTCATCGTAGCGGGGGTCGGTGCGTTCTACCTACTCTCGCGACGGGACGAGGCGTTTGGCCGCGCCTTCGTGCGCGCCGGCATCCTCACGGCTCTGGTCTTCTCGGCCGTCAGCGTTTTCCCGACCGGGGATCGCAACGGCGCGGATGTGACAGCCTATCAACCCGTCAAGCTCGCAGCGATGGAGGGTCTGTTCGAATCGAGACACGACGCACCGCTCGACATCATTGGGATGCCCGACCTGAAGCACAAGAAACTCATGGACCCGGTCGCGGTGCCCGATCTGCTGAGCTTTCTCGCCTATGGGAATTTTCGCGCGAACGTTAACGGCCTCTCGGCGTACGCGCGAGAACTGTGGCCGCCGGTGGAGCTGACGTACTACGCGTATCACATCATGGTCGGCCTCGGCACGATTTTCATCGCGATCGCGGTGCTGGCTAGCCTGCTGCTCGTTACGAGTCGCCTCTTCGGTGCTAAGCCGGTGCTGTGGTTGCTGATGCTGGCGATGCCGTTCCCGTACATCGCGAACGAAGCCGGCTGGGTCGTCTCGGAAGTCGGCCGTCAACCTTGGATCGTATACGGGTTGATGCGGACTTCAACCGGCATTTCGACAAACGTAAATGCGGGAGAAACGTTGTTCACCCTGATCGGGTTTGCCGGGATGTACTTCTTGCTCGGTTTTCTGTTCTTGTTTCTTACGTTGCGCGAAATCGGTGCGGGGCTCGATTCACACACGCCGGATACTCCCGCGCCGAGTGCGCCGGCCCTGGTATCATGAGTAACGTCGCCTTCGCTCTCCTCGCCGCGATGGTCGTGACATACGCCCTACTGGACGGCTACGATCTCGGCGTCGGCGCGATTCTTCATCTGTTCTCGCGGTCCGACACCGAACGTAGCGACGCGACCGCGAGCATCGGGCCATTCTGGAGCGGGAACGAAGTGTGGTTGATCGCCGCGGGCGGCGTGCTCTTCGCATTCTTTCCGCGCGCATACGCAGCGTTATTCAGCGGCTTCTATCTTCCGTTCATGGTCCTTCTGTGGTTGCTGATCTTTCGCGGCATCGCGCTCGAGTTGCGAGGCCACCTCGCGAGCCGGCTATGGCACGACTTTTGGGATTGGGCCTTCTCGCTTTCGAGTGCGGCCCTTGCGCTCATCCTGGGTGTTGCGCTCGGCAATCTACTCCATGGATTGCCGCTCGATGCCCAGGGAAACTTCGTCGGTAGCTTCGCGCTGCTGCTCAATCCATATGCGCTCGGCGTAGGCGTGTTTGCGCTCGTCGTGCTGGCACAACACGGCTGGTGCTATCTGAGAATGCGCCTTCGAGACGCGCCGGAGAACGCGAACGCGTTCCGAGGCCTCTGGCTACTGAGCATCGTCCTCGACCTTGCCGTGACCGCGTGGACGGTTGCTACGCACCCCATCGCCGGACCCAGGCTTGCGATCGCGGGCGTTCTCGGCTTCGTCGCGCTGCTCGCGCTGGTTGCGGTCGGCGTTATGCAGCGGCAACGGCGTACGGTCGCCGCGTTCGCGGCGTCGTCGGCCGGAATCGTGAGCTTGCTCGGGGCAGCCGTCGCGACGCTCTATCCATATTTGATTCCCTCGTCGAGCGGCTACCCCGGTCTGACGATATTCGAGGCATCGCCGAGCAGCGGAGCGCTGGCGGGCATCGTAGCGATCGTGGCAATCGGACTAATCGTGGTCTACTCCTACCAAATCGCCGTTACGCGCCGGCTGTTAGCGCATTGCAGCGAACAAACCCTCGTGCAGGTAAAGCAGAGTGAGTGAGCTGTAGACCGGAAAGCGGACCGGATGACAACTTCGGCGTGTTATCCGACCGTGTTTTTGGCGTTGCAGAAACCTATCATTGTGCCTTCTGCGCTCAACTCTGGGTCGGGCCGTCCCACTGCATCATCGGCGGAACGTGCCGCTGCACGTCGGTATTGATGGGCGCGTTATCGGAGTGACTCAGTCGGTGGAGCGGCCGGCGCAGGGTATCGGGTCACTGAACCACGGCCAATCAACAGCTTTTGTAGCGTGAACATCATCGCGCACGCTCGGCGTCATCGTCTAGGGAATGCGGGACAGCGAGCATTCCTGCGCCCCGGAGGGGGCGTCCGGGAGTCGCGGAAGCATCGGTCATGGCGATCACCGAACGCAGCTACCAATATGTTAGCGTCGACCGGCACGACGGCATTGCGATCATCACGCTCAATCGCCCCGAAAAGCGCAACGCGCTTTCGCTCGCGGTCATGCGCGAATTGCACGCTATGCTCTCGGTGATCGGTGAGGATCGCGCGGTGCGTGTGGTCGTGCTGCGCGGCGAAGGGCCGGCGTTCAGCGCCGGTCACGACCTACGTGAGATGGTTGATCGCAGCATCGAAGCATATCACGAGATCTTCGACGCGTGCATCGACCTAATGACAAAGATCCAGCGCATCCCACAGCCGGTGATCGCCGAAGTCGCCGGGATCGCGACCGCGGCGGGATGTCAACTCGTCGCGAGTTGCGACTTGGCGGTCGCGTCGAGCTTGGCGAAGTTCGCAACGCCGGGCGTCAAGATCGGCCTGTTTTGCTCGACGCCTATGGTCGCGCTCACGCGCGCGATCGGTCGCAAGCGCGCGATGGAGATGCTCTTGACCGGCGAGTTCATTGACGCGCGCACGGCCGCTGAGTGGGGCCTGGTGAACCGCGTCGTCGAGCCGGCCGAACTCGTCGAGACCGTCCGGGCGTTGGCGACAAAAATCACATCAGCGGCGTCATTCGTCGTCGGCTTAGGTAAAGCGGCATTTTACGCGCAAATCGAACTCGATCAACCGCATGCATATGCCTATGCCAAAGAGGTCATGAGCACGAACGCGCTCGCCGAGGACGCGCAAGAGGGCATGACCGCCTTCATCGAACGGCGCGAACCCCTTTGGAAGACCTAACCCGAACTCGCTGAAGCAAGGATGACGAAGATGACGAAGCTCGGTGCGCCCCCGGATAGTCTTGCTACATGAGTGTCGATGCCTCAAGCGTAGACGTCGCGATCGTCGGCGGGGGAGCCGCCGGCCTGAGCGCCGCGCTCGTGTTGGGTCGCGCACGCCGGCGCGTCGTTGTGTTCGACGCGGGGGAGCCGCGAAATGCGGCCGCGCCGCACTCGTATGGATTCTTGGGTCACGACGGGATTTCGGGTGCGGAGCTGCTTCGCCGTGGGCGAGCGGAGGTGGAGAGCTACGGCGTCGGCATGGTCGGCGCACGCGTCCTGGATATCGTTCCCGCCGCAGGCGACCGGTTTGTCGTAACGACGGCCGCCGGGACTTGGGACGCGCGCGCCATCGTCCTCGCGACCGGACTCACGGACACGCTGCCCGCGATCAGCGGACTCTCCGAGATTTGGGGCATCGACGCCGCCGAATGTCCGTATTGCCACGGTTGGGAGGTCCGCGACCGCGCGATCGGAGTCGTCGGCACGACCGACAAGCTGCCGCGCATCGCGGCCTTACTGACCCAATGGTCGCGGGACGTGATGCTGATCTCGTCCGCGGCGGCCGCTTTCACGCCGGAGGAACGTCGTCGCTTGGACGCCGCCGGGGTGCGCGTTATGCCCAAGGACGTCCGCCGGTTCGCCACCGAGCGTGGCCGTCTGCGGGCAGTCGTATTGGCCGATGGCGAAGAGATCGTCCGCGACGCGATCTTCGTAGCGATGCCGACCCACGCCGCGTCGGACTTGGCCGGCCGGCTGTGCGATGTCGACGCGTCCGGTTTCGCGATCGCCGACCCCGAGGGCCGTACGAGCCACACCGGGATCTGGGCGGTCGGAAACGCCACGGACCGGATCGCCAAGCTCGTGCATTCCGCAGCCGCCGGCTCGCGCGCGGCCGCGTCGATCAACCAAGATTTGTTCGAAATGGATCTCCAGGCGGCGATGGCATCCGCCTAGGCCGCCGCAAGACCTGATCAGGGATCGAGCGCCAAAGTGAGCGTCGCCGGCGGCACCGACGCCGGCTACGGCTTACGGGCGACGTGCATGATTCGTGGTTCGGGACCAGTACGCCGTCGGACGTGGCGAAGCGGGCTGCGTCTTTAATCATCGCCGCCTTGATCCGCTCGCGCACCTCGGGGCTCTGGAGGTTGAGGAGCGCCGCGGTGCGCACGGTGCCGCGGTCGTACCAGTCCCAGATGTCCGCCGGCGCGTCCCCGCGCCACATCAGCGGCAACTCCTCGCTGCGGACGTCGCCGAACCCGGCGGCTTCGAGCGCGGACCGCGCCGCATCGGGATCGCTGAACAGTTCGCGCGGCGGCGCAAGCGGCATCGGCACGGTCAGGTCGGCAAGCGCCTCGATCGCGCGCTGCGCGATGCCGCTGAGTTGCGCGCGGTCCGGGCCACACCAGACGGTCCACGCGTAGCGTCCGCCCGGGCGCAACACGCGGAACGCTTCGGCGATCGCTTTCTCCGGTTCGGGAAGATGCAGGATCCCGAACCCGCAGATTACCGCGTCAAAGGACGCGTTGGCGAAATCGAGCGCCTCCGCATCGCCGACGTGAAAGGTCGCACGCGGAAAGCGCCGTGTCGCTTCGCCGACCATGGCCGGCGCGAGGTCGACGCCGGTCGCGGTACAGCCGCGGGCCGCCGCCCCGCCGGCATTATAGCCCGGTCCGCAGCACACGTCCAGCAGCTCCATGGGCGCCCGCGCCCCGACCGCGTCAAGCAGCTGGGTGGCCGCCGAGCGCGTCATCCGGCCGGCGCCGCCGTCGTACTGTGGTGCGCGCTCGTGCCACCCGCGCCGCTCGAGCTCTTTGAAGGTGGGAATCGGGTCATTGGTAGACGACATTGGTGATCCTCCGGTGCATGCGCGGAGTGCATTTTTCGCGTGGGCAACGATCGTTCCTGAGCCGCGTAGCCGTCGCTGGAACCTGCAACGCGGGGTATTGATCCGACATCCCTTGATTGAGGGAAATCCGCTGCATTATGAGGTCATTCGGAAGCGCCGATGAGCCCCGCACGTTGGTCTGCGATGAGCCGTGCGTACACTCCAGCCAACGTGACTAATTCATCGTGCCTGCCCACCTCCGCGACCTTCCCGCCCTCGAGCACGACGATGCGATCGGCGCTAAGGATCGTCGAGAGACGGTGAGCGATCACGAGCGTGGTACGGCCGCGGCGGGCGGCATGCAGCGCGCGCAATACGGCTTGCTCGTTCTCGGCATCGAGGTTCGACGCAGCTTCGTCCATCACCAAAAACGGGCTGTCATGAAGCAGCGCGCGGGCGATCGCGAGCCGCTGGCTCTGGCCACCCGAGAGTTGAGCGCCGCGTTCTCCAACCTGCGTCGCGTAGCCGTTCGGGAGCGCCATGATGAAGTCGTGAGCGTTCGCGGCGCGAGCGGCCGCTTCGATCTGCGCCTGTGTCACCTGTTCGTGACCGAGGCGAAGATTGTCGGCAACGCTGCCGTAGAAAAGGTAGACATCTTGGAGAACTACAGCCACCAGCCTATGCAACTCGTCAAGTGGGATCATGCGGAGGTCTTGGCCGCCAAGTGTGATCGCGCCGCGATCCCTATCCCAGAAGCGCAATAGGAGGTTGGCGCATGTACTCTTGCCTGCGCCGGAACGGCCGACGAGCGCGACTGTCTCGCCGGGGGCAACCGTGAAGCTCACACCGCGCAGGATGGGTGACCCGGAGTCGTAGGCGAACCAAACGTCATCGAAGCAAATCTCTGAATTAGCAAGACGCGGTGCGGCCGTGGCCGTGTCGGCGACTTGAGGCACCTGGTCGAGGATCTCGAGGACACGAGTTGCGCTGGCGCGTAGCGGCGAAAGCTCGCCCGCTACATCGATGGCCTGCGTAACGGGCCCGAACGCGGCAGCCGTCACCATGACGGCGATGATGGCGGAGACGAACGAGATCGAGCCCCTCGCGCTCATCCCGACTGCCGCGATCAGGAGCGCCACCGTCGTCGCCGAAACGAGTCCTTCGGTGATGGCGCGCTGGAAGCCGGTGACGGCTGCATACTGCAGCTGCCGGCGCTGGTAGTCTCGTGTCCGCTCTACCATCCGGTCACGGAAAGCATCGACGCGTTGGAAGACGAGGAGCTCGCGAAGCCCCTGAATGCCGTCGACCGCATCGGCGTTCAATTCGCCGAGTTTGCTGCGCAGGCGCTCTCCCCAGATCTTCGTCCGCGCGGCGACGATACTGGGCGCGACGACAGACGCGAGCATCCCCAGCGCCGCAATCGATGCCAGGAGCGGATGGATGATCGCAAGCGCGACGACCGCACCGATCCCGACGGCGACGGCGACCGTTGCATTGATAGCAAGGTGGGCGAAAAAATTGTGCAACGCGTCGACGTCGGCAAGCGCGGTCGCCGCGAGCTCTCCGGTGCGGCGGCCGAGCAATTCCCGAGGAGCGCTCCGCTCGATACCGTCGTAGAGTTGCACGCGCAACAGCGCCTGATAGCGGAAGGCAAAGACGTGCCCGAACCACTCCGCCACCCACGTTCCGAGGCTCGAACCGACGACGGCGACGCCGAGGAGGATCAGCGGCGCGAGCAAGCCGGCGGGGTGCGATCCGCGTGCTGCAAGGCCGACAAGCCAACCACTCGCTCCACCAGCAACGACGGCAAATCCGTGCTGGGCGATGCCGCCGACGATCGAAATCGCATAGCTCCCGCGACCGGAATGAACGCGCTGCAGCGTTTCCAATAGCGGGTGACGGTACCGCCGCATCTCCGTGACCTTGCTCGCCATCACCGAGCGGCCTGCGCTGCGACCAGTCGCGCATACGCCCCGTGGCGGTTTCGCAACTCCTCATCTTGCCCGCTTTCAACGATGCGGCCACTTTCGAGGACTAGGATCCGGTCCGCTCCCCGAACGGTAGAGAGCCGATGAGCGATCACGATGGTGGTGCGACCTTTGGCGAATTCGTTGAGTGCGGCCTGAATCGTCGCTTCGGTCACCGCGTCCACGTTTGCGGTCGCTTCATCAAGAATGAGAATCGGCGCATCCTTGAGGATGGCGCGTGCAAGAGCAAGTCGCTGGCGTTGCCCCCCGGACAGACGCACTCCGCGCTCCCCAATGGCCGTGGCATACCCGTTGGGGAGATCGAGGATAAAATCATGAGCTCCCGCCATGCGTGCGGCGCGCTCGATCTCCTCGTCGCCGGCGTCAGGCCGAGCCAGCACGAGATTCTCGCGCACCGTCCCGCCGAAGAGGTAGGTGTCTTGTGCAACCAGAGCGATCAGAGATCGCACGGACTCGATCGGTAGATCGCGCACATCACTCCCGTCGATCATCACTTGGCCCTCCTGCGGATCGACGAAGCGCAGCAACAATGCGACGACTGTCGTCTTCCCCGCACCCGATGGTCCCACGATAGCAACGGTCTCACCGGCGTCAACACGGAACGACAGATGATTCATAACCGGCGGCTGCGTCTTGGTGTACGCGAACGTCACGTCTTGGAACTCGACAACGGGCCGCAACTGCGCGACCACGAGTTGACCCGTGTCTGGAGCCGGCGGGATCTCGGCGAAGAGTCGCTCAATCTGTTCGGCGGCCGCGCCCGCCGCGTAGCTCGCGTGAAAGGCGACATCGAGATTGGTAACCGGGCGCAACGCTTCGCGCGCAAGGAAGAGTGCGATGAACAGAGTCGTGGTCGACATCTCGCCCTGAACGGTGCGCACCGCTGCAACGGCCGCCACGGCTGCCATTCCGCCGACGACGACAAAGGAATAGAGCCCATTGCGAATGAGGACGAATCGCAGCTCGCGGATCATGCCCGTCGCGAGGCTCTCGGCGCGATCTGTTAGCGCCTGCCGACGCGATTTGGAAGCATCAAACGCCTTGAGGGTAATCATCCCTTGCAGGCTGTCCAAAAACTCCGCGCCCATCTCGAGCATGGCCTTGCGTCGTTGGCGCGTGGCCCCCATGAGCGAGCCGTCCCAGAGCGGCGGAATAATCAGCGCGGCGACGACGAACACCGCGACCACGAGCGCGAGCCAGCCGTCCCTCGTGGCAAGGATTGCGACAACCACGGCCGGCGTCAGTACCGCAGCGATCGAGGATGGTAGGTAGGTGGCGAAGTAGTTCTCAAGCGCCTCGACCCCATCGATCAGTGCCGCCTGGAGGGTGGCCGTGCGCTCACCGCCGACGTAGTGGGGCCCGAGCTCAGCGAGTTTGGTGAAGATCTTGGCACGAAGATGCGCCTTGGTTGCACCCGCCGTTGCCTGAGCTACCAGCGCGTCGGCCCACAGAAGCACAACGCGACCGAGGACGAGCGCCCCGACGCCGACGATGAGCGGCACCTCATCACGCAGCCGGGAGCCGCCTAGAAGCTGCGCGAGGATGCTGGCCATGAGTAAGGCCTGACCCACGTACGTGCCCATGAGTGCAAGCCGCATCGCAATCGAGGCGGCGATCCAAGGCTGCACGCCCTTGGCGAGCGCCATGATGCGCCGAAATCCAGCCATCCTATGCGATCCTTGGCTTCAGCGGAGAAGGACGGTAGTCGTCCCGACATGCGGGCTTCACGCGCCGGCGATGCTGGCAGCGGCCGCAAAGACGCGATACGAAGACACGCTTCGCGGATGCGTTGACCGCGCAGATAGAGGGGCCCGGACGTCGCGAACCGGACGAAAGCGGGCTACGGTGCGGCTCATGGGGGAGAGTCTCGCGCGTTCGCAGCGCAAAAGCCGGCGCGGACGAAGCCGGCATCCAAAGCCTCATATCGACGTTTACGAAATTGCTTTGATCGGCACTTCGGCAAGCACGGCGCGCACGTTCTCGAAATCGCGCGGATGCGGATGAACGCCCACGAGGATCTTGCCCGCCGAAACCGCCTCTTCGCCGCCGGGTTCGGAACCGCCCATCACGTCGTCTTTCATTTCCTAAGGAGAGCGACGCAATGTGAAGGGCCGGTGAACTTCGTCTAGCCGACCCGTGAAGACGCCCCGCGGTGGCCGGCTGGCCGTGCAAGTTTCCCCTGAAAACCACGAACGATTCGAGCGGTGTCGCCAGTTCTTGAAGACTACTGCGTCATCACCGAGAGCGTACGGCAGGGTATCCCGGTCGCGGTCGCCGTTTCGATTATCTTAACCGGGAGTTTACGGCTTTCCGTTCTGGGCGATGAGATAGTCAACGATCGTGTTGACGTCGCTATCGGCGATCGGAGCGCCGTAAGCAGCTTTCATTTTTGCCACCTCAGCCGTCCATTGCGCCCGGTTTAAACGTGGCTGCGTGTAGATGTATGCGGCCGAATGGCACGTGCGACAATTCGCGTTGACGACCTCCATGCCGGGGCCCGGCTTGAGCGGGACGGTCACAGTTGGCATCGTGATCGAGACCGTCCCGGACGTCGTCGCGCCGAGCATGAGAACGGCGAGTGCGAGCAGCGCTAGCCGTGAAGTGGTGGCCTTCATGATACGCTGACCTTATAGGTCTCGATCACATCGCGCAGGAAGCCGGCCGGATTCCACACCGGGATGCTCGTCTGCGTTTCACCGCTGTTGGCAATCGCGCGACATGCAAGTGTATACGACTTGCCGCGCTGTGCCGCGAAGGCGACTTCCCAGCGCCGAAATGAGTAGCGGCCGTAGTCGGCGCCGAGCGTCGCATTGCGCCATGTCGTTCCGCCGTCTGAGGAAAACTGTACCGCCTTGATCCCGCTGCCGTTATCGAATGCGATCCCACGGATCATTTGCGACCCAGCGTGCACGCTGCCGCCGTCGTGCACGTTTGTCGCGAACGAGCGGACCGTCATCTTGTTGATCGGAACCGTCTTGTAGCCCGTTTGCGTCGGGGTTACCGTGTTTCCCGGCGTTTCGGGAATTCGATAGGCCGTCTTCATCCAGAAATTGTCATCGATCGTATCGATTGCCTCGATGTCGCTGAGCATTTTCATCCAGTACGTCGCATACCAGCCGGGGACGACCATCCGAACGGGATAGCCGTTCAGCAGCGGCAACGGCGCCCCGTTCATCTCGTAGGCGATGATGATGTCGCCGTTGTCGAAAATATCGTCAAGCGAGAGGGCCTTGATAAACGGCGGGGTCGTAGACAACACCGGGCGTTCGAGCCCGTGGAAGCGAATCTGACGAACGCCGTCCTTGAGTCCGGCTCGCGCGAGGACGTCGGTCAATCGGGCGCCGGTCCAGCGCGCGTTCCCCATCGCGCCGTTGTCCCATTGGCCGCCTGGGACGCGCGGTGAAAA
Organism: Vulcanimicrobiota bacterium; assembly: GCA_003164495.1. GTDB lineage: Bacteria > Vulcanimicrobiota > Vulcanimicrobiia > Vulcanimicrobiales > Vulcanimicrobiaceae > Lustribacter > Lustribacter caenicola. Next base: position 17,223 of record PLTN01000090.1, read on the forward strand.
CAGTCCGCGGCTGTTTCCCGAGCACTGATTGACCGCGACGATCTCGACCGGCTTGAATTGCGTGCGCAGGTCGCTAACGCTCAGGCTCAGCGGGCGCTTCACCATGCCGTGGACGTGAATCCGGTGCGTCGCCGCATCGACCGTCGTAGGGATTCCCGCCAAATGCCAGCGCACGAAGAAGGCATCGTTGGGCGTCAGGACGCCCTCGTCGAAAATGTGAAACGGCGTCTCCAGCAGCGGCGGGCGCGGCGAGAGCATGAGGAGCGGTCGCTTTTGGGGGAACGCAACGAGCGGTCGCGTGCCGTTCTCCATCGGTAACATGACGGTGGTCGGGGAAGCAGCGATCGCTTCAGATCCGGTCGTCGATGCGAGGGCGGCCGCCGTGGCGCCGGCGAGAAAACCGCGTCGATCCAAGGTCATGTGAACCTCCAAGGTCTCCCTACTCCCCTTTCCGAGCCTTCGCATGCGTTCCTTGGCTCAGCGGTACGATCGGATGCTTAAGGCGCCAATCTGCAGCATGACCGTCGCCTCGAGCAGCCATGGGACCGGCAGACCCTGTCGCCGTGGAGTCTTCGAGCCCGCGGTAGCCGTCATGATATGCGGGTTTCACGAATTGGCGATGCGCGCAACGGCCCGCCATGCGAGGGTTTAGGTCATCCAAGCTTCGTGTATCGCAGTCTGAGTGCATTTGTGATCACGCTAACGGACGACAGGGCCATCGCGGCAGCGCCGATGATCGGCGACAGTAAAATACCGAACGCGGGATAAAGAACGCCCGCGGCGATGGGAATTGCCGCTCCGTTGTAGGCGAATGCCAAGAACAAGTTTTGGCGGATGCTGCGCATCGTCGCACGTGAGAGCTTTCGCGCGCGCACGATTCCGGTGAGGTCGCCTTTAAGGAGCGTGATTCCCGCGCTCTCAATCGCGACATCGGTTCCGGTCCCCATGGCAATGCCGACATCAGCGGCAGCTAGCGCCGGGGCATCGTTGACCCCATCGCCCGCCATGGCGACGATGCGACCTTGGCTACGCAGATTCTCAACGATGGCACTCTTCTGATCGGGTAGTACCTCAGCCTCAACCTCGGTGATACCGAGCCGGCGCGCCACCGCCTCGGCCGTCGTGCGATTATCGCCCGTCAGCATGAGGGCGCGCAGGCCATCGGCTGCAAGCTTTTTCAGCGCCTCAGGCGTTGTCGTCTTGATGGGATCCGCGATGGCGAGAAGGCCGGCGACTTTTCCGTCGACGGCAAGGAAGATCACTGTCGCACCGTCCCGGCGCAAACGATCGGCTTCGCCTTCGAGCGTGATCGTCGCCACGCCGAGCGCGGCAAGAAGCTGCGCATTTCCGAGGACGATCTTACGGTCCTCGACGGTGCCGACCACACCCTTTCCGGACGAGGAGTCAAAATCTTCGACCTTGGCGAGCGCGATATTGCGCTCGGATGCGGCCGCGAGGATTGCTGCACCGAGTGGATGTTCGCTGGCGCGCTCGACACTCGCGGCCAAGCGCAGCAGACCGGCCTCACTGATGCCGTCAGCCGGGATAATCGCAACGACTTTCGGTTTGCCCTCGGTCAACGTCCCCGTCTTGTCGATCACCAACGTGTCGACTTTCTCCAGGCGCTCCAGCGCTTCAGCGTTCTTGACCAGCACGCCGGCCTGCGCGCCGCGCCCCACTCCGACCATGATCGCCATCGGGGTGGCCAAGCCGAGCGCGCAGGGGCAAGCGATGATGAGCACGCTCACCGCAGCGACAAGGCCGAACGCAAACCGCGGTTCGGGACCATAGATCGACCATACAGCGAAGGCGGCAAGCGCGACGACGATCACCGAGGGCACGAACCATGACGATACCCGGTCGGCTAAGCGCTGGATCGGTGCGTGCGAGCGCTGCGCGACCGCGACCATTTGGACGATCTGTGCGAGCAGTGTGTCGTGACCGACCTTCTGGGCGCGCATGATGAAGCTGCCGCTTTGGTTGAGTGTGCCGGCAATGACCGTGGAGCCGCTCGTCTTCGTAACGGGCATCGATTCGCCGGTCACCATCGATTCGTCGAGCGAGGAGCGGCCTTCGATGATCTCGCCGTCAACTGGGACCTTCTCGCCCGGATGCACGCGCAGATGATCGCCGGCGGCAACGATCTCGAGCGGGACTTCGCTCTCGGTCCCGCTATCGGCGATACGCCATGCAGTCTTGGGCGCAAGATCGAGGAGAGCGCGGATCGCGCCGGAGGTTCGCTCGCGTGCACGCAGTTCCAGAACTTGCCCGAGCAGCACCAGTACGGTGATACCGGCGCAGGACTCGAAATAGACGGCCACCTCCCCCATGCCGCTGCGGAAGGCAGGCGGGAAGACGTCCGGTACGACCGTTGCGATGACGCTGTAGCTCCAGGCGACGCCGGTGCCGATCGCAATCAACGTGAACATATTGAGTTTGCGCGTCAGCATCGATTGCCAGCCGCGCACGAAGAACGGCCAACCCGCCCAAAAGACGACCGGCGTCGCCAGCGCTAATTGCATCCAGTTCGACAAGCTCGGCTCGAACCGGAGCCGGACCGCAGTGAAGTGCTCGCCCATTTCGAGGGCGGCGACCGGTACCGTCAGCGCGAGGCCGACCCAAAAGCGGCGCGTCATGTCGACCAGCTCGGGGTTGGGGGCCGATCGGGTGTGCGATCACCGGTTCGAGCGCCATACCACAGATCGGGCAAGAACCCGGACCGGCCTGCCGGACCGCGGGATGCATCGGACACGTGTAGATGGCGATGACGGTGTCGGAGTCAGGTTCCGAATGAGCCGCTTTGCCGTCAAGGTAGTGCGTGGGGTCGGCCGCGAACTTCGTCCGGCAGCCCTCGGAACAGAAGGAATAGCTACTGTTTTCGTACTCGTGGCGATACGGTGCCGCATTCGGATCCACCGTCATCCCGCAAACCGGATCGAGCGTAGCCGTCACGTGGAATTCCTCAGGGAACCGGCATCGCGCCGACGAGCATAGGACGCATAAAAGCAGTGAGCTGGGTTCTCGTTCAATCAGCGCTATTCGTCGTTTTCGCACTGCTGCCCGGCAACGCGATGCATTGGGGATCTCCGGGGATCGGCAGCATCGCTATCGGAGCGCTCATCATCGTGTGGTCATCGTTGCGCCTAGGACGCTCGCTTACGCCGTTCCCAGAGCCGGTCTCGGGCGGACGTTTTACGGGGACCGGGCCATACCGCTTCGTGCGACATCCGATGTACCTGGGCATATTCTTCATCGCCATCGGCTTTGCAGACGCCACCCACAGCATCACGCGAGCCGCATTAGCCGTTGGTCTCGCCGTATTCTTCGACGCGAAGGCGCGACACGAAGAGCGTGCCCTACGAGATCGCTATCCGGCCTATGCGGACTACGCAAACCGTACCCGAAAATTTCTGCCTTTCATCTATTGATCGGCGCATCTCGATGCAACGCAACGTCCTTGCTCCGCTCGTCTTTTATCAGAGTCGCCTGACGTCGCCCGTAGTGATCGTCGGGGCATCATTTTCCCACGATGTGCGTTCACGATCGATGATTGCTGCGAAGACCAATACTGCTGAGTACCGGTCATCGGTGCTCCCGTGAACGATGCCGGCGGCCTAGTAGAACGATGCCTTGCGCGGGGGGAACGTAATGATCCGCTGACCGTTGAATTTCGGGCGCCAGTGGGAGAGGACGTAGGCCGATACATCGTAGGCTTGCTGTTCGGTCAACGTGTTCGGCGTAGATCCGTACGGCATGTTATATCGAACGAACGCCGCCATCGTCGCGAGCTTGTGCATCCCCGCGCCGCTGTTGAAGGACGTGCTTCCCCACAGCGGCGGGAACGCCGCACTGCCGGCGCCGTTAGCTCCATGGCAGGCCAAGCATTTCGTCGCATAGATGTGCGATCCGTTCGGAACGCTGGGTGCCTGCGGGGCCTTGAATGCGATCAGACCTTGATCCGGGGCGCCCTTTCCGACAACGGTGCCGCGCGAAAGATAGGCTATGTATGCCGTAAGCGCGATCATCTCGCGACTATCGAAGGGCGGCGCCGTTCCATTCATGCTGTAGAGAAAGCACTCTGCAAGACGGTCTTGCAAAGCGATGAAGCGCTTCGAGCGCGAATTGTATTGCGGAAACTTCGCATAGACGCCAACAAGGGAACCGGCATGCGCCTTCGTTCCGGCGCTGTTATGACAGGCCTCACACGACATGCTCGCAACGGCGTAGGCACCGGCGTACTTGTGCGTGTTTTCGATGATCTGCTTTCCAAGGATGATGAGATCGCCTTCCGCCCCTTTCGGCATCGGCGGCGCGACGAACACGTCCCCGGCTGCTGAGGCCGTGGTTGCCTGCGTCGGCGCCTTTACGTCATTGGCAAGCGATGCGGCGACAAAGGCGATCGCGAAAATGATGGCCGTAAACATAAACCGACGCATGCAACTTGTTCTTTCTTCAACCGAGAGATTTTCGTGGCAAAAGTCCGCTGGAGCCACCGAGGCACTCGAAAGTCGGCGAGCGCTATCTTCCCTGAGGATTATACCTCAATGAGGGACGGAACGAGCTTATCGGCGCCGATCCCATGGTGGCGAACGTTCGGCTACCAGGGCGGGTGGCGAGGCGGGCGGCTCACTGCGGTCGTCCGAGGAAGTCGGAGCCTAGCCTACCGCACGTTGTACCAGCAGCGAGGCGCCGGCCACCGCGATCCAGAGCACGAAGCCAAGCGCAAGAGGACGAAGGCCGGTGCGCAAAAGGTGCCGCATCTCGGTTTGCAGTCCGATCGCGGCCATCGCGGCCGCGATGAGAAAGCCCGAAAGGGCCCCGATCGGTCCGTGCCAGGCGGCCGGAATCACACCGAGCCCATTGACGATGGCAGCCACAAGGAACCAGACGATGAACCACGGCACGATGCGTTGCCACGCGATCGGGCCACTTCGTGTAGGGCCAACGCGCATCCGTGCCAACGCGATCGCGGCGACCAAGGGCAGGATCAGCGTGGCGCGCGTGAGCTTGACAATCGTTGCCTGGTTCGCCGCCTCACGACCGTACGCGAACCCGGCTGCGACGACCGAAGACGTGTCGTTGATCGCGGTCCCCGCCCAGGTGCCGAACGTACTTTGCGTCATCTGCATGAGGTGCCCGAGCGGCGGAAAGACCAGCACCGCCACGATTATAGAAGAAGATGGTCGCGATCGCGAGCGCGGTTTCGGCTTGGGTGGATTCCAGCACCGTCGAGACCGCTGCGATCGCGGAGGCACCACAGATCGCTGTTCCGACGCCGATGAGCGTCGAAAGGGGTCGTTCGAGATGCAGCAGACGACCGACGAGCGGCGTCAACGCGAGTGCAACGGTGACCGTAATAAGCGTGACGGGAAGTGTTGCGATCCCGGTACGGAGTACCGCGTTGAAGGACACACCCAAACCCGAGATCACGATCGCCGTCTGCAAGAGCGAACGGCCCGAGAAGCGGAGCCCCGGTGCCGTTAGCACGGCCGGACCGCATCGCCCCTGGAGCAGTATCCCGAGCACGATGGCAATCACCGGCGCGCCGATCAACGGCAACACCTGCCCCAGCGCCGTGGCGACGCCGGCGATCGCGAGTGCGACGGCGATCCCCGGCGCGAGACGGAGCGCCTTGATAGTCGTGAACAACCGTCGGCGGCGCCGTCAGGCCGGTTTGTGCGCGGCGCGCACGATCTCATGAGGAAATGCGGCGATCCGATTCGTCGCGGTCGTCAACGGCTGCCGGCTCGCGCCTCGAGCATCTTGTCAGCCTTACTCATCTTGTCAGCCTTACTATTGAAGCGATAACGCGGGAGGACGTCGAGGTCGGTCCCCGTGACGCGGATGACCCACGCCTTGCCCGGCTGGTTCGTCGAGTGGATTGCGCCCGAGGGGTACGAACGCGCCTGACCCTGGCCGAGCACGTACTTGTCGATGACGGTCAACTCCGCGTGATCGTCGGACTCGGGATTCTCCCGCCGCCAAAGCGTCATCTCGGTCGAGCCTTTGGCATTCCCGTAGACCGCCCACGACGTCCCGTGGCTGTGGGGCAGGCCCGGCTTCGGCGACGGCGCGTGGACGTGTGCTAAGACGTACACGTCCGTCTCCGGGTCGTGGTAGAGGACGCGCTTGCCTGGCGGGATGGAATCATCGAAGCTCTCCGCGACGAAGGCCGGGTTCGCTAGCAGCTGCTGCAGCTTTTCGGCCACACGCGGCAGCCCGGTTTGACCGTCGGATTTCACGATCACCCGCAAGTCCTCAGAAAATTCCGTCAGACCGTATCCGCTCATGGGCGTACTCCTCGTGCTGGGGGCGTCCCGAGGGTACCACGACGATATCTGACGGCGCAACGGTCCCCTTGGAGCGGTGTCGCGTGGTTCCGCGTTATTGCGGCGTTTGGGGTCGATGCTATCTCCGATAGTCCTTTCATCTATCGGGATACGCCCAACGGCCTTATCTTTCCGAAAAGACCGTACTGATAGGGAAAGAGCGTGGTCCGTTCGACGTGAAAGCCAAGCTCCGTGAGGTAGTCTGTTGCTGCGCGCGGCCCGTACACGCTCTCGCGGGGCGGGCCGGCCGGACGTTCGACGTCTGCGTTCCAATCGATAATCGCGGCGCACCCGTTTGGCGCAAGTACGGCGAAGAGCGCGCGCATGTGATCGTCCTCGAGCTCGTGGAGCACGTTGATCGAAAAGACGCGGTCGACCTTGCCGGCAAACTCGGCCAGCAACTCGGTTCCCCCGGTTCGGATCAGGTGCCCGGCCGGTTTCGCGTGTAAGAGGGCGAGCATCTCGGGCTGGATGTCGAGTCCAAGCAACGTGCAGTCCGGACGGCGTTGGGCGAACTCGATTGCGTACGTTCCGGTGCCGGTACCGAAATCCATTACGACGGCGTCGCGCGGTGCGTCAACGAACGCGACGAGCGCATCCGGAGCAAGGTACGAGAACCGCGACGGATCGTCGAGACGCGCAGCACGCGACGCATCGAAACGGCGACGCACGAGACGCTGGTCGTGACCGGCGTTCTGGCTATCGTGATCGTGAATCTCGTTCATTTCCTGTCCTCCCGATGGTTAGAATGGCTTGCCGGCGGCGAGCACGGCGCGAACCTCCCGTTACCGGATGCTGGCCAAGTAGCGGCGTTAGGCGAGAATCGCGGCCTTGATCCGCTCCAGCGCCTCAGGTGCCTGAAGGTGAAGGAGTGCAGCGGTTCGCACCGTCCCGCGCTCGTACCAGTCCCAGACCTCGTCCAGGCTCGCTGCTCGGAACGTAATCTCCACCTCCTCGCTCGTGAGGTCGACGAACCCCGCCGCTTTTAAGGGCGGCGTGTGACCTCGCGTTCAAGCACGGCCGTTTCCAAACGCGTTAGTGTCAGAAAGCCCCGATACGGTGCGATGCGCATCACCGTTGCTTTGCACCTTCCCCGGTCGAGCGAGCCAGACCAGATGAGGTCGCTTGTCAGTCGGCTCGCACATTCGTCCCCCGGGCACTCACCGATTTGCGGCTGATGGCGTCGCTGATTTGCTAGCGATCGATGAATCGCGCCGAACCGTGGACGCTGGGACTTGCGCCTTTCACAAAACCTGTACAGATAGTGAGGCCGGCAAGATCCTCGATGAGCTGATCGAGCAATTCCTAACCAGGCTGATGATCGGATGTTGCTTTTGCGCGCCGAAATGCAAGCGCCTGACACTCCTGGAATTCCGCTCGGTTGTGAAGGGGGCCATAGAGGAGTTGCTCTCCGGGAGCGGAGTGAGCTGAAACGTGCGACTCGTGATCATGTCCGATACCCATGAGCGGCACAGCGCCATCGTCGTCCCTGACGGAGATGTTCTCATCCACGCCGGTGATTTCACGATGAATGGGAACCTTCGTAAAGTGCGAGCCTTCGGCAGGTGGCTTCGGTCGCTTCCGCATGCGCATAAGATCGTAGTCGCCGGCAAGCATGAACTGACGTTCGAATTTCAGCCTCGCCGCGCTTCAGCGGAGCTTGGCAATGGGAACGACGGCCTCACCTACTTACAGGACAGTGGAATACTAATCGACGGGATTTCATTCTGGGGCTCCCCGTGGCAGCCGGCGTTCCTATATCTCGCCCCAGCTGACCGAGACACTGCAATCGACGAAGTGGAACCAATCCCGCTTGCGGATTTTGGGCTATCCGCGCCGAGGCCCGTTCCTTGCCTGGCAATTGTCGAGCAAGTAGCTCAGAAGATCCACGCCCTAACGGAACCGAATCCGCGTGGAAGGCCAAACGCGCGCGCTCGTGACGTTATTGACGTTCTTGCGCTCGACGCACGCATTTCGCTCAACTACCCAGCCGTGGCCAATGCGTGCGAACGCGTTTTCGCGATTCGCGCGGGCCATGACTGGCCGATAATCAGCTATGAGTTTCCCTCAGAGTGGAAGACCACGCTTCCCGCAATCGCCCAAGACGCACGATACGATACAACTGACGCTGCCGTTATCGCGACACGCTTCAGTACCTTCCTAGCCCGTTTATACGGAGTAAATACAATGCCCGGTTATGAGTACCAATTCGTAGCTCTCGCAGCTTTTCGTTTCTTCAGCAGCCGCAACCAATGAGCTCATTGGCATCGTTTTGCACAACTTTTGCACGGCCGAAAACCATTGATGACGTATGGTCATAGCAAGTTTCCACGGGACCGGGACCAGCTGAAGTGGCTGGAGCCTTGAGGTCACGCAAGAGGGCCGGCTATTTACCTTCTCCGTCTATTAAGCGAGAAACCGAGTGATGCCACGTGCCAGGCGAGCTTTGGACCGAAGCTTTCCAAGGCTATGCTTTGCGGGATCTGTGGGAGGGGTGGTAGCGATGCTTGAAGTGCTTCTCTCCCCAATCACGAAAGAGCGAGGTCGAGCTTTGCTCCGGATCATTCGGAATGCCGCGGCGTTTTTGTTGGCCGCGGCCGTCGTCTTCGTCGTTGCTCCCGTCGAAGCGCAGCAAAGGGCGCCTTACGAGCTGACCGCAATTCTCTCGGAGAGCGGCCCTGGCGCATTCGTCGGGCAGGCGGCCGGCAAATCGATGGTCGCCATGGAGTCGTACATAAACTCCACCGGCGGGATCCATGGGCGTCCGGTCAAGATAACGGTGCTCGACGATCAATCGAGCCCGCAAGTTGCCGTGCAGCTTGTCAATGGGCTGATCGCTCAGAAACGCCCGGCGTTCATCGGGCCGATGCTTACCGCGTCGTGCGAAGCGGTCATTCCGCTGATCTCCAAAACCGGACCCGTCGCGTACTGCGTCTCGCCGTTCGTGAACCCGCCGCGAGGCGGCTACATGTTCATGCAGCAAGGCTCGCCACTCGATCTCGCGATCACCGGCCTGCGTTTTCTGAAAGGTCGCGGCGCCAAACGCATCGCGGTGCTCAACGCTACGGATGCGAGCAGTCAGGCGGCCGACAACGGTTTCGAGCAAGCGTTCGGACTGAAAGAGTTCTCGTCGCTGCAGCAAGTCTTGCACATGCGGTTCTCGCCCTCGGACATCACGCTAACGGCTCAGGCGTCGCAGATCAAAGCGGCAAATCCTGATGCCATCGTCACGTGGAGTGTCGGCGCGCCGTTCGCGGCAACCCTCAGAGCATTGCACGACGCGGGTATCAACGTGCCGGTGTTGTCGAACAGCGTCAACGAGACGGCGGAGCAAATGCAGCAGGTCGCAGATGTACTGCCGCGTGACATCAATTTCGTTGGCGGCGCGTCGTGGGTGGTTGGTGCGCACGAGCCGCCCGCCGTTATCAAGCAGCAGGAAATCTTGCGAAAGTATTTGAGCGCTGCGGGATTGCCGACGAACGGCGCCTATGCGGCCACGTGGGACATTGAGCTTGTGCTGATCGACGCGCTACGTCATGTGCCGGAAAATCCGAGCGCGCTGCAAGTGCACGACTACCTCACGCACATTTTTAATTTTCCCGGTACAAACGTGATTTACGATTTTCGTTTCGGGCAGCAAAGCGGTGCGCTCCAGAGTAGCATCGTTTCGCGGTGGGACGCTGCGCACGCACGCTTCGTCCCGGCGAGTTACCCCGGCGGTCGACCCGCAGAGTAAGAGCACGGAAGGCGTCAACCTATGATCAGTGAGTCCTTTACAGAGGCGTTCGTCGAAGCCGGCGGTTTCCGCATCCGGTACGTTGAGGTGGGTAGGGGCCACCCGATCATCTATCTGGACGAGTCTGGCGGTCTGCAACTCTCACGCGGCTACGAAATGCTGGCGCAAACCTTTCGCGTCATCGCTTTGGAGCTGCCGGAGAATCGACGCTCGGCCTCCATCGAGGATCTTGCTCGCCACTTGAATGCTGCGGTTACTGCGCTCGGCATCGAGCGGTACAGCGTAATGGGCACGTCGTTTGCATCGACGGTTGCGTTGTGGATGGCGCTCCTTCGGCCGGAATCAGTGGAAGCCATCGTCCTGAGCGCTCCGGCCGCGCCGCCGCGTGATGAATCATTTGAAAAGCGCGCCGCCGAGCTGCCGCAACCGGCGCTGGTACTTCTCGGCACCGACGATAAGGTAACGCCGCCGGAGTGCGTGCGCCTCTACCGTGAGCTCTTGCAAAGTTGCCATATCGTGTTCGTTTACGGTGCAGGTCACGCGATCGACGCCGACCGGCCCGAGGCGTTCGCATCGTTGGTCGGAGATTTCTTGACGCGCAAGGAACAATTTGTCGTCCGCGAGACGAGCGCTCTCATTCACCCCTGAAAGATCATGATGAAAGCTTCGCTGTTTTGCAGCGCCAAATATGCGGCGCCGGTACCTGACGATGTCTGGCCTCTGCCGGGAACGTACTACTCGCCGGACGTCGCGGTGCGTTCGATGCAGACGACCTTCGATCAGTTTCGTCTCGCCGATGAATACGGTTTCGATTGGGTGACGTGTGCCGAGCACCACTTTTCGCCGATGTCATTGACGCCGAACCCCATGGTCATGGCCGGAGCGCTGTGCCAAGTGGTGCGCAGAGCAAAAATAGCGGTTCTGGGGCCGACGATTCCGATTCTCAACCCCGTTCGCGTCGCCGAAGAATTTGCGATGATCGACGTCATGTCCAATGGGCGGCTCGTAGCCGGCATGATGCGCGGCACCGGCAACGAGTATGTCACCTACAACATCAATCCGTCTGAATCGCGGGAGCGCTTTGCCGAGGCCGTGGCTTTAATCCGACGCTGCTGGACGGAGCTGGAGCCGTTCGGCTGGGAAGGGAAATATTACCAGAATCGGACCGTTTCGATTTGGCCCAGACCAGTGCAGTATCCGCATCCGCCGATGTTCATGTCGACGTCGAGCCCTGAAGCCGCGGAGTTCGCCGCCCGCAACGGCATCGGCGCCGGCTTCGCTTTCACAACGGTTCCTCTGGCGAAGAAGTCGGTGACGCATTATCGAGAGTGCGCTCGGGCTGCGGGGTGGGAACCCACTCCCGACAATGTGATCTACCGCGCAGCATTTCATGTGGCGGAGACGGACGAACAAGCCTTCGCGGATATGGCCACGCTGCCGCCGCGGGTGAGCTTGACCAACAAGAATAAGGCGCTTTCGGAAGCCGTGACCAAATCCGGATACTTCGGCAGCGATTATGCAGGGCAGACGACGCGGAACGCGACGCGAGAGTTGGCCGAACGCATCGAGCTGGGACAGATCGTCGTCGGCAGCCCGGAAACGGCGTTGAAGCAAGTGCGGCGGATACATGACGAACTCGGCGCGGGCATCATCGACCTTGTCGTGGGCGTTCAGCTCGGCGACCGCACGATGCGCTCGATCGAGTTGTTCGGATCGAAAGTGTTACCGCGCATGCATGAGTTTTGAACGGCGCCTATTCGTTCGGGGTTTTAGATTGTCTTATCGCTCTGCGTTCAGCGAGCCGGCCATTGCACATTTTTTGCACGGGCTCGGACGGAATCGCTATGATTCGCCTTTATGAAACCAACTTGAGTAGGCGAAAATACGGTACAGGATGGAGCGGATCGGACAGCCCATGACGCTGGTTGAACGAGGGTTGCTAATTCGTAATCAGCAGGTCAGCGGTTCAAATCCGCTCGTCGGCTCCAGCTTCAGGCCCGTACCTCGGTGGTGTGGGCCTTTTTGCTTGCGCCATAAGGATTTCCTGGCTTGAACCGCCATTTGCAGCTGCTCTACCAACTGAGCTACGTCGGCAATTTTCGCCCGTAGGCGGGCGGAGATCTCTCGCTCTGGGGCGTGGTCAATGCCGTGACGCAAATAGCGGAGGATGTCGGCTCGTACGATAGAGCCGTTGAGCTCGAGCGGATCGGTGGCGAGATCCTCGGGCTCAAAGCCTCGGCATTCAGCAAGAACTAATACAACAAAAACTATCGGGCCCGCGGAATCACCGCGGGCCTTTCTTTCTTTTTAGGAGACGAAAATCATGATCATATCGACGCTAAGCGCCGTCAGTTCGGCGTGCTTCAAAGCGGGCTTGTTCTTTTCACACCTGAAGTTCGTGGCGGCGCTGCTGTTGCTTAACTTTCATGTCGTGACGCACCACGTGTGGTACGCCTATATTCTAAACCATGTCCGCCCGTTACTCGCCTGGTCACCGTTGTAGCCGATGGAGGCGATAGCAATTACCATCGTTTGCGTAGTGGTCTTCTTGATCACGCGGTGGGGTTCCAAGACGTTTGGCCGTGGTGCCGGAACGCTTATCGGATTAGCGCTGATGGGATGGACGGCATTCGGACTCATTGCGCTAATGGCAACGGTGTTCGGTTGGTTTGCGGCGCTTATTCTACCAGCGCTCGTGCCGCTCTTAATTCCGCTAGGAATGGGCTTCTTCGTCTTTCGGCTGCTCAGCCGACGGGCGAAGCAGCAGAAGTAATCGGCGGTGGAAAGATTCGCAAGAGTCTTCCACTGCCTTTTTTCCTCTCGCCTTAAAGGGTGCGTAAGGGCTGTCTTCGCCAGTCAAACGATTTGCCACGGCGGCACGCAGATCAAGGAACGTCGTTGGATTCTACAACCAGCGCGGAACAGCAGAGCGGCATATCAAGGAAGGGAAAACGCGACCTCACGCGACGCGGCCCGCGCGGAGTGAAGCTGGTGATCTCCGATGCGCATCTCGGCCTCAAGGCGGCGATCGCGAAAGTCTTCACGGCAACGTGGCAACGCTGCCGCGTGCACTTTATGCGCAATGCGCTGGCCTTTGCGAACAAGGGTCAGCGACAAATGGTTCTCGCGCTGATTAACACGGCGCTCGCACAAGAAGCGACAGCAGGCGCGCATGAGCAATGGCATGTCGTCGCCGATCACTTTCGCACGAAACTGCCGAAGCTCGCAGCGATGCTTGATGAGGCCGAACACGACGTTCTTGCATTCATGGACTTCCCACGTGCACACCGCAAGCAGATCGCCTCGACGAATCCGTTGGAGCGACTCAACGCAGAGATCAAGCGGAGAACCGACGTCGTTGGCATCTTTCCCAACGATGCCGCAATCGCCCGGCTTGTCGGCGCGTTGCTGCTCGAGCAGAACGACGAATGGCAATTGCAGCGGCCTATCTCTTGCTCGAAGGACTTGGGGTCGTCAGCGACAATCAGAACCAACGGCTCTCAGCTGTGATTACCGGCTGAACGCCCAACCCGCGGCGAGACTTACTCGTACACCACTCCGCGGGACACGATCAACCAATGGTTCGCGTCTTGTAATGATTCGGACAAATCGGGTGTTTAGCCGGAGCCTTTTGCGTAAGGCATACTGTACCTCTAGTTTTTCTGGAGCGGCGCGGACCGCCGATCGTATTTGAATGACCATACTGAGCGTCGGGATTGTTAGCCTAATCGCCCTCGCCACGGCACTGGGCGTAGCCGCGCTGGTACGGATTCGCGCCGAAGCGAAATTGAAGGTACGCTCGACGCACAAACGTGCACGCAGCGTACGCACGATGCGCGAGCGGGCGCCGGATTTGGAAGCCCGCATCAAAACTGTGTTGGCTGGACCCAGCAGAAAGTATGGAGAGATCTTCACCGACTACGGTGTCTGGAGACTCGATCGCGAAACGCGTCTCGAATTAAAGGCCACTGCAGGCTGGAGCCGACTCAACGAGTTCACACGCAGCCTTGTCGTGCGGTACTTGTGGCGTGTATTAGAAAGCCTTGCCGGCGGGGCGGTCGTCGTCGTCGATCAACCGCCGCAAACGTGGAATGTCGAGGTGGATTCCCGTTTTCGAGATCACGGATTTGAGTGGAGAACGTTCGGGGACGGCCCGCAGTTTATCCAAGAGACGTAACGCACACTATTCGAGGCAGGTGCCCTTTTGCAAGAAAATTTCCACCCGCTGACGCTGGATCGAGTACGCAAATACCAAGTTAGGTAGAAAACGTTACGCAGAGTTTACGCCTATGCCTATCTTGCGTAGTCTGTTGGGGGTATAATTAGGCCCCAAACGTCTCGGTCAAGGATACACATGATTCGGGATTTCAACTCTGCTGCCGGCGATCTTTCGGCTCAAGCGATAGATCCGTCTGCGCTTGGCCGACGAAGCATCGGCATTGCGAAACGCCGCGAGCCGCAGCGGTTTATCATTTGCGATGCCTCAATGCGCGTGCTCTTTGCTACCGCCGGCCTGGATCACATATCATGGTTCAAAGATGGCCTCGAGGCGCTTCAGCCCAAATGCCGCGAAAGTACGCTTTCTAAGACGACGATTTTTCACGCTTACGACGATGAAACAGTCTTGCGTATCGTTCCGCTTGACGGCCATCTCTTCGCGTGTGTCGCAATCTTTGTCGATGGCTTCAGTCGGCGTGGCTCCATTTTCAGAGCTGCCAAACAATTCGGTTTGACGAAGCGTGAATTGGAGGTGCTTCAAATGTTGATTCGTGTCAAATCAAATTCGGATATTGCTGAAAGTCTCGGTGTTGCCGAATCCACTGTATCGGATCATGTCCAGAGCATAATGCGCAAGCTGGGCACGTCCAAGCGAGCGGCGTTGGTTAGCAAGGTATTCAATTTAGAGCAAGACATCGCCGCCGAAAATGATGACTAAACAGGATATCCCGGAGGTCCATGGCCTCATCGGTGCGATGAATGTATTCGATCCGGAAATGGCGCAACACCTCATAGCAACGGCCACGTTTGCAGAGCGCGTCGCGACGGTTATGGCGCTCGACTCGGAAACCATAGAAAATTGCCGCGTCGGTGCGATACTCCATGACATCGGCCGGCTTGGTATCGATAAATCGATATTGGAGTGCCCGGCAATGTTAGTCGAGGCGGAGTGGGACGTGTTGACTGACCATCCGATGCTCGGGGCACGCCTGCTGAAGACGATCCCCGCGCTCGCGCATATCGCACCCATCGTCCGCGCCCATCACGAACGAATCGATGGATCGGGTTACCCCGATGCGCTGATTGGCGACGAGATTCCAATTGAAGCACGGATCATTGCGGTTGCGGACGCCTTCCACACAATGACCATGCCGCACGCGTACCGCTTTGCGTCTCCGACGACCACGGCAATGGCAGAGCTCGTTGGTAATAGCGACTCACAATTTGATGCGGACGTCGTCGAGGCGTTTGGCGTAATGATCGGAGTTCGTCGGCGCCGGCCCCACCATGCCTGATTGGGCCTCATTAGGTCTTTTGGCCCAAAAAATGGAGTCTTTTGCGAGTCGCGTAGGCTTATGGCCTCGGATATCATGAGCATCCAACGGCATGCTTGTATGCCGTGGGAGCTATGGCGAGGTGAACGGCTGATGATTATTCGGCTCAATGGCGAGTTTGGGGGTTCCGAGCAAAGCGCGATGCGCGATGCCTTCCAGTGGGTTACGGGTCCCGTAACGATCGATTTGCAAAACGCGACCTTAGCGGCCAACGCGTTGGGCGAAATAATGCTTCTGGCGAACCGAATCGGGCTGCAAAACGTTCGTCTCATAAATCCGACCGTGAGCATGCGTAAGATATTGTCCTTGACGCATCTTGATCGCGTCCTCAGCGTCTCCGGCGACTTCACCCGGGTGTACGATAAAAGTGCCTAAGTCGCTGATGAACGAAACGATCAAAATCGGCGAATGCGGAGTGTCCCAGCGCGCTCAGCGTCGAGGTCTCAGCTTGCGTAAGGCGCGGTCGAGCGAGAGTGCCCGACGCCCAGTGGAATATTGGCTCGTCGTTCCCGGCACGAGCAGCATCGTCGCCGGGTCTCTTGCTCTACCACGTTTTCAGCATTTCTTGAGCAGCAGGACGCGATAGTTGAGATGCTCTTTGAAGCGTGAACTATCGAATTGCTTGGGCTGTTTGGTGTAGAGAAAATCCGCGGCGAGCGCCAGCTGCTTGCGAAAACAAAATCGCCCGGCTCGTACGATGAAGCCCGGGATCAGGTGGATCAGGAGGTCGCGCACGAGTTCGATAGTCGGCAGGATGATCGTGGCATATATTTCCTTCCCGACGTCGAGCGTCGGCAGCGTCTCGTCCGTGATATCGTCGCAGGAAACGATCTGAAAATTGCTTTTGCCCAACTCCAATGAGAAGTCCGATTCCGTCCAGACACTCTCGTAGTACGACGTCTCGGCTTTGCGAAAGTAATCGGAGATCAACAGGTAGCCGCCGTCCGCCAAGAGCTCGCGGGCCTTGGGAAAGAGCAGATGGTGGCTCATGTATTGGCAACTCTCGGACATAATGATCAGCTCGTATTTTTGCAACGTTTCGAATACTTCGAACTTCGAGAGCACGAAGGCGGCGCGGTTGCCGAGCCGTTTGGCCACCACGTCGGCGAGGTAGCCGTCGGGGCTCAGCGCCGTCACGCCGATGACGTCCGGGATGCAAGGTGGCATGTCGCCGACGACGATGCATGGGACGGCCGGCGCGTCAGGGATGCGTAGCATGAACTTCGCACAGATGATGCAGCGTTGCGGGACTATCGGCGCGCTGACAAAGTCGGGAGCGCTCTACCTGCTGATGACGACCAGCAGTGCCGCGCTCCGGCCTCTCTGCTCCGAGGTCGGCCGCACTGCGACCGTTACGGGCGGCAAATACGTGAAAGGCGGCATCCATGCGATCGTCGCCGCGGCCGTTCAACTCCGCTAGGAACGACGATGAAATCGTTACCGGGAGCCAAGCTGAACCCCCCTGGGAATCGCGGTAGCCGCCGGCTGCACCGCCCTGATTGCGTCGCTGCTCATCGCGTTGCCGATGTGGGGATTCGGCGGCATGATGGGTGGCGGAGGATCCGGATGGATGTCCGGATATGGGCACTCGATGGGCTTCGGCGCGATGTGGCTGGGCGCCGCGGTTGCTGCCGGCTTCACGGGACTTGTCTTCGCGTGGATCTACAACGCCGTCTGCGCCCGACGACCTGCAGGCAATGACTCCGAAGCGCAGGTTTCGCGACCTCCGGTTGCACGCTGAGAGAGAAGATGATTGCGGAAGCCATGCGAAGAGCGACCTTGGCAGACGGTGGTGTGGGACACCCGGGGAGGGGGTGTGATATTATGGCGACATGCCCAAGAAGCCCGTTGCTCGCCGGAAGACCTCCAGTCTCGATGCCGAGCGGAAAGCCGACGTAATCAACCGTCTCAAAACCGTGCGCGGTGTGACTGACGGGATTCTCAAGATGATCGAAGAGGACGTCTATTGCGTCGACGTCCTCAAGCAGATTTCGGCGACGCGAGCGAGTCTCGACCGCGTCGCTCGCATCATGCTCGAAAATCACTTCGCGCATTGTTTCGTCGACGCGGTCAAGAAGGGCGATACGGACGCTGCGGTTGCCGAGCTGATGGCGACGCTGAACTTCCACCGGGAACTCGTCTGATGGCGACGACGCTCGCAGCCGGAGCCGACCCGGTTTGCGGGATGGAGGTCGACGCTACATCCGAGCACCGCCTCGATTGGAACGGTAACGTCGTCCACTTTTGCAGCGCCGGGTGCCGCGAGAAGTTCGCCGCGCACCCGGAGCGCTATTCCGGCGACGCGCAAACGGCGGAGGCTCCGGCGCCTCCCGTGGACACGATCTACACCTGTCCGATGCATCCGGAAATCCGGCGCGACGCTCCCGGAAGCTGCCCCATCTGCGGCATGGCGCTCGAGTCGCTCGTCGTGACTGCGGACGAAGGTCCGAATCATGAACTAATCGACATGACGCGGCGTTTGTGGATTGGCGCGGTCCTCACGGCTCCGGTCTTCGTGCTCGAGATGGGCGGCCACGTTCCCGCGTTCGGCTTGCACCGGCTGGTGCCGCCGCTCGTCGCGACGTGGGTCGAGTTCGTGCTGTCGACGCCGGTCGTGCTGTGGGGCGGCTGGCCGTTCTTTGAACGCGCGTGGGCCTCGGTCGTCAACCGCAGTCTTAACATGTTCAGCCTGATTGCGCTCGGCACCGGTGCCGCGTATCTCTACAGCGTGGTTGCGACGTTCGCTCCGGGCTTCTTCCCGGCCGGTTTTCGCGGCATGGATGGCACCGTCGCCGTGTACTTCGAGGCTGCCGCCGTCATCACGGTGCTGGTGCTCCTCGGGCAGGTCCTCGAACTGCGTGCACGCGAGCAGACCGGCGGCGCAATCCGCGCGTTGCTGAATCTTGGGCCGAAGACGGCGCGCCGGATTACGAGCGGTGGCGAGGACGAAGAAATCTCGCTAGGCGAAGTACACGTGGGCGACCGTCTTCGCGTGCGCCCGGGAGACGGCATCCCCGTGGACGGAGTGGTTCTCGAGGGCGGCAGCGCGGTTGATGAATCGATGGTCACCGGCGAGTCGATGCCGGTGGCAAAAGCCGCGGGCGATGCCCTCATCGGCGGAACGGTAAACGGTACCGGTTCGCTCGTCATGCGAGCGGACGCGGTCGGCGCCGACACGATGCTCTCGCGCATCGTGGCGATGGTCGCCGAAGCGCAGCGCAGCCGCGCGCCGATTCAGCGCATGGCCGACACCGTCGCGGGCTACTTCGTACCGGCAGTCCTCGTTGCCGCCACCATCGCATTTGCCGCCTGGGCAATTTGGGGACCAGCACCGGCGCTCGCCTACGCGCTCGTCGCCGCCGTATCGGTCGTGATCATCGCTTGCCCGTGTGCGCTCGGGCTCGCCACGCCGATGAGTATTGGGGTCGCCGTCGGCAAAGGCGCGACTGCCGGCGTCCTCATCAAGTCCGCCGAGGCATTGGAACGTCTGGAAAAAGTGAACGTGCTCGTCATCGACAAGACCGGCACGCTTACCGAGGGCCGCCCTAAGGTGACGGCGGTGGTGTCCGAATCTGGCCTTTCGGAGGCGGACATCCTCCGTTTCGCGGCGAGTCTCGAACGTCTCAGCGAACATCCCCTTGCGGCGGCGATCGTCGCGGCCGCGA
>PLTN01000108.1 GCA_003164495.1 Vulcanimicrobiota bacterium
AACCGTAAACGGATCGGTCGTACCCGTTACGCGGTGTGCGGCCGGCGGGTTGAGGATCTCAACCCGCGTCGTCGCGCAGAATCCGTAGTCCGTCTCGGTCAAGTCGTACGAAACCGGTTTCGGCTGGGCCATATTTCCGAACGTCGACTTGTGAACGAACGAAAAATGGGCGTTGTCGAACGAGTTTTCCATCAACCGTAGGGGAGCGGTATTCCAGCGGTCATAAAATTGATGAATCCGGCGATAGCCTGATGCCCCGTCTTCGGGGATGTCGAAGAGCGGAATCAAGGGATCGTCGAGAGCGACCCACGCATAGCCGTAGCGCTCGATGCAGTGATATGCTGGTGTCTGATGTTTGAAAAGTTCGCGTGACCCATCTTGTTGAGGAACCCGCGTGACCGTTCCATCTGCGGCATAGGTCCAACCGTGGTAACCACAGACGAGTTGACCGGCATCGCACCAGCCCTGGGATAGTTTTGCCGTGCGATGACAACAACGATCGCGCAAGGCTGCCGGGGCGCCTTTCTCATCGAGAAAGAGAACGATCTCTTCGTCCATCAGCCGGAACGGCTTCGGTCCGCCGTTCAGGTGCTCCATCGGAACCGTAGCGTACCAGAAACGGCGGAGCGTTTTTTGTTTAGTTGTCAGCACGTTGATGCGTTCCCCTCGAAGGTGCTCACGCGGTAATGCCCATGCCGTGGCAAAATTCGGTCGTATAGGCCGAGCGCCAGTCCGTGCTGTCTTTTAGCAATTGCGCGCGAACAAGAAAATCGCGCGTTTTATGCCAGCGCGCATCAGTCATGGTGCCGATGCCCATCGTGGCTGCGTCGCCGCCGGTGATCGCTTTGCTCGAGCGAATTTTGTCGACGCTAAAGGCGATCTGATCGTCGCCCATTTTGGGGTTATCGGCTTTGATGAGCACGTTGGCGGGTGCCGGATTTTTCAGGTAGCTCTTCCAGCCTTCAGCTGATGCGCGCACGAAGCGGGCAACGACATCTTTGTTGTTGTCGATGAATGGCCGAGTCGTGATGGTTGGTGAGCCATACGATGGGTAACCGTCCGCTGCGAGCAGAAAGAATTTCGCCGGGATATCGCTCTTTTGCAAAGCAAAACTGTCGTATGTAATATAACCCTGTTGCGCAACCGTCGGGTCACTTTGGAAGCGCTGATATGTGAAGTTATAAGGTTGCGCTTGATCGTCGGTAAAGCCGAAACGCTCTTTGAGCCAAGGCCACCAGGTCGTGTGTGACGACGTTGCTAGCAGGATCGGATGTCCCTTAAGGTCACTGATCGAATCGACGGTTGGATGCGCGACGAGCCCTTGCAGATCGAACTGAAACGACGACGCAACGGCAACCATGGGCACACCCCTTTCGACGGCGCTCATGGTCTGAATATCCCAGCCCATCATGAGGTCGGCATCGCCGCCGGTCAACAACTGCGCATTGTTCACCTGCGGGCCGCCCTGAATGATAGTGACGTCGAGCCCGGCCTTGTCATAGATGCCGGTTGCCTTTGCTTGATAGTATCCGCCGTGTTCCGCCTGGGCAAACCAACTCGTCAAGAAGCGCACCTTTGTCGTGGCGCGTGCCGGGACGAGGATACCGATCGAGGCCGCGGTCGCAGCGAAACTTCCAATTCCAGCGATCGCTTGACGGCGGGTGATCGCCGTTTTTGTCTGGGGGCTCATCGTCGAACTCCTGTGTATGAAGCATGTGCTAACGGAATATCGGCAGCGTAGCGCGACCGCTGATACGGAGCAGCAAGTACCACGTGTGCCGAACCTTCGGCGGCTCGCTCAATCGCATAATACCCGCAAATCGCCGATCGTCGGCGACGGGCATCGTTTTACTCTACTAGTGAATCTGCTTATGAGCTGCATGTCGCGAAGACGTATCCGGCGGCGAATCGCGCAGGCGATTTGCGGCGCTGGCCATCTTCTCGCGTGCTGATAGTGTACGTCGGAGCACGGTCAAACCTGCTGGCCCTTTACGGTAAGAACTGATCGCGCCGTAAGCTATTTGGCTAAGGCGCACGCATACCGCGCGATCAGGCCAAGCAGCGCAGCGCATTTTCGTCCCATTACGCCGCTCGATTGTGCGATCTTTTTGCGGCCCAAAACACACTATGCTCATGGCGTCAACAACCAATCAATGAGGCTCTACCATGGATACGATCACCACGAAAGACGGAACGCAACTTTACTTCAAGGATTCGGGAACGGTTCAGCCCGTCGTCTTCAGTCACGGCTGGCCGTTGGACGCGGATGCGGTTGAGGATCAGATGTTCTTCTTGTCGTCGCATGGCTACCGTTGTATCGCCCACGACCGGCGCGGGCATGGCCGCTCGAGCCAACCCTGGAACGGCAACGATATGGAGACCTACGCCGATGATCTCGCGACGGTCGTGCAAACGCTGGACCTCAAAGACGCCATTCACGTCGGCCACTCCACAGGCGGTGGAGAGGTCGTTCGCTACATAGCTCGCCATGGCACGGCACGCGTCGCAAAAGTGGTCTTGATCGCCCCGTGTGCCATACCTGCGCTGCTCTCTCCCCAAAAGGCCATTGCAATTTGTCAGTGTTTCCAGACAAAATGGTGCTATGCTGGTGATTCGTAAATCTTTGAGCGAGTGTCCGTGTTATCGCATCAAGGCGACCGATACGAACTATTTCGTTCTGCTGGTCGATCCCGCGGTGGATGCCGTTGCGTGGGTAACGGTGGTGGAAATATTCGAACCCGGTGGCGCGACGCCGCCGAACGTCCACCGCACCGCATGGGAACAATTCGTGGTGCTCGCCGGCACGGGGCGCGCGCTTTGTGAGGGCCGCGTCTCGGAACTTTCCAAGGGCGATATCCTTGTCGTCCCGCCGGGGATGGAACACGTCGTCGAGAACAGCGGGCGCGACAAGCTGTACTGTTTGACGACGATGATGCCCGACGAGCATTTTGCCGCGTTGATTCGTAGCGGCATTCCGATGACGTTGGACGACGAGGACCGCCGCGTTCTTTGCGAGCGCCTCGGGGAGCCGGCATGACGCCCCTGCCGCGGCGGCGCTGGCAGGACATGACGAGCGCCGATTTCCGTGCACTCGACGCCGAACGAACGGTGGCGATTCTGCCGATCGGAGCGATCGAACAGCACGGCCCGCACTTGCCCGTGTTCGTCGACGCCTGCATCAACGAAACGTTGCTCGATCGCGTGCTGGAGCGAGCCGCACCCGGCCTTGCGATCACGGCGCTGCCGATGCAAGCCGTCGGCAAGAGCAACGAACACCTCGCGTTCCCCGGAACGCTCACGCTCTCTGTGGAGACCTTGACGCGCGTGTGCATGGAGCTCGGTGAGAGCGTCGAGCGTGCATCGATTCGCAAACTCGTCCTGCTGAACTCGCACGGCGGACAGCCGCAGATCATGGATATCGTCGCCCGCGAGCTGCGCGTGCAGCGGCGCATGTTCGTCGTCAACGTTGCATGGCAGGCCCTCCTGCCGTCGTCGGACCTCTTCAGCGCGGACGAGGTGCGGCACGGCATTCATGGGGGTGAGGTCGAGACGTCGCTTATGTTGCACCTGCGCCCCGACTTGGTGCATATGGAACTCGCGGATGACTTCGTGTCGCTCTCGCGTACGATGGCCGGTGAGTATCGGTGGCTCACGCCCGAAGGCCGGATCGGCTTCGGGTGGCAGACGCAAGACCTGCATCCGGCCGGGGCCTGCGGCAACGCACGTGCAGCCTCGGCCGAAAAAGGCGCCATCATCGCCGAGCGAGCGGTGGCGAACATGATCGAATTCCTCACGGAAGTAGCCCGATATCCACTCGATCGCATCGTCGACCGTTAGCGCGTTTGCGCGATCGCGCTCTCCGTCGCGATCATGCTACGCGATCACGTGCAGATTCTTGATGTAATCGAGCGAGTATGCCGACTTCCAATCGGTACCGTCCTTGAGGAGGTTCGAGCGTACGAGAAAGTCGCGCGTCACCTTCCAGCGCGCATCGGTCATCGTGCCGATACCCAGCTTCGATGCATCGCCGCTCGTTACGGCGCCGGTCGCCTTGAGCTGGCTGTGGCTGTATGCCAGCTGCTCGTCGGACATCTTCGGGTTGTCGATTTTGATCAGCGCATTGCCTGGTGCCGGGTTTTCGAGATAACTCTTCCAACCCTCCATCGTTGCTTGAACGAATCGTTTGACGACGCTCGGATTTTTTGAAATGAACTGTTGCGTCGTGATCACCGTCGAGCCGTACGGCGGGTAGCCGAATTTCGCGAGCAGAAAAAAATTTACCGGCATATTCGCCTTTTGGGCTTGAAACGGTTCGGAGGTCGCATAGGCTTGCTGCGCGATCGACGGATCGGCGAAGAACGGTTGCAAATTAAAGGTGTACGGCGCGGCCTGGTCTTCGGTAAAGCCGTACTTCTCTTTGAGCCACGGCCAGAATGTGGTATGCGATGAACTGGCCAGCAAGATTTTGTGGCCCTTCAAATCGGCGAGCGACTTGATATCGGAATGCGCTAAGATGCCTTGGAGATCGAATTGAAACGATGCGGCGACAGTGACCACGGGCACTCCGTGTTCGACTGCGGTGAGCACTTGGATGTCGTAGCCCATCGTCATGTCTGCGTCGCCGCCGGTGAGCAATTGAATCGCGTTGATCTGGGGCCCGCCCATTTGAATATCGACGTCGAGACCGTTCTTCGCGTATAAGCCCGTGGCTTTGGCTTGGTAGAATCCGCCGTGTTCGGCTTCAGCGTACCAACTCGTCAAAAAGCGAACTTTGTCACTGGCGGCGCGCACCGGCCGATGGCTCGCACCCGCGACGGCTAGCGCGCCTGCGACGCCTGCGATTGCATGACGACGCGAAATTGCTGCATTGTTCACGACGATCTCCTCGGAAACGGTGTCTCCGAGATGTGCGGCGGCGCCGTCGCCGGGCATCCGTGTATTTGTCTAGGCGATGATTCGTCCCGTATGCGATTCGTATATATCAATACCCGGACGGGCCGAAAACCTCGATCCCAAAGCGTCGCTCGATTGCCCGGCCGAAGCGGTATTTCATCTCGGGGCCTTCATACGTCATGGGCGGCGTGCCCAAGAACGAAGCTTCCGCTTCCACCCGAAGCACGGTCAACGACGGCCCGGGAGCGGCAACGATCTCCGCGACGTCGTGCGTGAGTACGGATATATCCTCGATCAGGCGTGCCGTGCGAAAGCCCGCTGCGCGCGCGATCGCGGCGTAATCCGCGCCGCCGGCGTGCACCATCGGCATCGCGCCGACCGTTTGATATACGCCGTTATCGACCACGAAGTGTTTGAGGTTACGACACTGCTGTGCGGCTTCCGTAAGGAGGCACCCGAGATTCATGCACAGCGATCCGTCAGCGTTCAAAATCCACACGGGCGTCTGGGGGAGTGCGAGCGCCAGGCCCTGGCCGAAGCTCGCTGCGAAGCCCATGGCGCCGTGCATGTAAAAGGCTTCCTCGCTACCGGTCGCCGCCCACCACTCGTTCGCTGCCATCCCCAACGCACAGACGACGAGCGCGTCGCCGCGGGCGGCAGCGAGGACGTCCATGACTTCGCGCGTTTTCATCTCAGCGAGAACCTTTCACCAGACGGCGCGATAAGAAGAGGATGAACGGACGTTTTTGCAAGCGGCATGCTTCGTAGGCGTCGGGCACGCACGCGATCTCTTCCGGCCGATCGATCGTGTGGTACGGGAAGTCGTACGCTTCCAGGACCGCTCGCGTGCGCCGCCCTTGAACCTCTTGATAGACGCGATGATCGTCGATCGATCCGCGCTGGCTGACGATGCAGAATACCGGGATCTGATGGCGCAGGTTGAGAGTTGCCAGCTCACCCGTGCACGTCAACAAACCCGTCCCGCCCATCACGACGACCGCCCGGACGCCGCCGAAAAATGCGCCGCTGCAGATTGCAACGGCCTCCGCTTCGCGCGCCACGGGAACGTGACGGATCGCCGGATCGTCGGCGAGCCGGCGAATGAGGGGCGCCGTCCAGTCATCGGGCAACGTTGCGGCCAGGCGCACGTTGCACTTCACCAGCTCGGCGTGGATGTTGGCGTGAACGTCCATCTCGGTGACATCGCGAACGAAAGTCGCGAGTCCCTTGGCCAAACGTGCAAAGGAGCCGTCGGCGGTATGGGTGGAGTGAAGCGTCCATGGGTGCCCTGATAAACCAACGCGCGTCGAGCGAATCGAACGGTCCGTTCGTGTACCTGACGTACGACCAAGCGGCGCTCGATGCGGCCTACGATCAGACGGTGTATGCGCACAATCGCGATCAACTACACCGGCGCTACGCGGAACTCAGCGACGCCGTGCGGGCGCGCTTGGGGCCGCCCGAGCGATTTTCCTACGGTCCGAGTGCGATCGAGCACCTCGATGTGTTTCGCACGATGCAGCCGAATGCGCCGATCTTCGTGTTCGTCCACGGTGGCGCGTGGAAAGCGAACCCCTCCGAGCGCTATGCGTTTCCGGCGGAAAACCTCGTTCGGGCGGGCGCGCACTACGTGCTCATCGACTTCGCCGGCGTCGACGAGCTCGACGGCGACCTGCGGCCGATGGTCAGGCAGGTCCGCTCGGCCATCGCGTGGCTGTACGAAAGCGCGTCACGTTTCGATGGCGACCGCGACCGGATCTTCGTCGGCGGCCATTCATCGGGCGCGCACATCGTCGGCTGCGTGGCGGTAACGGATTGGGCGGAGTATGCGACGCCGCACGACGTCCTCAAGGGCGTGCTCTGTTGCAGCGGGA
The DNA here is from genome assembly GCA_003164495.1 of Vulcanimicrobiota bacterium. GTDB lineage: Bacteria > Vulcanimicrobiota > Vulcanimicrobiia > Vulcanimicrobiales > Vulcanimicrobiaceae > Lustribacter > Lustribacter caenicola. Next base: position 6,768 of record PLTN01000108.1, read on the forward strand.
TGTACGATCTCGAGCCGGTGAGTCTTTCGAAACGAAGTGCCTACGTACGTTTCGACGCCGACACGATCGAATCGCTCAGTTCGTGCCGGCGGATCGACCGCATCAGCGCGCCGCTGATCGTTGCCTACGGCACCGAGGAGTCGCCCGAGTTCCAACGTCAAAATCGTGAATTTGCCGCCGCCCTGGCGGCTGCCGGCAAGGACGTCCGCCTGATCGTCGCAGCCGGTTACAACCATTTCGAAATCGTCGAAACGCTGGGCAATCCGTTCGGCGTGCTCGGTGCCGCCGTGCTCGCGCAGATGAATCCGGCGCGTGGGTAGGGGCTTCTTCGAACCGCCGGCGGGGTCGCGGTTCGCGCTGCGCAACGTGCGCGTCCCGGCGTGTCTCTTGTCCTCGCCGGTTGCCGCCGGCGAAGAATTCGGCACGGTCGATCTCCTGATCGACGGCGGCCTTCTCGCCGCGGTCGAGCGGTGCGGTGTTCTCCCGGCGTCCCTGGGCCCCGACCTCGACCGGTCGCTGGTCCTGCCCGGTCTCGTCGATTGTCACACCCACCTCGACAAGGGGCATATCTGGCCGCGCCGTCCGAACCCCACGGGCGACCACCCGGCGGCGGCTCGCGCGTCGGCCGAGGACCGCGTAGCACGTTGGACCGCGGACGACGTTCGTCGCCGCATGGAGTTCGGGCTCGAAACGGCGTTCGCGCACGGCGTCGTGGCCATCCGCACGCATCTCGATTCGCTCGCGCCGCAGGCCGGCATTTCGTTTCCGCTCTTTCGCGAGCTGCGCGAACGGTGGTCGGGGCGCATCGATCTGCAGGCGTCGTCGATCGTGCCGCTCGACGTGTTTTTGACCGACGAAGGGCGGGCGCTCGCGGACATCGTTGCGGCGGCGGGCGGGCAGCTTGGCTGCGTCACGCGCTTTCGAACGCAACCGAACGGGCTGCTGTCGCCGGAATTCGACGCGGCGATGACCAATCTGTTCGCGCTTGCGAGCGAGCGCGGCCTCGACGTCGATCTGCACGTCGACGAATCCGGCGACCCCGACGCCCGCAGCCTGATACGGGTGGCGCAGCTGGTGGTCCGGCTCGCATTCGAGGGTGAGGTGTTGTGCGGTCACTGCTGTTCGCTGGCGGTTCAGGACGACGATCGCATCGCGGCCACCCTCGATGCCTGTGCCGAGGCCGGCATCGCCGTCGTCAGCCTGCCGACCGCCAACATTTATCTCCAATCGCGTCGCAGCGAGACGACGCCGCGTTGGCGCGGAGTGACCGTCTTGCACGAGATGAAGGCCCGCGGATTGCGCGTGGCCGTGGCCGGAGACAATTGTCGCGACCCGTTCTACGCCTACGGCGATCACGATATGCTCGACACGTTTACGCAAGCGGTGAAGATCCTCCAGCTCGATCATCCCAGCGGCGACTGGATCACCGCAGCGACGGCCGTTCCGGCGGCGATCATGGGTCTAGCCGAGCGGGGTCGCATTCGGCCCGGTGTGCCGGCCGACATGATCGTCCTCAAGGCACGGTCGTATTCCGAGATGCTGGCGCGTCATCAAGCCGACCGGGTGGTCCTCCGGCGGGGCCGAGCGATCGACACCGCGTTGCCGGATTACCGGATCCTCGACGACCTCATGTCAGGCGCGTAGCGCATTCAGCCGCCGAAGGCGATCGCTTCGAGCTCGCCGAGGCTACGCATCGTCCACGTGGGCGGCGGGCCGAAGCACTCGGCCGGTGCGCCGACGCGATTGCACCACGCGACGCGCATGCCGAAGGCGGCGGCCCCGGTTGCGTCCCAGCCGTTCGCGGTGACGAACACGATCTGTTCGGGCGTGCAGCGGTAGTGATCGGTGACGAGGGTGTAGACGCGTGGATCGGGCTTGAAGACGCGGACGGTATCGACGCTGAGCGTGACGTCGATCAGCCCGTCGATGCCGGCGTTGCGCATCGCCGCGGCCGACCTTACGGGCGTCCCGTTCGTGAGGACCGCGCAGGTTGCGCCGCGCGAGCGCAGCGCCTCGAGCGCGGGCACGGTGTCGTCGTACGCGCGCACGTTTTCCCACGCTGCCACCAGCCGCTGCTCGTGTGCGGCGTCGAGCGCGAGGCCGTGCTTCGCCGCCGCGAAGCGCGCCGCATGTCCGGTGATTGCGTCGAAGGTCTCATAACGATCCATGATGGCGCTCGCGAACGAATACGCGATCTGCTTTTCGCGCCACGAAGCGACGAACGCCGCAGCATCCGGCGCGACCGCAGCCGCTGCATCGCGCAGCGACGCGATGTCGAGCAACGTGCCGAAGAGGTCGAAGACGAGAACCGGTGCCATCGTACGAGCGTTCGGTGAACGCCGCCGAGATACTTTGGTCCAACGGGACGTTCCGTTTGCTATCCCGTTGGAGGGGGCCGGTCAACCGGCGCATTCGAAGTGGGTTCGATGTCGTCCGATCCTTCCGTTGCGCTCGACGCGTACGTCACCGCGGCCGCCGATGTGCTGTGCCTGCCCCTCGATCGCGAACGGCGCGAGCGCGTGAGCGCAGCGCTGCGCCGCACGGCGGCGTTCGCCGCCGATCTGGCGGAGATCGCGCTCGGTAACGAGGACGAGATCGACGGCGACGGCGGCGAATGACGGCTGAGGGAATCGCCGGGGCGGTTCGCGGCCGAACGCGTTCGGCGTCCGAGGTGGTAGCGGCGGCGCTCGAGCGCCTCACGGCCCTCGACCCGGCCCTCAACGCCTTCACGACCGTGCTCGCGGAACGTGCGCTCGCACGCGCAGCGCGCATCGATCGCATCGTCGCGGACGGCGACGATCCGGGGCCGCTCGCCGGCGTTCCGTTCGCGGCGAAGAATCTGTTCGACGTCGCCGGTATCGTGACGCGCGCCGGTTCGCGCGTCACCGCCGGCGATGCGCCGGCAACGCGCGATGCCGGCGCGATCGCGGCTTGGGAGCGTGCCGGCGCGATCCTGATCGGCGCGACGAACATGGATGAGTTCGCGTACGGCTTCACGACGGAGAACGCATACGACGGCCCGACCGCGAATCCTCACGACCTCACGCGCGTCGCGGGCGGCTCGTCCGGCGGCTCGGGCGCGGCCGTCGGCGCGGGGATCGTTCCGCTCGCACTCGGCTCCGATACCAACGGTTCGATTCGCGT
>PLTN01000134.1 GCA_003164495.1 Vulcanimicrobiota bacterium
GCGGCATCACGCGCGGCGATCAAGTTGCGCTCGGCATCGTCGAGGCGCTCAAGGGCAACGATGTGCGCAAGGTGCCGATGGTCATTCGCTTGACCGGCACCAACGCCGAAGAGGGCCGGAAGATCCTGGCCGACGCCGGATTCTTCCCGGTTGAAACGATGGATGAAGGCGCGGCCAAAGCTGTCGCGCTCACGAAAGGTGCGAAGTAGCCGTGGCGATCTTCCTCGATAAGAACTCAAAGGTGATCGTTCAAGGGATCACCGGCCGCGAAGGCCTCTTCCACACGCAAAAAATGCTCGCGTACGGCACCAACATCGTCGGCGGCGTCACGCCCGGTAAGGGCGGCACCAAGATCGAGAGCGGTCAGCCGGTGTTCAACACGGTCAAAGACGCGGTCGACGCAACCGGTGCGACGCATTCGATCATCTTCGTTCCGCCGCAGGCCGGTTCCGACGCGCTCTACGAAGCTTACGATGCCGGTATTGAATTTGCGGTCTGCATCACCGAGGGCATTCCGGTGCACGAGATGCTCAAGGTCGTTGCGACCACCAAAGGCATGCGCATCATCGGGCCCAACTGTCCCGGTGTGATTTCGCCCGGCAAGTCGCTCGTCGGCATCATGCCGAGCCAGGTGTTCAAGGCCGGTAACATCGGGATGATCTCGCGCTCGGGAACGCTGACGTACGAAATCGTCGACGGTCTCACGCGCGCGGGCCTGGGTCAGTCGACCTGCGTCGGCATCGGCGGCGACACGATCATCGGCACGTCGTTCGTCGACTGCCTGCGCGAGTTCGCCAACGATCCGGAAACGCACGCGGTCGTGGTGGCCGGCGAAATCGGCGGCGCGGCGGAAGAAGCGGCGGCGGAATTCATCGGCAAGCATCTGCCGAACAAACCGGTCGTCGCGTTCATCGGCGGTCGCTCGGCACCGAAGGGTGCGCGTCTGGGTCATGCCGGCGCGATCATCTCGGGCAACACCGGCACGCCGGAGAGCAAGGTCAAAGCGTTCGAAGCGATCGGCGCGCCCGTGGCCGACCGTCCGTCGGACATTCCGAAGCTGCTCGCCGAACGCCTCAAAACCGTTCGCGCCTAGTAGGCGTGCACGTCGGATATCAGTGCGAAGAATGCGAGGAGGCGGTGTGGCTCGCAACGACGCGCTCGGAGCTGACGTGGCTGCGCAATCGCCGGCACCTCGTGCGTGAAGTGCTCAAGCACGTCAGTGCCGGCCTCGACTCTTGGATCATGGACGGCATGGAGTTCCTCGAACGCCATGACGGCCACAGCGTCGTGATCGTCTCCAAGTCGACCTAACCGCGCCCTGCGGCGCTCCGCTCGGGATGACATTGGGGGCGGGCTGCGATATTAGTCGGACCATGATCGTGCAGAGACTATACCGGTTTGGCGTGGTTAGTTTGGTGGTTGCGCTCTTGGGTGCCGGGGCTCCGGGGGTTTCGGGGGCGCCGGTCGTCGTCGATGCGATCGTGCCGAGTACGGGTGGCGGCGCGTTTCTGGCGACGGCGTACATCAACGCGTTTCGCGCGGCGGAAGTGCTGGTGAATCAGACCGGCGGCATACACGGCCGGCCGCTGAAAATCGAGACCGCCGATTCGCAGTCGTCGGGTCAGGTCGGACTGCAACTGGTCAACGGACTCGTCGCCAAACACGATGCGCTGTTCATCGACGGCGGGCCGAGCACGGTGTGCAACGCGTCCGTTCCGCTGGTGGATAAGAGCGGTCCGGTCGACTACTGTCTCTCACCGCTGGTGAAAACGACGCCGTTCGGCTACGTGTTCTCCGCGAGCACGGGTGCGAGCGACATCATCAACGTCGGCGTGCGCAATTTCCGTCTGCGCGGCTGGAAGCGGTTGGCGATGCTCACCTCGACCGACGCGAGCGGGTCCGACTACGATGCGAAGACGATGCTCACGTTGGCGCTGCCCGAAAACAAAGACGTGCAGCTCGTCGCGCGCGAGCATTTCGGTCCCGCCGATGTCTCGGTGTCGGCACAGATCGCGCGCATCGTAGCGGCGAAGCCCGACGCGATTCTGCTCTGGACCACCGGAACGCCGGTAGCCACCGGCTTGCGTGCGCTCAACGACGCCGGCGTCGACCTGCCGGTGCAGATCCCGAGCTCGAACCTGATTTATGCGCAGCTCGCCGCCTATGAGAAGTTCTTGCCGAAGCGCTTATTTTTTCCGACGTTGCTGGCGCTTACGCCCGAGGGTACGCCCGCGGGGCCGGTGCGCGATGCGCAGTTGGCCTACGTCAAGGCGCTCAAGGCGGTCGGCGTACGGCCGGATTTCGCCACCGACTTGGCATGGGATCCGACGATCATGCTCGTCGATGCGTTGCGCAAGCTCGGGCCGGATGCGAGTGCGGCGGCGATTCACGATTATTTGATCCATCTGCACGGGTGGGTCGGCGTGAACGGCGTGTACGACATGAGCGACGGCGGACAGCGCGGGATCGGCGAGAACGCGGAAGAAATGGCGCAGTGGGACGCGGCCAAGCACACATGGGTGCGAGCGAGCCGTGCGCACGGGTATTTGTTATGAAGCGCAGCACCGAACGGATCCTCACGACGCACACGGGCAGTTTGCCGCGGCCGGACGCGCTCGTCGATTTGGCCATGATACGAGCGCGCGGCGGCGACGTGTCCGATGCGACGTATGATGCGGCCGTTTCCGACGCGGTGGATGCGATCGTCGACAAGCAAGTCGCGCTCGGCATCGACGTGATCGACGACGGTGAACAGTCGAAGGCCGGCTTCATCGCGTATCTCAACGAGCGCCTTGCCGGTTACGAACCGTTTCCGACGCCGCCCGGACGCGT
>PLTN01000206.1:0-198 GCA_003164495.1 Vulcanimicrobiota bacterium
CGTGCTTCTACGGCGCGCGCGGCGGCGCAGCGTACATCACCGGCACCGCCGGCGAACGTCTGGCGGTCCGCAACAGTGGCGCGCGGATTGTCGTCGAAGGCGCGGGCGCGCACGCTTGTGAGTACATGACGGCCGGTGCGGTCGCGATCATTGGCCCGGTGGGACGAAACGCCGCCTCCGGCATGAGCGGCGGCGAAG
>PLTN01000206.1:219-23321 GCA_003164495.1 Vulcanimicrobiota bacterium
TGCTCGAAGAGCACCTCGCGGCGACCGGTTCGCCCCGCGTCGAGGCACTGCTGACCGACTGGCCAGCTGCGGCCGCACGCTTCGTGCAGCTCGCGCCGGGACTGCCCGTCATCGCGCCTAGCTTGCCGGTGGAACCGGCGGTTTCGGTGCCGTCGCCTCGGTAACGGCCTTCGCTGCCTGATGGACCGCATGCCGGGCGTTCTCGGCCAGCGGCGTCAGGCCGGCTTGCGCGCCCGCTGCGCCCTTCGCTAAGACGTCTTGCGCGGTGCTGATGAACGTGGTGAGATGACCCTTGGCCGTATGCAAGTGGGCCTGCGCAGCCTCGCTATACTGCGGCGCCTGCTCGGCGATCGTCTTTTGCAGATCCTGGGCTTTGGCCACGGCGTCGGCAATGAGTGGCTTCGCCTGCTCGGCCCCCTTCGTCGCCGCGTCGGCGACGCTTTGCTGCAGCGATCGGGCGCTTTCCAGGGCTTTGTTCACGAAATCGTTGTTCACGGTGGCTCCTTGGACGTTTTAGGGGGAATCGCGTTCCGTTACCGTCAGTACCCAGCGAAGAGCTCGTCCGTACTGGTCGAGCTCTTTCGCGGTACGCGCTAGCCAGCGAAAGGTTGCATCCTCGCCGGTCTTCCGACCTTCGGCATCGTCGAATTTGCGGATGAATGCCATGATAACATCGAGTTGCCGTTCAAGCTGCTCCCAGCGGTCGCGGAGCGTGCGCTCGGAGGCGTCGGGCAGGCGGTCGAGGATCGGCGGCGACGGAAGCTGCGGGTTCTGCGTGGCGAATTCGAGCCGCGCCAGCGAATAGTCGCTACTTCGCGTGATAAACGAACTTAGAGCGCGAACCAGCTTCTGGTCCATATTTTAAGCATTAGGGAGTAAGCGGGAAACACATGTCGGAGCGACGGTACGTTATTATTGGCAACGGCTTTGCAGGGACCACCTGTGCCGAGCAGTTGCGCAAAATCGATGCTGCGGCGTCGATCATTATGTTTGCCGACGAACCCTATCCGCTTTACAACCGGATCGCGCTACCGCCGATGTTGCGTAAACAGGTCACCGAAGCGAAAGTCATCATTCGCGATATCGCGTGGCACGAGAAGCACACGATCGACCTGCGTTTGAGCACGCGCGTCGACGCGATCAACCACGAGGGCAAGACCGTCATCGCCGGCGGAAAAGAATATCCGTACGATGCACTGCTCGTCGCAACGGGCGGACGTCCGAATGCCTCGGAGTTTCCCGGTGCGGCCGGCGCTAGCAACATCTACAACTTTCAATATATGAGCGATACCAAAGCGATCTCCGAATCGCTCGAAACCGCCAAGACCGCCGTGTCGGTCGGCGGTTCGTTCATCGCCTATGAGCTAGCCGAAGCGTTCGTCGCACGCGGCGTGGAGACGCACTGGCTGATTCGCGGGCCGCGTTTTCTTCGTCGCATGCTCGACGAAATTTCAGGCGAGTTGCTCGATGAGGCCGCGCGCGCCGACGGCTGCACGATTCACTACAACGACGAAGTCAAGGAATTCATCCGTTCCAACGGCGTCGTCACCAAAGTGATCACGACGCAAGGCACGGAGATCTCGGCCGACTGCGTGGGCATCGGGCTCGGCCTCACGATCAACACCGAACTCGTTCACGGTACGCCGATCGAGGTCGGCACCGGCATCAAGTGCGACGATCGGCTCGAGACGGCGGTGAAGGGGATATTCGCCGCCGGCGACGCGGCCGAGTTCTACGACCCGACGGCCGACATGCACTATCGCATGGGCACCTGGAACAATGCCGGCGCGCACGGCAAGGTTGCCGCGGCGAACATGGCCGGCGGCGACGTGCGCTATCACGACGTTCCGGAATATTCATCCAAGATTTTCAGCGAGCAAACGATCACGCAGTTCGGACTCTCACCCGAATACCGCAACGATCTCACGATGGTTCGCAGCATCGAGCCCGAGAAGAAGTGGTACCGCGCGCTGTGGTTTCGCGAAGATAAACTCGTGGGCGGTCTGCTGATCGGCAAGGGCAATCGCGCCGGCAAGCGCCGCTACCTCGACGCAATCAAAGCCAAGACGCCGTTCGAAGAATCCGAACGCGAATCGCTCCTGCACTGGCACGCGGATCAATAGCCGCCTACGGTCCCATGTCATCCCGAGCTTGTCGAGGGACCGCCGCTACCGAGCAAGGTGACGTTTCTTTTAGGCGCTCGCGTCGAACAGGTTTACTTGGCCCTCGTCGAGCGACGTGCTCGTGGTTGGCGTTGCGGGTTGCGACTCCGCGAGCACGGCGTTGATCTGTTCTTGCACCTGCGCCGCGGAGGTATGCTGAGTTGCGGCCTCGGCATAGATGGCGGCGATCTTTTGCTTTGTTTCCGCGCTTTGCGAGGAAGTCGAGCTAGCCGGCGGTGGCGGGGGCGGCGGCGGCGCGGGGTTTGGCTGAGGTGCGCCCGAGGGCGAAATCTGGCTCATCAGTTGTAGTATCCCACGGAAACTTTGGTTCCAACTGTGAAGCCACTGCTTGCTCTCACACCGAGGTTATCGCGGAAAGCGGCGGCGCGATCTTTTCGAGCGATTTGCGCTCGGCCGCGATTCCCAGAAATGCTTCGGTGAGACCGCCGGCAAGCATGATTGCAGCGGCGATCGTGTAGCCGTACACGATGCTCGGAACCGACTTCGTCGCGATGAGCGCGCCGAAAAATGCCGGTGCGTAAGCGCCGCCGACGAGCGTTCCGACTGCGTAGATGACCGCGATCGCCATGGCTCGCGTTTCCATCGGGAACGTTTCGCTTGCGGTGAGATACGCCGCGCTCGCACCGGCCGATGCGAAGAAGAAGACGATCATCCAGCAGAGCGTCACGGTCGCTGCCGTCAGCACGTGGTGAGCGAACAGCAGACCCGTTCCGTAGAGCAGTACGCCCGAGAGAATGTAGGTGCCGGCGATCATCGTCTTGCGGCCGATGGTGTCGAAGAAATGACCGAGTAGCAGCGGCCCGGCCAGGTTGCCGATTGCAAACGGCAAGTAGTAATAGGGGATGGCCCAATCCGGGACCTGAAAATACGTGCCCAAGATCAGGCCTTGCGTGAACGTGAACGCATTGTAGATGAAGGCTTGCGTGCACATCAGCATCAACGCGACGAACGTGCGTTTCGGATAGCGCCTCAACATCGTTTTCGCGACCGAACCGAGCGTAGCGCGATGACGCTGGTCGATAGCGATCGTTGCGTCGCCGTCGACCACCGCCAACGGTGCGCGCGCCGATCGTTCGACGCGTGCTTCGATCGTTGCGACGATGATTTCCGCCTCTTCGGAGCGGCCGTGCGTGAGCAGCCAGCGCGGGCTCTCCGGAACGTTACGCCGCACGAACAAAATCCCGATAGCGAGCACGATACCGAGGCCGAAGGCAAAACGCCAGCCGTAGTTTTGATTCACCAGGTGCGGATTGAGCAGCACGATCGATCCGAGGCTGGCGAGGATCGTGCCGAGCCACCAGGTGCCGTTGATCGCCAGGTCGACCACGCCGCGCCGTTGAGCCGGGATCAGTTCGTCGATCGCGGAGTTGATCGCCGCGTATTCGCCGCCCAGCCCAAAACCGGTCAGGATGCGGAACACGAGAAAGCTCTCAGCGTTCCACGAGAACGCCGTCGCCGCGGTGAGTACGACGTACCATCCGAGCGTTATGAGAAAGAGCTTCTTGCGGCCGAGCTTGTCGGTGAGGTAACCGAAGAATAGAGCACCGGCCGCAGCCCCGATGAGATAGCCCGACGCGGAGGTGGTGAACTGGATGTCGCTGAGCCCGAGGCCGGCGGCGCTTTTGAGCGTCGGCGCGATGTTGCCGACGATCGTGACCTCGAGCCCGTCGAGTACCCACGTGATCCCCAAGCCCAGTACGACCGTCCAGTGCCACGCGCTCCACGGCAGGCGGTCCAAGCGAAACGGGATCTGTGATTTCACGATGTCGGACGCCACAACGCAGAGCGTTCCCGCTCCGAGGCGCCATCAAGCCTAGGGCGAACCAGTTGGGACCACGATGCCGACCCTTGCCGTCGATCCGCTTCACGACCGTTTTGCCGCCATCGTCGGCGCGCGTAACGCCGTGAGCACAGCGAGCGAACTGCGCACGTACGAATGCGACGGCCTGCTCGGGTTCCGCATCCGGCCGCGGATCGTCGTGCTGCCGGCAACGACCGAAGAAGTCGCGGCCTGCGTGCGCCTCGCCGCGGAACACGGGCTGCCGATCGTTCCGCGCGGCGCCGGCACCGGACTTTCCGGCGGATCGTTGCCGGTCGAAGGCGGCATCGTCATCGGCACGTCGCGGATGACGCGCGTTCTCGACATCGATCTGCCGAACCGCCGCATGCGCGTGCAACCCGGCGTCATCAACCTCGATATTTCAAAACATCTCGCCCCGCACGGATTTTACTACGCTCCCGATCCCTCGTCGCAGAGCGTGTGCACGATCGGCGGCAACGTCGCCGAGAATTCCGGCGGCGCGCATTGCCTGAAGTACGGCTTCACCGTGAATCATGCCGTCGCGGCGCGCGTCGTCCTCTCCGATGGAAGCGTCGTCGACATCGGGGCGAGCGAGGGTGAGGCTGACGCGCACGGTTACGATCTGATGGGCGTCTTCGTCGGCAGCGAAGGGCTGCTCGGCATCGTGACTGAGGTCGTCGTCCGCATCCTGCGCAAACCAGAAGCCACGCGCACGATCTTCGGCACCTTTCCGTCGACCGACGAAGCGGGCGCTGCGGTATCGGCCATCATTTCGAGCGGCATCCTTCCGGCGGCGATCGAGATGTGCGATCAGCTGGCGATCGAAGCGATCGTGGCTGCGACCGGCGTCGACTGGCCGCTCGATGTGGGTGCGGCATTGTTGATGGATGTCGACGGTGTGAGCGTCGAAGTCGAGCATACGGCCGAGGCCGCGATTACGCTGATGCGGGCCGCGGGGGCGATTGAAATTCGCGCGCCGCGCGATGACGCGGAGCGGTTGCTGATGTGGAAGGGCCGTAAGGCCGCCTTCGCCGCGATGGGACGCATCTCGCCGAACTATCACGTTCAGGACGGCGTGATCCCGCGCAAGGATATCTCGGCGGTGCTGCGCGAGATCGCGCAACTCGGTCGTGACGCCGGCCTGCGCATCGCCAACGTCTTCCATGCCGGCGACGGTAACCTGCATCCGCTCGTGCTCTACGATCAACGCATTCCGGGCGAAGAGGCGACGGCCGAAGCGGTCGCCGGAGACATCTTGCGCGTCTGCCTGAAATACGGGGGTTCCGTTACGGGCGAACACGGCGTCGGCCGCGACAAAGCGTGCTATCTCGGCGAACAATTCTCCGACGACGATCTCGACACGATGAAGCTCGTGCGCTCCGCATTCGATCCGCGGAGCATCTTCAATCCCGATAAGGTCTTCCCGACGCCGCGTCTCTGCGGCGACCGGCCCGGCGTCTACGTGCCGCATCCCACCGAACTCACCGGCGAAGCGGGTCGCGGATGAACCAAACGCTGAGCATCGCCGGCGTCACGCCGGAGCGGACGCTCGTGCCGGCCGATCGCGTCGAGCTGGCGGCGATCGTGCGCGATCTCTACGCCGCCGGGAGGACGTTCGCGTTCGTCGGCGGCGGCACCGAACTCGAACTCGGCAACCAGCCGCGCGCCATCGACACCGCCGTGCGCACGACCGCGCTCGACCGGGTCATCGATTATTCGCCCGAGGATCAGACGATCACGGTCGAAGCGGGGATGCGCGTTGCTGCGCTCGATGACGTGCTCGCGCAACACGACCAGTTGTTGCCGATTGACGTCGGTGATCGGAACAATGCGACGATCGGCGGCGCGATCGCAACCAACGCGTTCGGCGCGCGACGCCATCGCTACGGGTCGATCAAGGATCTCATCGTCGGCATCGAGTTCGTCCGCCCCGACGGCGTTATTGCTCACGGCGGCGGCAAAGTGGTGAAAAACGTCGCCGGCTTCGATCTGCCGAAACTGATGGTCGGATCGCTCGGCACGCTCGGTGGTATCGCGAGCGCGACGTTTCGTGTGTTCCCCAAACCGGCGGCGACGCGTGCCGTGCTGGCGCGCACTTCGCCCGCCAGTGGGTTCTTCGATGCGTGCATGGATGACCGCTCGCTCGAACCCATCGCCGTCGCCCATCATCTCGCGCAAGGCGGCATCATGCTGACCTTCGCGGGTCTTGCAGCGAGCGTCGAGCAGCAACTCGCCCATCTCGCAACGCTCGCATCGACTCACGCGGTGACGATCGACGCGCTCGATAGCGGAGCGCTCGAACGCTTCACCGCCGCGGAGAGCGAGATCCGCTGCAGCGGGGCGTGGCGGTGGACCGTGAGCACGAATCCGGTGGGCGCGCGCGCAAGCCTGGCATCGCCCGTTGCCACGACCGCCGAGATCGGCTATCCGACGTTCGGCGTCACGCTCGTTAGCGCGGCCGACGATGTATCGATCGAGGCGCTCGCCGCGGAGCGCGGGCCGGCTATCGTCTTCCGCGCGATGCCGCAGCGCGCTCGCGCGCGCATCGATGCATGGGGTGAACCGCCGGCGTCGTTTCCGCTGATGCGCGCGCTCAAGTTTAACTTCGATCCCAAAGGCCTGTGCAATCCGGGCCGCTTCGTGGGTGGATTGTAGTGACGACTGAGGCGACCGATACGCGCGAACCGCGCACGTATCGCGACTTGATCAGCGATTGCGTGCACTGCGGCTTTTGCTTGCCGGCGTGTCCGACGTATGTGTCGTGGGGCAACGAGATGGATTCGCCGCGCGGACGGATCGATCTGATGAAGGGCGTCTACGACGGCGTCATCCAGCTCGATGCAACCGTTACCGCCCACTTCGACGCGTGCTTGGGCTGCATGGCGTGCGTGACGGCATGCCCCTCGGGCGTGCAGTACGATCTGCTGATCGAGTCGACGCGCGCGACGGTTGAAGCGGTCGCGCCGCGTTCGCCGCTCGATCGCGCGTTCCGCACGCTGATCTTTGCGCTGATGCCCTATCCGGCGCGCTTACGGTTACTGGCTCTGCCGCTCGTCGCCTATGCAAAGAGCGGGCTGCAAGGCGTGGTACGGCGCTCCGGCCTGCTGCGCCGGCTGCCGCCGCGCCTCGCGCAACTTGACGCGCTGCTGCCGCCTCTGTCGTTCGCCGATTTGCGCCGGGATGCGCCGGCGTTCACTCCCGCCAAAGACGGCCGTGCGCGCGCTCGCGTCGGCTTAGTCGCGGGCTGCGTACAGCGCGCGTTCTTCCCGAACGTGAACGCTGCGACCGTGCGGGTGCTCAGTGCCGAAGGTTGCGACGTCAGCGTGCCCGCGGGACAGGGCTGTTGCGGCGCGCTCTCCTTGCATTCCGGCAGGCTCGACGAAGCCAAGCGCTTCGCGCGCGCACTCATCGAGCGTTTCGAGAATGAACCGGTCGACACGATCGTGATCAATGCCGCGGGTTGTGGCTCAACGCTCAAAGAGTACGGCGAACTGCTGGCGGACGAGCCGGCCTACGCCGAACGCGCGCACGCGTTTTCTGCCAAGGTGCGTGACGTCAACGAATATCTGGTAACGCTCGAACCCCAGGCCCCGCGCGGCCGGATGGAACAGCGCGTTGCCTATCACGACGCCTGTCATCTCGCGCACGCCCAGCGCGTTCGCGAAGCGCCCCGCACGTTGCTGCGTTCGATCCCCGGCCTCGAACTGCTCGAGATCCCGCAGGGCGAGATGTGCTGCGGAAGCGCCGGAACCTACAACCTCTTCCAGCCCGAATCCGCGCGCGAGATCGGCGAACGGAAAGTCGACAACGTCGCGAGCGTCGCGCCGGACATCTTAGCCAGCGCCAACCCCGGCTGCACGATCCAGATTCAGTCGATCATGCGCGAACGGGGCGTGACCTTAGCGGCCGCGCACCCGATCGAATTACTCGATCGGGCAATCACATCGGCTTGCGACGATGCGCCGAAATCCCGATCGCCGTTGAGGTAACGTTCACCCCAATCGTGAGACTCGCGCCCGGTCCGTCGCCCTGGCCGTTGACGGTAACCGTGCATGCGTTCGTCGGCGGCGTTGCGGTCGTCGGCGGCGAAATGGGCGTCAAGGTCAACGTCTGCGGACTCGGTCCGGTCCCGCCCACCATGGTCACGTTCGCGGCGTTCGCTCCGCCGACGCAGTTGAGTGTGGAGGTGAGCATAGAACCGGCGGGGGCTTGCGTGACGGTGACTTGCTGCGGCGTCGGAGGAACGAGGCTGACGGGCGACACCCCGCTGGAGAGCGTCACGACCCCGTAGACATTGAAGGTCGTCAACGGAATCGTATAGCCGCTAGCCGCGCCGCCGACCTGGAACGTGCCCGCTCCAAGCAGATTCCCGCTCAGGGTGCCGTTGAGCGTGTTATTGGTCAAGGTTTGGTTGGGCGTGCACGTGATGATGCTCGGCGGCGTGCACGTGAACGTGCCTATCGTAGTCGCGTTGAGCTGGCTAAACAGCCAGTTGAAGGCGTACGGAAACGCAGTCGCACCCGGGAAGCTCACTTGTAGCACAAGCGTTCCCGGCGGGCCCAGCGTCGGTGTCGGTGTCGGTGTCGGCGTCGGCGTCGGTGTCGGGCCCGGCGGCCCCGGCGTCGGTGTCGGTGTCGGGACCGGCGTCGGTGTCGGGACCGGCGTCGGTGTCGGACTTGCGCTTCCGCCCTTGCCCGTTGCTACCGTCGCGGCAACCGCGGCGGCTCCGGCCCCAGCGGCGACAGTCGTTACTACGCTGCCCAGGCCCGCACCCGTCGCGCCGGTGCCCGCGCCGGAGAGCGACCCGGTCGGATCGAGGCCGCCACCGGTCGAAGTCGGGCTAAACGGATTCTGATTGCCGTTGAATTGATTGATAGCCGGATTGTTGACCGTCGGGTTCGCCGTGATCGACGTGGTTGCGGTGAGCGGGTTGCTACCGAGAACGGTGAGCGTCTCATTCGTGACGATCGAAACCGTCTGCGAACCGACTTGCACCGAGACGTCGCCGGCCGCGCACGAGACGCACACGACTTGCGTGCCGTTAGCACCAGCTATCAAGAAGCCTTCGGTACCGCGGACGGCGATCTGCGACGTCGCGGTGACGAAACGGTAGTTCGACTGACCGCCCTGCGGATGGCGAATGTTGAAGTGCAGCGCGCCGCCGTTCAGCGCAATCGTGTTGAGGTTGCCGGACGCGGCGGGATTGAACGCACCGACTTGTACCTTCGTGTTTTCGCCGATGTCGATTTCCGACGAGTCTTTCAGACGCAACACGGCCGATGCGTTGGCTTTCGTAACCGCGTACGCATCGTCAGGCAGGTCGAGCCGGCCGAAGATCGGCTTGAACGCGCTCGTATCCGATTCCTGATAGCCGACCACGCCTTTAACGCGCGCCAACTGCTTATCGCCCGTCTCTGAAGAGACACGGTCGCAAACGAGAGAAACACTAGCTAGGAAGCACAAAGCTCCCACGCCCAGCCGTCGAACCAGCATGGGTAGTGGTTTTGGCAAGCGGCACGTTGATCCATTCGTGATTCGAGACATATTCCTGACCCGTCACGAGGACGTGGGCTCGGCTTGGCGGTCGCTGCGTGGCCAAACGGACCTCCGGCTGCGCGAAATCGCCTGCGTCGGCGCCCCGCGGACCCTCTTGCTCGCCGAGCTGGGTGACCCGCGGCTACCGGTGGTCTCGATTTCGGCGGGCGTTCACGGGGACGAGCCGGCCGGCGTCTGGGCGCTCCTCTCGCTCGTACGCGACGGATTGCTCGACCCGCGCTATTCCTATCGGCTGTGGCCATGCCTCAACCCGACCGGCTTCGATGCCGGGACGCGCGAGAACGCTGAAGGCACCGACGTGAACCGTAGCTTCGGACGCGGCGGCAATTCGCCCGAAGCTAAAGCGATTCTCACCGCCAACCGCGACCGGATGTTCGAGCTATCGATCGACCTCCATGAAGATCACGAGGCGACCGGCTTCTATTTGTACGAGACCGCACCGCCGGCATGGCGCGGCTCGTATGCCCGCCCCATAACGGCGGCGCTCAGCGCGGCGGGATTCGCGCTGCAAGACCTCACCCCGGATTTCGAACTGGGTCCGCCGGGTGCGGAGGTGGCGCAAGTGCGCTCCCACGGCGCGGTCGTCGTCGACGCGACGCGTGAAGCGCCGTTTTTTGGCGGCGCGCTGCCGCTGGGTCTGGTGCTCGTGCGCCGCGCCGCGCCGTGCGCGTTGACGTTCGAAGCGCCGCGAACGCGCGCGCCCGACGAGCGGATAGCAATGTTGCGCGTGGCCGTGGTCGAGGCACTGAGGCGGCTCGGCGGCGAAGGGAGCGAACGATATGCCTGAGCGGGATTCCCTCGAGGTCGACGTCCTCTTCGTTGGCGGCGGCCCGGCCAGTCTCGCGGGCGCGATCCGCTTGGCGGGGCTCGCCAAAGCCGCCGGCCGCGCGTTGTCGATCATGGTGATCGAAAAGGGCGGCGAGATCGGGAACCACGGATTTTCCGGCGCCGTCGTCGATCCGAAATCATTGCTCGAACTCTTCCCCGGCGAAGACATCACCGGCGGACTCGATGCGCCGGTCAGCGGTGATGAGATGTGGTTCCTTACCGGCAGCGGCAAAATCAAGGCGCCGTTCACCCCGCCGATTCTCAATAACCATGGAAAGTATGTCGCGTCGCTCAACCGGCTCACAAAGTGGCTCGGCGCGAAGGCCGAGGCCGCCGGAGCGGATGTCTTCCCGGCCTTTCCCGGTCAAGAACTCCTGTGGGACGGCGACCGCGTCATCGGCGTGCGCGTCGGCGATAAGGGAATCGCCGCCGATGGCAGTCACAAGGCGAATTACGAACCCGGTCCCGACTTGATGGCAAAAGTGGTGGTGCTCGGTGAGGGGCCGCGCGGAACGCTAGCCAAGACGGCGGTCGCGCGGCTGGGTCTCGACCGCGACCGCGAACCGCAAGTCTACGCCGTCGGGATCAAAGAGCTATGGCAAATGCCGGCCGGCCGCCTCGCCGCGGGGCACGTGATTCACACGCTCGGTGCACCGTTAACGTTCGATACGTTCGGCGGCGGCTGGATCTACGGGATGACCGGCGACATCATCGACATCGGTCTCGTGACCGGTCTCGACTACGCCGACCCGACGACCGATCCGCACAATCTTTTCCAGCAGATGAAATTGTTGCCCGCAATCCGGCCGCTGCTCGAGGGCGGCAAGATGATCAAATACGGCGCGAAGGCGATCCCTGAGGGCGGTTTGCACGCGATGCCGCGTTTCTACGCCGACGGTTTGTGTTTGATCGGTGACACCGCCGGCTTCCTCAACGGTCTGCGGCTCAAAGGCATCCATCTGGCGATCAAATCGGGGATGCTCGCGGCCGAGGCGATCTTCGAGGCGCTCGCGCAAGACCGCAGCGACGCCGCTGCGCTCGCGCCGTACGAACAGAAGTTCCGCGATTCGTGGGCGTTTACCGAGCTGCACGCGGCCCGCAATTTCCACGCCGGCTTCGCGAGCGGACTCTTCGGCGGCATGCTCAACGCCGCACTCGGAACGCTGACCGGCGGCCGCGGCTTCGGCTTGCACGACAAACTCTCAGGTGAAGATGGCTACGCGCGCATGCGCAAGCGCGATGCGTTTGCGC
The DNA here is from genome assembly GCA_003164495.1 of Vulcanimicrobiota bacterium. GTDB lineage: Bacteria > Vulcanimicrobiota > Vulcanimicrobiia > Vulcanimicrobiales > Vulcanimicrobiaceae > Lustribacter > Lustribacter caenicola. The sequence continues at coordinate 11,839 of PLTN01000206.1, forward strand.
CGCAGATGGCCGGGCGACGCGTGACGCCCGACAACGTGCTCACGTTCGACAAAGTGACCGACGTCTTCAATAGCGGAACGATGCACGACGAAAATCAGCCGGCGCACTTGCACGTTGCTGATACGACTATTTGCGCCGAGCGCTGCACGGTCGAATTCGGCAATCCCTGTCAGTATTTTTGTCCCGCCGCCGTGTACGAACCGCTGTTCGTGCAGAACGGCGACCGCGTCGATGGCCGGCTGCAGATCAATTTCGCCAACTGCGTGCACTGCAAGACCTGCGACATCATGGATCCCTACCAGATCATCACGTGGGTCCCGCCGCAAGGCGGCGAAGGCCCCGTCTACACAGGAATGTAGCGCATGAGCCAGGACGCGGTTATCGTCGGGGCCGGGTTGATCGGTTGCGGCATTGCCTATGAGCTCGCTAAGCGTGGCGCGAGCGTGACGGTGTACGATCGTGCGGAACCGGCGCGCGCGGCGTCATGGGCCGGCGCCGGTATGCTCGCGCCGTATTCGGAAGAGGTCGTCGACCCCGCGCTGCTCGCGTTGTGCGCGGCGTCGCTGCGTGCGTATCCGGCGTTCGTCGACGACTTGCGCGAACGTACCGGCCTCGACGCCGAACTGCGTCGTGAGGGAACGTTACACGTCGCGTTCGATGATGCATCGGCGGACGCACGCAGCGCGCAGTGCGATGCGTTCCGGCGCAATGGCGCGGCGGCGTCGGTGCTCGATCGCGATGCGACGCTGGCACGCGAGCCTATGCTCGGCGGCAACGTTCGCGGTGCGGTCTATGTCGCTAACGAAGCGCACGTCGACAATCGCCGGCTCGGCCGCGCACTCGTGGCGGCCTGCACCGATGCCGGCGTGCGCTTCGAACGCACGGCGGGCGTGGCGCTCGAAGCCGATGCCCGGCGCGTCCGCGGCATCCGCACCGAGCACGGGTTCGCCGCCGCCGGCACGGTCGTCAACGCGGCCGGCGCGTGGGCCGGTCAACTCGAAGGCGTTCCGGCGGGTGCGCGGATTGCGGTGCGGCCGGTGGCCGGAGAAATGCTGGCGCTCGCGGTGCCCAAGGGGTTCACGCGCGGTCTCGTGTGGTCGCAGCACGTGTACCTCGTGCCGCGCGACGATGGGCGGCTACTGATCGGTGCCACGAGCGTCGAGCGCAACTTCGATGTACGCGTCACCGCGCGCGGCGTGCAGGCGCTGCTCGACGTGGCGCTGCGCATCGCACCGGTGCTCGGAACGTTTGCGCTGGTCGAAACGTGGGCCGGCTTGCGGCCGGCATCGCACGATGGACGGCCGTATCTCGGGGCGACGTCGATCGGGGGCTATTTCGTTGCCGCCGGCCACTATCGCAACGGTATCTTGCTTACACCGGTCACGGCGCAAGCGATTGCGGCGCTGATCTCGGGCGAGCGACCGCCGGTTGAGTTGGCCGCCTTCGATCCGCAGCGCGCACCGGAAGCAGCCTGAAAAGGTCGAAGACGAGTCAACGATGCGGCTTACGGTGAACGGTACGGAACGGGACGTCGCGGCGGGCGTCACGGTCGACTTGCTGCTCCAAACGCTTGCTCTGCGACGCGACGGTGTCGCAGTCGCTCTCAACGACGATGTCATCCCCCGCGCCGAACACGCTACCCGCACCCTGAACGATGGTGACCGCCTCGAAATCATCGTGGCCGTCGCCGGAGGATAACGCTCCCCATCATGATCGAAGACGCTCCGCTCCAAATCGGCAAGTACACGTTTCGCTCGCGACTGTTCGTCGGCACGGGAAAGTACCCGTCGATTCCCGTCATGCAAGCCGCGCACGAAGCCAGCGGCGCCGAAGTCGTGACGGTCGCCATCCGTCGCATTCACCTCGACGATCCGACCGGCAAGACACTGATCGATCACCTCGATCGGACGCGCTACACGCTGTTGCCGAATACCGCGGGCTGCTTCACGGCGAAAGACGCCGTGCTGACCGCAAAACTTGCCCGTGAAGCGCTCGGCACCGATCTCATCAAAGTTGAAGTGATCGGCGACCCCGACACGCTCTATCCCGATACCACCGAAACGATCGCTGCGTGCGAGGAACTCGTGCGGCTCGGTTTCACCGTGCTGCCGTACATCGTCGACGATCCGGTCGCGTGCAAACGGCTCGAAGACGTCGGCTGCGCCGCCGTGATGCCGCTCGCCGCACCGATCGGCAGCGGTCTTGGTCTGTGCAATCCGTATTCGATCGCCATCATCAAAGAACGCGCAAAAGTTCCGGTTATTGTCGATGCCGGCGTCGGCACGGCGAGCGACGCGGCGATCGCGATGGAACTCGGCGTCGACGGCCTGCTCATGAATACCGGGATCGCTGCCGCGCAAGATCCGGAGCGTATGGCATTTGCGATGCGTGACGCGGTCAACGCGGGCCGGAACGCGTTTCTTGCGGGCCGCATGCCGAAACGGCTTTACGCCAGCGCGTCGAGCCCCGTCACCGACCTCATTGCCACTCGCCGCGCTTAGCCGGCGTTAGGACTATCGTGAACGAAATCAGCGTCTCCGAACTGGCCAAGAAACACAACGCCGGCGAGGACTTCATTTTGCTCGACGTACGCGAGCCCGACGAACTTGCCATCGCCTCGATCCCGTGGGCAATGGCGATCCCGATGGGCGACGTACCGGTGCGTTACGAAGAACTGCCGAAAGATAAGCCGATTGCGGTGATGTGTCATGGCGGCACGCGCAGCGGCCGCGTGACCAAGTTTCTCAACGAGAACGGCTACCCGAACGCAGTCAACGTCGCCGGCGGCATCCGCGACTGGAGCGCCACGATCGACCCGAACGTTCCCGACTACTAGCCGCTAGCCCGCGTCGTGGCGCTCCCTCGACTGCGCTCGGGATGACATAGCAACGCTGGCGATGACAACGAATAAGCAGCAGCTTCGCCCCCTTCGGTCATCCCGAGCGTAGTCGAGGGAGCGCTCTAATCGTCGCCGTTAGTCGCGCGTGGCGATCACGAACCAGTGTCGGATGGGTTCGGGGTCTGCGCCGGGTTCGTGTGCCCATTCACCGGCGATGTTTGTGGCGTCGACTTCTTCGAGCGATTCGATGGTGAAGCCGCGGAGTAGTTCGACGATCGTGTCGCGATCGAAGAAGCCGTGCGGGATGCCCATCTCCGGACCGTCGCCCGGCGCGAACGTCCACTCATCGAGCGCTTCCCCGAACCCGAAGCGCTCGTCGTGGATGGAGCCGAGCGTAATGTAAACGGGTGCCCCCGGCCGCAACACGCGGCGCAGTTCGGCGAACCCGGCGCGCACCTTGGCGGTCGACCCGTGCAGGTAGCCGTGCGAGGAGAAGCCCGCAGCGTAGGCATCGTGATCGCCAGGTAACTGAGTGTATGGTTCGTCATCGCGCGTGGCGACGACGGGGACGCCGGCGGCGGCAAACGCCCTCGTATTGCGCCCCGGCCCGGCGGCGACTTCCAGCACCGGCGCGTCCCAACCGGCCGCGCGATAGCGCTCGATCAGACCTGCCGCAAGCGGATGGGGGCCTTGCGTGGAAGGGGCGGACATATGGCAGACGTCCCTCTGATTCTTGTCGTGGGTGGTGATGCTCTTGCCGTTCGCGTCTGCGAGGAACTCTGCTCGACCCAAGGCCATCGCGTCGCCTTGGTCTGGCCGCACGATCACGAACTCGCCAAACAACTCGAACGGATCAAGTGCGAGTACCTGCCGTTCGCCCCGAACGACTACGAGTCGCTGCGATCGGTGGGGGTGCCCGACGCCACCTCCTTGATGGCCCTCGCCGAGGACGATCGCGTCAACCTCCAAGTGGCGCTGAAGGCGCGTGACATCAATCCGAAGATCCGCGTCGTGCTGCGGCAATTCAACCGGACGCTGGCGCGGAAGATCGAGCAGAACCTGCCCAATTGCTCGGTGTTGTCGCTGGCTTCGCACGCCGCCGCCACGATCGTGGGCGCCGCGCTCGATCAGTCGTCGTTCTACTCGCTGCAGTTTCCCGATCTCGACGGCGTGCTGTGCGGCTTTTCGCAGCGGCCGGCCGGGCTCTTCGGGATCACGGGGATGACGCGGGCGGAAGCCCAGGCCCAGCTCAAGATGCGCGTCATCGCCGTCGGCGGCGTAACGGAGTTCGACCCCAAACGCCGCTTCGAGGCGAGCGACGAGCTGGTGGTCTTCGGACTGCTCAAGTACCTGATCGCCACGGTCGTCAACCCGGTCAGCGCGGAAACCATCGCCCGGCCGAACATCGGCCACCGCTTCCGCGGTGCGGTCCAAGCTTTCCGGCACCTCGACCCGGTCATTCGCGGCATGCTGGCCGCGGCGACGCTGGTGTTCATCGCCGCCACGGTCTTCTTCGGTTTCCTGTTCAAGAAAGATGCCATCACCGCAGCCTACTTCGTGACCACGACCATGACCACGACCGGCTATGGGGACATCACGCCGACTACGCACCTCGGCCAGTTGGCGACGATGCTGCTCGAGATTCTCGGCGTGGCCTTCTCGGGGATCTCGATCGCTTTCGTGACCACCGCGCTGACCCGGGCGCAGTTCACCGCGCTTCAGGGCTTGCGCCAGATCAAGACGCGCGGCCACGTCGTCGTCTGCGGCGCCGGTAACGTCGGTACGCGCGTCATCGAGTTCTTGCGCATGCTGGGGCAGCCGGTCGTCGTGATCGACCCCGCCCCGGACGCCGAGACGGTCGAGCTGTCGCGGATCCGGGCGGTCGAGCTGCTGACCGGCGACGCGACGCGCGACGGGACGCTCGAGCTATGCAATCTGCCCGTGGCCCGTTCGTTGATCGCGCTCACTTCGAGTGACACGGCCAACCTCGAAGTCGCGCTCGGGGCCCGCGGCCGGAACCCGCATCTGCAAGTTGTGATGCGCGTCCAGGACGATGCATTCGCCGGCTCCGTGGGCCGCCAGTTCGAGGCGATTCAGACGTTTTCGACCTCGTCGCTGGCCGCGCCGGCCTTTGCGGGCCTCTCCCGCTTCCCCGGAACGCGGGCTCGGATCGAGTTCGGCGACGAGGATTACAACGTCGGCGAGCGGCTCCAAGGAGAGGTCCCGATGCCTCCTCCGGCGGAGCATTGTGTTGCTCTTGCCGTGTGGCGGAACGGCCAATTCCTCCACATTGACAACTTTGATGAGATGGAGCCGTTCGATCGGCTGTTGTTCATCGTTCCTTTGTCACAATTTCGTGCTGGGGCGCCGCGCCGGGAGACCCGCACGGCCCCCTAAGCGAACAACCGTTTGTTCACGTGGGAGACTGAGTCATGCTGCAACCCGGAGCGCGGGTACCGGATGTCGCCGCGGAGGATGACACCGGATCGAAAGTTCGCCTCCGCGACCTTGCAAAGAAGGCGCTGGTCGTCTATTTCTACCCTCGGGCGAACACCCCGGGCTGCACGAACGAAACGATCCAATTCACCGACTTATATCGTTCTTTCACGAAGAAGGGCGTGGTTGTGGTCGGTGTGAGTCGGGACACGGTCGCGGCCCAAGCCAATTTCAAGGCCAAGTACGATGTGCCGTTCCAACTGCTGGCCGACGTCAATTCCGCGATTTGCGACGCGTTCGGGGTAATTGTTGAGAAGAACATGTACGGGAAGAAATCACTGGGGATCCAGCGGTCGACGTTCCTGATCCAGGACGGCGCCGTGACGAAGGTTTGGCCGAAGGTCAAAGTCGAGGGCCACGCTGCCGAGGTACTCAAATCTCTGTAGGGGCATTGCGGGTTACGGTCGCCGGGTCAAGCTGCTCGGTACCGCGCATCGATCGTGCCTGTTCGGCCTACCTGATCGAGGATGGCGATTTCGCGTTTTCGCTCGACTTCGGAACGGGTGCCTTTGCCAACGTTCGCCGGTACGTCGACTACGACGAACTCGATGCGGTCGTGATCAGCCACATGCACGCCGACCACTTTCTCGACCTGATTCCGCTGCGCTACGCCATTCGCTACGGGTCGAAGCGGCGCAAGAACCGGCTCCCGCTCTGGATGCCGCCCGGCGGCATCGCGATGCTGCGCGCGATGACCAACGTGTTCGTCGGCGAGGGCAACGGCGATTTTCTCGACGAGGCCTTCGAGATCAAAGAGTTTGACCCGGCGAAGCCGCTGCCCATCGGCGAAGGCCGGCTGCGCTTCGCAGCGACGACGCACTTCATCTCCTCGTTCGCGATCCGTTACGAACGCAACGGTACGAGCATCACCTATTCGGCCGATACCGCCCCGGATCAGCGGGTCGTCGAGCTGGCGCGTGGCACCGATCTTTTCTTGTGCGAGGCCACGCTGCTCGCCAACGAACAAGAGCAGGGCGGCGTGCGCGGTCACTCTTCGTCCAAAGAAGCCGCGAAAATGGCCGCCGACGCGGGCGTGAAACGCCTCGTCCTGACCCACTACTCGCAAGATGCAACGCCGGCCGACCTCGCCGACGGCGCGCGCGCGATCTATAAGGGCGACATCGAGATCGCCGACGATCACTCCGTAATCGTGGTTTAGCACTCCGGTGATGGAGCGAGCCGTCGGCCGCCTTCGGCGGACGGCCACAAAGTGGCCGGGGGCGCGCAGCCTAGGGCGGAGCGCCTTTCAATTGTCGGTTTTGGCTTCTCCGCGGGGGAGCGAGAACTGGATTAGCGAGCTGATCGGTGCGAGGCCGCGCGAGACGATCGCGTAGACGTCGACTTTGAGGTTCAGTTCCTCGAGCCGTGCGCGCGCGGCGAGGACTTCACGGCCGCTGGTGACCACGTCCTCGAGCAGCAAGACGTGCTGGCCGCCCTCGAACGGCCCCTCGACGTATTCGTCGGCGAACGCACCGTACTGCTTGGGTTTCTTGCGCACGACGATCATTGGGATGCCCGTCATCTGCGAGACGGCGGTGGCGATGATCACGCCGCCGAGTTCGGTGCCCCCGATCAGATCGGGGTTCGTGTCCGCAACGATCGGCGCGAAGAGGCGCGCGATCCGACGCAGGACCTGCGGATCGGAGAAGAGGCGGAATTTATCGATGTAGTAGTCGCTGCGCACGCCGCCGGAGAGCAGATACTCTCCGCGCGTGATCGCACGCTCGACGATGATCTTGTGAAGCCAGCGCAGTTCGGGGATACGCGCGATCGGCGAGTTCTCGTCGGGCAACGGCCTACAACTCCCAGAGGAAGGCGTTCCAGGCTTCGTTCATCGGATTCGGAGCGAAGTTCTTGAACGCGGGATTGATCGGCTGCAGAAACCGAAAGTAGAACAGTTCGATGTCGGGTACGTCGCGAGCGATCAGTTTCTGAATCTCCGAATAGGCCTTTTTGCGCGTTTCCTCGTCGTACGAACCCAGCGCCAAACGTTGCAGCCGTTGCATTTCCGGCGAACAATACCGCGTGTAGTTTGTACCGGCCGGCGGAAACTGGTCGCAGCCGTAGAGCGAGTTGTCGTCCGGATCGAAGCCTGCCGTCCACCCCGAGACGTTCAGATCGTATTTCGCGGTGGTCAAAATCCCGCCTTGTCCAAACGTGCCGAACATGAGGTTGGCCGGATAACTCTTGACGGGGGCGTCGATCCCGATCCCCTTGAGCTCGGATTGCACTTGGACCGCGATCGCCCGGCGGGTCGCATTTTCGATGTTGTAGGAGAGCTGGAGGGACAGCGGCCGGCCGTTCTTCTGTGCCATGCCGTCGGGCCCGAAGCGGTAGCCGGCCGCCGTCAGGAGCGCGCGCGCCTTGGCCGGGTCGGGCGTGTAGATCATCACGTCGGGCTCGTAATACGGTGAGAAGGCGGGCTGGTCGGAGGTGCCGACCACCGCGGTCCCGCCGGTCAGCCGGTCCACGATCAGCTTCTTATCGACCGCGTAGGCGATCGCTTGACGCACCCGCACGTCGTGCAGCGCGGGCCGTGAGGTGTTCATGTAGATGCGATACGTCGACGGCGCATCGATCAAAACGAGTTTGATCGTCCCGGCCGCATCGAGCGGGCGCAGCTCGTTGATCGTCTCGGGGGAAGCTTCGAAGATCCAGTCGACCTGATGGCTGCGCAGCAGGTTGATCGAGGTGTTTTCGTCGGGGATATCTTCGACGACGATCCGGCGCAGTTTGGGCTTGCCGCGAAAGTAGTCGTCGTTCGCGACCAGCTCGACGTGATCGCCGCGGACCCATTTCACCACCCGGAAAGGTCCGGTGCCGATCGGCATCTGGTTGAACGGAACCTGGTTGAGATCGTGATAGGCGGCCAGCAAGTGCGCCGGCAAGATGCAATACGGCGTGTCGCTCTCGGCGAACACCGTGTCGACGAAGGGCGCGAACTTTTCTTTGAGGTGAAAGACGACCGTGAGTGCGTTCGGCGTGTCGACCGAAGCAATGCGTTCGTAGCCGTTGCGGCTGCTCACGTCGTTGTTAGGGTTCATGATCGCCTGCCAGGTGAACTTGACGTCGCGGCTCGTGAACGGGGCGCCGTCTTGCCAGCGCACGCCGGCCCGTAAGTGATAGGTGACCGTCATGCCGTCGGCGCTGATGCCGCCGTTGGCGAGTGTCGGAACCGTGGCGGCCAGAATCGGCAGCAAATGCTTGCCCGCCGGATCGACCGAGAGCAGCGTATCGAAGGAGAGCCGGTTGAGCAGCGCCTCGGTGGTGTTCGCGGCGAGGATCGGATTGAGGGTGTTGGGAGACCGCTGCGTGGCCACGCGCAACGTGCCCGAGGCGTTCTGGGCGGTCGTGTCACCGACACGCGTGCACGCCGCCAACGCAAACGCGAAGAGCAGCGCGCCCGCGCGCAGGAGTGTCAGCGCCGCTTTGGCGCCGGCTTTTTGGCCGAGGATTTTTTCACCGCAGGCTTTGCTGCGGGCGCCTTCTTCGCCGGTGCCTTCTTGGCAGGCGCGGCCTTCTTGAGCGGAGCCTTTTTTGCCGGTGCGGCTTTCTTGACCGGTGCTTTTTTCGCCGGAGCGGCTTTCTTCGGCGCGGCCTTCTTGAGCGGCGCAGCCTTTTTGGCCGGGGCCTTTTTCACAACGGCCTTTTTGGCCGGAGCTTTTTTCGCCGGCGCGGCTTTTTTCGCCGGCGCCTTGGCGGCAACGGCTTTTTTTGCCGGTGTTGGTGCGGCCTTGACCGGCTTCGCAGCGGGCTTCGCCGGAGCGGCGGCCTTCACGGGAGCCGCTTTGGCAGGCTTCCGTGCGGGCGGCGGCGCCGGTTTCGGTTCGGGCGCGGGTTTGGCCGCCGCCGGCGGCTTCGGCGCACGCGCCTCGACCGGCGGCGCTTCCGGCGCCGCAGGCGGTACGAACGGGGTCTCGGCGGCGCGCTCCGGCGTGCTTTCCTTGGGCCGGGTCGACGACGCGCCCGGCCGGGGCTTGCGCACGGCTTTGGCCGCTCCGGCGCCCACGGGTTCAGCGGCAACGTGAACGGGTTCCGGTGCGGGCGGCGGCGGCGGCGGGGGCGGAGGCGGCGGCGGCGGCGGTTCGGGCTCGGGCGGCTTCACGTACCGTAAGGCGACGCGTGCCAGGCGGCCGGAGATCGGGAAGACGAGCTCGTTGATCTCGAGTTCGTCGAGCACGCCGAGCACGGTCTCGAAGGAATTGCCCTGATCGCGCGGGCTGTGGGCGTCCGAGCCGATGGCGATCCCGACGCCGCGTTCCTTGGCTTTGCGCAGCAGACGCCGGTTGGCATCGAGGTAGCGGGCCTTCTCTTCATCGCTGTGGTCGCGGTAGAGGAAGCGGGTGTTGAACTCGACCGCCATACCCTGACGCTCCGCGAGATCGAGCATCTTGTCTTCGTAGCCCTCGAGGGTCTTCTCGTCGGGCCAGTGACCGAAGATCGCGGGCACGTAGAAGTGGCCGACGATGTTGCCGGGGAGCCGCTCGAGGGCATCGAGCAGCACGCCCATGTAGAGCTCCCAGGTCTTTTCCGTGCCTACGTGATCGTAGAGCGAGGCAAATTCAGGGTTGTCGAACGGCCAATTCCAGTTGGGCCCGTGGACCGGATGTTCGATCGGGATGAAGTGCACCGAGCGGATCAGCCCATCGGGGCGCATCGCCTCGACGATGTTCTGAGCGTCGGGCCGGGCGCGCGGATCGTTGTCGACCTCGGCGCCGATCGAGTACCGCATGCCGCGGCGCAGGCCCTCGGAGACGACCTGGGCATGTCCGACATCGACGTTGGCGGTCTCCGCGGCGCCGTAGAGGTCGCCGGCCTGGGCGAGTTTGAGCGCGCGGCGGACCAGATTCACGGAAGCCGGGTCTTCGAACGTCAGCGAGTTCATGTGGTCGGTGACCATCATGAAACGCGGGTAACCGCGGCGGCACGCGTGGTAGAACCAGAGGAACAGCATACGCGCCGTCAGGGGGAGGGGACGCTCCTCGGCATACGGCTTGTGTTCGCCCTTGGCGTGACCGTGAATGTCCGGGATGGCGTTGACGCGCGGATCGCGCTCGGTGTGCACGAAACCGCCGTTCTTTCTGAGAATTCGCGTAGACGCCCTCCCCCAGGCGGGCACGTCCAAAAAAAAGCCGGCTGACGATCAGCCGGCGGACAAGGGTTTGCGCTTGGGAGAAGCCCGGACTAGGTCCGAGCACCTCCAGTCATCGTAAAACCAGGTTTGGGACAGTCACTAGTAACGATAACCACCTCCTCTTGTCCGCCTGTTATCCTTCGCTAGATCTTTGTCTGAAGGGGCCGCGGACGTAATATGCAGATCGTATTTGCGAATCGTTCTCGACGTCCTCCCGGCGGCACGCGATGGATTCGCTTGAAGCGAATCCACTAATTGAGATTGATGTCGTGTTCGCCGCGGGCGCCGAAGCGCACGAGCATCGCTTCGGCCTGAAATGGGCCGATGCGTTCGAGCGGGATGTGCGGCGGGGTGACCCGCTCCGGGGCGGCCGTGGCCGTGCGTCCGCGTAGCGCCTGGATCGCGATCGAGGCCAGCGCCACGAGGGCGAGGCCCGCGAAGAACTCCCACGCCGGGGTGGGCCACGGCGGCGCGTGATTGAGCAGCGAGAGCACGGCTCGCATCGCGATCATCACGATCAGGGCTTCGAGCAGGACGAGTTTCATGGTTGTCCGCCACTCGGAAAGGGTGCCTAGGCTTTCTTCTGCTTTCCCAACCGCGACCTCTCTACACGCACTCGCGTCACGATTGAGCGCCCCTCGCCCCCGGAGCGGCGAACACCAGCGCCGCGTTGATGCCCCCGAAACCGGCCGAACTGCTGAGCACCACGCGCGGTGCCCGCTCCAGCGGCCGCCGCAGCGCGCCGACCGCGCACTCCGGGTCGAGCCGCTCGCAGTTCACCACGCGCGGCACGCGCCCGCGCGCGATCGCGAGCAGCGAGAGCACCGCTTCCCATGCGCCGGTCGCGCCCAGCGCGTGGCCGTGCTGACCTTTGGTCGCGGTGAGCGGAATGTGCGTGACGCCGGGCCCGAAGACGAGCCGCAGCGCCGCCGCTTCGCCGCGGTCGCCGAGCACCGTGCCCGAGCCGTGCGCGTTGATCAGATCGACGTTCGCCGGCGTGAGGTGCGCCTCGTC
>PLTN01000183.1 GCA_003164495.1 Vulcanimicrobiota bacterium
CCGGTCTGCTTTTGCGAATCCATACCGTCTATTGTCCCAGGATTTGCGCTTTCATGCAATGTCAGGGTGTGGGGGTGGCTCCCGGGGGCTGGGAGCCTTGGGCCTGGGGCAGCGGCGGCGCCGTGTAGAGCTCGGCCGGGTCGATGGTCGGAGAGGGCTTCGGCGAGGGCGTCGGGCGCGGCGAGGGCGTGGGGCGCGGCGTCACGCGCGGGTCCGGAAAGGCCGGATCGGTGGCGACCGAGACGACCTGCAGGCGCTTCCAGTTGCGTGAGATCTCCTCAGCTTGCCCGGTTTCCTGAGCTACCGGGGTGATGGTCGGCTCCGGGAGTTCCACCCGGTGCTCGGTCGCCCCGAAGATCGTGTGCTCGCCGATCTGCTGACCGACCACTACGGCCGCCAGCAGCACGACGCCCATCCCCACCAGGGCCATGGCGGTGCGGGGACGCCGGCTACGCATAGGCGACCGGCATCGCGTCGATGAGCTGCGGTTGACCGCTCAGCACCAGTTCGAGCATGGCGCCCGNNGGATCATCCGGCCCCGGAACTCGATTGCGACGTTCCGGGCGTTGTCGGCGGGGTTGCAGGCGAAGAGGCGGAGGCCGTTCGCGGCGTCCTCGAAGACGATCGCCGCGACGTCGACCGGCGACACGGTCGCCTCGTCGCTGACGTCGCGCCCGGCAAAGAAGACGGTATAGGGCTCGTCGGCCGAGGCCGCCGGCACGTCGCCGACGATCCGCTTGCCCACATGGTCCATCACGTAGGTATGGACCTCGCCGCCCCAGTGCACGCGCGCGGCCGCCGTCCACGCCCACTCCGGCGGCACCCGCGGGACGAAGTGCAGGCGCCCGCTGGTGCGGTAGCCGTCGATACCGCAGACGGTCTCGGCGACGGCCCACAGGTACTTCGCGCCGGTCCAGGGCGAGAGGTACATGCCGCGGTTGGTCAGCGAACCGCCGTCGAACCATTCCCCGAATTGCCCGGGAACGGTGTTGCGAACCGTTCCCGCTTCCATCGAAGCGTAGATCGCCTCGAGAAAATTCACCGCCTCACGGTGCGCGCCGTTGCGCGCCAACGCCACCGCGAACCAGAGCGTGAGATCCGGCCACACGCCGCCGAGCAAACCGAAGCCGTGCGAGGGAAAGTACCAGCTGTCGGCTGTGGAGATCGTGCGCAAACCGACCGGCGTGACGAAGTCGGGCTCGAGCAATCGCTTGAGGATCGCCTTGCGCGCCGGCTCGTCCGCCACGTCGAAGAGCACCGGGAAGATCTCGTCGGCGGTAAAGTTGTCCTGGTAGTTGCCGTCCTGATCGTAGTTGAGGACGAACGCCGACGCGTCGGCGTTGTAGAGCTTCGCCAGGATCGCCGCGCGCAACGCATTCGCTTCGCCGGCCCAGCGGCTCCAGTCGTCGTTCGCTTCGCAGATCGCCGCCATCTTGGCGGCTGCCTCAACCGCGTAATACGCCTCGGCGTTGATCTCCGTGACCGCGCCGTCGAGCGTGTAATAGGGAATGATGTTGCGCCACGACGTGATGCCGAACATGTCGACGCCCGCGGCCTTGCAGTAGATCAGGCCGTTGGCGTCGCGCTGCGAGAGCATGTAGTCGGTGATCTTGCGCACGAGCGGATAGATGCCGCGCAGCCACGCATCATCGAGCGTCGCGTTGTAGTGATGGAGGATCGCGATAACGTGCAACGGCGTGTCGTCGTTGATGTTGAGCTCGTAGGACGTCTTGAAGCCGTTAACACCGCGGACGTATTCCACCACTTGGCCGCTCGGTTCGAGAAAGCGGTTGAACAGCTCGATCGCGTTGCGGCTGAACTGCGGTAAGAAGTAATCGTAGCCGTGCACGAACCACGACGTGTCGCGCGAGACGAGGATGTCCGACGGCGGCGAATTCGTCGAGCCCCAACCCTGCGGATATTCTTTGATGACGCGCAGCATGTTGACTTTCGCCCACACGACGCCGCGGTTGACGAGCGGTGAGGGCGTCATCAAGCGCGCATCGGCGAGATGGCGCGCGTAGTACCGTTGCGTTTCGTGCAGCGCGGTCTCGTCGCCGAGGAGCTGCTCGAGCACCGGCTTCGACGCCGCGTCGCCGTCCTTGTGAAACACGACCGCCACGCGCAGGCTCTCGCGCGCGCCCGCTTCGACGTCGATCACGTACTCCAGCGCGCCGAAAATGCGGCGGTTCACGAACTCGGCGAGCTTCGGGGTCACCTCATCGAGGTGGAGCGCCGGCGCGAGCCCGCCGTCGCGCATCGCTCCGAGCAGCGACTGCTCGCGCAGCGCGACCACGACCGCGGCCGGCTTGCGCGAGCCGCCCCACCAGCGCGCGTAGCCCGAATCCTCGCCGAAGCTGCGAATGAAGTCACCCTCGCAACTCGCGCGCACTTCCTTTTCGGGCTCGCCGTAAAAGCGCTGGCCGACCAGCAACGCCCACGGAAACACCTTGACCGTTGCCGCTTCCACGCCCGGATTGTGGATTGTGATGTCGACGACGAAGCTGACGACGCGATCGTGCTTGGGACCGTGCGGAACGTAAAACGCTTCGGTGACGCGCAATCCCGCGGCCACCTCGAACTCGGCGATCTGCGCGTACGGCAAGAACGTGAGCTCGCGCGTGATCTGCTGCGGAAAGAGCGTCGGATCGTCGCCGACGCGATAGGCAATCTGGTGCGCGCCGAAAATGATCTGGTCGGTGTCCGCATCCCACAAACCGCGGATGCCGCCCTTGGGCGTCGAGGTCGCAAAGGTCTTGAAGTTCCCGAGCGTGAGCCCGAACGGCGTCTCCGATTCGGACAGCACGTACGCGCAAAACTCCCCACGCTGCGCGTCATACCTTGCGTCCACGCCGTTCGCTACGCCCACTTCTCCGATGCGGCCTCCCATCAGGGACACCGGGACGCATAGCGAAAGCTCCGCTGGTGATCGTCCGGGCGCCGGCCAAAGTCAATCTCACGCTCGAAATCCTCAATCGCCAAGACGACGGGTATCATCGTCTGCGCAGCGTCATGCTCCCCGTCGCGCTCGAAGATGAGATCGCCATCGAACCGGCCGAGCGCTTCGCGTTTTCATGCGAACCGGCAACCTTGACCGGCGATAACCTCGTGGTGCGCGCGTTCGCCGCCGCCGGCGCCGCGCAAGCACCGCTTGCGGTCGCGCTGCGCAAACGTATCCCGGTCGGCGCCGGCCTCGGCGGCGGATCCTCCGATGCCGCCGCAATCCTGCGCTCGGCGATCGACGGCACGCTAGGACCGCTTGCATCGCAGGATTGGCTTGCCGCCGCGCGCGCGCTCGGCTCCGACATCCCGTTTTTCCTCACCGGCACCGGCGCGCTGGTCGAAGGCACCGGCGAACGCGTCACGGCCCTGGGCGCGCTCCCGCCGTGGTGGGTCGTCATCCTCGCGCCCGACGTCCACGTCGACACCGGCGATGCCTATCGGCGCTTAGCCGCCGAACGCGCGAAGGCACCGGCGCAAACACGCGCGCGCGCGGATTCCGCGAGCATCCGGGCGCTCGAAGCCGTGCAGCGCGCGGATTACGCGGCGGCGATCGCCGCGGCGACCAACGATTTCGAACCGCTGATCGCGGCCGCCTACCCGCCGGTTGCGGCGGCGCTGCGCGCGTTGCGCGATGCCGGCGCCGCGCATGCGATGCTCTCGGGTTCGGGCGGTGCAACGTTCGCGCTTTTGCCGGGCGAAGATTCCGCGCGCGCACTCGCCGCCGCGATCGCGTTGCCGGACGGCGCGCGGCTGTTCGTGGTGCCCCTCGCGGCCGCGAACGGGTGGCGCCGGCCGGGGCCCGCATGAACGCCGTCGTTCTCGCGGGCGGTCCGCCCGACGCGGTGTCGGCAACCGCGGCCGATCTGCCCAACAAGGCGTTTGTGGAGATCGGCGGCGTCGCTCTCGTCCGGCGCGTGATCGACGCGCTGCGCGCCACGCGTGAAATCGCGCGCATCATCGTGGTCGCGCCGCCCGCGACGCACGCGTCTGCGGCGCTGGCGGGTGCGGACGAACGGCGCCCCGACGGTGCGCGCATGGTCGACAGCTTGACTGCGGGGCTGGCGGGTTTGCCGCCCGACGATCTCGTGCTGATCGCCGCGTCGGATCTGCCGGTGCTCTCGGTTGCGGCGGTCCGCGAATTTCTCGCGGCGGCGCAAGCGCGCGACTTGGACCTGGCCTACTCGATCGTCAGCCGGCGCGATCATCTCGAGGCGTATCCGAACGTGCCGCACACCTGGGCCAAGATGGCCGAAGGGCGCTTCTGCGGGGGCGGGCTCGTGGCGCTCAAACCTCGGGTCTTGCCCGCGTTGCGCGGCATTCTCGACGATCTCGGCGCCGCGCGAAAATCGCCGCTGCGTTTGGCGTCGCTGCTGGGCTGGGACATCATGCCGCGCTTTGCGCTCGGGTCGCTGACCATCGCGGCCGCCGAACGCCGTGCGACGGCGATCTTGAACGCGCCGGCCGGTGCGATCGTAAGCTCGCGCCCGGAACTGGCCGTCAACGTGGACCGGGCTTCGGATGTGGCCCTCGCAAACGGCTTGATCGAGGCGGCAGCGAAGACCACGGAATGATCCTCGTCGACGAGCGGCGGCTCGCGTACGGCATCGATCCGGTGCTCGTTCGTCTTGGCGGCGGCGATCCGGAAGCCGTCCTCTCTCCGGCCGCGCTCTTGTCGCGCGGAACGTCGACGCGCGTGCTGCGCGACGGCGAACGGCGCGCGATGGTACGCCGCATCGCTGCGACACGCGAAGAGCTCGCCATTCCCGCCCACGTGCGGCGCAGCCCCTCGTTTGCCGGCCGCGTCGTCGCCGCGATCGATCGCGATGATGACGGCGCCTTCGGCGGTTTGATCGGCGAGTATCGCACGCTGCTCGCGTTCGTCAACGCGGTCGATGCCGGTACGGCGCTGCGCCGCGTGCTCGGCGGCGCGAGCTTCTCGCTCGATGAAGATACGCTGGCGATCGATGCGCTGCTGCTCGTCGACGACGGCGCGTTCGGATGGCGCCGGCTCGCGGCGCTGGGCGCGTTCAATCTCGAGCCGGTCGACCTGGGCCCGATCGCCGCACCCGAACTCGATCTCGTGGGCGCGGCGGGACTGTTCGCCTTTCTCCGCTTTTCCGCATCGGAGAGCGATGCCGATGCGCGTGCCGCGCTGCGCTCCAAGCTCGCGCCGATCGCACCGGACGACGCGCGCACGCTGCTCGCCGTCGCGGGCGAGGGCGCCAACGTCCTCGACGTCACCGACGCCGGCTCCGCCGGCGGCGGTCGCGAGTTTGCGCACGCGCTACGCACCGTCGCACGCGCGTACCGCATTCCCGACGCCGGCGCGAGCGACGTATTAGCCGCCGCGACCGCGGTGCTGGGCCTCGACCCGCCGACCCTCGCCGCGCTCGAACGGATCGCGCGCGATTTTGACGCCGCCCGTATCCTCGCACCGGCGTGGGAAGCGCGCGACGCGATCGATGAGTTCGAAGCCGAACTGGCCGGCTGCACGCAGCGCGCGCCGGACTTTCCGGCCTTTCCCGCGCCCGCCGTACCGCGCGAACCGCAAGTGCCCGTCACGTCCCGCCGGGCGGTCTTCTCCGCCTCATCGCTCAACGCGTTTGCCGAGTGCGAACGCAAGTGGTTCTACCGCTACGTATGCGCGGCGGTCGAGGATCGCGGATCGTCGGCGTCGTTCTACGGCATCGCCTTTCACGCGGCGCTCGAAGAGTTCCACGGTACCCATGCGCGTTTCGATCGCGTCGACGCCGCGGCGCTCGGCTCGTTCCTGGACTACTGCATGGTAGCGGCATTCGACCGGCACCGCACGCGCTTCGATGCACCGGTCGAGTTCGAACTGCAGAAGCGGCGGGCGCGGCGCACGGCCAAACGGTACCTGAGCTGGCTCATCGAACGGGCGCGCAAAGCGCCCTTCGAGGTCGTGGGCTGCGAAACCGCGACCGACGTCAAACTCGGCGAGTACTCGTTCATCGGCTACATCGACCGCCTCGACCGCGACGACGCGACGGGCGCCGTGACCGTCGTCGACTACAAGACCGGCGCGATCGCGAAGAGCGCCGGTGAATACTTGGCCGACGTCCTAGCGTTCACGGAATTTCAGCTGCCGTTCTACTATTGGGCCCGCACCGCGGCCGGCGATACCGTGACGCGGCTCTCGCTCGTGCCGCTGAAAGACGCCTTGCTCGACGTCGAACCGATCGAGCTCACGGTCGTCGCGCAGCGTCCGCCGCAAAACGGCCGCGCCAAAATTTCCACTAGCGCATCGATCGGTATTCCCGACCTCGAACGCGCGCGCGAGCGCATGATCGAGATCGCGAAGACGCTGGCCACGCCGACCATCGCGCATTACGCGGTGACCGACGATCCCGATGCGTGCCGGTACTGCTCCTATAAGAATTCGTGCCGCGAGCGGCCGGCCGTGGCCGAAGAGCGGTTCGGCCGCTGATGCGCGCGCTCGAGGGCACGGATTCGCGCATCGTCGAGGCGCCCGCAGATGCGGATCTCATCCTCGTTACGGGTCCCGTTGCGAGCGGCAAGAGCGAGGCGTTGGCGCAGCGTTACGTTGCGCTGCTTGCGGAGGGCGTCATCGCGCCCGAGGCGACGGTCGTCGCGAGTTCGCACCCCGCCGGCGCGCGCGATCTCGCCGCGCGCATCGCCGTGCGGCTCGACGGCGCGACGCAGGCGGCGTTCGCGTCCGCACCGTTCACCGGAATCACGCTCGACGCGCTGGCGTTCGCGATCGTCACCGACGGCGCGCTCGCGGGCGGTCTCGCACCCGACATCGAGCTGCTCGAGCCGGACGAGATCGAGGAGATATTCGAGCGCGCCGCCGCGCCGCTGTTCTCGGCCGAGTGGGCCGAATATCTGGGCGCCGACATCGATCCGGAGATCAGCGGTTTGCGCGCGCCGGATCGCTTCGCCGCCGCCGTGCTGCGCTTGATCGTGAAGCTGCGCGACGCCGGCATTTCGCCCGAGACGATGCTCGCACAGTCGCTGCGCGGTGCGGCAACGTTCTACGGCAAGCCGCCGAACTTCGCCGACCCGGGGCTGCTCTCGGCAACCAAGGACGACTATCGCAGTTCGTTGCTCGTCGCGCGGAGCGAATTAGAACGCCAGCATCGGCGCGAGATCGATCTGGCCAAGATCGTGGCGAAACTCTATCGCTCCTACGTGAATGAACTCGTGCGTCACGGCTGCCTTACCGCCGTGGATGCACTTGCCGAAGCCGTGCGCCTGCTCGAGGAGCAGCCGCCGCTCGCGGCATCGTATCGCGAACGCCTGACGCTCGCGCTCGTCGATGACGCCCACGATCTGCGTAACGGCGAAGTGCGCTTGCTGCAAGCGCTCTTCGGGCCGAAGCTGCGCGGCGTCACGTTCGCCGGAACGTTGCAGTCCGCGATTCACACGTTCGCCGGGGCACGGCCCGAGGCAACGTTCAAACTCGCGGCCACGACGATCGAGCTGCCGCCGGGATCGGCCGTGCCGCCGGCTCTCGCGGCCTGCGCGCGCGCGATCGCCACGGGGGCGGTCGCACCGCAGCCCGCGGCCGCGGACGTGGTGCGCGTGCATCGCGCGGCCGACCACGCGGGTGAGATCGCGTTCGTCGCCCAGAGCGTCGCGGCGCTGATCGCGGCCGGAACCCCGGCCGCACGCATCGCGGTCGTCCATCGAACGGCGCGTTGTCTCGGCGCATACGAAGATGCGCTGGTCGATGCGGACATCCCGGTGGCGCTGCACGGCGACATCGACCTGCTGGCGCGTCACGACGCCGCCGACGCGCTGGCCGCGCTCTGGGTCGCCGTCGATCCCTACCGGCACGCGTGGCTCCTGCGCGCGCTCGAGTTGCCGATGCTTGCGCTCGGCGATGCAACGCTCGGCGTGCTCTGCGGCGAGCCGGCCAATCCGCAAGCGCTGCTCTTCCCGTTGCCGGTTGCCGAACCGGAAGGCGACCGCCGCTGGGACCGGCGCCGCGACGTGCGCTTGGCGATGAACGTGCTGCGCGGCGAACGCGACAACGATCTCTCACCGCTCGCGCGCGAGCGTATCATCGCGTTTCGCGAACGGCGCAGTGCGTGGGCCGCGCACGCCCGCGATGCCGGCACCGCCGCGGCCCGCGCGATCGTCGAGGATGCCGGCATCTTGGCGCCGCGACCGGGTGAAACGGCGGCGCGTGCGGCGCGGCGCACGTTCATCGTCGAAGCGGTGCTGGCGCTGATCGACCGCTGCGAGGGGCGGCACCGGGGCGGCTCGCTCGAAGACGCGCTGGAAATGCTCGCCCGAATGGCGCCGAACGAACGCGGACCGCTCGTGCACGACCTCGCGTCCCGCGGGGTCTTCACCGGTTCGATCGACCGCATCGGACCACGGCGCTTCGATCACGTCTTCGCGGTCGATGCGCGCGCCGGATCGTTTCCGCCCTACTACGTGCCGGATGCGTTCCTGTTCAGCCCCTCGTACGGCATGGTGCCGAAAGATGCCGCCGGCGATGCACCGGCGGGGCGGACGGCAAAGTTCACTTGGTACTCGCATCAAACCAAACTCAACCAAGCCTACGGTCGCGAACATCGCCGCTTACTTGCCCTCGCCATGTTGCGTGCCGACGTTAGCGTAACCGTCAGCGCGAGCGGACGCGCCACCCGCGGCATCTCCGCCCCCGAACTCGCCGCCGAACTCCAGACGATTGTGTCATCCTGAGCTAACCGAACTTTCATGAAGTGTGCGCGCGGTAGCGGCCCTTTCGCGTTATGCTTACCGTTGCATCACCGTGAACGATAAGCTCGATACGTCCACCGATCCGCAAGTCGGCTTTCGCCCCGCCGGGCAGCTCGATGTCGCGACAGCACTCGCCCCCTACCGCGGACCGTTCAACCAACGACACGCCGCGCACCTATTACGGCGCGCCGGCTTCGGCGGAACGACGGCCGACATCGCGACGTTCGCGCAGCTCGATGCGCAACACGCCGTCGATGCGCTGTTCCATCCGCCCGCGGACGTCGCGTTTCCGGACTATCCGCCGGAACTCGGCACGCTGCCGGGCAACATGTATGGCCAACGCGCCAAGGCCGTGCAGATGTGGTGGCTCGACCGGATGCTGCGCTCGCGCCGGCAACTCGTCGAGAAGATGACGCTGTTCTGGCACAATCATTTTGCCACCGGGTTCAGCAAGTCTCCGCCGGAGATGATGGCGCAGCAGAACGCGCTCTTCCGCGCGCAGGGCATGGGGAATTTCCGCACGCTGCTCTCGTCGGTGACGAAGGATCCGGCGATGCTCGTGTGGCTCGACAACCGCTACAACACGAAAGCGCATCCGAACGAAAACTACGCGCGCGAAGTGATGGAGCTGTTCACCCTCGGACTCGGCAACTATACCGAGGATGACGTCAAGGAAGGCGCGCGCGCGTTCACCGGCTGGACGCTCAAGAGCGGACAGGCCTTCTTCAATCCGGCGCAGCACGATCCGGGGCTCAAAACGTTCCTCGGCCACACCGGATCGTTCGATGCCGACGACGCGATCAGCATCATCGTCTCGCAACCGATCCACCAGCGCTTCATCTCGCACAAGCTTCTCGAGGCGTTCGTCTATTCCGATCCCGAACCGGAATTGATCGAAGGCGTCGCAAGCGTGTACGCGCTCTCGGGTTACGACATCTCGCAAACGCTCGGTGCGATTCTCCGCTCCAACGTTTTCTTCTCGCAGCGCGCCTACCGTTCGGAGCCCAAGAGCCCGATCGAGTTCACGATCGGGACGTTGCGCTACATCGGCGCGTCGGAGATTCCGGCCAACCTGCCGGGCGTGCTGGCGCGCATGGGCCAAGAACCGCTCAACCCGCCGAGCGTCAAAGGCTGGGACGGCGGGCCGACGTGGATCAATACCTCGACGATGCTGGCGCGGTTCAACTTCGTCAACTCGCTGATCGCAACGACGGCACCGGCCAAACCGCCGGCCGTCGCGACCAACGCGCCCAACGTACAGCCCGACGCGCTCGTCAAGGAAGCCGGCGGCTTCAACGCCCCCCGCATCGTCGACGTGTTAACCGCATCGGGGCTTCAAGATGACGTAACCGGCGACGTGCGCACCACGCTCGTCGATTACCTCACCGGCACCGGCGCACAAGCGCAAGGCAGCATCACCGATCCGCTGCCGTTCGGGCCCGAAAACTACCAAGAGAAGATCCGCGGCGTCGTCGCCCTGACCCTCAACCTTCCCGTCAACCAGCTGAACTGACCGCGAGCACATCATGAAACGCACATCGTTCCTCACCCGCTCCCTCGGCGCCGCAGCCATCAGCGGCGGCATGCCGCTCGCGTTCATGCGCGCGGCCTACGCGCAGTCCACGCCGGGCGCAACGAACGCCGCCGATCCCGGCAACGTGCTCGTGATCGTGCAGATGAGCGGCGGCAACGACGGCCTCAACACGGTGATCCCGTACAGCGACGACGCATATCACCGCGTACGCCCGACGATCGCCGTCGATCCGAAGACGGTCTTACGCATCAACGACCGCATCGCGTGGAATCCCGCGCTGGCCGGCTTCGACGAGCTTTATAAAGAAGGGCATCTCGCGCTCATGCAAGCGGTGAGCTATCCCGATGCCAATCTCTCGCACTTCGAGGCGACGCAGATCTGGGAAACCGCATCGCCGGTGCGCCCGCAACAGTACGGCTGGCTCGGGCGCTACCTGGATCGCCGCTATCCGCAGGGCACGAAGCAGCCTTCCCCGTTCGAAACCGTCGCGCTCGGCGACACGTTGCCGGCAGCACTCGTGTCGGCGCACGTCGACGTTCCGGCGATCGGCGCGCTCGGCGCGTTCGCCTACAACACGGGCCGCGACGTCGCATCGAAGCAAAGCGCGGGTACGCTCTACGACGGAGCTAAGGGCGGCAATTCGCCGTATCTCGCGATGATCGCCGATACCGCCCGCCAGGCGTATCACGGCGGCGACGTGCTGCGCTCGAAGATCGCGGGCTACACGACCTCGGTGACGTATCCCACCGACGGCTTTTCGCAGCAGCTCAAACTCGCCGCGCAGTTGATCGGCACCAACACCGGAACCAAGATCGTGTTCGTCTCGATCGGCTCGTTCGATACGCACGCCGGTCAGCGCGCGCAGCAAGACCGCTTGCTGGGCTACCTCGGGAACGGACTACTTGCGTTCTACAACGACCTCAAAGCGCACGGCAACGACAAACGCGTGCTGACGATGACGTTCTCGGAGTTTGGACGCCGCGTCGAACAGAACTCGAGCAACGGCACCGATCACGGCACGGCGATGCCGGTCTTCATCATCGGCGGCAACGTGCGCGGCGGCGTCTACGGCGATCATCCCTCGCTAACCGACCTCGATCGCAACGGCAACCTGAAATTCGTCACCGACTTCCGCGCGATCTACGCAACGGTGATCCAACGCTGCCTCGGCACCGATCCGGCGCCGATCCTCGACGGTCAGTTCGCACCGCTCGCGTTCGTCTAGTGGATTCACGTTCCGTGAATCCTTCGCGTTTGGGCTACGCCCAAGCCGCCCGTTAAGGGAGCGCACAGCCGGCCCGTGGCGAATGGGCGGGTGTGCTGCGAATTGTCCAGCTTTCGACCGAGGAGTACGTGCGTGACGTGCTGCCGCAGTCGGCGGAGATTTGGTCGGGCGGTCTGAGCTTTGCGGACTACGCCGCCGAGTTCGGCGCGGTCAGCGCATCGGGCTTCGGACGGCGGCGCTTTCGTACGCTGGGGCTCTCGCTCGACGGCGAGCTCGTCTCATCGTGCAAGCGCTATCAGCGCGAACTGCGCTGCGGCGAGCGGACGTTTCGCGCGGCCGGCATCGGCGCCGTGTTCACGCCGCAAAGCGCGCGCGGCCGCGGGTACGCAACGGCGATGCTCGGCGCCCTCCTCGATAGCGAACGCGCGACGGGCACCGACTTCGTTTACCTCTTCTCCGATATCCATCCGGCCTTCTACGAGCGGCTCGGCTTCGTGTGTTTGCCGTCGCGGGCGATCGTGCTGCGGGCCGACACCTTGCCGCACGCGCGCATTCCCGCGCGCTCGCTCGTGGACGCCGACTGGCCGGCGATCGAACGCTGCTTCACCGCGCTCGATGCCACGCGCCCGTTCACGCTCACCCGGCCGCCGCTGATCTGGGAGTTTCTGCGCTTGCGCGCGCGAGCGCGCGATGCGAGCGGCGTGCTCGTGCGGTTGGGGATCATGCGCGGCCGGCGGCTGGTGGCCTACGTGCTCGGCCGGCGCTTCGCCGACGTCGACTCGTTTGCGCTCGATGAGTTCGCCTACGTCGATGAGGAAGCGGCCGCGCTCGTCCCGGCGCTGATCCGCAACGGTGCGGGCGACCTGCGCAAGGTGACCGGCTGGCTGCCGCCCGCGCCCGCGCGCAGCGTGGTACCGCGGGGCGCCGTTCGCCCGCGTCGCACCGGGGTCACGATGATGCTGCCGCTCTCGCCGGCCGCGACCGCCGCCTGGCAGCGGTCCGCCGGCGAGGTAACCTCGGCCGCGGCTGATCCGTGCTGGAACGCGGACCACATTTGAGGGGTTGTAGCGAGTCCAAGTGAACGAGCTGTCCCCGCTGGTCGCCGGCTGGTTTGCCGCGCGCTACGGCGAGCCCACCGAACCCCAAGTCCATGGCTGGCCGCTCATACGCGCCGGCCGCGACGTGCTGATCGCGGCGCCCACCGGCTCGGGCAAGACGCTGGCCGCGTTCACCACCGCGCTCGACGGGCTGATCCGCCGCGCCGCCGAGGGACCGCTGCCCGACGAAATCCTGGTGGTCTACGTCTCGCCGCTCAAAGCGCTGACCAACGACGTGCGCAAGAACCTCGAGACGCCGCTGGGCGAGCTGCTCGAACGCGCCGCCGAGGCGAACGTTTCGCTCGCGGAGATCCGCACCGCAACGCGCACCGGCGACACGACGCAGTCGGAACGCGCGCGCATGCTGCGCAAGCCGCCGCACGTCTTGGTCACCACTCCCGAATCGCTCTACATCTTGCTCACCGCCGCCAAATCGCGCGCGCTGTTCACCCACGTCGAAGCGATTATCGTCGATGAGATCCACGCGCTGGCGCGCGATAAGCGCGGCTCGCACCTGGCCCTGACGCTCGCGCGGCTCGATGATTTGGTCATGCGTAACGGCGGGGCAAAACCGCAACGCATCGGCCTTTCGGCCACGGTGCGTCCGATCCAGGAAGTCGCGCACTTCCTCAGCCGCACCGCGCACATCATCGACGTCGGTCACCGCCGCGAGATGACGCTGGCGGTCGAAGTGCCGAGCGACGAGCTGGGTTCGGTAGCCAGCGCCGAGATGTGGGGCGAGATCTACGACCGCGTCGCGGCCCTCGTGCTCGCTCACAAGACGACCCTCGTGTTCGTCGGCACGCGCCGGATGAGCGAGCGAGTGGCCTTCGCGCTCTCGACGCGGTTGGGTGAAGGCATCGTGCTGCCGCACCACGGCAGCCTCTCTAAAGACATCCGCTTCGACACCGAAAACCGGCTCAAGAACGGCGATCTGCGCGCGGTCGTTGCGACGGCGTCGCTGGAACTGGGGATCGATATCGGTTCCGTCGATCTCGTCGTGCAGCTCGGCTCGCCGCGTTCGATCGCGGTCACGCTGCAGCGCGTCGGACGTTCGGGCCACTGGGTGGGCGCGAAACCCGAAGGCCGCCTCTTCGCCACCACGCGCGACGAGCTGATCGAATGCGCAGCCCTGGTCAAAGCCATTCGCGGCGGAACGATGGACGCGCTGTGCATCCCGGACGCGCCGCTCGACATCCTCGCGCAACAGCTCGTCGCGACGTGCGCGGGCGACGACTGGGATGTCGACGAGCTCTATGCGGCGGTGCGCACGACCTATCCCTACCGGGACCTCGAACGCAAAGACTTCGACGACGTCGTGGCGATGCTGGCCGACGGCATCGCCACCTCGCGCGGGCGCAGCGGCGCCTTCCTGCACCACGACCGCGTGAACGGGCGCCTGCGCGCGCGCCGCGGCGCGCGCATCGCGGCCATCACCTCCGGCGGTGCGATCCCGGAAACCGCGAACTACAACGTCGTGGCCGAGCCCGAGGGCATCGTGATCGGCACGCTCGATGAAGACTTCGCCGTCGAGAGCATGGCCGGCGACATCTTCTTGCTCGGCACCACCTCGTGGATGATCCGCCGCGTCGAGACCGGCGTCGTCCGCGTGCAGGACGCGCACGGTGCGCCGCCGTCGATTCCGTTTTGGAACGGCGAGGGGCTCGGCCGCACGATCGAGCTCTCGCGTGAAGTCGCCGCCGTGCGCACCGCGATTGACGAACGCGGCGACGACGACGCGAAGGCGTGGCTGCAGTCGGCGTGCGCGCTCGATGCCGCCGGCGCCGAACAAGCCGTGGTCTACATGCGCGCGGGGAAAGCGATCCTCGGTGCCGTGCCGACGGACACCACTCTGATCGCGGAACGTTTCTTCGATGAAGCGGGCGGCATGCAGTTGATCCTGCACACGCCGTTCGGCGCCCGCATCAACCGCGCGTGGGGACTTGCGCTGCGCAAGAAGTTCTGCCGCTCGTTCAACGTCGAGCTGCAAGCCGCCGCCAATGACAACGGCATCGTGATCTCGCTGACCGAGCAGCACGCCTTTCCGCTCGAAGCCGTCTTCGAGTACGTGAAGTCGGCGAGTGCCGTGGACACGCTCACGCAAGCGCTGCTGACGGCGCCGATGTTCGGCGCGCGCTGGCGCTGGAACGCGCTGCGCGCGCTGGCGATCCTGCGCTTCATGGGCGGCCGCAAGGTGCCGCCGAATTTCCTGCGCATGCGCGCCGACGATCTGCTCGCGGCGTGCTTTCCGGATGCGGCCGCCTGCGGCGAAAACCTGACCGGGCCGATCCGGGTACCCGACCACGTACTCGTGAACGAGACGATCGACAACTGCTTGCGCGAAGCGATGGACATCGACGGCCTGCTGACCGTGTTGCGCGATATCGAGAGCGGCGCGATACGCACGCTGGCGATCGACACGCCCGAGCCCTCGGCGTTCTGCCACGAGATCCTCAACGCCAACCCGTACGCCTACCTCGACGACGCACCGCTCGAGGAACGGCGCACCCGTGCCGTCACCCTGCGCAACACGACCCGCAACACGGCCGACGCATCGAGCCTGCTGGATCCGGCGGCGATCGCCGAAGTCGCGGAGTCTTCGTGGCCGCTCGTGCGCGACGCCGACGAACTGCACGACGCGTTGCTGACGCTGGTCGCGGTGCCACCGGTCGCGGCATGGCAAGCCTGGTTCGACGAGCTGGTGGCCGCCCATCGTGCAACGGCACTCACCGTGACCGGCACGACGCTGTGGACGTGCGCGGAGCGGCGCGAGCTCACGCGCATGATCTATCCGGCGGCAACCGCCGAACCGGAGACGCCGGCGCTCGCAACGACGATCCCGCTCCCGGAACAACCGGATGAAGCCGTCGCGGAAATGCTGCGCGGCTGGCTCGAGTCGAGCGGCCCCGTGACGGTCGACGAGCTCGCCGCACGCCTGGCGCTCGATACACGAATGGTCGAGGCCGCGCTGATCCGCATCGAAACGGAAGGTGCGGTTTTGCGCGGACGCTTCCGCCACAACGTCGAGGAGTGGTGCAATCGCCGCGTGCTGGCGCGCATCCACCGGATGACCCTCGGCGCGCTGCGGCGCGAGATCGAGCCCGTCGCAACGGCCGACTACGTGCGCTTCCTGTTTCGCTGGCAACACGTCGCACCGGCTTCGCGCCTGCACGGCGTCGACGGCACGCTGGCCGTCATCCGCCAACTCGAGGGGTACGAGATCCCCGCCGCCGCGTGGGAGACGACCGTGCTGCCGGCGCGCGTCGCGGACTACAAGCGCGAATATCTGGACAAGCTCTGTTACTCGGGCGATGTGATGTGGGGCCGCCTCTCACCGCACCCGGCCTTCACCCCGGCCGCCGACGGCCGCCAGCGCCGTATCCGCCCGACGAAGCTCGCACCGATCGCGCTCTTCGCGCGCGAACACGCAGCCGAATTGATCTTGCGCAAAGGCGATGAGTCGGCGGCACTCTCCCATGCGGCGCGCGAAGTGCTCGACGAGATCGCGCAACGCGGCGCACCGTTTTTCGCCGACATCGTGCGCGGCACCAAACGGCTTCCGGCCGAGGTGGAAGAGGCGCTGTGGCAGCTCGTCGCCGCCGGGCTCGTCACCGCCGACGGCTTCGACGCGTTGCGCGCGTTGGCCGACCGCAAACGGCGCTTGGGCGAGAACGGGATGCGCGCGCGGCCGCGCTCGTCGGGCGGCCGCTGGTCGCTGCTGGTTTCCGAGCTGGATCACCTCGATGCGGAAGCGTTCGCGCGCCGCCTGCTCGCCCGCTGGGGCGTGGTGTTCCGCGATATCGTCAAGCGCGAAACGCAGGCGCCGCCGTGGCGCGAGATCCTCGCCGCGCTACGGAAGATGGAGGCGCGCGGTGAAATCCGCGGCGGCCGTTTCGTGGCCGGCTACGTCGGCGAACAGTACGCGTTACCCGACGCGATCGAAGCATTGCGCGCCGCGCGCCGCAGCGGCAGCTCCGAAGGCGAGACGGTTGCCGTCGCCGCTTACGATCCGCTGGCGGTCACGAACGGCCTCATGCCGGGCGCACCGCCGCGTCCGCTGCGCGCCGTTTCGTAACTACGCGCGAACTTCCGAATCGAGTTCGCGCATTTGGTGCGGATTGTAGCGGTCGCCCACGGCCGCACCCTTCGGAACGGCGGCTTCGATGGCGGCGAGTTCCGCTGCATCGAGCGTGACGTCCAACGCGCCGAGCGCATCGGCCAGCTGCGCGGGCCGGCGCGCGCCGACGAGCGGCACGATCTCGGCGCTGCGATGCAGCACCCAGGCGATGGCAATTTGACCGGTCGAAACGCCTTTCGCGCCGGCAACGCGCTGCAGCGCATCAGCTAACGCGAGATTCTTCTCCAAGTTCTCGCCCGTGAAGCGCGGCAAGCTCGCGCGCGTCGACGTGCGCGTTTGCGCCATCGATCCACCGAACAGGCCGCGCGCGAGCACGCCGTAGGCCGTGACGCCGATCCCGAGTTCCCGGCACGCGGGCAAGATCGTGTCTTCGATACCGCGCGTGAACAGCGAGTATTCGAGCTGCACGTCGACGATCGGGTGGACCGCGTTCGCGCGCCGGATCGTCGCCGCCGAAACTTCGGAGAGCCCGATGTAACGCACGTAGCCCGCTTTCACCATCTCGGCGATCGCTCCGACGGTCTCTTCGATCGGCACCTGCGGATCGAGGCGCGCGGGCCGGTAGACGTCGATGTAGTCGACGCCGAGCCGGACGAGGGAGTACGCGAGCCAATTCTTCACCGCCGCGGGCCGTGCATCGAAGCCGCCGCCCCACTGCCCGGCCGGGGCGCGCATCGCACCGAACTTCACGCTCAGCAGTGCCCGCTCGCGTTTTCCGCCTTGCAATGCGCCGGCAAGCAGCAACTCATTGTGCCCGTTGCCGTAGAAGTCGCCGGTATCGAACAGGTTGATGCCCGCATCGAGCGCGGCGTGGATCGTCGCGATG
The DNA here is from genome assembly GCA_003164495.1 of Vulcanimicrobiota bacterium. Taxonomy (GTDB): domain Bacteria; phylum Vulcanimicrobiota; class Vulcanimicrobiia; order Vulcanimicrobiales; family Vulcanimicrobiaceae; genus Lustribacter; species Lustribacter caenicola. Next base: position 17,539 of record PLTN01000183.1, read on the forward strand.
CTCTCGCCGCGGTCGGACGGCCCGCCGACGCCCGACATCGCCATACAGCCGAGCGCGATCGCCGATACGTCAGGACCGGCCGTACCGAGTTTACGCGTTTTCATTTTAGCTGCCATTATGCTTACTTAGCATTATGCCCGACGCCCCACCATGCCCGCTCCGCGCCATCTCCGAGTGATGGCGCTTTGGCACGCTTGATCAAAAGAGCCGTAGTTCGCGTTCTTCGCCGATCGTCAACGTGGCGACGCGCGTACCGAGCAGACGGATCGGGACGCCCTTGAGGCCGGAGCGGTGCCAGCACCATTCGGCGGCGGCGCGGATCGTGTCGGCGTCGTTCGTCGGTACGGTGAGCGTGGTTTGCTTACCGGTGACGGTGAAATCGCTGCGTTTGACCTTGATGCCGATGGTCTGCGCGCGCATGTCGCGTTTCTTCAGGCCTTCGCTCAGTTCTTCGGACTGCTCGCGAAGGAGCGCGAGGATGCGCGCTTCGTCGCGCACGTCGTACTCGAAGGTCTCTTCGCTCGAGATCGACTTGCGTTCGCGTGACGGATCGACTTCGCGATTGTCGATGCCTTGGGCGAGATCGCGATAGAACGTGCCGCCGCGGCCGAAGATACGGTAACACGCCGCGTCATCCAGCGCGGCAACGTCGCCGATCGTGCGCACGCCCGCCGCTTCGACGCGCGGCAGCGTCTTTGGGCCGATGCCCCACAGGGAGCCGACGCGCAGCGGCGCGAGAAAGGCGCGTTCAGTGCCCGGCGGAACGACCGTGAGGCCGTCGGGCTTGTTCGCATCGGAGGCGATCTTCGCGACCATCTTCACCGTGGCAACGCCGGCGCTGCACGTGAGGCCAACCTCGCTGCGCACGCGCGCGCGAACGCGCTCGGCAAACGCTACCGCCGCTTCGAGCGAGGAATCCGCCAGCGCGACGAATGCTTCGTCGAGCGAGAGACCCTCGACCGCCGTGGAACCGTCCTCGAAAATCGCGAAGACGCGATCCGACGCTTCGCGGTAGCGCGGAAACTCCGGGCGGACGACCGTCAGCTGTGGGCACAGTTCGAGCGCGCGGTAAAGCGGCATCGCCGAGCGCACCCCGAACGGCCGCGCTTCGTAGGACGCCGTGAGCACCACCGCCCGGCGGCTCGAACCCGAGATGGCAAGTGGAATCCCGCGCAAACTCGGATCGTCGCGTTGCGCGACCGACGCATAGAACGCATCGAGGTCGAAGTGCAAGATCACCGCTTGCGGACTTCGACGGCCGCCACGATGGTGGCTGCCCCTCCCCTGAGCTTGTCGAAGGGTCGGGGTGACACGGGGGCCCAAGCCCCACCGCTACGCGTTAGGCGAAAAGCGAGCGGATGCGGTCCATGTTGCGGACGTCGTCGGGTTCCTCGCCCGGGGTTTCGAGAATTGCCGTTTTGCCCTTCACGCCGGCGTGTCCGGCGATGGCGCGGAATCCGGCCAGGCCGATGAGGCCTTCGCCGATGTGCCAGTGCCGGTCTTTGTGCCCGCCCAGCGGAATCTCGGTATCGTTGAAGTGGAACATCACGACCCGGTCGAGGCCGATCTCGCGGTCGACCAGATCGAAGAAGCGGTCTACGCCCTCGGCCGAATCGATCTCGTAGCCGGCGGCCCACGAATGGGCCGTATCGAGACACACGGCGAGTTGGGGATGACCGATCGTGCGGATCAGCGCGCCGAGCTCTTCCATCGTGCCGCCGCAGAGCTGGCCCGCACCGGCCGAGTTCTCCATGACGAGATACACGCCGGGCGCGATATCCGTCAGCGCCGTTTCGAGCGCGGCCACGACTTGCGCAAAGCCTTCGCTGCGGTCGCGCTTGCCGTACGAGCCCAAGTGCGTGTTGACGAAGGGCACCGAGCCCGCCGCCGCCACGCGCAGATCGTTGGTCAGGAGCCGCAATGACCCGTTCGAGATCTTCGGATCCTCGCTCGCGAGGTTGATCAGGTACGAAGTGTGGATCGCCGAGGTTGCAATGCCCGCTGCCTTGCGGCCGTTGGAGAACCGCTCGAGTGCCGGCGCGTCGATCGCGCCGACGCGATACGTCTTGGGATTGCCGCTGAAGAACTGCAGCGACGTGCATCCGAGCCGCTGCGCGTAAGCGATCGTTTCGTCGTAACCGGCGCCGACGCGTACGTGAAGTCCGAAGTTCACCGGCGTCCGTAGTTGAAGCGGCTCGCGCGCATCCCGCGCGGCATGAACGTCATCGCCCGGCCGCTCGCCGCGCGCGACGGATTGCGTTCGAAAGTCGTTCCGGTGACGAGCACGGCATCCGAGGGGCGCTCGCGCCGGCCGACGCGGCCGATGAGCTGTTCGGTTTCCGATTCGCCGAACGCATCGGAGTCGGTGATGACGATCAGATCGGCAGCCGGGATGTCGATGCCGCTTCCGATCAGGTTGGTGGCGGCGAGAATCGACGGCGCGCGGCCGCGGAACGCGTTCATCATCTCGACGCGCGTGCCGATGTCGCTGACCTTGACTCCGCTGCGCCGATTGCGCTTGGACTGTTCGCTCGTATCGGCCATGTCGCCGCGCAGTTGCTGCACGTCCAGGTCGTAGGTTTCTTCAAGGCGCTGCGCCAGGCGCGGCACGTCGCCGCGCGTTCGTCCGATGACGAAGATGCGCGAGCCGCGGCCGAGGTGATCGCGAATGAGCTCGTCGGCGCGCGAGAGCTGCTCCGGCGGCGGTTCGCCCCACACGCCCTCGATCTTGTGAACCTTCGTCGGCAGCACGTTGAACGGCATCTTGCGCATGCGCACAACACGGTTGAACGCGCCGACGCGCATCAGGAAGCTGCGCAACTCGTTGGGGGTGGCCGTCGCGAAGAGCATCGGCGCGTCGATGCCTTCGAGCAAACGCAGATGTTCGCGTTCGTCGAACGCGTTGACGTCGTCGATGAACACGAGGTCGGACGCGTCGATCATGTCCCAGTAGCGGTCGATCGTCAGCAGCATCGCCGAGCCGACAACGACGCGCACGCTGCCGTCCTTCAAGCCTTCTTCCGCTTCGCGGCGGTCGGCGGGTGCGGCGCCGCCATGAATCTGCCCGACACCGATGCCCGTGCCGGCCAAGCGTTCGGTGAAGTACGTGACGTGCTGACGGATCAGATCGCGCGTGGGCGCGAGGATGACCACGTAGTTGTCGCCGGCCAGAATCGTGTCGACGGCCACGCGCAGCATGACTTCGGTCTTACCGGAGCCGGTCGGCGCCTGCAGCAAGAATTCGTGTTTGCCCTCGTCGAGCGCGGTATTGATTTCGGTGATGGCCGCACGCTGATCGTCGGTCAACGCGAAGCGTTCACCCGGCTGGATCAATTCGTGGGCGGTGGCGACGGCCTGACAGTTGGCGTTGATTTGCGCCCAGACGTCGGCGTCGGCCGGAAGTGCTATGCGAGCGATAGTGCTCCTGCTTCCTGGTCCGGTGGCGTTTCCGGTGTCGTTTCGGTTTCTGATGGTGTTTCTGATAGGGGTTCCATGATGGTCTGCGTCATCGGTAATTCGACGTCACGCGGTTGCAGCGCGTCGAGATCGACCGCCGGCAGATCGTCGAGCGAATTTAGCCCGAACGATTCGAGAAAATCGGGGGTCGTTTTGTAGAGCAGCGGCCGCCCGGGCGATTCGCGCCGGCCGGATTCGACGATGAAGCGCCGGTCGAGCAAGGTCGCGATCACCGAATCGGCGCTCACGCCGCGGATCTCTTCGATCTGAGCCTTGGTCACCGGTTCGTTGTAGGCGACGATCGCCAGCGACTCGAGCGCGGCCGGCGAGAGGTTCGTCTTCGGCGGCAGCAAGTACGCCTCGACCGCCGCGCGCGCCGCGGGGGCGCTGGCGAAACGGTAACCGCCGGCCACTTCGCGCAACACGATGCCGCGTTCGGCAAACTCTTCGTCGATGTGCTGCAGCGCGACGGTGACGTCGGCTTCTTCCGCGCCCGTCAGTTTGGCCAACGCCTTGATCGAGATCGGTTCGCTCGCCACGAACAGCACGGCCTCGAGGTTCCGCTGCAGCGTGCCGGTCTCGATGAGTTCTTCTTGCACCGGCTCGCTCGCGGGCGCGCCCTCTTCATCAGCCACGCGCGACCTCCGCGGCCGGCGCCGGCAGCAACTCGATGTCGCTGAAGGCCTCGTTTTGCGTGACCACGAGTCGCCCGCGGCGGACGAGTTCCAGAACGGCTAAGAACGTGACGATGATGGTAAACCGGTCCCCATTGGCGCAGAGTGCGAAGAAGCTCGCGCGGCCTTCACGGCGCATCGTCTTGATGACCAGGTCCATCTGCTCGTTGAGCGAGACCCGTTCGCGGACGATCGTGCGGACTTCAGGCTTCGCCGAACGGAGCGCCGCTTCCAGCGCACGCGCCAATTTCGCTGCGTCGATCTTATATCGCTGGGTGAGTTCGGCAGACGTATCGCCGCCCTCGGGGCGCACGTAAAAGGCCGCCGCTTCCTGCGCGCGTGCCCACAGGTCTTGGCTCGCGTCGCGATAGCGCGAGTACGCCAGGAGCCGTTCGCGCAGGCGGGCTTCGACCGACTCGGCCGACTCCTCGCTCGTTTCGAGCTCCTGGGGAATCGGCGGCAGCATGGCCTTCGATTTGAGGAAGACCAGGGTCGACGCGATGACCAAATAGTCGGCGGCGATCTCGACGTCGAGCACTTCCATGGCGGAGATGTACGCGAAGTACTGATCGGCGACGAGGGCCAGCGGCACGGTCGCGATGTCGAGCTGCTGCTCTTTGACCAAGTTCAGCAGCAGGTCCAGCGGACCGTCGAAAACGTCGACCGAGACGCGGCAGGCGCGCTCGTCAACCTCAGGGGCGGTCAAGATGCGCTAGAGTCCCTCATCGCCTCGAGTTCGAGCTCAGGCTGGGCCTCCGATTCGAAGATCGAGTCGCCCTCACGCTCCAAGTATTCCAGGCCGAGATCGACCAGGCGCTTCTCGTTGACGTACTTGAGGACTTTTTTCGCCGCCTTGATCTCGAAGAAGCGGGCCTCGTCGACCTCGTGGTCATGGTTGGCCGTGTCGCCCGAGAGGTAGCGCATCAGGTAGAAATGGACCGATTTCTTGTGCTTGGTCCGGTTCAGGTAGAACCAGTACGAGATGTCGGAAAGCTTGATCAGGATCTCAGCCCAACAGCCGGTTTCCTCGCGGACCTCACGCAGGGCCGCCTGCTCGTGGGTCTCGCGGGCCTCTACATGGCCCTTCGGAAGCGACCAGACGCGCGGCATCCCGCGCCCAATGAGAAGCGCTTCGAGGGTCGCACCATTCCGCCGCAAGACGAGCCCGCCCGCAGAAACTTCGTACTTGATCCGCATCGTCGAAAATCCGCTCCGTTCCGGAGGGGTCTTCTCCAAGTATACGCCCCACTCCCAAGAAGGACTTTATCGATCTCGGAAAATCAGCAGGATCACCCTCTTTTAAGCCGGTGGACGCCACCGTAGGTCGGGCTGACGGGCGGCGCGGGTCTCATCGACGCGGCTGACCGGCGTCGTCAGCGGCGCATCGAGCACGGATTGCGGATCTTCGCGCGCGGCGATGAGAATATCGCGCAATGCGGCGATGAAGCCGTCGAGTGTTTCCTTCGATTCCGTTTCCGTCGGCTCGATCATGATGCACTCCGGAACGAGCAGCGGGAAGTACACCGTCGGCGCATGGTAGCCGCGATCGAGTAGCGCCTTGCCGATGTCGAACGCGCGCACGCCGGTCTCACGCTTGATCGACTGTGCGGAGGCGACGAACTCGTGGCGGTTGATCTCGTCGTACGGGATCTCGATCACGTCGCGAATCGACGCCCGGATGTAGTTGGCGTTCAAGACGGCGAGCTGCGAGACGCGCGCGAGTCCCGCCGCACCGTTGGCATAGCAGTAAGCGAGCGCGCGGACCATGTGGGCGAAGTTCGACCAGAACGAGCGCATCGTGCCGACCGAATCGGGCCGGTCGAAATCGAGCGCGAACGTCAGCTCGTCCGACGGCCAACGCCCGTGCGTTTCATCGCAACCGTCCGCCCGTACGATCGGCACGGGCAGAAACGGAACGAGGTGCGCGGCGACGCCGATCGGCCCGGCGCCCGCGCCGCCGCCGCCGTGCGGGATCGAGAACGTCTTGTGCAAGTTCAAGTGCATCAGGTCGAAGCCCATGTCGCCGGGCCGGCTGTTCCCCATCAGCGCGTTCGCGTTCGCGCCGTCGTAATACATCAGGCCGCCGGCAGCGTGCACGGCGGCGGCGATCTCGTGGATGTGGTCTTCGAACAGCCCGAGCGTATTGGGGTTCGTCATCATACAGACGGCCGTGTCGGGACCGGCCGCCGCGCGAATCGCGTCGACCGAGACGCGCCCGCGTTCGTCGGACTTGAGCGAGACGACGTTATATCCGACCATCGCGGCCGACGCCGGGTTGGTTCCGTGGGCCGTGTCGGGCACGATCACGGTGGTGCGCCGCGTATCGCCCTTCTTCTTATAGTAGGCTTTGGCGATCAGCAGCGCGGTGAGTTCGGCGTGCGCGCCGGCCGCGGGGTTGAGCGAGAATGCGGCCATGCCGAAGAGCGCGGCCAAACTGCGCTCGAGCTCCCACATGATCGCCAGTGCGCCCTGCGCAAGCTCGTCGGGCGCGAACGGGTGCAGATCGCGCAGCGCCGGCAGGTTCGCCAGCGCGTCGTTGATGCGCGGGTTGTATTTCATCGTGCACGAGCCGAGCGGATAAAAGTTCGTGTCGATGCCGAACGTCTTTTGCGAGAGCCGCGTGAAATGCCGGACG
>PLTN01000011.1 GCA_003164495.1 Vulcanimicrobiota bacterium
GTAGGAACAAGCGGCGCGGACATTTTGATATTGAGTGCTTTGAGACACTTTGTGATAGCTTCGACCGCCCACTCATCAGCGTGTTTCGAAAAATCAGCGGCCGAACCCGCGTAGTCCGTTGTGACACGATCGATGCGTGAGGGTCGCGAGCGCTCTTCGGTTAACAGCTTCGCATCGTCGAGAAGCGCGTGATTTTGCAGACCGGTTAGCGCGATGTTGGCATGGGCATCCGTGTCGTACAACGAGATGAGCGCGGCCGCGAAGCGCGCCATCTCGCGGATGGTAGTAACGAGTGTTGTAAAGCTGACGTACCGGTCGCTGCCAAGGAATTGTCGGTCCTCACCGATGTCGTCGGAAGAAACGCGAACGTACACAAATAATCCGTTCCGTTTTAAGACGTACTGTTCTCGTATTTCGGGGTGATTCGCGTCGCGCGGAACCATCGAGTGCACTTGGTAACCGTCTTCAAGGGCGACGCCATCATCTGGCCGGCCGAACGGGAATGCGCCGCCCGTCTTCAGTTGCGCTTCGGAGATGATGTCGCGCTCGCGTTCTTCGGAGATGAGTTGGTCCTGGCGTCTGGTGGGATGTACCGTCAACCAAAAGGCGCAAACGTAGCTCAGGATCATGAGGCCGCCTTGCTCGGTGGCTTCTGACATGAGCGCCCGCGCTTCATCCGCATATTCGGCCTCGTCTGGCGGGCTTACGGCCGGCGCACTGTCGCCGTGCGGCTCCTGTGCGGTTGCTGGAGTTAATGCCGTTGGGCGAAAGCACCCGTTGCGTAACTGCTCGGCAAAATCGACTAGGATCTCGTCGTTACTCGAGAACGGGGTTTCGTTGATGTGAAGTAAGCCGCGTAGGCCTTCACGCTCAATGCCCGTTTCAATGTAGGCCTGGACGATGATGTCGCGCTTGAGGACGTGCTTTAGAAGCGCGGCCATCGCGATCTCTTGTTCGATCCAGACTGAGGCGCGATCGTGTGATCCGCCGGGAAACGTCACGGTGCCGCGCTTATGCATGACGACGACGAGTGCGACGCAGCGGCTAAGGGCACCAAGGATGTTGTTGGAGAGCGACTCGAGTGAGTGCTGATTCTGCGCGAAGTATGCCTCACAGCCAGTGTTGGCCTCGATGAGCTTCGCCAGCTCCTGGCCGACGCGCTTTTCGTCGTCGGTGACTTGGCCGCAGCTGATGAAGACCACCGGCTTCTGCGATTCCGGCTCTTCGATCGGACTGAAGATGTCACCGTGCTGGTGGATCGCACGGCCCTTATCGGTGACAACAAACCATTCGTTGTCGACGGCATCGTCGTAGGTTTGGACAATATACCCGTCTCTCTTGAGCAGTTCGAGCGCACGAACGACGAGTTCGACGACTTTGGGTGCGTTCGGACCGGGGTACCACTCCACGACCGCGTTGCGGATGTTCTTTGGATGGTTGCGCGGATTGTTCGCGTCGAGGTTTTGCGCTTCGAGCAAGTACCCCGCGAGTTCGCGCGGCGGCAATCGAAGAACATCCGCGGCGGTCGGTAATAAAGATCGCAGGTCCCTCAAAACACCCTCTTCCTCGATTACGCGCTCGTACGAGCCAATCTGGATGCTTAGACGTCGGGCCGCAAGTTCTTATAGCATCCTACGGACATGTCGCCGATGCGTGCAATGAGCCCACGCCACGACGTCCCGGCGCACGCGCCGGGAGGCCTGCGGCGCCTTCCCCGCCTCGGCATCGGTTCGGCCAAATTACTTGCTCGTCGTCCGACGGGCTTCTTTCGTTTGGAGCGCGCCATGCTACCTGAGATCCACGCGAGCGACCCGACCGCACACGCAACCGTCAGCGCGCTCGTCTCGCAGTTTGGCGAGGATGCGTGCGATGTTCTTGCGGACGCCGGCTGCCGCTATGTCGTGCTTGACCCGGGCCAGCGCTATGCCGATGTGTCGGCCGTGCTGCGACGCATTTCGGCGAATGTCGATACGTGGCCGATTCCGCCCGCGGGCCTCTGCATCGTTGAGGAACGGCTCGTGATCTTGCGCTCGCTCTCGCCCATGACGGTCGTGCACGAAAGCGGCCATCTGCTCGACGTCACGCTGGGCGGGGGCGTCTATCTTTCAGGTGTGGATCCGCGCATTCGCCGTGCCTTTGCTGCGGCCACGGCATTTGTGACGCCGTACAGCGCGAGTGCGTGCGATGAGTACATGGCCGAAAACCTGCGTGCGTGGAACGGCCACTTCGGCAACGATCCGCATTCGCTCTGGCCGCGCGCAACGCGCGAGCGGTTGCTAGCGGTCGATCCGCGGATGCACGACATCGTGCGCGCGCTCTTCGAGGTGGACATTCCCGAGCGTGCAGCGGCCATTCGCGCCCGCCGCAGCATGGCGGCGTGAGAACAACCATGCTCTTTGCTCGCGGAGAAACCGTCCGCTTCACACCGCGCTCACGCGAGGCGACTCCGATGGACGCGATCGTTGCCTCGCCGCCGTTCGGCGTGCCCGAAGCACCGGCACTGGGCGAATTCTATTTCATCATCGCGCCGGCGTTCCGCGGCGTGGTCAGCGCCGATCGGCTCTCGCGCAATTCCGCGAGCCTCACGCGCATGATCGAACGCTTCGCGCGACGGGCCGAATTCGAAACCGAGTCGTGAGCGCGATGCTCGAGGAGCGCGAACTGACGTGGCTTGCCGAACGCACGCAAGTCGATGCGGATGCCATTGCCCGCGTCATCACGGCCGCCGCAGAAGCACACATCGTCCTCGTGCTGCCCGCCTTTCACGTTGCCGGCGAGTTTGCCGGATGGGACGCCTTCGCGGCGCCGGGTCCGGCGAAAGCCGCGCATCTCGCGGAGGTGGGAGCGTTTCGCGCGCTGTGCAGCGCGCCGCGCGCGTCGAGCAGCGTCACGCCCGATCCCCGTACGCGCGTGTGCATCGGGTGCGAGTCGCAGGTGCGCGCGCTGCAGACGAAGCCGTCCGCTGTGCGGGCCTATCAGCGAGGCGAGGCGCCGCGACCGCTCGGTGAGTCGCCGCTCCCGCCCGCGCTTGGCCGCGCCAAAGC
>PLTN01000040.1 GCA_003164495.1 Vulcanimicrobiota bacterium
CGAGAACGGAACCTCGCACGCCGAAGAAGCCATCGAGGCAGTTGCCGACCTCGAGCGCGAAGCGCACGAAGCGACGTCGCGCCATCACCACTGGATCGAGCGCGTCACGAGCCGCATCGGCCGGCCGCTGACGTTCTATTTCGTCGTGACGTTCGTCGTGCTGTGGGTCGGCACAAACCTCGCCGTGCTGCACGCCAACGGATCCACGTTCGATCCGCCGCCGTTTTCGTGGTTGCAAGGCATGATCACGCTGAGCGGGTTGCTGGTGGCCATCCTCATCTTGATCACCGCGAACCGCGTCGCGCAAATCGATTCGCAGCGAGACAAGCTCGATTTGCAGATCAACCTGCTCAACGAGCGGCGCACGGCGAAGGTCATCCGCATGCTCGATGAGTTGCGGCGCGATTCACCGCAGGTTCCGACGCACAACGATCCCGAAGTGCAGCAATTGAGCGAATACACCGACACGCAAGAAGTTTCGCGCGCGATCGAAGAGCGCACGCCGACGCGTCCGGGAACGTAAGGAGCACCGATGGCCGCCGAACCCACCAACGAATCCACCCAGCGAGTTGTCCAAACGAAAGAATGGAAGATCCAGGTCAACGAGGCCGGCAGCGGCTATCCGATCATCATGCTGCACGGCTCGGGACCCGGCGCCACCGGCTGGACGAATTTCGGCCCCAACATCGTCGCGCTCTCGAAGAAGTACCGCGTCATCGCGATGACGTTGCCGGGTTGGGGCCGCTCATCGGAGGTCGAGCCCGGCAAGGAACCGCTGCGCAAGACCAACGCGCGCGCGGTAAAGCTGCTGATGGACGAACTCGGCATCGACAAAGCCGCGGTCGTCGGCAACTCGATGGGCGGCGGCGCCGTGCAGCAGTTCCTCACCGATTTTCCCGAACGGCTCTCGCACTTCGTCACAATGGGCACGGGCGGACCGGGCGTGAACTTGCTCGTTCCCGGCGGTTTCACCGAAGGGATCCGCATCCTCAACGAAACCTATCGCGATCCCTCGCCCGAAAACATCCGCCGGCTCGTGCGCATCATGGTGTACGATTCATCGTTCGTCACCGACGAGTTGTGCGAGCTGCGCTCGAAGGCGGCGCTCGCGAACCCGAAGCACCTCGAGAACTTCCTGAACCCCAAGCGCGACGGAACCGTCCAGGGCGACGACATCGTCGACGCGCTGACGAACACGAAGACGCCCGCGCTGCTCGTGCACGGGCGCGACGACCGCACCGTTCCGCTGGAAGGTTCGATGCGGCTAAACGCGATGATCCCCAACTCGCGCCTGCTGGTCTTCAACCGCTGCGGTCACTGGGCGCAGCTCGAGCACGCAAACGAGTTCAACCAAGTCTTGGACGGGTTTATTTCTAGCCACTAACGCCCCTCATGTCATCCCGAGCTTGTCGAGGGACCGCCACTCAGCGACATCGATTGAGGCGGCCCTTCGACAAGCTCAGGGTGACACGGGGTCGAAGCGTTCGTGGTGACTTCGGAACGAGCCGAGGCCCTGCGTGGCGGTTCGGAGTTCGGTGATGTAATGGGCGAGTTCGGCCTGCGGTACGAGGGCTGACACGCGGTAGAACGACGCGTCTTCGGAGGGGCCGAAGGATTGCACGACGCCGCGTTTCGCGGTGAGCTGCGAGACCGTTATCGATGCGAACGATTCGGGCACGCGCACTTCGATCGCGGTGATCGGTTCGAGCACGCGCACGCCGCACTTCGGCAGCGCATCGCGAATCGCCATCGCGGCCGCGGTCTTGAACGACGCCTCGCTCGAGTCGACGGCGTGGAACGAGCCGTCGTAAAGCGTGACGTGCAGGTCGGTGACCGGATAGCCGTTCGGCCCACGCAGCAGGGCTTCACGCACGCCCTTTTCGACCGCCGGGAAGAACTGCCGCGGTAGCGCTCCTCCCACGACCTTTTCATCGAACGTGACACCGTGACCGCGCTCGCGCGGCTCGATGCGCAGCCGGACCTCGCCGAACTGGCCGTGGCCGCCGGTCTGATGCTTGTAGCGCGCGTGCGCTTCGGTGCCGGTCGTGATCGTTTCGCGATACGCGATCTGTGGTTCGCGCGTCTGCACGGCAACGTGGTACTTGCGTTCGAGGCGTTCGGCCGCAACGGCCACGTGCACCTCACCGCAGCCGCAGAGTTCGAGCTCGTTGGTGAACTCCGCGCGCATCAGCCGCAAGGCCGGATCTTCGTCGATCAGGCGCGCGAGCATCTGCGAGAGCTTGGCTTCATCGAGCCGTTCCTTCGGCGCGATGGCCACGGCGAAGACCGGATCGGGCAGTTCGAGCGACGGCATCTTCGTGTGCGCGCCGCCGGTCGTGAGCGTGTCGAGCGTCTGCACGCTTTCCAGCCGCGAGAGCGCGACGATCTCGCCGGGGCCGGCGCTCGTGACCGGCTCTTGCTTCTTCCCTTGCAGGCGGTAGATGCCGCCGGGTCGCGATTGCACGCCCGAGCGCGACGTATCGGTGAGCACGGAATCGGCGGTCAGCGTGCCGCTGAAGATGCGCACCACCGAGAGCTTGCCCGACTGCGGGTGGATGAGGGTCTTGCACACTTGCGCAACGACCGGGCCGCCCGGCTTCGCTTCGATCGGACGACCGTCGGCATCGATGCGTTCGACGTCGAGGGGCGACGGAAATTGCTCGGAGATCGTGGCGATTAGTTCGCTGACGCCGATCCCGCGCGCGGCCGAACCGTAGAGCACCGGCACGATCTGATCGCGGGCGTACTCATCGTGTAAGTCTTTGCGCACTTCATCGAGCGGCGGCTCCACGCCCTCGAGCAATTCTTCGAGGAGATGATCGTCGAAGTCGCCGAGCGCTTCGAGCAATTTGCCGCGCGCGGCGGCGACGTTGCCCACGTCGGCGACCGCCGCCACCACGTCGACGACGCCGCTGAACGCTTCGCCTTCGCCGACCGGAACTTGTTCCGCGACCACGTGCATGCCGTAAGCCGAAACGAGCGCTTGCAGCGTCGCCTCGGGTTGGGCGCCGGGCCGGTCCATCTTGTTGATAAAAAATAAATGCGGCATGTGCCGCGATTCGAGAAAGTCGATCAGCGCACGCGTTTGCGGGATGTGCGCCGGATCGGCATCGATCACGACGACCGCGGCGTCCGCGGCCAGCAACGCGATCTTGGATTCTTCGAGAAAGTCGACGAAGCCGGGCGCGTCGATCAACATGAGGTCGACGTCGCCGCAAGCGGTGTGTGCAAAGCCCACGCACGTCGATTGCGCGTGGCCGATGCACTCGGGTTCGAAGTCCGTCGTGGTGGTGCCGTCGGCAACCGAGCCGCGGCGCGGGATGGCCCCGCAATGGTGGAGGATAGCTTCCGTCAGGGTCGTCTTGCCCGCATGGTGCAGGCCGACGACCGCGAGGTTCCTCCGGCGCGAAATATCCATTTCAACGCTCCTACCTGAGTCCGAGGGACCACAGCCCTTCCCCACCCAAAAACGCCCCCCTCCGAGACTGGGGTTTTATGTCATTCCGAGCAAAGCGCCGCCAGGCGCGTCGTCGAGGAACGCGCCACNNATCGCGGTGGCCGAGCACCGAACGCCGTAGGGCGGAGGTGTGGTGTAAAACAACGCTGAGTGGAGTTGCCCTGCTTCCGACTGCGGTTACGGCCGGTTCCTCGACTGCGCGCCCTTCGGCGCTCCGCTCGGAATGACAGAGGAGCACGNNCTCCCTACACGCGGTCTACACCAGGCGTGTTTCGGCGAGGTCGAGGTCGTATTGGACTTTGCGGAAGATGTCGTCGGGGATGCGGCCGTCGTCGCGCAGGCGCTGGATCGCGTGGCGTTCGGCGGCGATCGCTTCCTCTTGGATCTTGTGGTCGTAGCGGCTCTCGTCGCTCTCCACCTCGGGGCCGGGCGTGCTGTGCCGGCGGAGGTGATCGATACGATTGCGGTATTCGGCGATCGCGCGCGAAACCGGTTCACGCTCCGCATCGACGTTCGCGCTTTCCGCCAGCGCTTCAAGACGCTTCAAGCCCGCTTCGAGCGCCGCGATCCGCACCGTCGCTTCGTACGCGGCAGTGTCTTCGCCGGTTTCCAGCTTCAGCCAGCGCAACAGCGGAATCAGCGAAAGCCCCTGACCGACGAGCGTAATGACGATCACGCAGAACGTGATGAAGATGATCGCCGCACGTTGCGGGAACGGGTTGCCGTCCGCGTCGTAGAGCGGCAGCGCGAGTGCGGCCGCTAGCGAAACGATCCCGCGCAATCCCGTCCAGCCGATGACCGTGACCCATTTCCAGCGCGCGGGATCGCGAGCGCGTTCGACCGGGCGAAACGCGCGTGGAACGTAGGCTTGCGCGAACGCCCACACGAGGCGCAGGACGATCAGCATCAGCGAGAGCCACAGCGCCAGCGGCAACCAGCGCGACACGATCGTACCGTCGGCAACGATCTCGTGAAGCTCGAGTCCGATCAGCAAGAACACCAGCGCGTTGAGCAAGTAGATCAGGATGTTCCACACGGCACCGGAGACGAGGCGCGTTTCCGGACTTGCGAACAGTGCGCTGCGGCGGCCGAGCACGATGCCGATCGCGACGGTCGCGAGCACGCCCGAACCGCCGAGCGCCTCGGCGCTGAGGTAGGTGACGTAGGGCGCGATCAGCATGATCAGGTTGTCGATCTGCGTGTCGCCGATGTCGAGCCGGCGCAAGAGCCGCAGCAAGCCCTCGACCACGAACGCCAGCGCCACGCCCACGGCCGTTCCAACGCAGACGACGACCACGAACGTCATCGAAGCACGCGGCAGCGAGAACCGGCCGATCACCGCAGCGAGCACGGCAAACCGGTAGATCACCAGGGCCATCCCGTCGTTGAGCAAGCCCTCGCCGTCCAAGATCGCGAGGATGCGGCGCGGCACGCCGAACCGCTCGAAGATCGCCGAGGCCGCCACCGCGTCGGGCGGCGAGACGATCGCCCCGAGCACGAAGGCGCACGTCCAGCCGAACTCCGGGGCCATCCACTCGACCATCGCGGCGACGGCGGCGGTACTGGCAACGACCAGCCCCACCGCGAGCAAGGCAACCGGGCGTACGTTCTTCTTGAGCAGGGTCCAGTCCGTCACCCAGCCGCCGTGGAAGAGCAGCGGCGGCAGGACGGTATAGAAGATCCAGTCCGGGGCGATCTGCACGTGCGGTAGGCCCGGGACGAAGGCAATCGCCGACCCGCCGATCACGAAAACGATCGGATACGGCAGCTTGAGCCACTTAGCAAGGACGGCTAGCGGCGCAATCGCCGCCAGCGTACCGAATAGCAGGATCGGCGCGCTCATCCGGCCTCTCGTTTCCCGCAGGCCGACGGAGGGCCCCGCCGTTTGCGCTTTGAAGCGCCTAGGGTCGTGCGGAGCAGCAACGCTCCGCATTTCTGCGTCAGTCCCCGGGGAGATTTATGTCCAAGCTCATTCGAACGGCAGCCGCCGTGGCGACCGCGATCGTCGGCATCTCGTTTACCGGCTGCTCCAGCAGCGGCGGTAGCAGCGGCGGCGACATCGCCACCGTCAACGATCAGCACATCACCAAGGCCACATTCGATAACCGTCTCGAGTCGAGCCCAACGTCCAAACAAGTTCTTACCCAACTCGTTCAGCAAGCGCTGATCGACCAGTACGCGCAAGATCAGAAGATCACGATCCCGCAGAGCGACATCGATAAAAAAGAAGCGGACATCAAAAGCAAGTATCCGCCCGGGCAGTTCGATTCGATCCTCAAGCAGCAAGGCTTGACCGAAGCTGACGTGCAGCAGATCCTGCGCCAACAGCTGGTCATCGAAAAGGCCGTCGCACCGATGGTGCACGTCACTGACGCCGACATCGCCGCCTACTTCGCGAAGAACCACGCCACGCTCGACAAGCCGCCGCAGGTGCGCGCGCGCCACATCCTCGTCGCCGACGAAAAGACGGCCGACATGATCGAGGGCAAGCTGAAAGCCGGCGGCAACTTCGCCGATCTCGCCAAGCAATACTCGACCGACCCCTCGACCAAGGACAAGGGCGGAGAGCTCGGGTTCTTCGGCGCGGGCCAAATGGTGCCGGCGTTCCAGGCCGCGGCGTTCGCGCTGCCGGTCGGTGCGATTTCGGCGCCGGTGAAGTCGCCGTTCGGCTGGCACGTCATCCAGGTTGAAGAAAAGCATCCGGCGATCCACGCGACGCTGGCCGGCTCGATGGCGCAGATCAAGGACACGCTCACGCAGCAGGCCCAGCAGCAGCAGATCCCGGTGTTCCTGCAGCAACTGCGCGCGAAGGCGAACATCACGATCAGCGACCCGCGCTTCGCGGACCTGTTCCCGCCGCCGCTGCCCGCCCCGCCGTCAGCCGCCGCGCCGGCCGCATCGGCTCCCGCTCCGGCAGCGTCGGCTGCTGCCCCGGCCCCGGCAAACAGCTAGCGTCGAGCGTCGAGGGAGCGCTGCGGTCGTGACGATTGTGGCGGTCCCTCGACTACGCGCCCGGAGCCTGCCCCGAGCGAAGACGAGGGGGCGCTCCGCTCGGGATGACGTGGGGACGATGGCGAAGGCGCTTTGAGGATGTTGCGCATCGTTGGGCTTGGTCCGGGCGACCCCGATCTGCTTACGCTTGGCAGCCGCGAGGCGATGCGCGCGGTTGGGCGCGCCGTTACCGTGCTCGCGCCGCCCGACCTCGTGCTCTTCCTCGAGAGCGAGGGCGTGGCCATTCTGCGCGGGCTGATCATCGATCAGCCGCTGTTCATCCGCGGCTCGAGCGAGGTCATCGACGGCTTCGTCGAGCGGCTCGACGACACCGATCTCGCGCTCGGCATTCTCGGCAACCCGCTCTCCGATTTCGCCGGCTTGCCGATTCTGCTGCGCGCGCTCGAACGGCGCCGCATCGTGGCGGAGATCGTCCCCGGGATGCCGCGCGCCACGCTCTCGGCATCGATCACGATGCCGCTGCTGCCGCTCCCGCCGGGTTCGAGCCATCAGAACTGGGACGATCTCATCCAGATCATGGCGCGGCTGCGCCGCTCGTGTCCCTGGGATCGCGAACAGACGCACGAGTCGCTCGTGCGCTATCTGGTCGAGGAGACCTACGAGGTCGTCGACGCGATCGAAAGCGGCGACGAAACGGAACTCTGCGAGGAACTCGGCGACCTGCTCTTCCAGGTCGTCTTTCACGCGCAGCTGGCTACCGAACGCGGGAAATTTTCGGTGGCCGACGTCGTCGACTCGCTCTCGAACAAGATGATCCGCCGCCACCCGCACGTGTTCGGCGACGTGGCCGCCGCAAACGTCGCCGAGGTGTGGCAGAACTGGGATCAGCTCAAATCGCAAGAAGCGTCGAGCGCGTCGCGCACCTCGAAACTCGACGGCATTCCGAACGGGATGCCGGCCTTACAGCGCGGCCAGAAGATGCAAGAGAAGGCGGCGCGGGTCGGCTTCGACTGGGTCGACGCACGCCAGATCACCGAGAAGCTCGCCGAGGAACTACGCGAGTTTGCCGAAGCGCGCGCGCAAGCCGGAACGGCCGCCTACGAAGATCCGCACGTGCGTGAAGAGCTCGGCGACGTGCTGTTCACGGTCGTGAACCTTGCGCGCCGGCTGAACATCGACGCCGAAGGCGCGATGCGCGACGCAAACACGAAGTTCAACCGCCGCTTCCGCTACATGGAACAATACGCGCTCGCCAGCGGCCGCGAACTCGGCGACATGACGCTCGACGAACTCGAAGACCTCTGGCAAGCCGCCAAAACCGCCGCCTAACAATGTGCGCATAGCGCCCCCCCGTGTCATCCCGAGCGNNAGCACCGTCAGGTGCGTAGTCGAGGGACCGCGACAATCTTTACTACCGAATGCGAGCGCGAAGGCGCGAGCAGTGGAGTAAAAAACACCTACAAGTAACCACACTCGCGCCTTCGCGCTCGCACGCTAATCGCCGAGATTCGAGCTGTCCCTCGACAAGCTCGGGATGACACGGGGGGTTAGAGTCTTCGGAGGAGGCCTAGGGCTGTGGTGTTCGGGACGCCGACTACGGTGTCGACGGTCGTTTGACTCAAGATGATGCCGGTGCCGAAGCGGTAGTCCGAGGTCGTCGCGACGACGACTTCACAGACGAAACCGACGCCGCCCGGAACGAAGTAGTCGTCGTCGATGATCTGACGGTTGCGAAAGGCCGCGATGTCGAGCTGCGAGTTGATCTGCACGACCGCATATGCCGTGGTCGCCACCGATGACGGGACGTTGCACTGCGCCGGAATCGGAACGCTCGTCTCGCTGAAGATGGATGAGTACAACGGCTGCGCCGGTGCGCCGCCGCCCGGATACCAATCGGTCGGCGTGAAGTTCGATGTCGCACCGCAACAGGGGCTCGTCGTCTGTTCCGCCACCGGAATCGTGCCGCCGCTCGGCAAGCCGATCGTCGTCGTGAAACCGTTGTTGACGTTGGTCGCCGCTCCCGCGGCGGTTTGCGTTTGGGAGAGCGTGCCCGGTGACGTCTCGGTGAACGACGTCGAGCCGTCGGCGAGTTCCTGGAACGTCGAGACCTGCGCGCCCGCGTAGGCGACCGTGTAGGGAACGTCGTTGTTGGTCCAGGCCGCGCCGTTGGTGTGCGGCAGTTGGTCTTCTTTCCACGCCCCGGGCGTTGGATAGCTATAGTTGATGGTGGACGTACCGGCCGCGTTCCCGGTGATCGGCGATGACGCGACACCGGAGTTCACGTCGGATTCTTGCTCGCCGTAACGGTACACGTTCGTGCCGGACGCGGTGAGCGTCGCCCCGCGGAAAAGATCGGCGGTGTCGACTTCGGGCGGTACCGCCGTTACCGGCGACGTTTGCGTGTAGGTCGTGACGAAGTGCGATTGGAGAACCGACACGCCGTTGAACGTTTGGTTGCCGTGCAGCGTCAACGTTTCGGCAATCGTGTAGGACCACGCCGACGGATTCGGCGACGGAACGCCTGTCCCGTTGTACGTGATCGTGGTGACGGAGCCCGTGCCGCTGAAGCTGCGCGTGTGACCGAGCCCGAAGAAGCGGTCGGAGTTGTACTGGAACGTGCCGGCCGAGACAGCCGATGGGGCAACGCCGCTTGCCGATGCACCGATCGACGTTTCGCCGAACGGCAACCCGCTAACGTTGAGCACGCCGGTGTTGGCGTCGGTCGGCACATAGCTGAGCGTCACCACCGTGGCGGGCGATGTCACGGTCGTCGTCGAGAGCGTCGTGATGCCGGAGGTATCGGCATTGGTGAGCGTGATCGGGTTGCTGTACGGAGCAGAACCGACGATCGTCGCGCCGCTCGGATCTTTCGCGCTCACCACGACGGGCACGCTCGTCGGATAACCGCCCGGGATGAGGCCGTTGCCGCCGGTGACGGTCACGTCGATGCTCGCGACCACGCCGCCGATTGCGACCGGCACGTTCGTCACGCCGCTTCCGCCGATCGTCGCCGCAACCGTCGACGTTCCGAGCAGCGTGCCCGCACCGTTGAGTCCGGAATAGAGCGAAACCGCGAACGTATCATTGCCGACGGGGGAGTTGAGGCTGACCGTGCACGTGAGCGGCGCACTTGCTGTCGCCGCGGAGCAGTTAGGCGAGGTCGACGTAAGATTCGCAACGGTCGTCGCGCCCGCCGTTGTCGTCGTCGTCGCCGTACTTTGGCCCGTGACGGTGATCGAGATCGATTGCGCGCCGGGTGAGATGAACGCCGCCTTACGCTGCGTCGACGACGTGGTCGAAGCGGACGGCACGGCGATCGTGAAGGTGGCGTTCGCGTACGATGTACTGCCCGGAAGATTGGCGGAGCCGCTTCCGCCGCCACCGCCGCCACAGGCGACGATTGCGGCGAGTGCGGCGAGTGCGGCGAGCGAAGCGCCCGCGAGGATTGCGCGGCCGAACGTGCGCGTCATGTTAGTGCCGCCCGCCGAGCGAGTGCGGCGGGTCGACCGAGGCCGGGGCCGGAGCCGTCTTTGCGCCGGTCACTTGCAGGTTGGTGTTGTTCGCCGGTGCCGGCGTCGGCGTCGCCTTTGCAGCCAGCGACGAGGCGGCGACGCCGACGGCCGCTGCCGCCGCCGCTCCGCCGACCACCGCGCCGGTCGCAGCCCCGGCCGCACCGGCTGCTGCGCCGCCGGCCGCACCCGCGGCGCTCGCGGCAGCGGTCGATACCCCGGAGACACCGGCCGTCGCGGCAGCGGGTCCCGTCGCGGCGGCCGTACTGACCGATGCTCCGGAGAAACCGGCGAGGGCCGTCGTCGTCACCGTCCCGGTCACGACGGCGCCCAGCGCGCTCACGGTAACCAGTTGGCCGGTGAGCAACGTGAGCGTTTGCGTACCGACCGTGACGGTCACGCTATCGGCGGCGCACACCAGACACGCCACCGTCGTATTGCCGCCGAGGACCGAGAGCAAGCCGACCGTCCCGCGCACCGCGATCTGCGACGTGTTCGTCTGAAAGTGATAGTTGGCGGTCCCGCCCACCGGCCGATGGATGTCGAACCGCAGCGTCCCCTGTTCGACCGTGATCGTCGAACCGGGACCGGTCGCCGTCTGATTGAAGGCGCCGACACGCACCCGGGTCTTCTCGCCGATCGCGACGATCGACGAGTCCGGCAGGGTGAGGATCCCCGCCGAGCGGTCGCCCGTGATCGCGTAATCGTCGTCGGGAATGAGCTCCTTGCCGAAAATCTGGTGGAGCGTAGCGTCGGGAGCGGTCGCGAAGCCGACCACGCCCTTCAGGCGCCCCAGCTGCTTGTCGTCATCCGCCGGCAGCGCCGTGGCGATCAAAAGACCGAAAAACACGCTCATAGCGACCAGCGCGCCGCTGAGCTTACCTGAGTTGCCGTGCATACTTATATGTCGGCACTTGCGGGCGAAATTTCCCGCTGAGTGGCGTTACTCTGCTGAATTGGCGCGATGCTCGCTGTCCCTCGACTACGCGCCCTGCGGCGCTCCGCTCGGGATGACAACGGGGGCTCGACAACGGGGCTCAACAACGGGCTCGATAATGGAGCTCGACAAGAGTTATTACATTTGTTATAACACGACTATGGCTACCGCAAATGCGTCGCTTACGGCAAAAATCGTGAAAGTCGGCAACTCCCTCGGCATGATCTTGTCCAAGGACGTGCTCGCACGGTTGAACGTTTCTGCCGGCGACAGTCTCTTTCTCATCGAGGAACCGGGCGGTTATCGCCTCACGCCGTATGATTCCGAATTCGAAGAGCAAATGGCGATCGCCCGCGACATCATGAAGAGCGATCGCGACATCTTGCGTGAGCTCGCCAAATAACTGGAAGTGGTTGCGGGCCGATATTGTCTCGGCGATCCACGATGCGCAGCTTGTCGAGCACGGCGGCTTGCCCGGCGTGCGCAGTCCGGAGCTACTCGAGTCAGCGCTCGCTCGACCACAAACGACGGCCGCGTATGTTGAAGATGTCGATGCCGTTTTGATTGGAGCGACGTACGCTATCGCGATCGCGCACAACCATCCGTTCATCGATGGAAATAAACGCGTCGCGTGGGCTGCGATGCGCACGCTCCTGCAACTCAATGGCGTGGAGCTCTCGTTCGAACGGGGCGACGCCGTGCACGAAATGCTAGCGCTGGCGGCGGGCGAGCGAACCGACGAGCAGCTTATCGACTGGGTGCGGCGCCATGCGGCTCGATAAATACCTCAAGGTTTCGCGTTTGGCGAAGCGGCGGGCCGAAGCCAAGGATGGAATCGAAGCCGGCCGCATCACGCGCGATGGGCGTGCGCTCAAACCGGGTTATGAGGTCAAAGTCGGCGACGTGCTGGTGATTCACTACCGCACGAAGTTTCTCACGGTGCGCGTCGCGATGATTCCCGAACGCATACTGCCGTCGCTGAAACCGGCCGAGATGTACGAGATCATCGACGAGCGCAAGGACGACGCGCGCGATTGGCTCTGACGCGCTCGAGTCTCTCGATCGACACCAAGGACGCGCTCGCACGCGACGTTCCGGCCGCGGTGCATTGCCGCGCCGCGCTGCGCGACGGTCTGGCTTACTTCGCCGGGGCCGAGGCCGCCGGCCGGCACGTGGTGCGCACGCGGCGCTCGTCGATCGCCCGGCTCGTCCGCTCGCTGGGCGGCGCGGCCGAAGGGAACGTCCGGCGCACGATCGAGCCGCGACTTTATCGCAGCACGATGTTCGAGATCGACTCCGACGCCGCGGGTGCTCTGCCGCCCTGGCCGCGGGCGCGCTGCGACCGGCGCATGGAGCTCCGGGCGGCGTTCTTGGCCTGCGGGTCGCTCGCGGCACCACAGGCCGGCTACCACTTGGAGTTCGTACCGCCGAGCCCGGAAGCGGGCGAGCGCATCACCCGGCTGATCCGGTCGGAAGGCGTCGAGGCGCGCACGATGCTGCGCAAGGGCCGGCCCGTAATCTACCTTAAGGGCCTCGACGCGATCGTGGTGGTGCTCTCGGCGATCGGCGCGCACGGCGCCGTGTTGCGCCTGGAAGACGTGCGCGCCCTTAAGGAAACCAAGAACCGCATCCATCGGCTGGTCAACACCGAGACCGCCAACGTGGTGCGGGCGGCGAGCGCGGCGGCGGCGCAGCGGGACGCGATCGCCTACCTCGCGGACGCTTACGGCCTGCGCAATCTCTCGCCCGCTCTGCGCGAAGCCGCACAGTTACGCCTCGCCCATCCGGAAGAAACGTTGGCCGAACTGGGCCGCCGCGCGTCCCCGCCGGTCGGCAAAGCCACGATTAACGGCCGGATCGTCGCGCTGATGCGCCTCGTCCGGCGACTTCGTGAGCCGCGCGAACAGGAGCCGCGCACGCATCCGGCTTAGTCCAGCTGTCCTATGCGCATTGGCATCAATGGTTTCGGCCGGATCGGCCGCAATTTCACAAAGGCGCTGCTCGAGCGCCACCCCGACGTCGAAATCGCCGCCGTCAACGATCTGACCAGCGCCAAAGAGTGCGCACACCTCTTCAAGTACGATTCGAACTACGGTACGTTCCCCGGGAGCGTCACGACGACGGACGACGGGATCACGATCGACGGCCGCTCGATCAAGGTGCTGGCCGAACGCGATCCGGGCAAGCTGCCGTGGAAGGACCTAGGCGTCGACGTCGTCATCGAATCGACCGGCTTCTTCACCAAGGCGGAGAAAGCGCGCGCGCACATCGACGGCGGCGGCGCGAAGAAAGTCATCATCTCCGCACCTGCGACCGGCGACGACATCACGATCGTGCTGGGCGTGAACGACAAGAACTACGATCCGGCCAAACACCATGTGATCTCGAATGCATCGTGCACCACGAACTGCCTCGGGCCCGCGGTGAAGGTCGTCGTCGACGAACTCGGCTGGGTCAAGGCGTTCATGTCGACGATTCACTCCTACACCAACGACCAAAACATCCTCGACGCACCGCATAGCGACATGCGCCGCGCGCGCAACGCTGCGACCAACATCATCCCGACGTCGACCGGCGCCGCCAAGGCGCTCTACCTGACGATTCCGGAAGTGAAGGGCTGCTTCGACGGCTTCGCGCTGCGCGTGCCGACGCCGACCGTTTCGATGGTCTATCTCGTTGCGGTCACCAAGAAAGCCACGACCAAAGACGAGCTCAACGCGCTGCTCAAGAAAGCCGCCGACGGCCCGCTCAAGCACGTGCTGCAATACACCGAGGAAGAACTCGTCTCGGCCGACTTCAAACGCAATCCCTACAGCTCGATCGTCGACGGCAAGCTGACGAACGCGCAGGGCGATCTGATCCAACTCGCGCTCTGGTATGACAACGAATGGGGCTACTCGTGCCGTCTCGCCGACGTCACGTCGATGGTCCTGAAGAAGATGCCGGCAGCGGTCTGAATTGAAGTTTCGGACGTTGCGCGACGCGGGCGACGTCCGCGGCAAGCGCGTATTGCTCCGCGAAGACCTGAACGTCCCGATGAAGGACGGCAAGGTCGGCGATGAAACGCGCATCGTTGCCGCGCTCGAGACCCTGCGTTGGCTCGGCCAACGCGGCGCCAAGACGATCATTCTCTCGCATCTGGGACGGCCCGACGGCAAAGCCGATCCGAAGTATTCGCTGCGGCCCGTCGCGGCGCGCCTCGGCGAACGGCTCGGCACGCCGGTCGCGTTCGTCGACGACTGCGTGGGCCCGGCGGCCGTCGCCGCATCGCACGCCGTCCCCGACGGCGGCTTCGTGCTCTTCGAGAACGTCCGCTTTCATGCCGAGGAAGAGACGAACGATCCGGCATTCGCGCGCGAACTCGCGCAGAGCGGCGATCTCTACGTCAACGATGCCTTCGGCACGGCGCATCGCGCGCACGCATCGACCGTCGGCGTCGCGAGCGATCTGCCGGCCTATGCCGGCTTGCTCATGGAAGCCGAGCTCGCCGCGCTCACCAAACTCACGGTGAACCCGGAGAAGCCGTTCGTGTGCGCGATCGGCGGCGCGAAGGTAGCCGACAAAGTCGGCGTCTTCGAGAACCTGCTGGCCCGCGTCAGCTCGTTCGTGATCGGCGGCGGCATGGCGAATACGTTTCTCGCCGCGCAGGGGATCGACGTCGGCAAGTCGCTGCGCGATCCCGATCTGGGCCCCGCGAAATCGATCATCGAGCACGCGAAAACGCAAGGCGTGACGCTGCACCTTCCCACCGATGCGGTCGTTGCGGATGCGTTCGATGCCGACTCGACGGCCCAAACCGTCGCCCTCAAAGACGTCGGCGCGCGGATGATCCTCGACATTGGTCCCGCGACCGCCGAGGCGTACGCGACCGTGCTGCGCGCCGCCAAAACGATTGTCTTCAACGGCCCGATGGGCGTGTACGAAAAAGCGCCGTATCAGAACGGCACGCGCACGATCGGCGCCGCGATCGCCGCGGCCACGCGCGGCGGTGCGACGAGCGTCGTCGGCGGCGGCGATGCGGCGGCGGCCGCAGCGGAACTCGGCTTCGCGGACGCGATGACGCACGTTTCCACCGGCGGCGGCGCGACGCTCGAGTTTCTCGAAGGCAAGACGCTGCCCGGCGTCGCCGCGCTCGAGCACTAGCGGCGATGTTGGCGGAGCGCCCCCTGGTAGCGGGCAATTGGAAGATGAACAAGCTGATCGCGGAGGCGACGGACTTCGTGCGCGAACTGCTGGCGCTCGCCCCCGATTTCGAAGCGGTGGACGCTGTGGTTTTTCCGCCGTTCACCGCGCTCGCCGCAACGGGCGAAGCGTTGGCCGGAAGTCGCCTCGGACTCGGCGGGCAAACGATGTGCGACAACGTCAGCGGCGCGTTCACCGGCGAAATCAGCCCGCTGATGCTGCTCGACTGCGGTGCGCATTGGGTGATCCTCGGGCATTCCGAGCGGCGCGCGTACAACGGCGAAACCGATGCGGCGATCAACCGTAAGGTGCACACCGCGCTGCGCCTGGGCATCACGCCGATCGTCGCGGTGGGGGAGTCCGCCGAAGATCATGCCGCCGGACGCACGCACGATCACGTCGTGCGTCAGACCACCGCCGCCTTCGAAGGGCTGACGGCCGACGACGTGGCGCGCTGCGTCGTGGCCTACGAACCGATTTGGGCGATCGGCACCGGTCTCAGCGATAGCCCCCCGGCGGCGAACCGCGTCATGGAGCAGATTCGCGCGTCGGTGGCCGGCCTCGAGCAGACCCGCATTCTCTACGGAGGCAGTGTGAAGCCCGAAAACATCGGCGCGTTCGTTGCGCAACCGCACATCGACGGCGCGCTCGTCGGCGGCGCGAGTTTGAGCGCACAATCGTTCTACGATCTGATGGTCAACGCGCGGGCGCAAGAATGAGCCGGCGCCCACCGCTCGTCCTCGCGATTCTCGACGGCTGGGGCCTGCGCGACGATCCGCACGGCAACGCGATCGCGAAAGCCGAGCTGCCGAACTGGCAGCGCATGCTCGAGCGTTATCCGCACACGGCCCTCGAGGCGAGCGGCGAAGCGGTGGGTTTACCAGCCGGCGTCATGGGCAACAGCGAAGTCGGACACATCAACATCGGCAGCGGCCGCATCGTCCCGCAAGGTCTGGTCGTGATCGACGCCGCGGTGACCGACGGCACGTTCGCCGTCAACGCGACGCTGCAAGCGTGCATCGCGCACGTGAAAGCGAGCGGCGGAACCCTGCACTTCTTCGGCCTGCTCTCCGATGGACGCGTGCACAGCTCGCTCGATCATCTGGAAGCGCTGATCGATGCGTGCGGAAAGGCCGGCGCACCGTTCGCCATCGATGCCTTTCTCGACGGCCGCGACACGCCGCCGCGCAGCGCGCAGATCTACCTCGACCGGATCCAGTCCTACCTCGACGCGCACCACAGCCCCGGCCGTTTCACCAGCATCTGCGGACGCTACTATGCGATGGATCGCGACAAGCGCTGGGAGCGGGTCGAGAAAGCCTACGCAATGCTCAGCGGCGGCGAGGCGCATCACGCCGCAACGGCGAGCGAAGCGCTGGCGGCGGCGTACGCGCGCGATGAGAACGACGAGTTCGTCTTGCCGACGACCGTCGGCGAACCGAAGCCGGTCGCCGACGGCGATGCGGTGATCTTCTTCAACTTCCGGCCCGATCGCGGACGCGAGCTCACGCTCGCATTCACCGGCGAACACTTCAGCCACTTCGCGGTGAAGCGGTTCGGCAACCTGATGTTCGCGACGATGACGCGTTACGAAGACGAGTTCCCGAATCCGATCCTGTTCGGTCCGCGGCCGCAATCGCGCACGTTCGGCGAGATCGTTTCCGAAGCGGGACTCTCGCAATTACGCCTAGCCGAGACCGAGAAGTACGCGCACGTCACGTACTTTTTCAACGGCGGCCGCGAAGCGGTGTTTCCCGACGAAGATCGGGTCCTGATCCCGTCGAATCGTTCCGTCGCGACATACGACTTAGCGCCTGAGATGTCGGCGAGCGACATCACCAGCACCGCGGTCGAAGACGTCGCACGAGGGCACCACGACGTGATCGTCATGAACTATGCCAACGCCGACATGGTCGGCCACACCGGGGTGTGGGACGCGACGGTGTCGGCACTCGAGACGCTCGATCAGTGTTTGGGACGTCTCGATCATGCCGTGCGCAAGGCCGGCGGCCTGCTCGCGATCACGGCCGATCACGGCAACGCCGAAGAAAAGCTCGATGCCGAAGGCAACGTGCTGACCGCGCACACGACGAATCCGGTGCCGTTCGTCTTGATCAGCGATCCGCCGGTCGGCGCGCTGAAGAGCGGCGGACGGCTGGGCGACATCGCGCCGACGTTGCTGCCGCTGCTCGGTCTCGCGGTGCCACCGGAAATGACCGGCACGAACCTCCTGGCTCCGGCCGCGCCGGCGTGAAACGCAAGAAGCTCGACGAGGCTGCCGATCTGCTGCGCGAACGCGCCGGCGGCACGCTCGACGCAGCGATCATCTTGGGATCGGGATTCGGCGGCGTGTTGCGCGACCGGATATCCGCGACGCCGCTCGCCTACAAGAAGATCGGCATGCCGGAACCGACGGTTCCGGGGCATGCCGGCGAAGCACTTGTCGGACAACTCCACGGCCGCCGCATCGTTGCATTCAGCGGCCGTTTTCATCTCTACGAGGGCTACGAACCGCTCGAGATCGTGTATCCGGTGGCTGTTGCCGCGCATGCCGGCGCCAAGACGATCGTCTTGACCAACGCCGCGGGCGGCGTCAACGCGAAATTTCATGCCGGTGACTTGATGCTCATCGTCGATCAGCTCAACTTGACCGGGCGCAGCCCGCTCGTCGGCCGGGTGCCGTTTGCCGGCGTCAAGGACCGCTTCGTCGACATGGTCGATGCGTACGATCCCAACCTGTGCAACCTCGCGCGTCACGTGGCGATGCAGTATTCGATCGTGATGCACGACGGCGTGTATGCGGGCCTGATCGGACCGGCCTACGAGTCGCCCGCCGAGGCGCGCTTGCTCCGCGTGATGGGTGCCGACGCCGTCGGGATGTCGACCGTACTCGAAACCATTGCGGCGCGCGCGCTGGGAATGTCGGTGGTCGGCTTCAGCCTGATCACGAACGCGCACCTGACCGGCGAAGCCACCTCGCACGCCGCCGTCATCGCCGCCTCACAGCGCGGTGCGAACGATGTGGCGCGCCTGATCGAGGGGATCGTGGCGAACATCGACGCGCCGCTTCCGGCACCCATCGAGGCGCCGGCAAAGACTGAGGATTCGGTCCCGGTCTAGCCAAGCTACCGGCATGAGACGTCTCATTGCCGCCGGCGCCGTCGCGCTGGCGCTCCTCACCGCCGCGCTGCCGTTGCCGGCTCGCGCCGACAACATCGTCATCAGCGAGTACGGCGTCGTCGCATCGTCGCTCGTGTGGGCCGTGGCGTTTCACGAGAATTTCTTCAAGAAAGAGGGCGCAAGCGTCACCGGTTACGTGACGGCGAACGGCGGCGGCACGGCCGTGCGCAATATGATGGCCAACGACATGCCGGTTTCGGAAATGGCGATCACGGCGGCGATCGCGGGCATCCAGGCCGGATTGCCGTTGCGCATCATTTGGAGCCCGGCGCGCGATCCCGGCGACCTCGTGTGGATGGTGAAACGCGATTCCCCGATCAAGACGATCGCGGATCTCAAGGGCAAGAAAGTCGGCATCACCTCGCCGCGCTCGACCACCGAGATCATCCTGCGCATCGCATTGCAGAAAGCCGGCATCCTCAAAGACGTGCAGATCATTCCGGCCGGGAGCCAAGGTTCCGCAACGACGGCGCTCGACGTCGGCGCAGTCGACGCAACGCCGATGGCCGAACCGCTGATCTCGCAGAACAGCGCGAAGTTCCGCGTCCTGTTCCGCTCGGTCGACGTCGCACCGCGGCTGGTGTGGGAATGCGGCGTCACCACCGACGCGTATGCGAAAGCGCATGGCGACGAACTGCGCAAGATCATCCTCGCGCGGC
This sequence comes from Vulcanimicrobiota bacterium, assembly GCA_003164495.1. Lineage (GTDB taxonomy): Bacteria > Vulcanimicrobiota > Vulcanimicrobiia > Vulcanimicrobiales > Vulcanimicrobiaceae > Lustribacter > Lustribacter caenicola. The sequence goes on from PLTN01000040.1 coordinate 18,877, forward strand.
GCGATGCGGTGAACTTCATCTACGCCCATCCGGCCGAGGCCGAAGCGATCTACATGGACGCGTTCTCGTCCGACGCGGCGACCGCGCACATCGTCGTGCCGCTGCTGATCCGCCTGCGCTACTACGGCTTGGGCGACATCGACCCCGTCGGCCTCGACAACATGATCACCGGCATGAAGCTCACCGGCGCCCTCGACCCGCCCGTCGACGTGAAAGCCGCCGTCGACAAATCATTCCTCCCCGCCAACCTGCGCTAACGAATCTAGCGAGAACGCGCCGGGGCGCAAGGATGAGCTGCAGCGAGAGCGAGGATGAATCTGTTGCGAGAGCGAGGATGAATCTGTTGCGAGGATGATAGTAAACACCTCGCGCCTTCGCGCTCGGCTTCTCGTGCCATCAAACAGATCTATATACAAGCGCGTTCTATACCAGTGTCATTCCGAGCGGAGCACCGCT
>PLTN01000153.1 GCA_003164495.1 Vulcanimicrobiota bacterium
GTCATGATCGTCGCCGGGTTCGAGTTGACGAGCACGACGCGGTGGCCTTCGTCGCGAAGGGCACGGCACGCCTGAACACCGGCGTAGTCGAACTCGGCGGCTTGACCGATGACGATCGGACCAGAGCCGATTACGAGGATTGAACGCCGGGACATTCCGACGTAGATTGGGCGACCGAATGACGGTTCCCCGCCCAAGGCCGCTCGCCTTGGCGCCCCGAACGGCGCGCGCGACATGCTACGTGCGGTGGTGACGGCCGGTGGCCGGGTTGACGAAGCGTTCGCCGCCGCAATCGGCACGCCGGTCAAGGCGCTCGCGCCCTTCGGAGGCGGCGTCTTGCTCGATGCCGTCCTGGCCGCGATTTCCGGCGCCGGGATCGCCGATATCGCCGTCGTCGGCGGCCCGGAGGTCGAGGCCCACCGCCGCGACCTGCGGGTGATCCCCGCCGCGCCCGGTGGAGAGGCCAACATCGCCCGTGCCCTCGACGCCTGGCCGGCCGAAGACGACCTGCTCTTCGCCACCAGCGACCTGCCCTTCGTCGCGGCCGGGGAGCTGACGGCGTTCCTGGCGGCGAGCGCGGACTACGACCTGACGCTTCCGCTCGCGACCGCTGCCGCGTACCAAGCCGCCTACCCGGGCGCACCGCCGCACGTCACGGAGCTGGGCGGCGAGCGCGTTGCCAACGGCAGCGTCTTTTTCATTCGCGGCGGCGCCCGGGCTTCGGTACGCGCGATTGCGGGCCGGTTCTTCGAGGCGCGCAAGAGCGCCCCCGGCATGGCGCGCTTGCTCGGCGGCAAGCTGCTCGTGCGTTTTCTCGTCCGCCGCTTGCGCATCGCGGACATCGAACGCCGGGCCGAGTCCGTCTTCGGCGTGCGCGCCGCCGCGATTCGCGACACGGCACCCGGCCTCTGCTACGACGTCGACACGCTCGAGGACTATCGCTACGCATGCAGCCGGTGACGGCCAGCCCGGCCCGCATCAGCGCGCTGTGGTTCGGCAACCAGGCCGTCTGGAGCGCCATCCTCGGCGTTTTCTTACAGAGCCGGATCGAAGAACTCGCGCCGGCGGGCGGCGTCGTCGCGTACGCGTGGATCGCGTCGGGCGGAGCGATCGTCGCCGCGATCGTGCAGCTTGCCGCCGGGTTTGCCTCGGACCGGCGAATCGTGCTCACCGGTCACCGCCGCGAATTCTACGTCGCGGGCGTTGCGATCGCGGCTGTTGCGCTGGTTGCGTTCTTCGCCGTCCCGACGCTCGCGCTGCTGACGGCGGCATTCGCCGCATTGCAGATCGGCATGAATCTCGCCGGCGGACCCTATCAAGCCGCGATCTCCGATGCAATCGGTGAGGAACGGCGCGGCCGCGCATCGGCGTGGATGAGCGTTTCGTCGTTTGCCGGCAGCGTCACGGGCTTGCTCGTTGCCGCCGCGCTGCAGGGCCTCATCGCTTCGGCCGCGCTCGTTGCCGCGCTGGTGGGCGGAACGGCCGTCGCGCTCGTTCATTTGCGCACGCTGCCGGCGACGCACGTGCGGCCGGCCGCGCTGCGCATCAGCGCACCGCTGGTGACGGTCCTGCTCTCGCGCGCGGCGATCAACGTCGGGTTCTACACGCTCTTCGGGTTCTTGTTCTTCTTCGTGCACGAATCGCTGCACGTCGCCGATGCGCGCACGACGACGGGTTTGCTCTTTCTCGCTTTTACGATTGCCGGTGTCGCCGGCGCCGCGCTCGCCGGACCGGCTTCCGACCGGATCGACAAGCGCATCGTGGTGAGCGTTGCAGCCGTCGCGATCGCGTTCGCCGTGGGAACGTTTGCGGTCGCGCTCAACCCGGTGGTCGCATTCGCCGCGGCGATCGCTTCGGGGTGCGCGTGGGGCGCTTTCTTCACCGCGGACTGGGCCATCGCGTACGCCGTGCTTCCGCGCGACGCGATGGCGTCGGCGATGGGCGTGTGGAACCTCGCAGCGGCGATCCCGCAGATCGTCGCCCCAGCGATCACGGCACCGCTCGTGACCGCACTCGATGCGCGCAGCGCGGGGCTCGGCCCGCGCGTCGCGCTGTTGCTCGTCGTCGTCGAGTTTGCGATAGGCGCCGCACTCCTGTGGCGGCTGCCGCCGCTTACATCGGGACGCCGCCCGCCTTACTGACGCTCACGAAGTCCGACTTGTCCGGATCCCAGCGCATGATCAGCGTCGAGTCGACGCCGAGGCCGCGCTGGCTGCCGTCGCGGAAATCGTAGGTGCCGGTGATGCCGGTGTAGTCGTGCAGGCCTTCGAGATACGCGTGCAGTTGGGCGGCGGTCGCGTTCGGGCCGATCTTACGCAGCGCATCGATGACCACCATCGCCGGATCCCAGGCCATGCCGGTCTGGAAATCTTGCGGCATCCCGTTATCCTTCATCGCGGCGGCGTAGGCGGCCATTGCCGGCGAATCTTTGTGCGCGGCGCCGGCCACGTACGGAACGCCTTGGAACAGCACGTCCTTGGGGACGAACGACGCGTACGATTTCATCTGCGCGATGATCATGTTGGCGCTCGTCGTTGCGACCGGCACGTCGAGGCCGATATCCGTGACGGCGTGGAGCGCGGTCCCGAACGCCGTTCCCGGCGCCCAGATGATGAGCGCTTGCGGTGCGAGCGCTTTGATCTTCGACATTTGCGCGGTGACGCTCGTGTCGGTCGCGCTGAA
>PLTN01000067.1 GCA_003164495.1 Vulcanimicrobiota bacterium
GATCACGGCAACGAGAAACAGTGCGATCATCACCGCCGGCAGCGAGAGCATCGCATCGGTGATGCGCATCAACACCTCATCCCATCGGCCGCCCAGGAATCCGGCAGCCAATCCGATGCCGGTCCCAATCATACCCGCGGTGGCGATCACGAGCGTGGTGATCGCGAGCGACAAGCTTGCCCCGGTGAGCGTGCGGCTGAGAATATCGCGGCCGAGCTGATCGGTTCCCAACAGGTGATGGAGATCGTGAAACGGCGGGATGAAACGCAGCGTCAGATCGACCTCGCTCGGATCCTGCGGCGCGATGAACTTGCCGGCCAGGCCGACGACGACGAGCAGGATGAAAGCAACCGGTAGGATCCGCGATCGCGCGACGCTCATGCCGATGCGATCCTCGTGCGCGGATCGATGAAGCCGTAGACGATGTCGACGATCAGGTTGATCGACACGAAGGCGCAAGTCGTCACGAGCACGATGCCCTGCACGACGGGGAAATCCCGGCCGGTGATGGCCTCGACCGCCGTACGTCCCAGTCCCGGCAATGCGAACATCGTTTCGGTCACCACGGTCCCGGTGAGCAGGGTGGCCAGGATCAGGCTGAAGATCGTCACCACCGGCACGAGCGCATTTCGTAACGCGTGCTCGTACACGATTTGGTCCGCGCGCAGCCCCTTTGCGCGTGCGGTCGTGATGTAGTCCGACCCCAAGGCTTTGAGCATGCTGACGCGCGTCACGCGAATCATCGACGCCAGCCCGAACCAGCCCAGCGTGAGCGCCGGCAAGACGAAGCCTTGCGGTAAGTCGACTCCGGCCGCCGGCAACCAGCGCAGCCGCACGGAAAACAGCAAAATTCCCGCGAGCGCGGTAACGAAGATCGGCACCGATTGCCCGAGTAGTGCAAAAAAGAGAATGGCGCGGTCGATTGAGGTTCCCCGGTGCCGCGCCGATGAGATTCCCAGTGGCAATCCGAGCCCGAGCGTTATCGCGCCGGCCAGCAACGCCAACGTCAGCGTTACCGGCAAACGATCCAAAATCAGGTTGGTGACCGGTTCGTGCCATTTATACGACGTGCCGAGGTTGCCGTGTGCAACGTCGCCGATGTATTCGACGTACTGCTGCCAGAGCGGGCGGTCCAAGTGCAGGAGCTGCCGCAATGCTGCACGGTCATCGTCAGTCGCAATCGGCGGAAGCAGCGACGCGGTCGGATCGCCCGTGCTTCGCGACACGACGAACGTAAACGTGAGCAAAACGAGCACGGTGAGGAACGCGAGCATCACGCGTTTGGCGAGATACGATGTCAATGGATGAACCGCCATTGTCCTCGAAGCACGTGCATCCGGCTCACGAGCGCCGGAATGCCATACTATGGCGCATCATTCGGTACTTCCTGGAGCGTGCTTCGCGTGCAGGTCGAGCCGCGGAGCGGCGCACAATAGGAACCGTTCAGTCGACCGTGATCGAAAAGGAGACATCGCCTTGTTCTATCGGATCGCCGCAACCCTCACCATCGCTCTCTGTACGCTCGGCGGCCTCGCTGCGTCGGCGGCGAATGCGCCGGATACGCGACCGGCGATCGTGTACGCGACGCCGGCGGTGCCCGACAACATGGATCCCGACAAGGACGCGGGATCGGTGAGTACGCGCCTGAATGCGAACCTTTACGACACGCTCATCCAGCTCAATCCGCAAGCCGGACGGGGACCCCGCTTGGTGCCTGATTTGGCAACCTCGTGGACCGTGGCCGCCGACGGCAAATCGATCGATTTCCAACTGCGTCCGCACGTCTTGTTCCATAACGGGAAGATGTTGACGGCCGACGACGTCAAGTTCTCACTTGAACGTGCAATCAACCCGAAGACCAAGGACCCGTTTGCGACGTACATGCGCAATCTCGTCAGCGTCGAGGTGCTCTCGCCGGCGAGCGTGCGGCTGCATCTCTCGGAACCGTGGATCGGGACGTTGGACGGACTCGCCGCGGGTGGTCAGATCATTCCGAAGGCATATGTCGAGCAAGTCGGTGACGACGGCTTCGCCGCGCATCCGATCGGCACCGGACCGTTCATGTTCGTCGACCGGCAGATCGGCGATTCGATTACGTTTAAAGCATTCGATCAGTATTGGGCCGGTAAACCCGCGATTTCCAAAGTGGTTTGGCGATCGGTGCCGGATCCGAACAGCCGTGTTTCGCTCCTGACGAGCGGCGGCGCGGATCTCATCACCGACGTCCCCTCGAGCCTGGTGGACTCGGTCCGCAAAAGCGGCGCGCAAGTCGACTACCTCATCGGGCCGGTACAGCGCTTCGTGGTGATCAACACCCTCAAAGGCCCGCCCCTGGCCGACAAGCGCGTGCGCATGGCATTGAATATTGCTCTCGATCGCAACGCGATCTTTTCCGCGGTGTTCGGACGCAGCGTAGCGCAACTCGAAGGCCCGCTTGCGCCCGAACAAATCGGCGGCGGCGGCAAGCTCAGCTACCCCTACGACCCGGCACGGGCGAAAGCGCTCTTGGCCGAGGCGGGCTATCCCAACGGCTTTTCGACGGAGCTAATCTACCCGCCGGGGCGGTATACGGGCGATGAAGAGCTCTTACCGACGCTCGCCTCGTACTGGAAGCGAGTCGGCATCACGGTCGCGCTCAAAGCGACGGATTATAATGAATGGCTGGAATCCGTCCACGAAAAGACGTACGCCGGTCTGGCCGACTTCTCCAAAAACGATCTGCCGGTAAGCGACCCGTTCAGCGCCTTCGACCGGCACATTCGTTGCGGCGCCTCATATAGCGCCTACTGCAACAAACAGCTGGACGCGTTGATCGACAGCGTCAATGCGGAAATCGACGTGGCGAAGCTCACCGCCGTGTTCAGTAAAGCGCAGCAGATCGCCCACGACGATGCGGCCCAAGTCTTCCTCTATCAGGAGCCGGGGATCATCGGGGTCCGCAAAGGTCTTCAATGGAAGAGCAACTACAGCCCTGACACCGGAATAGGCTGGTACGCCCTCCGTTAGTGTCCGTCCACCAGAGGAGTCGATTTCATGGCAAAATTGCGGCATCTTGCGATCGTCGTAGACGATCTCGAAAGCTCAGCGGCCTTCTATGAGAAGATCTTCGAGATGACGCGCGCCTACGAAG
>PLTN01000148.1:0-1993 GCA_003164495.1 Vulcanimicrobiota bacterium
GGTTCTGCTGGATCGACGTGTTGATATGGTCGATGTTGGGTGCGCCGGCAATCGCATCTTCGATCGGGCGCACCACCGAGTCGCGCAGTTCCGACGGCGGCGCGCCGGGATACGACGCGCTGACCGAAACGACCGGGAAATCGATGTTGGGCGTGTTCTGCTGCACGAGCGTGGCCAGCGCGAAGCAGCCCGCCAGCACAACGACGGCAACGAATACGAACACCAGCGGAGGCCGGTTGACGAACAGTTGCGTCAGGCGCATGGCTACTCTTGAGCCAAGGATTGACCGTCCGTGACGCCGAGCTGGCCGTTCGAGACGACGCTCTGCCCCGCTTTGAGGCCGGTGACGATCGACGTGGTCGCGTTGGCGCCGATCTCGTGCACGTGGACGGTCTTGGCGACGGTGTCCACCAACTCGTCGTCGGCGATCATGATCGTCGTGTGCGTTTCATCGAGAAATGCGGTGGTCGGAATGCCGACGCCGGTGACCGGCGGCAAGGTTGCGACCGCCGTCACCGGGATGCCGGACTGCAGCTTCTCATCCGGATTCGCCACCAGAACCTTGACCGTGAAGTTGGTCGAGCCCGGCGTGACCTGACCGAGCACCGCCACCACACGGCCGGTGTACGACTGGCTGTTCGCACCCGCAACGTTCAGCGTCACCGGCGCGCCCACGGGAATCGCGAACGTGTCGGCGCTCGACGCGTTCAGCTCGGCGTAGACGTTGTCGAGTTGCTGCAGCGTGAAAAGCGTGCGCGACGCGGGATACTCGCCGGGATTGAGGTTACGGTTGACCACGACGCCGTCGATCGGCGAGACGATCGTCGCCTTCGCGATCTGCGTTTGCAATTGTTGCACGGCGGCGCGTGCCTGTTCGACCACGGCGTGGGCGGCGCGCGCGTCGGCCGCGGCTGCGGCGACGGTCGATGCCTGGAGACCGGCGGTGTTCGTGCCGTTGACCGACTGGTTGGTGAGCGCCGACTGGACCTGCGCTTGCGCGGTGCGCACGGCCGAGCGATCGTTTTGCACTTGCGTGTTCTGTTGATCGAGGGTTTGCTGGGCCACGTAGCCGTTGGTGAGCAGCTGCTGGTCGCGCGTGAGGTTCACCTGATCGTTGGCGAGGTTTTGGTTCGCCTGCGCCAATGCCGCGCGCGCGGTTTGCACCTGATCGCCGCCCTGGTCGATGTTCAGGCGCAGCGTGTAGCGCGATTGCGCGACCTTGGCGTCATCGGCTTCGGCCGTGCGCTGATCGGTAACGACGGTCGCGACGGCTTGCGCCAACTGCGCTTGCAGATCGGCGGTATCGAGCACGGCGATCACCTCGCCGCGGTGCACGCGGTCGCCTTCGTTCACGGCGACGCTATCCGCCGGCTCGACCAGCTGGCTCGTGATCGCGACGTTCTGCAGCGGCGCAATCACGCCCGAAATCGTCGCCGTCGCGCGCACGGTCGTAACCTTGGCGTTGACGGTGGGAATCGGGTTCGCGGCCGGCGCCGTGCGCGCGCGAGTTCCGCCGGCCTTGGCGCAGCCGGCTAAAAACACCGTCGCGAGGACGAGCGTCCAGAACGATCGGGTCATGGAGTTACGATCCGCTGGAGTTGCCTCCGCCGGGATTTCCCCCGCCCGGAGGGCCTCCATGTGCTTTGAAAAACGCGGCTCGCTCGGCATGCAGTTTGGTCTTTTGCGCGGGGGTCAGGACCGCCTCGATGTTCTTGAACGCACCGGACATCGCCTGACGCTTGGCTTGCGGATCGGTGAGCGTTCGGCTCTTGGAGCGCGCAGCGGCCATGATCGAGCGGATCTGATTCTTCTGACCGTCCGAGAGATTGAGCGACATCAGCATCTTCGCGAACTGCTGACGCCCCTTGGCGTAACCTTGGCCGCCGCCGGGAGCGGGAGCGGCTTGCGCCGCGGCCGGTGCGATACGGTCGAACGCGAGGTCGCCGGCGGTGAACGCCGTGAGCGCGAGGGCGACGGCGGCCGCCGCGGTTAA
>PLTN01000148.1:2003-3473 GCA_003164495.1 Vulcanimicrobiota bacterium
CGTCACTTCGGTAAAACGCGGTAGTTGCCGACCACGGTAACGGCATTGCGTTCGAATGGGGCGACGCGGCGCGACTCGCCGTCTTTCGCGAATGCTTCGAACGCGGGCAGGCCGGTGAGCTTGGCGTTCGTTTCGTCGTTCTCGTAGGAGACGATGTGGAAGAACGTGTTGTCGTCGGTGCGCAAGACGGCATAGGCGACGCCATCCGGGGCGGCTGCGCTGAGTTCGCGGAAGACGTCCTCGATGAGCTCCGTATTGCGCTGGGTGGCTTCCGGTTTGGTTTGGTAGCGGATGATGATGTTTGTCATGCCCCGATGACGACGGGCGAGGGCAAAAGGATTCTCTGCTCGGGTACTGGGGTGGCGTTGCCCTGGTGGCGACGACGATCGTGGCGGTCCCTCGACTACGCGCCCTGCGGCGCTCCGCTCGGGATGACATGGGGGGCTCGCGATTACCAGAACGGGAGAATCTTTTTGGGGGGCTGGAACGTCAGAGCGGTATGAGCGACTCGGAATTTGAGCAGCTGCTGGTGGGTTTACGGGCTAAGCTGCACCGGTATTGTGCGCGCATGACCGGNNCGGCGTTGCGCAGCCGGAGCGCTGGCTCTTTCGCATCGCGCACAATGCGGCGCTCGACTTCTTGCGCCGCCAGGCCCGGGCTCAAGCCCGGCAATCGAATGAGGATCCCGAAACGATGGTCGATCCCGATGACGAGCAGCCGGATCCCGAGTTGCTCTCGACGAGCTTGCGCACGTTCATGCGCCTGCCGACGGTCCAGCGCAGCAGCGTGATCCTGATGGACGTGCTGGGGTACTCGCTCAACGAGATCGGCGAGATCATGGAGGCGAGCCTGCCGGCCGTGAAATCGGCGCTGCACCGCGGACGCTCGCGTTTGCACGAACTCGCGAAAGAACCCGATGATGCGCCGCCGCCGCTGCTCTCCTCCACCGAACGCACGCTGCTCGCCGCCTACATCGACCGCTTCAACGCGCGCGACTATGATGCCGTGCGCGCGATGCTCGCGCAAGAAGTGCGCCTCGACCTGATCAATCGCCGTCAACTGAACGGAAAGGCCGAGGTCCAGAACTACTTCACCAACTACGCGAACGCCTCACCGCGCCACTTCGCGTTGGGCTTCGTCGACGGCCATCCCGCTATGCTCGTCTACGAAGCTGTCGCCCCGGATGTCGTCTCGTACTTCGTCTTACTCGATTGGCACGATGACGCCGTGCTGCGCATCCGCGACTTCCTCTACGCCCCATATGCCCTTGAAGGCGCCATTGTCCGCTCCGCGTAGAAATCAAAGTTCAACGCGCCCGCGCGCGCCATCATAAAAATCAGACGCCGGCAGCCCCCGCGTCGTCATTCCGAGCGGAGCGCCGACGGCGCGAAGTCGAGGAACCGAGATGGTCGTTGTTGCTGAGCCGGACGCCGCAGGGCGGACGAGTGGTGTAGCGATAACGGCCTGTCC
>PLTN01000075.1 GCA_003164495.1 Vulcanimicrobiota bacterium
GGTGAGAAAGCGAGGAAATTTTCAGGCCCGCTGAAACCGATGATTAAGAACCGTCCTTGGTAAGCCTAATAGCCGGTGGCCGCACGCGAAGGCGCGCCGCAGTAGCGAGACGTGACCTTCATGGGAGAATTTTTCACCGAGTAATGCTGCTTGAGAACAACTCCGTCATCGACATCGACCGGCATACCCGGGAGATGCTGCCGAAGGTCTCACGGACGTTCGCGCTCGGGATCAAACTACTGCCGTCACGCCTCGAGGTGCCGGTGCGGTTGGGTTACCTCTTCTGCCGGATCGCGGACACGATCGAAGACGACCTGGCCCTGCCCCCCGAGCGCAAGGCCGAGCTGCTCGATATCTTTCTCGAGTGCTTCGATGACCCTCAGCGGGCCGACGCCTATAGCGACACGATCCACGAGCTGACCAGCAACGATGAATACATCGACCTGGTCGCGGCGACCGGCGAAGTGTTCACGCTCTACCGCAACCTCGACATGCGCACGCAAGACATCTTGCGCAAGTGGATCACCGAGATGGTGGTCGGCATGCGCGAGTTCGTGGTCGAGCACCCGCGCGGCATTCGCATCGGCACGGTGCCCGAATTCCACCAGTACTGTTACTACGTGGCCGGCACCGTAGGCCATCTGCTCACCGATCTGTGGCACCACCACTCGAGCGCGGTCGATGATCGCGTCTACAACAAGCTGCTCGCGGATTGCGAGCCGTTCGGCGAAGCGCTGCAATCGGTGAACATCCTCAAAGACATCGCGTGGGATGCCGAGCAAGAGAACTCGATCTACGTGCCCTCGGAGTTGCTCGCCGCGCAAGGCAGCACGCACGACTCGCTCCTGCACCCCGATCGCCGGACGGTGAACCGCGCGGCGCTCGCGCCGCTCTGCCAAATCGCGCAGGACGACATCGAACGCTCGCTGCGCTACATCGAGAACCTGCCGCTGATGGCCGTGCGCATCCGGCTGTTCTGCGTGCTGCCGGTTCTCTTTGCCGTGGCGACCATGCGCGAGATCGAGCAGTCCGAGGCGATGCTCGTGCCGGGCGGTAACGTGAAGATCTCGCGCAACGAAGTGAAAGCGCTGATCTTTGCCGCCTCGACGTCGACGCTGACGAACTATTCGTTGCGCTGGCTCGTCGATCGCGTGCGCGAACGGCCCTTCGACTTCAGCCGGAGGTAGGCGCTGCCCACCGCATTCATCACCGGCGCGTCCGGGTTCGTGGGTGCGAATCTGGTCCGGGCGCTGCTAGCGCGCAATTGGACGGTCCGGGCGCTGGTCCGCGGCGCCGCGCCGTCGCTCGACGGACTCGCGATCGAACGCGTTGCCGGAGATCTTTTTTCGCCCACGCTGACGGCTGCGATGGCGGGCTGCGATGCGGTGTTTCACGTTGCGGCGTTCTACAGTTTATGGCGGCGCGATCGCAACGAAGTGATGCGCGTGAACGTCGAGGGCACGCGCCTCGTGCTCAACGCCGCGCGGCGCGCCGGCGTGCCGCGCGTGGTGCACACGAGTTCGGTTGCGGCGATCGGCGTGCGCGCCGACGGCGAACCGGCCAACGAAACGTATCAGAGCGAGCGCGAGGCGTTGGTGGGCGCGTACAAACGCTCGAAGTACGACGCCGAAGTAACAGTGCAGCGCGCGGTCGCCGACGGCCAAGACGTGGTGATCGTGAATCCCTCGACGCCGATCGGGCCGTGGGACGCGAAGCCCACGCCGACGGGTGAAATCGTGGTGCGTTTCTGCACCGGCAAAATGCCCGCGTACATGGACACCGGGCTGAACGTCGTCGACGTGCGCGACGTGGCGGCCGGGCATATCGCCGCCTTCGAGCGCGGGCGGACGGGCGAGCGCTATATCCTCGGCAACGAGAACATGACGTTACGCGGCTTGCTCGAGCGCTTGGCCGCGATCACCGGCCGCCCGGCGCCGACGGTGCGGCTGCCGCCTTTTGTCGGTTTGGCCTACGCCGCCGTGGGCGAATTCGCCCTGGCGCCGCTGGGCGTGCCCGTGGACGTGCCGTTCGAGGGCGTTCGGATGGCCAAGCAGCGAATGTACTACGACATCGCGAAAGCAACGGCAATCTTGGGGCTCACGCCGGCACCCGTAACCCGCGCGTTATCCGACGCGGTTACCTGGTTTCAAGAGCACGGCTACCTCAGTACACACGTTTTGGAGACATAAGTGGCAATCGCACTCAAGCAGGCAATCGCAGTCGGGTCGTACGTCGTGCGACAACGGCTCATGGGCAAGAAGCGGTATCCGCTCGTGCTCATGCTCGAGCCGTTATTCCGTTGCAACCTGGCCTGCAGCGGCTGCGGTAAGATCCAGCATCCGGTGGAGATCCTGCGCCAGCACCTCTCGCCCGAAAAGTGCTTCGAGGCGGTCGATGAATGCGGCGCGCCCGTGGTCGCAATCCCGGGCGGCGAGCCGTTGCTCCACCCGCAGATTCAAGAAATCGTCGAAGGTCTGATCGCGCGCAAGAAATTTGTCTATCTGTGCACCAACGCGCTGCGTTTGGAAGCGAGCCTCGATAAGTTCACGCCGTCGGACTACTTCGGCTTCAACATCCACCTCGACGGCCCGCAGCACATCCATGACGAAGCGGTCGCTCGCCCCGGCACCTACGACATCGCGATCAAAGCGATCCGCGCTGCTAAGGCCAAGGGCTTCCGCGTCTACACGAACACGACGATTTTCGAAGGCTCGCAGCCCGAAGATTTCCACGCGTTCTTCGACTTCGTCACCGACGAACTGCACGTCGACGGCATGCAGCTCTCGCCCGGCTACCGCTACGAGAAGGCGCCCGATCAGGACCACTTCCTGGCGGTTGAAGAAACGCGCCAGCTCTTCCGCGGCATCCTCGCGCCGTACAAGGCCGGCAAGAAGAAATGGGAGTTCAACGCGAGCCCCTTCTTCCTCGACTTCCTCACCGGTGAGAAAGAATACGACTGCACGCCGTGGGGCATGCCGAGCTACAGCCTCTTCGGCTGGCAGAAGCCGTGCTATCTGCTCGGTGAAGGCTACGCGTCGAGCTACAAAGAGCTGCTCGAAACGACCGAGTGGGAAAAGTACGGTCACAAGAGCGGCAACAAAAAGTGCGAAGACTGCATGGTGCATTCGGGTTTCGAAGCCACCGCTGCAGCCGACATGATGCAGCCGAAGAACATCATCGGTTCCATCCGCACCGTCTTCGCGAAGTAAACTCGTGCTCGTCCGCACGCCGTCGTTCGAGCAGTTCGAGGGCTATCTCGAATCGGTGCTCGACGGCGCAGCGGCCAACAACGCCAACGGGCCGCTGATCCGCGAGCACTTCGGGCTCGACGATCCCAAGGCCAAACGCGGCAAGCGTTTGCGCCCGCAGATCCTGCTCACCGTCGCCGAGTGCGAAGGCGGAGATGGTTCGGTGGCGCTCGGCGCCGCCGCAGCGCTCGAATTGCTGCACAACTTCTCGCTGATCCACGACGACATCGAGGACGGCGATGAGATGCGCCATGGCCGCCCCACCTTGTGGACGCGGCACGGCGTGCGCGCGGCACTCGTCGCGGGCGACGCAATGTCGGCGCTGGCGTATCTCACGCTGGTGGACGGCTCCCGCGCGCTGCCCGCAACGACGCTGGCCGCGATGATGCGCTGCCTGCAAGAAGCGCACTTCCGCATGTGCGAAGGTCAGGCGTTCGACATCGGCTTCGAGACCGCGTCGTTCGTGACGTTCGACGAGTACGTGCGGATGATCGAAGGCAAAACCGCGGCGCTGCTGGCCGTGGCGTGCGAACTCGGCGCGTGGGCGGCCGGGGTTTCGGACGAGCGGGCGGCCGCGTATAGCAGCGTAGGGCGCGCGTACGGTTTAGCGTTTCAGGTGCGCGACGACGTGCTCGGCACGTGGGGGCGTCCGGAAGAAACGGGCAAGCCCAGCGGCGCGGANNCCGATCGCACGATCGTTGCCGAAGCGTACGCCAAGATCGGGATGCTCGAAGAAGCGCACGCCGACCGCGTGATTGCCGCCCTCGAACGCCTCGGCGCGCGCGATGCCGCCGACGAAGCGTGCCTCGCCTACATCAACGAAGCGAACGCCATCTCGGCCTCGCAAAAACTCGACCGCAACGGCCACCTCGCCGCGCTGTTCAACTCAACCGCCAAGCGCACCGTATAATCTGTGGGGGGCGGCTAATACGCGGTCTTGGTGACGCGGCCGGCGGAGTCGACGTACCAGCGTTCGCTCGGAAATGGTTTGCCGGCCAAACGGGCCGCCAACCAGTCGGCGGCGAGGATTGGTGGGAACGGGCCCAGGTTCGTTGACGGGACGCTGCCCACGGCGTGACGCGCTTCGGCGTAGACGACGAATTGCTTCGGCCCGTTGAGGCGTGCGATGAGTTGCTCGGCGTACTCCAGCGGGCTGAGTTCTTCAGCTTCGCCGGCGATGCACAGGTACGGACACGCGATTTTATCGACGTGGTTTTCCCACGTGAGCGTTTGGCGGAATTCGTCGAAGGCAGATTCGTCGGTATAGCCGGACATGTACATGAAGCGCTTCTTGAACGTCGGCGACGCTTCTTCGAAGATCGTGTGGCAGCCGGGTTCGAGACACGTTGCAACGACGGCACAGGCGCGTAGGCGCGGCTCGCTGCCGGCGACGATCGTTGCGAAGAACGAGCCGAAACTCGTTCCGGTGACGCCGATGCGCGCGGCGTCGATCTCGGCTCGTGCTTCCAGCCAGTCGACCAGGACCTTACCGACGCTGCTCCAGTTCTCCATGCTCACGTTGATGCCGACCATCGGCGCTTCGTATTGGCCGGGGCCGTCGATCGCGAGCACGGCGATACCGCGGTTGAGCCAGCGATCGCCGTAGAGCGCGACCGACATTTCTTTGAAACTGTCCATTCCCGGCACGACGATCACGGCGGGGAGTTTGCCGCCGGTATACCCGGGCGGCAGATGAAACCACGCCGGGATCGCGCTTCCCGCGAACGGTAGCCAGACGGCTTCGATGTGGTGGTCGGCGAGGTTCGCATAGCGCTGATAGCAATTGCGCTTCTTCTCGTTGTACGCGATGTTCGTTTCGTCGTTTTCGTCGTACGGCCACTGCGCTGCGCCCCAATGGATCGCGGCCATGAAGTAGTTGTCGCGCGCGGTGACGAGGGCGTCGGCGGCTTCGGCCTCGCCGGCTTTTGCTTCCCGGCGCCGAGCAGTCGCCGCGAATGCCGGTCCGATGTCGGCCATCTTTTGCACGCGCGTGCGGATTTGCGCGAAGTCGGCGTTCGCTTCGACGCCGCATGGCGCATTGAGGTAGATCGAACGCGGCTGGTCCCAGTCGATGCCGTTGGCGCGGATAATGTTGTCGAGCAGCCAGCGCTGCTCCATCCAACGGCGCACGCTCGGCGCCCCGCGATGTTCGACCACCGGCTTCGGGACAGTGGGAGATTGTGCGATATCGTTCATATCACCTTACGGCAGCGGCGGCCATTGTTTGTTGATGTCTGGATTGGTCGAATAGTTTACGATTTGGTAGGTCTTCGAGACATCGCGTTTGACTTCAACGTCGATGTAGGTCGTCTCATTCGGCTGCACGATCGTCATCGCGTTGGCCGTCGCATCATAATCCACCGTTCGGTAATCCACGAGCGGGCTACCGCTCTTGGGGGCGATTTGTACGTTGCATACGTTGCCGCCTGAAAACGCGTCGGATAAAACGTAAAACGAAACCACCGAACCGTCGACTTGATTTTGAATCGGCTGATGCGCTTGAAGCACGTCCGTCCCAGCCCCGGTCGCTCCGTTGCTGTCGGTGAGCAAGATCAGGCTGTCGGTGATCGGCCGTTCGGACTCATCGGTCAGGCGAAAGATCAACAGCGAGCTGCAGTCGTTCGGGTTCTGCGCGTTCCAGGCGCCCGTCACCGCGGCCCACTTTGCTCCTACCGCCGCATACGACGGATCGTCAACGACGCGCAGCGCGTCCATGACGGCCGCAAACGGGGCATCGGCCGCCGCGCGCACGGAGTCAATGATGCCGTGATCGCCGGTATGGCAGATGCCGGCCAGGACGAGGTGCGGAACCTGCGCGTTCATGACCTCCGGAACGAAGACCGGCGGGATCACGTCCGGATCTGCTGAGATCCACGTGTAGTTGAGGTTGCCGCCGCAGATCCGTACCGTTGTGTCACTGCCGTTTTCTTTCGTCTGCCAGAAGAGCTGATCGACCAGGTCTTTGTGATAGTCACCGATCATGCTGAACAGAAACGTCTTCTTGAGGCGACCGGCATTGAACGCCGTGAGCCACTCCCGGTTGAGCGCGCGTAAGAACGCGCTTCCGTAATCCAAATCGTTGAGGACCTGCTGACCGACGCCATCCGCACCTTGAAGCGTGCCCCGCAGGCGGTTGAGGATTGAAACGCCCAATTGCGCCAACGTCGAGCCGTGGTTTGCGCCGGCGAGCGAAACGAAGTGACTTGGCTGGGCTTGCCCCTTCTCGAGCCGATTGAGCATCCAACGCCGAACGATGATTGCTCCCGTAGAGTGCACGACGAAGGCCGCATCGGCGACGTCCAAGCCCCGGGCCTCCAATGCCGCGACCTGCTCTTCGAGCGCGGCCGCTAAGTCGTCGCAGGTTACGCTATTGTCCAGGGAATCAAACGCCGACAGCTCGATATCGGCCGTCGTAAAGCCCTCCGCAACGAACAGTGCCGGAAACTGCCCGTACGCCGAAAGACTCCGAACGGAATACCCGTGGACCATTACGACCGTCTTTGGCATCGCTTTACGCCGCCATGTATTCGGCGACGGTGACCGGACGTGAGGTGATGCCGTATTTTGCGGCGGCTGCGAGCGGGCCGGCGACGTACTTCGGATCGTTCGTCGTGCCGAAGTAGACGCGGCGTCCGGCGCTCACGGTCGCGACGTCGACTTTCGCGACTTTCGCGAGGATCTCGGCCGAGTCGGGATAGTGGCCGTTCGCCCAGCGCGCGGTGGCGAAGATGCCGTTGCGCAGTTTCTTGAGCGCGTCGGGGTTGTTTTGCAGCCAGGTTTTGCTCGAGAACCAGACGATGGTGGCGAATTCGGGCGCGATCGCGCTGTACACGTCGGCGAACGGGCGGACGTCGCCGGCGTGGATCGCGGCGCTCATGCTCGGCTCGGCGATTTGCGCCGCCTGCACGGTGCCGCGCGCGAGGGCTTGACCCATCTCGGAAAACCGCAGCTCGACGAAGTGCACGCTCGACGGTGAGACGCCGTTGCGGTCGAGCCACGCGGAGATGCCGAGCTGGTTGAAGTCGGCTAACGCCGAGACGGCGATCGTTGCGCCGATCAGGTCTTTCGCCGATGTGAACGGGGCGTTCTTCGCGACGGCGAGACCTTGCGTGTTGTCGCGGGTGGAATAGAGGCTGGCCGGGGCGATCATCTGCACCGGTACGTTGCGCGCGACCGCGACGGCGAGTTGCACGGTGTTGGTCATGCCGGCGTCGAGATCGCCGGCGAGCACGGACTGCACGATCGCCGAGCTGTTGCTCAGCGTCGTGACGGCTGCGTTTACGCCGTTATCGTGAAAGAAGCCGCGGTCGGCGCCGTAGTAGGCCTCGCCCATGGCATCGATCGACATCGAGCCGATGCGCACCGCGGGGGCGTCGGTTTGTGCGATAGCACGCGACGGCGTTGCGGCCACGAGGCTGCCGGTGATGAGTGTAAGCGCATGGGAACGTGGCATGGACAGCATGGCGTTCTCCCTCGCGCGCTTCTTCTTCGGTAAAGTCGCGGGGCCTCGCCCCCCAAGTCATCCCGAGCTTGTCGAGGGACAGTTCCAATCGTTGTCGCCGAGTTCGGACGCCGTAGGGCGGACGAGTGGTGTAATAGCAACGCTGGTGTGGAGTTGCCCTGGCCATTACGCACGATCGTGGCGCGTGCCTCGACTACGCGCCCTTCGGCGCTCCGCTCGGCATGACACAAAAAAAGTTCGCATGAGGAGCCGATGGCCGGAGGGCCGAGGTGTGGAGTTGCCCTGGCCATCGAGGACGATTGCGGCGCGCACCTCGACTACGCGCCCTTCGGCGCTCCGCTCGGCATGACAGTGGGAAGAATGCGGCGGCGGGTGGGTTTGGGTTCTTTGTC
>PLTN01000126.1:0-60478 GCA_003164495.1 Vulcanimicrobiota bacterium
TGACGCTCGTGTCGGTCGCGCTGAAATGCTCGGCGGTCAGCAGCGTCATGTCCTTGAACTCGGGATATTGCAGCACGGCAGCGATATCGCGGTCGCCGATCTGGCCCGACGCGTCGGTCGTATTCAGCGTCGCGATCTTCTTGTAGCCCTTGCCGCGGAAGTACCGGATCGTCGCGTAGATGAGGTCGCGGCCGCTGACGCTCGCGGAGAACACGTAGCTGCCCTTCGTCGTCGGAATCACCGGCGAGAAACAGTAGTTGACCGGCCCGTTCGTCAGGTAGAGCGGCGTCGTCGCCTGACACAGCGCACCGAGCGACGAGCCGAGCACGACGGCCGGATGTTTGGCCAGGATCGCCTGGTGGATCTGCAACGACGTCTCCGGATTGCTCGTGTCGTCGTGAAAGATGAAATGCACCGGCCGGCCCTGGATGCCGCCCTGTTTGTTGACGACGCCCTCGAGCACTTGCAGTTCTTTTTGATGCGTCGTGCCGACGAAGGCAAACGTCCCGGTGATCGGCAGCACGACGTCGATGTCGTACGGATCCGCCGCGGACGCGCGCAGCGCGGGAAACAGACACATCGCCAAGGCGATCCCGATCATGGTTAAGCGGCGCACGAGCATTTGCAACCCTCTCAGAAAATGAGCCCGCTCAACGGGCGTCGGTACTCTTGGGTGAACGCGGCAATTGCCCTGCGCCTAGGGACGCCACCCGAGAAGGTTTTTTGCGCGTCCCGCGTCCGCGTAACCGCGCTCTTCCGCGATGTTGAACACGCCGGTCGCGCCGCGCTCGATCGCGAGCATCGTCGCCCGAACCGCTGCATCGATCTGGACCGGAACGTTGCCGGCCGGCTCGTCGAACCAGGTGCCGGAGCCGTAGAGTGAGCCGTAACGCAGCACGGTGCCGATCAGCGGCGGCGACTCGAGCACCAGGCGCTCGAGCGTGATGACCGAGCCGCGCGTCGCGGGGTCGAGCGGGTCGGTTTCCACGTGCGGCTCGGGGCCGTCGGCATAGGCGAACGCGATGCTCTGGGCCAGCATGCGCTTCGCCCCGCTCTCGAGCGCTGCGTCGACGAGATGCTGCGTGCCCTCGATGCGGATGCGGGCGTTGCGGGCGAGCGCCGCCGGATCGCCGCGTTCGTCGCGCGAATGCGGCAGGTCGGTCAGCTGATGGATGACGAGTTCGGGCTGCGCGCTTGCTACGGCGTCGCGCACGGCACCCGCATCGAAGACGTCGCCGACCACGGCGTGGACGCCCCGCGTTTCCAGATCGCGCGCCTTCGCCGCATCGCGCGTCAGCGCATGAACGGCGTAGCCGGCAGCAAGTAAGAGCGGGGTCAGGCGCGAGCCGATCACGCCGGTGGCGCCGGCGATGAAGACGCTCGTCATGGTGCCAGGCGCTCGCACATCCAGCCGGTCGCGGTCGCGCCGTAGCACAGCCGGTCGTGCGCGCGATCCGGACGGCCTTGCCAAAACTCGATGCGGTCGGGGATCACCCGGTAGCCGCCCCAATACGCCGGCCGCGGCACGTCGCCGCCGGCGAAGCGCCGTTCGATCTCCGCCATCCGCTCCTCGAGCTCGGCGCGTCCGCGAATGACCTGGCTCTGCGGTGATGCCCACGCGCTCACGCGACTTCCGCGCGGCCGGTTGGCAAAGTACGCGTCCGACTCCTCGCCGCGCAAGATCTCGACCCGGCCGCTGATGCGCACTTGCCGCTCGAGGCTAGCCCAGAACAACACCAGCGCTGCGGCCGGGTTCGCGGCCATCTCACGGCCCTTGCTCGATTCGTAGTTGGTGAAGAACACGAAACCGCGTTCGTCCCAGCCGCGCAGCAGCACGACGCGCGCCGCCGGATGCCCGCCGGCATCGACGGTGGCCAGCGTCATCGCGTTGGGTTCGATCACGTCGGCCGCGAGCGCATCGTCGATCCAACGGCGGAACTGGGCGAACGGCTCGTCCGCCGCGCGCGACTCATCGAGCGTATCGCGATCGTAACTCCGGCGGGCATCGAGAAAGGGGTCGCTCATGGAAACTCACTCATGGAAAACGTCCGAGCGCAAGTGCGCCCAGGGTGGCCCCGAAGGCCAGCACGCCGGCCGCGACGGCGAATTGCTCGGTCAGGTCGAGCCGGCGGCGTTCGGCGATCGTCGCGCGCGCCAAGGTTGCGAGCCGGCGCGTCAGCGCATCCGCATCGCTCACGCGCGCGTAGGTGCCGTTGCCCGACGCTGCGATCGAGCGCAACGCATCTTCATCCAATTCCGCATCTTCGCCCGTGCCCGGGATCTCCACGCCGCTCCCGTTGGTGCCGATTCCGATCGTGAAGATCGTAATGCCCTGCGCACCGATCTCCGCGGCCACCGCCAGCGGATCGCTGCCCGAGTTGTTCACGCCGTCGGTGACGAGCACGATCGCGCGCCGGCCGCCGGACGGCAACAAGTGCGCGGCCTCGGCCAGCGCGTCGCCGATCGCCGTGCCGCCATTGGGCTCGGGTAAGCGGCTGAGGGCGTCGCGCGCGGCCTCGCGATCGTCGCTCAAGGGTCCCAGCGGAAACGCTTGCGCGGCGAACGCGACGAGGCCGATGCGCGTGCCGTCCGGGACGCCGTTGATGAAGGTCAGCGCCGCGTCGCGGGACGCTTGCGAGCGCGTCGGCGCAACGTCGGTCGAAGCCATCGAACCGGAAGTGTCGATGCAGAGCACGATCGCGGCATCGTGCACCGGTACCGTCGCCACGACACCGGGCCGCGCCAACGCGACGCCCGCGCACAACAGCGCAAGCACCCACGCGCCGGCGAAGATCGCGGTCCACGGCGGCGCGCGGCCGATCGAGCGCTCGAGAAACGCGAGATCGGAGTACGTGAGGGCGGCCCCGCGCGAGCGGCGCGCGCTGGCCGCGACGATCGCGATGAACGCTGCGGCGACGACGACCGCCAGCAGCAGAAACAGCGGGTGAACGAAGGTCATCGCAATCCGAACGCGCGCTCGAGCGAGCCCGCACCGTCGGCTTCATCCAGCGTTCCGATGCGCCAGCGCGCACGCTCGAAGGCGGCGTGAATCGCCGCATCGCGCTCGGCGCTGGCCTTACGGTACCGTTCGCGCGTCCGGGGGCCGATGAAGACGCGCCGCGAGCGGCCGGTTTCCGCGTCGCGGATGCGCACGAACCCGCGCAGGGGCAGACCGTCGATCCACGGATCGCGCGCCAGGAGCACCGTGGCATCGAAACGCCGGGCGATGCGCAGCAGCGCGTCGGCGAACGCGTCGCCCGATGCGATGTCGAGGCCGTCGGTAATCAGCAAGAACGAGCTGCCTTGCGGCAGCGCGCGCACGGCAAGTTCGAGCGAACGCCGTAGATCGAAGGGGCCGTTCGCGCGCACGTCGACCGTTGCGCGGCGATCGCCGATCAGCCGTTCGTCGACGATGCGGCCGGCCCGGTCGGTGTTCTCCGCCGCACCGAACCACGCGCGCACCGCCTCGGCCGCCGCAGCGCTCAACGGACGTTTGCGCCCGAGCCGCATCGACGGCGATTCATCGACCAGCGCGCCCAGCACGAGCACGGTCTCTTCCAGATAGACGCGCGTCTGCAGCGAACCGATGCGCGCGGTGGCCGACCAGTCGATGCGCCGCGGATCGTCGCCTTCGGCGTAGCCGCGCAAGCGGTCGAACACATAGCCGTCGCCGGGCCGCGCACCGCGCGCGACCGTTCCGCCGGCGTAGACGTGGCGTGCGCCGCGTACGATCGCCGACCGCAGCGGGTTCACGGCGCCGGCACGCTCGCGACGATCTCCGCGAGCACGGTGTCGCCGTCCCCGCCGTCGATGGCGAGCCGGTAGTCGAACGCGACGCGATGGCGCAAGACACCGGGCGCGAGTTCGCGCACGTCGTCCGGCACGGCAAACGAACGTCCGTCCAGGTACGCGCGCGCCCGCGCCAAGATTGCCAGCGCCAGCGCCGCCCGCGGTGATGCGCCCGAGGCGACGTAGCGCGCGCCGCGCGTGGCGCGGACGAGGTCGACGGCATAATCGCGCACGCGGTCGTTGAGATGCACCGCGCGCACCTCGACCTGCCAGCGCTCGACGTCGGCGAGCGTTGCAATATCGCGTTCCGGTTCGGCCGTCGCCGCGGAGAAGCGGTCGACGATCGAGCGCTCGTCTTCGCGCGACGGATACCCCACGCGAACGTTGAGCAAGAAGCGGTCGAGCTGCGCCAACGGCAACGCGTAGGTGCCGTCGGCATCGAACGGGTTCATCGTGGCGAGCACGGCAAACGGACGCGGCAGCGGCAACGTATCCGGTCCGATCGTCGCGCGCCGCTCCTGCATCCCTTCGAGCAGCGCCGACTGCACCTTGGCCGGCGCGCGGTTGATCTCGTCGGCCAATACGATGTTCGCGAAGAGCGGGCCGCGCACCGTGACGAACTCGCCGCTGCGCTGGTCGAAGACGCGCGTTCCGATGATGTCACTGGGCAGCAAATCGGGGGTGAATTGGACGCGCTTGAAGATCCCGCCGACGGCGGCCGCGAGCGCACGGCAGGCCAAGGTCTTCGCCACGCCCGGCATGCCCTCGAGCAGCACGTGGCCGTCGGCCAGCAGCCCCATGACGAGCGCGTCGACCACTTCGCGCTGCCCGACGATCGTGCGCGCCAGCGCGTCACGGACTTCGTGCGGCGTGCTCACGCNNCGGCTCGCGCGCGGCCACGTAGGCGTCGAGGAGCGTCAGCAAGTCGCGCGCGGCGGGCGCACGTTCGTGGACCGGCCCGAAGCGCGCGCGTTCCGCCACCGCCATGACGCGTCCGAGTTCCGGATCGCGCGAACCGAGCGCGCGTAACGCGTCGGCAAAGGTCGCCCCCGGGCCCGCACCGGCACGCGTGAAGAGCACGTTGCGCAACGCATCGAGCGACGCGTCGTCGCCGCGCGCGCGATAGACGCGCAACGCTTCCCGCAGCGGATCGACGACCGGCACACTCTTGCGCGGAGGCGGCGGCGCGGCAGGCGGCACGTTCACCACGCGTTTCGGACGCCGCGCCAGACGTACCAGTCCCACGATCGCAACGGCGAGGACGATGCCGATCGCCGCCACCGTGAGCGCGGCCTTGCGCAAGAGGGCCATCAGCGCACCTGAATCCGCATCCGCAACGGTCGTCCCGCTCGCAACCCGCACGCTCAGGGGTTGCGAGGAATAGCGCATGCCGCGGCCGGTCGAAGGGTCGATCGCGTCGATATAGGCCGGCGTGAACGACGCCGTGCCCACCGTTTGCGCGGCGACCGTCAGGATCTCGTAGAAATCGGTGCCGTCGGCCGCCGGCACGCGCCGGCGCTCGTCACCGAGGTCGACGGCGTTGGTCAAGGCGGGCAGCACGAGTTCGTCCAGACGGTCGCGCTTTTCGCGAATGTGGACGTGAACGGTCACGTGAAACGACTGTCCGGGCCGCACGACGCGCTGATCGGCGTGCAATCCGAGCGCCGTGATATGCAGCACCGGTAAGCTTTGGGCATATGCCGCGGCCGGCGCAAACGCAAGCAGCGCGGCGCAAACGAATGCCGCGCGCTCAGCGCAGCGAATCCAACCAGCCCCGGAATAGTCCACGCGCGTCGAACGGCCCCGGCGAAGCCTCGGGATGGAACTGCACCGCAGCGATCGGCAACGTGCGGTGGCGGAAGCCTTCGTTCGTGCCGTCGTTGAGGTTGACCATCGTCGCTTCGAGATGATCCGGCAGCGTGGCGCCGTCGACGGCGTAGCCGTGATTGTGCGCGGTGATCAGCACTTCGTCGTTGAGGATGTCCTTCACCGGCTGATTGCCGCCGCGATGTCCGTACGGCAGCTTGAAGGTCTGCGCCCCGCACGCCAGCGCCAGCAACTGGTGTCCCAGACACACGCCGAACAGCGGCACCTCGCCGACGAACCCGCGCAGCGTCTCGACCGTGTCCGGCAAGTCGCGCGGATCGCCGGGACCCGGCGAGATCACGATCGCGTCGGGTTTGTACTCGTTGATCTCATCGCGGGTCGCGCCGAACGGCAACACGGTGACGCGCGCATCGAGCGCCTCGAGCTCGCGAATGATCGCGCGCTTGACGCCGCAATCGAGCAGCACGACGTGCGTGTTTCCGTGGCCGATCGTCTCGCCCACGTGATAAGCGTCGGACACGCTCTCGACGAGCCCGGCCGTCGTCATCGTGCGCACGTATTCGGCCAGCGTCGCATCGACGCCGGCGATCGCCTTGTCGCCGACCGCGAGCGCCGCGCCGATCGTGCCGTGTTCGCGCAGCGCGATCGTCAGCGCGCGCGTGTCGACGCCGACGATCGTCGGCACCGCCTGCTCCTCGAGCCACGTTCCGAGATCGATCACGTTCTCGAAGTGCGAAGGCCGCCGCGCCAAGTGCTTCATCACGCAACCGGCCGTCGTGGCGTGCGGATGCTGCGATACCGTGCGCGAGACGCCGTAGTTGCCGATCAGCGGGTAGGTGAAGGTGAGGATTTGGCCCGCGTACGACGGATCGGTCAGCGCTTCTTCATAACCGGTCATCCCGGTGTAGAACACGGCTTCGCCCAGCGCCGTCGCGTCGGGGCCGAGACCGTCGCCTTCGAAGCGGGTCCCGTCGGCGAGCAAGAGAACAGCGCGCTTGGTCTGGTATTTTTTGCCGGGCTTCACGAATGCAGCGCTTCGTCGCGCGGGAGCACGCGTCCGTGTTCGTACACGACGGCACCCGCCACGATCGTGGCCAGCGCGCGGCGCGGGAACGTCGCGCCGTCGAAGGGTGTGTTCTTGCCCTTGGAATGGAATAGCCGCGCATCGACCGTCCACGAACGATCGGCGAACACCGTGACGTCGCCGACGCTGCCGACCACGAGCGAACCGCCGGTCACGCCGAGAATGCGCGCCGGATTGACGCTGTGCAATTCGATCATGCGGGCCAGCGGAAGATCCGGCAGCGCGGCGGCATAGGCGCCGAGCGCGATCTCGAGACCGCTGAAGCCGACCGGCGCTTCGCTGAGCAGTTGCGCCTTTTCATCGAGACCGTGCGGNNCGCAGCGGCGGGTTGACCTTGGCGTCGGCGCGGTAGTTGTCGAAGCGGTCGTCGAGCAGCAGCAAGTGGTGCGGCGTCACCTCGCAGGTGGCGCGCACGCCGCGGCTGCGGGCCCAGCGCATGAGATCGAGCGACGTGGCCGTCGAGACGTGCGCGATGTGCCACGGTTTGCCGGTATCTTCGGCGATCAGCAGATCGCGCGCCACGATGATGTCTTCCGCCAGACCCGGGCTCCCCGGCAAGCCCAGTCGCGCCGAGGGGAGACCCTCGTTCATGACGGCGTCGGCTTTGAGGCTTGCATCTTCGCAGTGCGAAACGAAGATCGAGTTCAAGTCGCTTGCATAACGGGCGGCGTTACGCAGCACGAGCGGGTTCGCGACCGTCGTGCCGTCGTCGCTGAACGCGACGCAGCCGGCGTCGGCGAGCAGGTGATAGGGTGCGAGCTCAACTCCGGCGCGCGCTTTGGTCACCGCTCCGATCGGGTAGACGCGCGCGAGCCCGGCCGCTTCGCCGCGGCGGATCACGTCAGCCACGATCGTCGCCGAGTCGAGCGCGGGCTCCGTGTTGGGCATGCACGCGACGGCGGTGAACCCGCCGGCCACTGCGGCTGCCGCGCCGCTCGCGATGGTCTCTTTGTGCGTGAAGCCGGGTTCGCGCAAGTGCACGTGCATGTCGATGAAGCCCGGCGCAACGATCGCCCCGGTCGCGTCGACCACGCGCGCGTAGGCGGTGTCGGCATGCTCGACGATCTCGGTGATGAAGCCGTTCTCGATGACGACGTCGCGCAGCGCATCGAGACCCTGCCCGGGATCGATCACCCGGCCGCCGCGGATGACGGTTTTCATGCCGTCACGCGCGCGCTGTTGATGAGGAATTCGAGCACGGCCATGCGCACGAACACGCCGTTGTGCACCTGGACGACGTAGCGCGAACGCGGATCGTCGAGCACCTCGTCGGTCAGCTCGACGCCGCGGTTGTAGGGTCCCGGATGCAGGATGATCGCGTCCTTTGACAGGCGCGCCAGACGCGCCGGGTTGAGTTGGAAGCGGCGCGTGTAGTCGTCGAGCGAGGGCAAGAGTCCCGAGGTGATCCGCTCGCGCTGGATGCGCAGCATCATGATCGCGTCGACGTGCGGCAGCACCGCGTCGAGGTCGCGTTCGATGCGCACGTGGTCGCTCTCGAACGAGTCGGGCAGCAGCGTGCGCGGCCCGACCAGCGTGACCTTCACCCCGAGCATGCCCATGCCGACGATGTTCGAGCGCGCGACGCGCGAGTGCTGGATGTCGCCGACGATCGCGACGCGCAGGCCCTCGAGCCGGCCGGCGTGTTCGCGCAGGGTCATGAGATCGAGCAGCGCCTGCGTCGGATGGGCGTGGGTGCCGTCGCCCGCGTTGATGACGTGGCCGTCGAACGACTCCGCCAGACGCCGGGGAAAGCCCGACTCGTGGTGGCGCACGACGATGACGCGCACCCCGATCGCGCTCAGCGTGATCGCGGTGTCGGCGATCGTCTCGCCCTTGCCCAGCGACGACGCGCCGGGGGCAAACGAGATCACGTCCGCTCCAACGCGCTGTTCGGCGAGCGTGAACGACGTTGCCGTACGCGTACTCGATTCGAAGAACAGGTTGAGAACGGGGATACCCGCGAGCAAGTCGCGCGGGGGAACCGTTTGGTTGAACACCGTGGCTCGATCGATCAGTGCGATCAGTTCGGACGGCGAGACGTCGTCGACGTCGATCAAATTACGTGGCGGCACGTTCCTCATCGATGACCAGCGAAACGGAGTCGTCGTCCGAACGCTGCGGCGCGAGCACGACGTCGATATGCTCGCGCCGGCTCGTCGGGATCAGTTTCCCAACGTAGTCGGCTTGAACGGGTAGTTCGCGCAAGCCGCGATCGATCAGCACCGCGAGCCGGATCGCGCGCGGCCGGCCGAGGTCGGTGACGGCATCGAGGGCCGCTCGCACCGTTCGACCGGTGTAGAGGACATCGTCGACGATCACGACCGTTTTGCCCGTGATCTCACTGCGAATCTCCGATTCGGGGAGTTCGCGCGCGACGTCATCGTCGCGATAAAGATTGATGTTAAGAAAACCTAACCCGGGCGCTTCATTGCTGATCGCGGTGATTTCCGAGACCAGCCGGCGGGCGAGCGATTCCCCACCGCGGCGGATGCCGATCACGACCAATCCGCTCTGCGCTTCCTCTGGTTCGATGATCTGATGCGCCATACGAGAGACCGCCCGCTCGATCGAAGCGGGTGACATGAGAACGCGGCGACGAGCAAGCGCGGGCATCGAACGGCGGTTCGGGCGGGCCCAATTCCGGCCCTTTGTGCGCTGCGCCCTCGGGAGGAAGTCTTCCGGCCGTCGAAGCCCGACTGGATGCCCGTTTCCATAGCAGGCCGCGCCTGCCGCCTCCGTCAGTGGTTCGGCAGCGATGCCGAAGCGCTGGTACCGCTCGCCAACGACCCGTATATCGCGCGCTACCTCTCGCACGTCTTTCCGCAGCCCTACACGCGCGCCGACGCCGACCGTTGGATCCGCGAACAGGGCAACGCCGAAACGATCGCCCAGTTCGCGATCGAAGTGGACGGCGAGCTCGCCGGCGGTATCGGCTTCCTGCTCGGCAAGGGCGAACGGATCGGGACCGCGAGTCTCGGCTACTGGCTCGGCAAACGCTTCTGGGGCCGCGGCGTGATGAGCGAAGCGGTCAAAGTCGCAACGCAATGGGCCTTCGACACGCTGCGCGTGCGCCGGGTGTGGGCCAACGTGATGGAGCCGAACGTCGGCTCGTCGCGCGTGCTCGAGAAAGCCGGCTTCCGGCTCGAAGCGAAGATGACGGCGGCGATTTGCGATCGTCGCGGAATGATCCACGACGAGTACATCTTCGCCCGGATGCGGCCGAGCTAACTCTACAAGGCGGCTAGGGCCGAACGCGCGCCGTCGCGCTGACGGCGATAATCCTCGAGCTTCGCGCGCTCCGCCGCCACGACGTCGGGTTTGGCGTTGGCCACGAACTTTTCGTTCGCCAGCTTCTTCTCCAAACGATCGACCTCGACGTCGAGCTTCGCGATCTCGCGTTCGTAGCGCTCGCGCAGCATCGCCGGGTCGGCCTGCAGGCGCAGCGCATCGAGCCGTTGCGCGAACGTCTCGCCCGGGATCGCGGTGTCGGCGCGGAATTCCACCCCCGCCAGCAGCCGGAGCTGTTCGACCACCGCAACATCGAGTTCCGGTCCCGTGACGACGACTTTCGCGCGCGGCGCGATGCCCAGTTCCGAGCGCGCGTTACGCAGCCGTTCGACCGCGGTCATGAAATGATCGTAGTTCGCTTCGGCATCCCCGTCGTGCGGAATCGCGGCCGGATCGGGCCAGGGTGAAACGACGACCGATGGGCCGGAGGGACGCAGCACCGAAGCGATCTCTTCGGTGACGAACGGTGCGATCGGGTGCATCAGCCGCACGAACGTGTCGAGCACGTAAGTGAGCACGCGGGCTCGCGTGGCACGCTGCGAATCGGCTTTGGCCGACTCGAGATACCAATCGCAGAACGTGTACCAGCCGAACTGCACGAGCACGTCGGCCGCAACGCCCATCTCGAAGTTGTCGAACGCCTGCGTAACGGCCAGGACGGCATGGCGCAGTTTGGCGAGAATCCAGGCATCGGCGAGCGTGAGCTGATCGGGCTCCGGCAGCGCGATCTCTTTGGGCAAGCCCTCATCGAGCGAGGCGATGAAGCGCAGCGCGTTCCAGAGCTTGTTGTTGAAGCGCCGCGCCTCGTCGCACTTTTCTTCATCGAAACGCAGCTCTTGCGACTCGAGCCGCATTTGACGCAGCATGCCGAAGCGGAAGCCGTCGGCGCCGTACTTCTCGACCAGGTCCAGCGGGTCGATCGCGTTGCCGAGGCTCTTGCTCATCTTGCGCCCCTGCAGATCGAACACCAGCGGCGTGATGAACACCGTGCGGAACGGCAGCCGGCCGACGCAGCGCAGGCCCAGCATCATCATGCGCGTGACCCACAGAAAGATGATCTCGCGCCCGGTGATCATGACCTGATTGGGATACCAAGCCTCGAGCTCTTTCGTCTCGGCCGGCCAGCCCAGGATCGTGAACGGCCACAAGCCGCTCGAGAACCACGTATCGAGCGTATCGGGATCGCGCCGCAATTCGATCGTGCCGTATTTTTCGCGGCCTTCTTCGCGCGCTTCTTCCGCATCGTGCGCGACGATCGCGTCTCCGTCGGGCGTGTACCAGACCGGCAGTTGATGCCCCCACCACACTTGCCGCGAGATGTTCCAGTCGCGCAGGTTCTCGAGCCCGTGCTCGTAGGTGCGGCCGAAACGCTCGGGGACGAAACGCACTTCGCCGTTGCGATAGGCGTCGAGCGCGGGCTTGGCGAGGGATTCCATCGCCATGAACCACTGCAGCGAGAGCAGCGGTTCGATGATCTCACCCGAGCGCGACGACACCGGTACCGTCGTCTCGTACGGTTCGACGCGCACCAGCGCAGCGGCGGCTTCCAAATCGGCGACGAGCAGCTTGCGCGCCGCAAAACGGTCCATGCCGATGTACTTCGCCAGCGCCTCGCGACCCACGTCGAAGCGCGCGCGCACCGCAGGGTCGGGTTCGACGCGCCAAACCGGGGCGATCATGCGGCCGTCGTAATCGATCACGGTCGGCATCGGCAGCCCGTGACGTTGGCCGATCTCGTAGTCGGTCGCATCGTGCGCGGGCGTGACCTTGACCGCGCCGGTACCGAATTCGCGCAGCACCGCCGCGTCCGCGATCACCGGTACCGGCCGGTTCACCAGCGGCAGAATGACGTTCTTGCCGATCAGCGCCCGGTAGCGTTCGTCTTCCGGATGCACCGCGACCGCGACGTCGGCGAGAAATGTTTCGGGCCGCGTCGTGGCGATGACGACGCCGTCGCCGCCGTCTTCCGCGCGATACCGCAGATGCCAGAGCGACCCGCTGTGCGGTTCGTTTTCAACCTCGGCATCGGAGAGCGTCGACTGCGCTTTAGGATCCCAGTTGACCAGCCGCGTGCCGCGATAGATCAGCCCATCGTTATAGAGGTCGATGAACACGCGCGTGACGGCCGCCGACAGTTCGGGGTCCATCGTGAAGCGCTCGCGCTGCCAATCGGCACCGAAGCCGAGCCGTTTGAACTGCTCGTTGATGCGGTGGCCGTATTGCTCGCGCCACTTCCACGCGCGCGCGAGGAATGCATCGCGGCCGAGACCGTCACGCGAGAGGCCTTCCTTCGCCAGCTCGCGCACGAGCACGGCTTCGGTGGCGATGGCGGCGTGATCCTGACCGGGAAGCCAGTCGGCGTTATCGCCGCGCATCCGATGGTAGCGCGTGAGCACGTCCATCGGCGTATACGTCGAGCCGTGGCCGAGATGCGCGGCGCCGGTGATGTTCGGCGGCGGCATCGAAATAATGAACGGCGGCCGCGAACGGTCGACGTCGGCGTGAAAGACCCCGCTAGCGAGGTCGCGCGCGATTAAGCGCGGCTCGACATCGGCCGGATCGTAGGACTTGGCGAGTTCCTGAATGGTGCGGCGTTATGCTGGGGCGGCGCTCGAACGGCGCGCTTCGCCCGCACGATAGCGGTAAATGATGCGGCCCTTCGTCAGGTCGTACGGCGAGATCTCGAGTTCGACCCGGTCGCCCAAGAGCAGTTTGATGTGATGGCGGCGCAGGCGGCCCGCGATGTGTGCGAGCACTTCATGGCCGTTCTCGAGTTCGACGCCGAACGTCGTGCTCGGATAGACCTGCTTGATCGTGCCGAACATCTCGATCATCGGCTGCTTCGCCGATTCGTCGACCCGTTCGACCCGCTGCGCGGCAGGTTTGCGGCGCTTGGCCGGCCGTCTCGCCGGGCGCGCTATGATTGCACCAGAAAATCTAACTTCACGCGGTCCCTAACCAAGGCCGGTGCCCAAGGTTTGCAGCCGCCGGAAATTTTCATCCGGGCTCCGGGATGACCCAGGGCTCGGGCACGGTCCCGGCCAGCGAGCGGACCCAGGCCTCGACCGCGTCGGGCTCGCTCGGGACGGCGGCCGAGAGATTCTCGTAGCCGTCGGGGGTGATCACGACGTCGTCCTCGATCCGCACCCCGATCCCGCGGTAGCGCTCGGGCACGGTCAGGTCGTCGAGTTGGAAGTAGAGCCCCGGCTCGACCGTGAGCACCATCCCCGGCGCGAGCCGGCCGAACTTGTACGTCTCGGCGCGCGCCTTCGCGCAATCGTGGACGTCGAGCCCGAGCATGTGGCTCACGTTGTGCAGCGAGTAGCGTTTATAGAAGAGCTTGTCGTCGCGCAGCGCTTCTTCCGCCGAGGGCAGGATGCCGAGCCGCTCGAGGCCGTGCGCCAGCACGCGCATCGCCGCGGCATTGGGTTCGAGAAAATCGTTGCCCGGTTTGCAAGCCTCGAACGCGGCGCGCTGCGCTTCCCAGACCAGCGTGTAGATCTCGAGCTGCGCCCCGGTGAACGACCCGCTGACCGGCAGCGTGCGCGTGATGTCGNNGCGCGCGCAGGTTGAAGACGCCTTCGACGACGCGTTCGGTGAGCGCGGTCGGCAGCGCGCGCACGACGTCATCGAAGCCGCGTTTGGTCGCGGCGATCGCGGCCCGCAGTTCGGCGACTTCGAGATCGTCCTTGATCAGGCGCATTTCCGAGAGCGCCGCGGCGAACGCGTTGTCGTCTTCAAGGTTCGAATACACCGAGCGCGCGATGTCGTCGTCGAGCCCGCGCACGAGCCGCGTCGGCCGTGCGCCCATCGTGACGTTGATGAACGTCGCGAGATCGTCGATCGGCTGCGCCTCGACGCCGAAGCGCGCGGCCGTCGCCGCAACGCCGAGCCGCGGGCCCACCCACAGCTCACCCTTCACGCGATCGGTAAAGAACGTGGCGTTGGTCTTGCCGGGATTCGGTTCGGTGAACACGATCGACCGCGACTCGTCGCCTTCGGTGAGGATAACGAGCACCGCATCCGGCTCGTGGATGCCGGTGAGATAATAGAAGTCGGTGCCCGGACGGAACCGGTAGTTCGTGTCGTTGGCGCGGACTTTTTCGTGGCCCGTCGGCACGACGAGCACGTCGCCCGGAAACTGCTTCGCGATGGCGCGACGGCGGGCGGCGAAGCGCTCGCGGCCCGCCAGCGTCGGAATCGGCCCGCTGGGCAGTTCCCACGACTGGGTCATGAACGTCAACAGTTCGGCCGGCGTGCCGCTGTCATGCGCCGCCGCTTGGGGCGGCTCGTACGTCTTCACGCGCTAATCTTCTCCATGAAAAACCGGAAGGCCCGGCCTGGGCGGTGTGCGCTTGTAAACGAGACGTTCGAGGAAACGGAGCACGCGCGTGAGCGGAAAATCGCGCGGCACGATCGGTTCGGTCAGCACGGTGTGCAGCCCGAGCAGTTTGGCGCCCAGCACGTCGGTGAACACCTGATCGCCGATCACGACGGTCGCACTACGCGGCGTCCCGAGCAGACGCAGCGCGCGCAGAAAGCCGAACGGCAGCGGCTTGAGGGCGTTCGGGACGGTCGCGACGCCGAGCTTGAGCCCGGCCGCGCCGACACGTTCGCTAAAGTTGTTCGAGACCATCACGATCCGGAAGCCCCGCTCGAGCGCCGCGGCGACCCAGGCGCCCACCCCATCCGCCAGCTCAGGCTGATGGTATGCACAGCACGTGTTGTCTAAATCGAGCACGATGCCGCGCCAGCCGCGTTCCCAGAGGCGCTCGATTGCGATGTCGCCGAGCGACGCCACGTGGCCATCCGGCCGCAGCATATCCACGCTATCCCCGGTTCCGTCCACACCCCGCCCACTCCGCCCACCGTGGCATTCGCCGCAAAGGCCCTTCCATGAACAAGAAAGTGCGGTTGTGCGCCACCGGTCCACAAGGAACCGGGTTGTATATCTAGTAGGTGGTCTGCCCGGCCATACACAATATGTTGTGCCCGTCCGGTTTTCCTAAGACTTAGGTCTTGACTCGGATCGAACGTTTGTTCGATACTGTTCTTCCCCCCGTTTTTGCCACCTGCATGACGCTCGACGAGGAACGCCCCGCATGAAATTTTCCCGTACCTATTCGGCTCCCGGTGAACCCTACGCCGGTGTAACCTTCGAGCCGCGTACCTCGCGAATCGTCAACCCCAACGGGTCGATGATCTTCGAAGCCAAGGATATCCAGATCCCGGCCGGCTGGAGTCAGGTCGCGACGGACATCATCGCGCAGAAGTATTTCCGGAAAGCCGGCGTCCCGAGCGCTCTCAAGGGCATCGAGGAACCGGATATTCCGCATTGGCTCTGGCGTTCCGAGCCGACCGATGATGCGACCTTCGGGCCCGAAACCGATGCCCGTCAGGTCTTCCACCGGCTCGCCGGCACGTGGACCTATTGGGGCTACAAGTACGGCTACTTCGATACCGAGAGCGACGCGCGGGCCTACTACGATGAGATGTGCGCGATGCTGGCCCGCCAGATCGGCGCGCCCAACTCGCCGCAGTGGTTCAATACGGGGCTGCACTGGGCGTATGGGATTGCGGGCCCTGCGCAAGGCCACCATTTTGTCGACCCCAAAACGGGCGAACTCACCATCGCAACCAGCGCCTACGAGCATCCGGCTCCCCATGCTTGCTTTATCCAGTCGGTAAGCGACGATTTGGTGAACGAAGGCGGCATCATGGACCTGTGGGTTCGTGAAGCGCGCATCTTCAAGTACGGCAGCGGCACCGGTTCGAATTTCTCGATGCTGCGCGGTGAGGGCGAGAAGCTCTCAGGCGGTGGTACGAGCTCGGGGTTGATGTCGTTTCTGCGCGTCGGCGATCGGGCTGCCGGCGCGATCAAGTCCGGCGGAACGACGCGGCGTGCGGCCAAGATGGTCGTGCTCGATCTCGATCATCCCGACATCGAAGAGTTCGTCGGTTGGAAAGTCAAGGAAGAGCAGAAAGTCGCCGACCTCGTTACCGGTTCGATCGTCAGCGAGAAGTATCTCAACCTGATCATGAAGGCGGCACACAACGAAGCGGTGCCGGAAACGGCGCGCCTCGATCCCGCCCTCAACCCGGCGCTGAAAACCGCGATGCGTCAAGCGATGAACATGGGTGTGCCTCCGGGCAGCATTCAGTACGCGCTCGATTTCGCGCGCCAGGGTTACAAAGAGCTGCTCATCGAGACCTACGACACGAATTGGGATTCGAAGGCCTACGGCACAGTATCGGGTCAGAACTCGAACAACTCCGTGCGCATCCCGAACGAATTTTTCGCGCGCCTCGATGCCGGTCAGAATTGGGACACGACGCGCCGCACCGACGGCCGCGTCGCAAAATCCATCCCGACGGCGGATCTTTGGGAACAGATCGCGCTCGCCGCATGGCAAGTCGCCGATCCGGGTTTGCAGTTCGATACGACGATCAATGAATGGCACACGTGCCCGAGCGACGGCCGCATCAATGGCAGTAATCCGTGCAGCGAATACATCTTCTTAGACGACACGGCGTGCAACCTCGCCTCGCTCAACCTCGTGAACTTTCTCGATGCGTCCGGCCACTTCGAAGCCAAGCGCTTCGCTGACGCCTGCCGCGTGTGGACGACGACGCTCGAGATCAGCGTCACCATGGCGCAATTCCCGTCGGCCGTCATCGCGCAGAAATCCTACGACTACCGCACGCTCGGCCTCGGCTATGCCAACATGGGCACGATGCTGATGCGCATCGGCTTGCCGTACGATTCGGAAGAAGCGTTCGGCTGGTGCGCGGCCATCTCGTCGCTCATGACCGCCACGGCGTACAAGACCTCTGCCGAGATGGCGCGCGATCTCGGTGCGTTCGCGCGCTATGCGAATAACGCTGAGTCGATGGAGCGTGTCTTGCGCAATCATCGCCGCGCCGCCTATGCCGCGCCGAAAGCCGAATACGAAGGACTGACCGTCACGCCGGTGACGCACGCGCCGTCGTTGTTCACGCAGGAGACGTGGGCCCTGGCACGCGTTATGTGGGACAACGCGCTGGCAATCGGTGAGGTCGCGGGCTATCGCAACGCACAAGTCACGTGCATCGCGCCGACCGGCACGATCGGCCTCGTGATGGACTGCGATACGACCGGCATCGAGCCGGACTTCGCATTGGTCAAATTCAAGAAGCTCGCCGGCGGCGGCTACTTCAAGATCGTCAATCAGTCCGTCGAACCGGCCCTGCGCCGACTGGGCTACAGCAACGAGCAGATCGCCGCGATCGAGACCTTCGCCAAGGGCACGAACACGCTCGAGGGCGCGCCGCACATCAACCGCGCGACGCTCAAGGCCAAGGGCTTCGACGACGAAACGCTCGCGAAGATCGAATCGCAGCTGCTCGGCGCCTTCGAGATCGGTTTCGTCTTCAACCACTTCGTGCTGGGCGATGAGTTCTGCACGACCAAACTCGGCATGACGCCGGAGCAACTCGCCGACTGGAATATTTCGATCCTGCGCGACGTGCTCGGCTTCACCGGGCAGCAGATCGACGAAGCCTCGGATGTGATCTGCGGCCGGATGACGCTCGAAGGGGCGCCGTTCCTCAAGGACGAGCATCTCTCGATCTTCGATTGCGCGACGCCGTGCGGCAAGCACGGTTCACGCTACATTCGCCCGCTGGCGCATGTCGACATGATGGCCGCGGCCCAGCCGTTCATCAGCGGCGCGATCTCGAAGACGATCAACCTGCCGCAAAGCGCGACGATCAGCGACGTCAAAGAAGCCTACCGCTACTCGTGGGAGCGCATGACCAAAGCGGTCGCGCTCTATCGCGACGGCTCGAAGCTCTCGCAGCCGTTGGCCGCCTCTAACGACATCGGTTCGCCCGACGAGGAAGCCGACATGCCGACCGCGGCCTACACCACTCCGGTGCAGATCGCCGAGAAGATTGTCTATCGCTACATCGCCAAGCGCCGCCGCATGCCGGATCGCCGCGGCGGCTACACGCAGAAAGCGGTCGTCGGCGGACACAAAGTCTACGTGCGCACCGGCGAGTACGACGACGGCACGATCGGCGAAATCTTCGTCGACATGCACAAAGAAGGCGCGGCGTTCCGCTCCTTGATGAACAACTTCGCGATCGCGGTGTCGCTCGGCTTACAGCACGGTGTTCCGCTCGAAGAATACGTGGACGCGTTCACGTTCACGCGCTTCGAGCCCAACGGCCCGGTGCAAGGTCACGAGAACATCAAGATGGCGACGTCGATCCTCGACTACATCTTCCGCGAACTCGCCGTGAGCTATCTCGGCCGCTACGATCTCGCGCAAGTGCAGCCGTCGCAACAGATCGACGCGATGGGACCCGATCCGGAATACACCGGCGAGGAAGATGGCGGCACCACCTACCGCACGGTCCAACCGACCCGTCCGTCCGTTGCAGCTGCGCTGCCCAAACCGGCGCCCGTGCAGGCACCCGTGCCCACTCCGGTCATGGCCGGCGTCGCTGCAGCTTCTTCTCCCGCTCCGATGCAGCGCGGCTCGGTGCAACCGATCACCGAACGCGTGCGCGAAGCGTTAGCGAAGGGCTACAGCGGCGATGCGTGCGGAACGTGCGGCCAGTTCGCCCTCGTCCGCAACGGCACGTGCCTCAAGTGCGACTCGTGTGGATCTACAAGCGGCTGTTCGTAGTAATGCGTATTATTCTATTGGATGCAATAAACATTAACGCATAACTAAGCACAAGACAGCCCTAAAGAACGGTCGGCCGATATTCCTCGGCTGACCGTTTTCTCTTTGCAGGCAACAGCCGACTGAGAGGGCAGCCGTACCAGATGCAAGACTCTTGCATCTGATGAGGATCCCCGAAAATCTTGACGCAACTGCAGAACACTTACGAAGCGATTCTGGACCCGCTTCATTTCATCGACCCACTCACGTTCAAACACCGTGCGGTTGTACGTGCGGAGGTGTTTCGTCACCGACGCTTTCGGAAGTCAAAGTTCAAGATTGTACGAGTGCCTATGGTGCAGGGACTTTCGTCTCACGTACGCCGTGGTGATGGTCAGGTATCGTCTAGGCATGGGAGCTGTTATATCTCCATCGTGATCCGCTTCCATGTGTCAGTTCCGAGACGACGAATCGCCGCCACGATGAACTCGGCGCCCGTCTCCCGACTGCCGTTCCTCCTTGCTACCTCCCGGGCACGCCAAGGTTATAGCGCCATTGTTGAAGCACGCTGAATCGCGTCCCACGCTTCCCATCGCCGTCGTCATTCCGGCATACAATCGCGCACGGCATGTCGCCTCGGCCCTCGAAAGCGTTCTTGCCCAGACGCGCGCGCCCTCCGAGATTATCGTCGTCGACGATGGGTCGACAGATGACACTGCCGCCGTGGCAGAGTCATTTGGCGCAAACGTTCTGCGGCAGTCGAATGCCGGCGTCTCGGCCGCGCGCAACGCCGGCGTGCGCATTGCGAGGAGTCCATGGATCGCGTTTCTCGACTCAGACGATTTGTGGGCAGCGAATAAACTCGATGTGCAGTGGGAAGCGTTGGAAGCCTGTCACGAAACAGGAATGGTCTTTTCGGACTTTAGCTACTTCGACGACGCCACGGGCGAAACGATGGGCACGACAAAGCTACAGAGGGAAGCACACTATGCCGACGTCGTGCGACAATGCATCGGTTCCGCTTCATTTTCGTGCGAGCCGAACTCATTTGGAAGAGCACTCGTTCAAGGTCTGTTCACCTCGGTCGAGACGATGATCGTCCGGCGCGACCTGCTGCTTTCGATCGGTATATTCGATACCGATCTCCGAACTGCTGAGGACTGGGAACTG
The DNA here is from genome assembly GCA_003164495.1 of Vulcanimicrobiota bacterium. Classification (GTDB taxonomy): domain Bacteria; phylum Vulcanimicrobiota; class Vulcanimicrobiia; order Vulcanimicrobiales; family Vulcanimicrobiaceae; genus Lustribacter; species Lustribacter caenicola. Next base: position 19,810 of record PLTN01000126.1, read on the forward strand.
TTCCTGCGGCTTGCGGTTGCAACGACGGCGAGCGTGGTCGAGATGCCGCTGGTCTACGCACGGCGCATGCACTCGCCACGGCTGACGGAAGATGTCGCGGGTTCGTATCGCGCGTATGCCGATATCGCGGCGCGCATCGAAAAGCATCCCGGCCGGTATCCAGCCGGCGCGTTCGAGGTTTTTCGCAGCCGTCTTCCCGTATGGCTGGCGCAGGCGGGGTCGCTGCGATTCCGTTCCGGAGATTTCCGCGAGGCTGCGCGAGACTATCGAGATGCGCTTCGCTATCGCGTGACGCCGGGAGTCGTGACCGGGGCAATGGCTTCGTTCGTTTTGGCGCTGCTCAGTACGTTGCTGCCTGGCGAATTGCCGGCGGCTGCGCGCCGGTTCGTCCGCTCTTGGGTTGTTGGTCCCTTGACGACAGCGGCGCCCGCCTCTATCGTTCAGGCATCGGCATGTGCCGAGCGAAACGGGGTGCGAGAGTCGTGAGCGAATATGTACGGTCCGATCTTGGTGGTGTTGTCCGAACTTTTCAAAGCGCGGGTCACGTGCGGCTAGACGCCTTTTACGAGACCGATGAAATCGCCAGGCTCGCCGACGCGCTCTTTCGGGCACGCGAAAACCGGGCGGACGGCGCCGACGACGACTCGTTTTCACATAATGTGTTCCTCTCGCGGAACTCAGCGTACGTCTCCACGTTCGTCACGGATCCGCGCCTCGGTGAGCTGGCGGCGGAACTGCTGGGGTGCCGGCGCATCCGCTTCATGCAAGACGTCCTGCACGAGGTACCCGACAAACGGGATACGCCGTGGCATCGCGATTCGGAGTTCTGGTCGTTTTCCGGAGCCGGGGCGTTGACGATTTGGATCCCCTTACAGGACACGCCACTGACGATGAGTCCGCTACGGTACGCTACGGGTTCCCATCTCGTGACGGATACGCGACCACTGCGCCCGCTCCAAACGGCGTGTATTCCGCTCCGCTACCGCGTGAGTTCCTCGCCACTTCGCCTAGGTGACGCCGCCGTGCACCATTACGAGACGCTACACGGCGCCGCTCGCAACCACGCCGCCGGCAAGTCGCGCCGCGCCCTCGCGGTTCATCTCATCGACGCCGACGCGCTAGTCCGCACGGCGCGCTTTCCGCGTCAGGCTAACCATGCCGCTCGGTGCGGTTGGGATCGCATTCAGGACGGCGGCCGGTTTACCGACGAGGTCGCGCCGCTCATCTAGCGCACCAGTGCCAGATCGTCGTGCGGATGTCGAGCGGCTTCGGCTCCACAGGAACAGGAGACCCACAGCCCCCCTTTCCACCGCTGCTGGCGCGCTGTATTGGAACAAGGTACCGTCCGGGTTAAGTAGTGGGCCGATAGCGGCCCCTGCGCGGACGAGTATCCGGCCCCAGCGGTTACAATTCACAGACTCGCCGTATCGCTCGATCAGCGCGAAGGTGACCCGCTCTCTATCCGCCATGCTGGTTGTGCCGCCAATTGTTCCTCGAATAGACCTTCAAGATCGTCGCACTCGCGGAGGAAGCTGAAAACTGCCCTCTGAGCGAGCACATCGGCGCACTTCTGCGACTCGTAAAGCGTGTAGTCAGCGATGAAACCCACCCCGGGCGTCACCCGCCTGTCGTGGAGTTGATAGTCGAAGAGCACGTATTGCGGAACAACGGGCGTTTGGCAAAACGCATCTTTTGACCGCAATCGGCGTAACGGCGTTCACGAATGGATAGCGCGTGCTTTTTACAACGGCAGCCGACCTGCTCATGTCACTCATTGCAGCGAAGCGCGATGATCGCCTCGATCTGCGTCTCAAAGCCATCGAGCGATACAATTTCCTCATCATCGATGAGCTCGGATATATTCCGTTCGAACGTGAGGCCACAGACCTCTTATTTCAAGTGTTATCGAGCCGTTACGAGCGCGGTAGCATCGGCATCACCACGACCGTCGCGTTTCCGAACTGGACGGAAATCTTTCCCGACGCTATGGCTGCAAGCGCGATTGTCGATCGACTCGGCGTCGGGTCCAGTAGCCGATAAATGTGCCCGCTACCATGGGCGATAGTATCTCCTCGTCGAGGATCTGCGCGGTGTAGTAGCGCTCCTTCACCTCCGGTACTTCGAGCAGCACCGGAGTCTTGTCGTCCACGGGAATCCACGCTTCAACGTAGGCGACGTCGAGGTCCGTCTGCTCCTGACGAATCACGATCGCACGACCGAGCAAATAGACGTAGGCGTCGGCCACCGTCTGCTTGTCCATTATAGCGAGAATGTCCCCGCCGGTGCCGGCAACCAGTTAGATTCCTTGTCCTTGCCGGGCGACTTTCCGCCCGCATAGAGCGTGAGTGAGCCGTCGGCGTTGTATTGCAGCGTCTTGTTCTTCGTACCGAGAGAGAAACGGTTGAGGCGAGGCTGTCGATGGGCAGCCCGGGTTTAGCATCCACGATACCTTTCCGCGCCGCTCACTGACCTCATTGAGGAATACACCTCAGTTGGAATACACCCACCTTACCAGTATAACGCCGGGAAATAGCTTGAGTCAGTAGTATCGTAACGCGACCAGAGGAGTACACCGCAGTTGGAATACACCCACCTTACCAGTATAGCCCGTTTTGAAAAGGCCGCACGTGCACTCGTGCGACCTTTTCTTTTTAAAGCCATGAAAGGCTCTGGACGCACCTTTGCGGCCTAGCTAACGCGTGTGCGTGGCCGGAATCTCGTGGTACCAAGCTACCACCGCGTACTTAACGCCCGTTGCGACCGGTTCGGCGCGGTGCATGAGGACTGGTGAGAACGCGATCGCGACGCCGCTGACCGGGGAAACGATAATGTCGGGATTCACGAAGCGCGTTTCTCCGCCGGTGAAGCCATCGTTCAAAAACCAGACGAGCGAGAGGACGCGCGGCGTAGCCCCGATTGCCGGCGTGTCGCGATGATCGAGATAGTGACCGCCGGGGCGATAGCGGACGAGTTGCACCTCCGCGAGGACTGCCCCCGGCACGAGTTCCGCCGCGACGCCGCGCGTAGCAATGAAGAGCAACTCGCGGATCTCTTCGGTCAGGGCGGCATTCGCACGTTCATCGAGCACCTCGGCATCGCGGATCGCTCGATCGATACTCCGGTCGGCGTTGATGGTTGCGCCATTCCACGACGCGCACTCCGCGCGGCTCACGAGCGCCGCGCTCTGCTCCGGATCGCAGACATCGATCAAAAACAGCCCTGCAACGGCTTCGATAACCGGCTCACCCGACGATGCAAATGCGTCTTCAATCAGCGGCGCCGTCAACTCCGTGGCGATGAGTTCGCGGCTCGAAAGCAGCATTGCATACTCGGCCCAGAATGCGTCGAAGAGCGGCGCGAGGCTGGAATCAGGCGTCGCCACGTAACGGCTTGGTTCACGACTGAGGCCGTCGCGCACGGCAATAGCAAATTCGTGAATCTGATCTGCGTAGACGGACCGCTCGATAATGAACGGTGTTGCGAGTTCGGCGATCGCCTCGTCCGCACCGATCTCACTCGCGCGTACGGCAAGATCGATGTGCACCGCGCCGTCGAGGTGCCGGACACGCCAGGACGCGCCGATCGGGCATCCCATCTCGGGCAAGAGACCGCAGTGATGGATCAGCGGGTTTGTATCGGATACGCCGCCAATCGGACCCGCGAAGTCGCCTCGCGTAGTCCGCAGCAAACAGAACGCGGTCGACGTCAAATTGGCCGCGTCGTTCCGGATTTCGACGCCAGCCATGACCAAGCGCAACGTGCCCCATGAGAGCGGGTCGCCTGGCGAGAGGCCCGTTTCCGCATTTTGGATGAGCAACTCAACGCTGAACAGCGCGCTTTCGGGATACGAACCGGCTAACATCCGCGCTTATCGATCAGCGAACGGCATTACGACTACCCCAAGATCGGACGCGGCATGCACAAGAGCGGCATCCAGCGTCGCGAGCGGTAGACGTCGGCTGGCGGCCAGCGCTAGATATGCTGCGTCATACGGAGTCAGGTCATAGTGCCGGGCAAGATGCAACTCCGACCCGGAAAAGACTCGTTCGCCGGGTGACTCGACGATGATCGGGAGATCGCGAAGAGCGTCTAGCGCGGCGTCGACGTCGTCCGGGTCGATCCGGCTCGCACGTTCGGCTCCGAGCAAGACGCTCTGAATTTCCCAGCGAAATAGCGCCGGCACATACGCTCCATCCTCTGCAACGCGCGCCAATAGCGCTGCAGCACCGTCATCCCGTTCGTCGCGCAAGAACCATCTCGCAGCGATCGACACGTCGAGAACCAGCGACATGTCAGAAACGGTGCCCTTCGTGCGCTACGTCGCGAAGACTGCGCCCGTCATGGGGCCACGACGCCTTCCCAAGATTCCGCTTGGACACGCGCTTTGCGATAGCGCGTATCTTCTTCACCGCATCTTCGGGTGAGACGTGACGCACGGGGCGCACCTCCGCTACCGGAAGCCCGTTTCGCGCGATGATGACCGTTTCGCCGGCTTCGACACGGTCGATCAGTTCCGAAAGGTGCGCCTTAGCATCCGCTAGACCGATAGTCTCATTCACATGACTAGTCTATCATAAGAGACTATGTGCGGGCAATCACGACTCCCATTGCACGTGCGTCCGGCGTTCTTGCTGAGGCGAGCCTACCGCGTCGGAGTGGCCATTTTCGACGACGAAGTCGGCCATCGATTGGACATCACGAACACGCAATATGGGATGCTCATGGCGATCGCGAGCGCACCGGACGTCAATGTGGCGAAGACGGCGCGACTCGTTGGGATGGATCGCGCTAACGCACATCTTTCGGTCAAAAACCTTACGCAGAAGGGCCTCATCGAAGCTTCCACCGACCCCGAAGATCGGCGGCGCACGGTGTTACGCGCAACTGCCGCCGGCAGACGGCTGCTTCGTGACGGCCACTCGTCAATCGTCCGCGCGCAAGAACGCCTGCTGGCAAACCTCTCCGAAGCCGATCGCGATCACCTCATCAGGATTCTCAAGCGCCTCGCCCCTCCGTTGCCGAAGGAGTAGACTGGCAATATTATCTCCGCGGCAAAGCGCGCACGAGGAGGGTCATTTAAATGCACGCGAAGGTTGGGATTATCGGGGCGGGTGCGGTGGGGTCCGCATGTCTACTCTCGCTCATCGCGCTCGGTTGCGCACGCGAAATCGTCGTCTTGGACCGAATGCCGAAGCGGGCATTAGGTGTCGTCACCGATGCACAATACGGTGCCGTATTGTCAGCGCCCGTAACGTTGCACGCGGGTGACTACTCCGATCTCGCAGGAGCAGCACTCGTGATGATTACGGCCGGCGTGAACGAAAAGGCCGGCGGCGCCACCGATCGCAACGATCCGGCGGGGCGACTCAAATTGCTCAAAACCAACGCCGAGATTTATCACGATATCGTTCCGCGGGTCCGGACTGCGGTCCCCGAAGCCCTGATCCTCGTGGTGACGGATCCGCCGGATCCGCTCGCCGATATCGTTCGCATGCTGGGACATGTGAACGTGCTCAGTACGGGAACATTTCTGGACAGCTTGCGTTTCCGCTTTCAACTCGCGCGGCGCCTGAACGTAAGTGCGGCAAACGTCGATGCGCTAGTCGTCGGCGAACACGGTACCTCGGAAGTGTTTCTGTGGTCTTCCGCGCGCGTCGGAGGCAGGCCGGCCCTCGACCTGCTCTCTGCGAACGGCCAATCGCGCGAGCAGGTGCAAGCAGAGGTCGAACGCGACGTTCGCTATGCCAATATTACGGTCATCGAAGGCATCGGTGCCAGTCAGTATGGGATCGGAATGGCTTCGGCCCGAATCGCCGAGATCGTATTACGTGATGAACGTGCCGTGATTCCAGTCGGCTCGTATCAGCCGGCGTACGGCGTCACACTATCCTTGCCGAGCGTCCTCGGCCGCGCGGGCCTCAGTCAGGTGATTGAACCCGAAATGACAGGCGATGAACGGCAAGGCCTGGAGCACAGTGCAAAAACGCTTCAGCAAGCCGTCGCCGGGATAACGCTCTGAAGGATGAAGCTTCTCACCGTTATCCTCAGCTTGACCGCCGCGAGCGTGGACGCTATCAGCTTCCCCGCCGAGAATGGCACCTCATCGTCTGAAGCTCATTTGCAGTATTCCGACGCGATTTGCCTCGAATTGCCGTATAAATGACATCGGAATACGTTTTCGTATTATGGACCTGTGGATCTACAAGCGGCTGTCCGTAGTAATACGAATTATTCGATGAGATATCACGACCAGGGCGGCAACTGAATCGCCCTGGTCGTTCTCATTTAGAACGTTCCGTCAGATGGACACAGACGTTCTGCTCTCGATGTCAAATGCAGACTGAACGTTCATGAGTCGCTCCCACCAATCAACGCTTTGGGTTGCCCCATTCGCGCACGTCGTTGCGCGCGTATTCGTGACGATTGCGGGCGCTTTGTTGCTGGGTCTGACGCTGCCGGCCTTAGCACTCCCATGGCAAGGTTCAGGTACGACGGGCTTCGAGGTTTTTGGGACTCGCGTTTACGACGTTCTTGCCGGATCAAGCGCGGCACAAACCGGCATCCGAGTCGGCGACGTCATCCGACGCATGAATCCAGATCACGCGACATTCACGCCGGGCACGACGGTGACTGTCCTGTTCGAGCGTGCCGGCGCCTTGCACGAAGTAAGCGTAATAACGAGCCCCGACGATACGTGGACTTCCACAACCGATGTCCTCCACAGCCTGATGATGCTCACCAGCGTGGCAGCGCTCATCGCAACGATTCTATTCGCCCTGAAACAACCGGGGTGGCCAAGCATCTTGCTCTTTGCCGCATCGGCCAGCCTTATTGATGTGCCGAGCGTGGTCCACTTTTGGGGCCGCGTTCTTCCGTTCGGCACGCTGACGGTGTTGGCGTCAACCCTCCTCCTAGTCGGGTACACATGGGCGACGTGGTTTCTCGCACTTTTCGCGATCGTGTTCCGGCAGCGTTCGTGGTCCGTCACGCGGGCCACGGCAGCATTCATCGTCGGAACGATCGTTGCGCTTCTCGTCATCTTGCCGCAACGGTTCCTTGATTGGAGCGTGTACATCTCGTTCGGCGTCGCACTCGTTATCTTCGCTATTTCCTATTCGAAGGCGACTCCTCGCGATCGCCGGCGGCTCGCGTGGCTCATGGTCGCAGTGACCATCGATCTCGGTGCTGGCATCGCTTCCGATATCGCGTTCAATGCCGGCTACGCGGTTCCGTCCGGTCCAAATATGGGGGTCGTCTACGGGCTTGTCACCGTCAATTCGTTAACGTGGTTCGGGATTCTTTATGCCGTTTGGCGGGAAAGCGTTGTTGACGTCCGCTTTGCAATTAACAAGAGCCTTGTTGCAGGCATGTTGACGGCAATTCTCATTGGACTCGTCGGGATCACGCGGTGGATTGCCGAACATCTTCTCGCGCATTCAGGCCTGACGTCGGCACTCGAGGTTGCCGTAACAGTTGTCTTCGGTTTCGGCCTTAACGTCATGTACCGGCGAATGGAGGCCACGATTGAACGCTTCGTCTTCCGGCAGCGATATGCGGCGGAGCAGCGACTGCAGCAACTCATTGCGTCCGTTCCGTTCGTAACATCCCGCGATCGACTCGACACGGCACTTGTCGAGGATGTAGCGAGCGACTTGCATCTCACCTCTTCGGCACTGTTTTCATCCGCAGAAGAGTCTTACACTTGCGTGCGTTCAATGGGATGGCCAGAGAACGGTGTTTCTACATTGAACGCTGACGATCACATCGTGCATGCATTGCTCGCGGGAGCAAAGACGATTGCGGTGCACGATACGCTTTGGGAACATCCGTCCATTCCAACGGGTGAAGCAGCGCCGGCATATGTTGTTCCTCTTCGCTGGCAAAACGAGCTGCTCGGTTTCATAGCCTACGGGCGCCACCGTGATGGAAGCCTGCTCGATCCGGAAGAACTCGACTTAGTTCGAACCGCAGTTGATGCGGTGACAGCCGCTTACGCGACCCTTGAAGTGACGGAACTTCGCCGTCGCCTAGCAGCCTGGGAGAGCGGTGCGCATTCAGCCGCCTCTTCCGCTCAATGACCTCATCGAGGAATACACCCCATTGGGAATACACCCACCTTCCCAGTGTAACGCGCGTTATTCAAAGTAGACGCAACATTTCTTAAGATGCATCTCGGCGTAAGGCCGTAAACAAGATCGCGGTGATCGGCTTCCCGATTACCGCGATTTCTCTTACAAGGGCACGTTTTCCGGGAGGTGCCTGATATCGGTTGGCATCGTGCTAAAGATTACAGCAACAGCCTCGCCAGGAGGCGAAACCGGGCTGTTTACGCCGGCGTTCGTGAGCGGCCGTCGTGCAATGCCTTGTAGATGCGCTCCGCCGTGAACGACATCGCGTCGAGCCGGACGCCGCAGGCGGCGGCGATCGCGTTTCCGATCGCCGGAGCGACACCGGCGACGTTGAACTCGCCGCCGGCCTTCGCCCCGAAGGGCCCGGGTCCGCCGTCGGCTGAGAGCTCGACGATTCGCAACGGCGGCATATCGCGTTGGCACGGGAGCTTGTACTCAGCGAGCGTCGGGTTCGTGATGCGACCTCCCTCGAGATAGAGTTCCTCGGTGAGCGCGTGGCCGAGCCCCATCGAGAACGCGCCTTCGAGCTGTCCCCGGTGCCCGATCGGGTTGATGATCGCGCCGACGTCGACGACCATTGCGACATCGTAGATGTGGACGGCTCCGGTCTCCGCGTCGACCGAAAGTTCGACACCGTAGCCGCAGTAGTTGAGCCACGCCGGATCGCCTGGCTTCCCGAGCTGCGGCGTCTCCCCGACGACGCGCACCGGATCTGTGGGATGCTCGGCCAGCGCCGCGCGCAGCTTCTGCGCGGCGTCGAGCGCGGCATGTCCCAGAATAACGGTCCCTTTGCTGCCCCCGCTGCCGGGATCGTGCGGCGCGCTGTTCGTATCGCCGCGCGATACGGTGATGCGCGCCGGATCGATGCCCAACTCGTTGGCGAGGATGCGGCTGATGACGGTGAACGCACCGGTCCCTGGCTCCACGGCCCCGGTCTCGACCTCGATGCGACCGTCGGGATGCGCGGTTGCGACAAGGCTCGATTTGCCGCCGGCGATATGTCGAGCGGTCAGCGCGATGCCGCGGCCGCGCCCAGGAATGGGCGGCCGATCCCACCTCATCGCTTCGCGCAGCGTCATGAGCACCTCGCGCGGGCGCGGGCGCGCGATCGACCCTCCCTCGAGGTCCGTGTCGCCGGGAACCGCTGCGTTGCGCAGCCGCAGCTCGAATGGGTCGAGCCGCAGTTCCGCGGCGATCGTATCCATGGCCGACTCCACCGCAAAGAAGATCTGCACGTCGCCCGGAGCGCGAACGGCGCCGGTCGGAATCGTGTTCGTGTAAACGGCCATGCGTTCGACGCGCGCGTGGGGGATCGCATAGGGCAATTTCGGTGCGCGTCCGGGAAGCAGCCACGGCAGCGACTTCACCGCCGCGTACGCGCCGCCGTCGTAGATCACGCGCAGATCGAGGGCCGCTATTTTTCCGCTAGCCGTCAGTCCGAGCCGGACGTGAACGGTTGAGGCGTGGCGAACCGTGCCCGAACGCAGGTCTTCATTGTACGTGCGGACGTACTTGACGGCGCGGCCGGTGGCACGGGCGAGGTAGTAGAGCGGCAAGTCGTCGACCATCGTGCCCTTGGGTCCAAAATCGCCGCCGATGAAGCTCGGCTCGACGATGACTTTGTCCTTCGGCAATCCGATTGTGCGCGCAATCATGTCGCGGTGCGAATAGGGGGCCTTACTGGGACACACGACGTGCACCGCGCCGCTCCCGTCGATCCAGACCATCGCCGCGCGCGGCTCGATGTAACCGGGATGGTAACGCGGCGTGCGGTAGGTATGCTCGAAGACGTGCTCGGCGGTGGCAAAGGCGGTGTCGGGGTCGCCCTTCACAACGAGATCGTAGCCTTGCAGGTTGGGGTGCGGCCGCGGCGCTCGCGTGCCGGCGGTGAAGGCGTACTGCGCGTCGTTCTCGTGGACGAGCGGCGCGCCGTGCCGGATCGCTTCCGCGGTGTCGAGGATCGGAGGTAGCTCCTCATAGACGACATCGACGGCCGTCGCGGCTGCCTCGGCCTGTTCGCGCGTTTCGGCCGCCACGGCGGCAACGTAGTCGCCGACCAAGCGCACCCGTTCCGACGCCAGCACCGGCCAGTCGGCCAGCACCGATCCGAACCGGACCTCGCCGATGTCCGCCGCAGTCAGCACCGCGTGCACACCGGGCAGCGCTTTGGCGGCCGCGGTGTCGATGCGTACGACACGGGCGTGTGCGTGCGGTGAGATCACGAACGCCGCCCACAGCATCCCGGCCCTGCGCATGTCCGCCGAGTACTGCGCCTCACCGTTGACCTTCTGGCGGCCTTCGACCCGCCGCTCGTTTCCGGTGAGGGCTCCGAGCGTCGTCGTCATCGCGCGGCCTTCTCCGACTGCGGGCGTGCTCCTCGCCTCCTCGGGACAGCGGGGAAAACGTCCCGCGCTGTTGTTGCTCGACTGGTCTGGGGCGCTTCGGCACCAATAGAAGCGTTGGCTACCACTGAAGCGTCAGCGTATGCTCGTCTCGGTAGTGTTGTTCGGGGTCGGCGAGCGTCGTTGCGCTCCAGCGGTCGCGCTCGAGGACGGCGTGCAGCATCGACGTGCCCGCGGGTAACGTGGAACCGAGCTCAGCGAAAATGAGGATCGCGGTTTCGGCGCCGTTCGAGAGCGTGATGAACGGGATCGGGCCGTCGGCTTCGCCCCAGCGGCCCCAGACGATCGGTGCGTTCGGGAGCGCCTGGAGAACGGCCACCGCGCCGAGCGGGAGATCCGCAACCTTTGCGAGATCGGGTTGTTGTTTCGCTTGCGCGACGGAGAGCGATTCGATGAGCGTTCCCGTCGCGAGGCCTTTGATCGGGCCGATGACCGCGGCGACCGGAGCGTGGTAGATCTCGAGCACGTTTCCGGCCGTGCCCGAGACGATCCGGATGATGCGATCGTCCGCGGCGAACGCGGTGGTGCTTCGCACGCTGACGCGGCCGTTCGCGAACGCGAGCTCCGAGAGTAACGCTTCGAGTGCCGCCGTCGTCGTGTCCGGCTTGACGAGCGTCGCGAGCGCGGTCGCGGCGACGGTCGTCGCGGTCACCGTAGTCGGTGCGGCGGCCTTCGTTGTTCCCGTGCTTCCTTTCGCCGGGCCGATCGGATCGATCGGGGCGACCGGGCCGCCCGGATCGATGACCGGACCGGGAATCCATTGGCGCACGAGACCCGTGAGCGTGAGCGTTACATCGTTGACGAGTGAAATCTGCTCTGGCGATTCCAGCAGCAGCCCGATCGGCCCCGATGCGTCGATCAGGCGCGACACCGTCACGGCAGTGACCGTCTTCTGCAAGCCGATGCCGAGCGTCGACACGATCGCATCGAACGAGCGTTGCCGCGCCTGCGGATCCGCCGACGGTGTCATGAGCGTGGGAATCACCGCCACTTGTGGTCCGAGGACGGTCGCGACCGCGACGGGCGTCCCACCGAACGCGCCGAGTTGCATCGCGCGCACCGTGCCGTCGAACGTGCCGAGGTGCTCGTCGAACGACGCGTACGCACTCGTGACGAAATCGAACGCGTAGATGTCGAGCGCGTCGACCGAGATGCCGGCGAACGCCGCCGGGCCGATGGCGACGAGCGCAACGCGGCCCTCGCGCACGGCATTGCGCGGTGCCTCCACGACGATCTCGCCGACCGTCGCGCGCACCGTGTCGTCGTACGCCGTCACGATCAGCGTGTACGGCCCAGGCGCCGCGAGCACCGCACGGCCGAGTTCCGATTCGCCCGCCGCACTCCGCAGGCGCAACACGAGCGCGAACGATGCACCGTCCGCTTCGATTGTCGCGAGCACCGCTTGCGGGACGGGCGTTCCGTCCCCGACGCCGACCGCGATGCCGGCGGCGGTCGCCGTTCGCATGTCGATTTGCGTGCGCGCTTCGAGATGATCCCAATCGAGATCGCCGCACGCGGCGTACGAACGGCCCGAGGGGGCCACCGCGGGCGCGACGAGGTTTGCGTTCGCGTCCACCGACCACGACGTGACCGGCGCGCCGCCGTCAGCCTGACGGATGAACGCGCCGAGATCGAGCGTGTCGAATCCCCAGCAGTCGGTGAACGGACCATTTTGTTGACGCGCCGTCGCGCGGTAGCCCGTCATCGCTTCCCACGGGTTGGCGGTCGCCGTCGCGTCGAGCGGTTCGTGCAGCAAGACTTGACTCGCGTGATCCGGCGTTTGCGTTCCGCACACCGGCACTGCCGAGATAACGCTCTGGAAGCGCAGTACCATCGGATCGGTCACGGGCGCATGGCGGACCGCGCCGCGCGTAAAGACGCTGCCGAGCGCATACGGCGGCGGGAGCGGATTCGCGCGATGGGCCGAGATCCAATCATTGCTCGGAACCGTCAAACGCTTCATGCCGTCGAGCGACGTCACGCGATCGACATTGAGTTGCAGCGGAAACATCTGCGCCTTCTCGGGCGGACTTCCAGCCGGCGGGGTGCGATCGATCGGTAACACCGACGAAAGCGAATTGTCGAAGGCGAGCACGCACGGCTCGGTGCGATAGAGCGGGATCGTGCGTTGCAGCGGATACGTCGAAGCGACGTGGAGACGGATGTCGTCGCCGACGTTCGCGCACGAATTAAGGCCCGGGAGACCTTTCATTCGCACGTAGGCGGCTTCCGAGAGCGCGAGCGTGCGCGTACCCTGGTCTTTCGAGGTGACGGCGATCGCCGTCGTGAGCACGACTTCGTAGTCGTAGTTGGGGAGAAATGCCAGTTTGCCGGATGCATCGGAACCGGGCGAACCGACGAGACCGCCGTTCTTACACCGCGCGAGGATGCCGACGTAGCGTTGCGCGTCGTGCAGCGTGACGTAGGTGATGCGATAGATGCCGATGCCGGCACTCCCTTCGAATGCCGAATCGCTCGTCACGTGGCTCGTGACCGACGGCGCCGCGTATCGAATCTGCAGTCGCGAGAAGCCGCGCTCGTCGGTCGCGGGTGGGTTCAAGCCGAGCGTCGTGCTGCCGGCGGCTTGCAGATCGACCGACTGCTGCGCGACGAGCGTCGTGCCGTCGAACGCTTCGAAAAAGAGCGTGCCCGACAGCGGAGCCCACGCGAGTTCGAGTTGGGCGCCGCTCGCAGGGTCCGCAAGGTCGACGCTGCCTATCATCGTCGAGACGCGCGGCGCGAACCGCGCGACCTGGCCGCCCGCGAACGCCGGATCGCCCGGCGCGATGACGGGCGTGAGCGGCGTGGTCCATCCCCACAGCGCGCCGCCGACGCCGTCGAAGGCTTGGCTGCGCGGCGTCCGCGCGCCGAGCGGAATCGAGGCGAACATGAGCGCGTGCGGCCGCGGGATCGCGTTCTTCGTGTCGCTGCCCGTGCAGCACGGGAAGTCGGGGTCGTTGCGCGTCGCCTCTTCGTCGTTTTGGAGGCTCTGCGTGGTGAACGAGTACGGCGCGGCGCTGTTCATCAACAGGCGCACCGGCGAGAGCGAGCCGTCGGCTCGCGAATCGACATCCCACGCGAATGTCAGCGTTTCCGGAGCGACGCCGCCGGCCGTCAGCGTCGTTTGCGCGTCCGTGAGGAAGTCGGTCCAGACGCCCGCAGTCGGGCCGAAGCGCGGCGCGCGCCGGACCGCGATCGACTTGAGGCCGTAGCGGATCGTCAAGTCCTGAACCGTTTGCGTGCCCGCGTCCGGGCCGACCGTCTCCGTGGAGCCACCGACGAGCGCGTCGTTCGACACGGGCGACGAGAACGTCAGCACGATCGTGGAGTCGATCGAGACCGGCGTCAGGTCCGTGCGCAAATGCGTATCCGCGAAGCGCGTGCCCTGCACGCCGTTCAACTGATCGAACGAATAGAGGAACGTCGCGTCGCCGAGTGCTCCCGAGAGGCCGGGCACGAGGCTCGCCGCCGACGATTGCGACGTCGGGTCGAGTGCGGAGGAACTCGCGAGCGCCTGCGTCACGAGCGGCATGTCGAACGGAAGGGACTCGTTCGACGTTTTGTCGATCGTGAACGTCACGTCGGGCAGAAACCACGGCGTGTCGATCTTCAGTTCGCCGTGGATCGCGCGCGACCACGGGCTCTTGCCGAGGTATGTGACCTTCAGGTTGATCTCCGCACCGATGCTCAAGACCGAGAACAAATTGACCTTGAACGCGAGGCCGGCCCAGAACTCGTAGCCGCTCGAGTCGGAGCCCGTTTTCCACGACCCGATGATAAAGCCGAACGAGCCCGTGAGCGTGAACTTGCCGATGCCCCAATTCGCGCTCGCGGCGAGCGAGAGCACGACCCCGACGCCTTTTGGGCCGCCGTCCACGATCTGCACGCAGACCGCGACCGTCAGCACGAAGCTCGCACCGAGCGCGCGGAAGTTCACTTTGAGCGTTAGCCACGTGGTCTGATCCGCGAGCTGACCGAGCGCGAACGTCCCCGGCTTGTTTCCGACGTAGAGCGTGCCCGCGAAGCTCGCGACGTGCTGCAGCCAACTCGGCGGATTGTTCTTCACGAAGTCGACGAGGTTGAAGTTGATGCCGATGATGCCGGACCACTTGCCGCTGCTGAAGTCGAGTTCGATCGCGCCGAAGGCGACCGGCTTGACGGCCTTGAGCATAAAGGCCTCGACGGCGACCAAGAGGCCGTCGTCGGCTTTGCTCTTCGAGTAAAACACGAACGCGTTCAGATGCGTGAGCCAGCCGCAACAGGTGTAGACGAAACCGAGTCCGATGCCGAGCGAGAGCGCGTCGTCTTCGGCGATCCAATCGGCGAGCGTGCGGTTCGCCGGGACCGTGAGCGCGCCGTCGTGCTCTTGATGCCACTTGTAGAGCGCGAGGCCTTCGCCGTCCGGGAACTGCGAATCGAGGTTCGGCGCGAGGTTCGAGGCGTAGAGTGCCCGGATCTGCGAGAGCGAGATCGCGTTCATCGGCAGGTTGTCGAGCTCAAGCGACCCGAGCGTGTACGCGAAGTTTTGCGTCGCGTCGGAGACGTTGCTGCGATTGCCGTGGACGTACTCGGCCGCGATCGAGAACGCGGAGTCGCCGAGGCCGAACGCGACCTTCGCGCCGAATCCCATCTCTTCGACAGTCCAGCCCGTGTCCGTGTAGTTACTGATGTAGCCGAAGCCCTCGACGTCCAGGCCGCCCTTCTTGACCTTCAAGAACAGGCCGTCGACTTTCCAGGCCGGCTTCGTCGAGTCGTCGTTCAGGCGACCACGGAGGCGGATCACGCGAATCCCGAAGCCGCTCGCGTTGTTCGCGGCGGCGCTCGTCGGCTGCGTGGAATTGCCGCCGCCGAAACCGATGTTGATGCCGCCGCTGAACGAGAAGTACGGCGCACCGTTCGTATCCTCGACCCAGCCCATCTCCGTGATCACGATCGCGTACTTCTGCGCGAAGATCAACTGCATGCCGTTCGGCATCTCGAGGCCGTCGAGCGAGAAGTGGCCGAGTTTGTAGCCGAGATCCTTGATCACGAGGCTCAGCGGTTTTCCGGTGAGCGATCGCATCTTGAACGAGGACGTATCGGAGCCTGTCGGTTTGCCGGTAATGAAGACGTCGCCGAGCAGTTCGAAGCAGTCGGAAAACGGCACGTCCTTATCCCGCATCCGCCCGATCGAGATGCCGAAACGGAAGCCGACGAGGCCGATCGTGGTACCCGCGATCGTCATCTTCACGGGCGTGACGCTCGGGTCCATAACCATCCCGGCGGTGATCGTCCAATCGTCGTCGACGCCCACCGTCGGGCCGAGCATGTTCCCGGGCGACGACTGGAAGATCAGCGCGGATTGGAAGAGCAGTTGCGGATGGTCGGCGGGATCCAGCGCGTTCGTATCGCCCGTGCGAAAGAAAAACTCTTCGACTTCGAGTAGCAACTCTTGGCCGTTCAGTGGTATCTGCACGGGCGCGCCCGCGAGCGAATACGCCTGCGCGATGTCGGTGCGGTCCGTGATCTTGCGCCGGAATCCGAACGTGCCGTGCGACGGCAGCGGCAGAATCGGCACGGAAATCGGAATCACCACGTCTTCGAGCACGAGTTCGAGACCGCTCAGGTTGACCGCACCCGTCTGGATACGCTTGAGCATGTCGGCGAACGGCGGCTGCGTAAAGTCGACGTCGATGCTGCGCCAACCGATCGCGCCCTGCGGTAACAACGGATCAGTCGTGATGCTGCCGATATCGTTGTGCGTCCACTCGAGCGTGTCGCGCCGGTTCGGCGACGGGATGACCTGGATGTCGTACACCGCGGTGGCCGGCAGGCCCATCCAGCGTACGGGCCCGAGCGAGAGCGGCACCGTCGGTTCGATGAAGACATCGCCTTCGGGCGT
This sequence comes from Vulcanimicrobiota bacterium, assembly GCA_003164495.1. Lineage (GTDB taxonomy): Bacteria > Vulcanimicrobiota > Vulcanimicrobiia > Vulcanimicrobiales > Vulcanimicrobiaceae > Lustribacter > Lustribacter caenicola. Next base: position 36,222 of record PLTN01000126.1, read on the forward strand.
CAACTGCAGGCGAACGAAACAGTCGATCTCCGCGGGCGTCAGCGGGTCGGCGAGCGTGTAAACGAAGCTATCGATCTTGCTCGCATCGAAATCGCCGGACGACACGGTCGCGCCCGTCAGCGACGACGCGATGCCCTCCTTCAGAAAGATCTTGACGGGTAGACTATCGACGATGATATCGTGGCCGCGGCCGTCCTGCGCGAAATATACCTTCGCCGGATGTACGGGGTCCGTCACCATGAGTTGGATGCCCGTATCCGGCATCGAGCGGAAATAGAACGGCGTGAGGTTCGTGGGCCCACTCACCGCCATATCGGCGGAGAATGCGATCTGGCCGGGCGTGCCGACATCGAAAAAAGCCTGCGCGTCGACGCCCGGCCGCACGTTCGTGAACGAAAGCGACGCTTGGAGGGCGTTGACGAGCACTTGCGTCGCATCGTCGTCCGGCAGATGCATGCCTTGCGTCATCGACAGCAGATCCTGCGGCCATAGGCCCTTAGCGACGCTCGCGCGGTCGGCGGCGTTCGGATCGATGCCGAGCATATCGAAGAACGTCGCCGCGATCATGGGTAGTCCGGGCCGATCTTCGGCGGCTGCGTGACGGCGGAGGGGTCGAGCTTCGTCGTCGGATCGACCAAGAGCGGCCACACGTCGTGCATTGCGGCCTCTTGCAGCGTCGGAATCGTGACGCCGAGGATAAAGCTGCCGATGCTGTCGCCCGTTCCGAGCGGAACGCTCGGCGGAGCCGATCCGAAGAACGCGAGCGGCCGCGAGGGCGCGTAACCAAGCGGCACCGCGTGCGAGCCCTGGTACCACGTTCGGGCGGCGAAAAGTTGAAATGCGGAGATCGGGTCTGCGAAGAGCGACTGCCCCATCTCCGGTCCGAGGCCGAGGTGATCGCCGAGCAACTGCGAGCGCAACACGCGCGCGGGGTTGCGCGGATCGCCGCGCAGGTGCTGCGGGATCGTTAGGGAGTGAATCTCTCCGTCGTGAAACATGCTCCGGCGGTTGACGTTCACCGAGCCGACGGCGACGAAGGCGTCGTCGACGATCGTCACCTTCGCGTGGACGTAGATCGACGGGATCTGCACGGCGAGCACGGGGTCGCCGGCCTTGTGATCGTAGAGATCCGCGCCCCAGGTCGTTTGACCGGGCACGCGCACGACGTCGTACGTTTGGTTGATGCCGGATGGCGCTCCGTTCGAATCCAAGAACAGAATGAGCTCGTTGCCGACGAATGCCCAGAACGGCGGGAGCGGGACGTGTGCGAGCGGCGCGAGCGTCGCCTGAACGGCGCCCTGACCCATGTCGGCTGCGAGCCGCGTACGGCCGAGGTTCGTCGTGAGGCCCGTCATCTCGTGACGGAAGCGGCGGACCGCCGCGTACGCGAAGAGACGGTCGCCCCACGCGTTGCCGAGCGCCGTGAGGACGTCGTCGCGACGTTTCCCGCCGTAGGGAACGTCGGCCTGATACGGCATAACGATCGCGAGCGCGCGGACGCCGTTGTTCGCTGCGGCGAGCAAGGCCTCGACGTATTCGTCCGGCGGCGTGAAATACTGATCTTCGATGTAAATGTAGTCGCGTGCTTGCGCGAACGCGGCGAGAATCGACCGGCGCGGCGTCGTTTCGCCGTTCGGCGAGAACGGCAAGGGCGGCGTCGAACTGGTGTCGCCCGGCACAAAATACGTGCGCGCGATCTGCACGAGATGCGAACCCGCGTTCGCGAGCGACCCGTCGTCCGGCGTCGGGATGCGAACGGGTGCGCTATGAAACGTGGCGCGCTCCGCGTACGAACGCGCGACGTCGGCCACCGCGGGACCCGTGATGCGGGCCTGCACGTCGTGCCACGGGTCGCGCGCGCGATGCATCGACGTGTCGAGACGATTCGGATCGATGTCGATGCCGCCGAGGTACGCAAACGGCGCCGGTTGCGGCGCGGGTCCCGAGGGTTGGATTACGACGTATTTCTGATGGTAGACGCCGAGGTGACTGATGTCGGTCAACCGGTTTCCGAGGATCGTCGGCGGGTTCGATGCGATCGGGTTATCCGAAAAGGCGGCGGGATATGGCGTGAACATCGCGATCGTCGGATCGATCGCCGCGAGATCGTCGACGAGCGGCTTCGAGGTTTCGACAATGTTCTTGATGGCGTCGATCGCGATCGGTTGCCGGAGCACGATCGTGAGCGCACCGACCGCGAGGAAGCCGACGATGTAGCCCGCGGGATCCGTTTGCAGGCTGAGAAGCGCTTGGAGCGGCGCGAGCGACGCGTAGAGCGCCATGAGGATCGGCGCGAGTTGCGGAAAGTCGTTCAATTGCGGGGAGTTGAATTGCAGGAACTGGTTCACGAGCAATCCCGGATTGCCGTTGCTCTGATGCAACGTGCTGATGAGGTTGAAGATCGTCGAACTCGGATCGCCCGGCACGAGTTCCCAATCGACCGTCGTGTCGTAGAGGCTGCCGCGCACGAAATCCCACCCGGAAAATTCGACGGCGCCGGCGTTCGCGGGCGTGCTCGTCATCGCCGACTTGATGTCGGGCACGAGCTTGGCGAAATACGGGATGCCCTCGAGGATCATCTCGACCTTGCTGTTCGGTTGCCACCGCTTCACGAGGACGCCGGGCTCGGGCGTCACGAGCCACTGCGCGGGGTCCATCAGCTGCACGAATCGTTTACCGAGTGCGAGCGCCAGGGTGCCTTCGAACGCACCGCGGTCATCGTCGCTCGCGACGATCGCGTGCGGGATTGCGGGCGCGCCGACAGTCGCGCTCGATGCCACCGGGACCGCGATGCCGGTGTCGCCGTCGTTCGCGTTCTGCAGCGTCACGGTCACGGGTGCGCCCGTGTCGATCGCGACGGAGACGGCAACGGACTTCGTCTTGTCGGGCGCGGCCCAGAACATCGGAAAGCCGCGCTCGTCGAGGATCCGCACGTTGCGCATTCCGGGCAGCGCGGCAATCGCGGTTTCGAACGCGAGCCAGTTTGCATCGCAGGCGTTGCTCGCAGCGATCGCTTCGACTTGCGAAAGCACGTCGCGGCATATGCGGTCTTGAAATGCGAACGCGATGAACGCGGTCGATCCGGTTCCCGCAGGCGCCGTGACGAGCGGAGCACCGGCTGCGAGAAACTCGTCGGTCGGGGTCGGCGCGAGCGTTCCCGCGACGATGACGAGTTGGATCGGCAGGCCCGCGGAAATCGCCTTGAATGCGGCCGGGTCGCGCTGCGGGAACGGAGAGAATTGGAAGAGCGTCCACGCACCCGCGGCGTTTCCCGGGAGGCCGCCGCTCGTGCCCGAGACGGGGACGGCGAGCATGCCGCTCGCGAACGCGTTGATCGCGGTGCCGGCAGGGACGCCGAGCCAGATCAGCGGATCGCCGGCGTAGCGGAGCGCGGCAACGTTCGCGGAGTGTGCGATCTTCTCGAGCGTCGTGCTGGTTGCGATCGGCGTGACGAACGTGCTCACGGCAGTACGCGCGTTCCGTACGGGCCGCAGGCGAACGACGGAAAGCCGTCGCGCGAGAGGCCGAAACACCAGAGCGTCGCCCAGGCCTTCGGCGTCGCGGTCGCTGTGAGCGTGGCGGTGCGATTGCCGCTCGCGTCGACGACGACGTCCGCGTCGGCGAGATTCTTTACGACGAGCGGAGCGACGATCGTTCCGTCGGGCAGGCGTAAGCGCAACCCGTCGTGCGGGTAGAGGTCGCGACGATTCGGCATACGCAGAATCGTCGCGTCGCCGCTCGGGATCGCGTCGGTGCCGGGTGGAGCGATCGCGGCGAAGAGCAACGCGGTCGTGGTCGCCGGATCGGAGCCGAACCCGACCGTCAGCGACACGTTTCCGCCAGCGGAAGCGAGTGCGCGGCGCACCGGCGTCGACGCGGGCGACGTCGATGGGACGCGCACGACGACTGGCACGATCGCGCCGCCGTCAGAGAGGCGACCGTTCGCGTCGGCCGCGCGCACGAAGTAGAGAAAGCGGCCGGGCTTCGGCGCGAGCGCGTCGTCGACGGTCGCGAACGTCGCGAAGTCGGCACTGATGCGCGCGAAAAACGCCGACGGGTCGCTCGAGCCGGCGACGATGTGCATCAAATAATTGTCCGCGATCTCTTGCGGCGCGTTCGAGAGGCTCGCGAGCACGGCCGCGTGATCCGTGGGATTCGGAAACGCGATGATCTCGGTCGTGCCGTCCGCATGCGTGACGATCACGTCCGTCCCCGACACGCTCGTGCACGAGAGAACGTCGTCGGAGCTGCAGCGCTCGAGTGCGATCGGAGCGCCGGCGGGAAGCGCGGTGCCGAGCAGCGCGGCGAGATCGAGCGTGACGAGCACGGGCCGGTGCGTCGGTTCGTCGGTGACGAGTTCGGGGATGGCGGCCAGCGGCGGCGGAACGCTGAACGTCGGTTGGCCGATGTACCGCGCGGAGACTGAACACGCGGCGATGCCGCTTTCGTTGCCCGGGCGATTCGCGTTCGCGCCCGTCGTGCGCTCGTCGTCAACGTAGGGCTGCGCATCGGCGGCCGAGACGCCGACCCAAAGCGAATCCGCGGGATGCGCGACGCTGAGATTCAACGCGTCGTAGAACACGTAGCGATACGTGTCGTCCGCGGCGAGCGGAATCACGGCGACGCGATCGTCCCAACCCGCGGCGCGCTGCGCGTGCGGAAGCAGCGCGCGGTCGAACGCGAGCTGACCCATCATGGGTTGGCGCGCCGGTTGCAGCGCGGACGTCTCGACGCGAACGCCGGGCGACGTTCCCGCATCGTTCGCGAGCACGAGAAACGGGTATCCGCCGCTCGTGATCCACAGGCCGGCGAGTTCGTTTGCGATCAGCGGCATGTCGGTTGCCAGTGCCATCTGCCACGCGCCTTGCGCGGAGGTGACGCTCGTGACCGTCGCGTTCGCGGCGTCGAGCGGTCGCGACGAATAGACGCGAAATTCGGTCGTCGTGGGATCGAGGTCGCGTTCGGATGCGCGCCAGCCCCATTCGAGCAGGATCGCGTTCTCGTGCGTGCCGAGTAGCGTGATGTCGTCCGCGCTGAGGCCCCGAGCGCCCTTCACGATCGCGCGCGCGCGAATGCCCGGCCTTCCCGTGAAGTGGCCCGTCGCATCGACGACGGTTTCGGGTTGCGGCGCGACCGGCGTCGGCGGCGCCGTGTGCTTTTCGAGACGCGCGACGTTCGAGAGCGTCATCGTGGCGCTCACGCGGCCGACGGCATCGAACGCGCCGATCTGATATTGATGGTACGAACCGTACGGTTCCGCGGGGCGCGTGACGCCCGTCGTCGGATCGGTTTGGCCGAAGACGTCGCTCAGTTGAATGGTGAGTGCGGCATCCGGGCCGCGCGGACGGATCGCGGGATAGATCGCATCGAGGTTGCAGCCGAGCGCGATCACCTCGTCGGGCGGTACGGGGTCGCGCGTGCCGAACGAGAGATTGTCGCTGCCCGCGATCGGCTCCCACGCTCCGTCGGTCGAGGGCGGTTGCACGACGCGATGTTCGATTTGATATGCGATCGCATCGATCGGCGGCGCCGCATCGACGTCGTTCGGCCAGATCGCGAGGCCGTTCGTCGCGGCGGGAAGCCACGTCAGCATGAAGCCGGCCGGGAGCCGCTGCGCGACGGGCGTCGATTCGTCGATCTCGCCCGTGAGCGTCGCGGCGGGTTGGTCGAGATTCACGATCTCGAATTCGAGCGGCGGCGCGGGCAGCGGTTGCGCCGCGTACGTCATCGGACCCGCGAACGCGTGGACGTCGACGGTGCCGGTTTGGCCCGACGGAAGGCGCAGCGCGAAGAGCGTGCCGCTGCCGGCGAGCCGCAGTTCCCAAACCGGGGTGGTGAACGTGAGTGGGACGCGCGGGCCCACCGGTAATGCGGTGGGTGCCGGCGTTCCGAACGCCCACGGGTCGCCGGCCGCGTACGAAAACGTATGGCCCGGCGCGACCTCGAGCAGAACCGTGCTCACCGCGCGCGGGAACGTGAAGACGGCGCTCCAGTTTTCGAGGGGCGCGATGAGCCACGAGGCGTCGTAGCGCGACGCGTCGATTTTGATCCCTCGCCGGCTGACCGACTGCAGGCCGGTCGCCGGCGCCGGCGGGTCGAGGACGACGCTCACCGGGGTTTGGAAGCGAACGCTCAAGTCCCGTATGAAAAACGCATTCGGCAGGACGGTCGACGACGCGATGCGGTGCACGTCGTAGATGTCGTCGGTGAGGTCGGCCGCGTCGAAGCGGCCGGTGATGCGGTAGAAGTACTTGGCGTTCGGCGTGAGCCCGGCGCGATCGCGGTAGCCGAAGCCGAGGATGCGCCGCGTCTTCGGGTGGAGCGCGAGCGCGCCGAGCGACGTGTCGAGCGGAAGTTCTTCAAAGGGTTCGGCGGCGTCGTCGCGCACGAGCAGCGTGCGTTCGCCGCTGCGGCCAAGTCCGCTTGCGGCGAACGCGACCGCGGCTCGGAGGCTCGCGGTGAGGTGGTCGAAATCGGCGCGCTGTAAGGTTTCGGTGCCGGCGAGGCGCGCCGTCGCCGTTGCGAATTCTTGGTCGGGCGTCGCGAGGGTCGGATCGGTCTCGTGCAGCGGCAGCGTGAGACCTTTGACGATGTACGGTGCCGTAGCCCACGGATCGGGAGCGCCCGCAGGAACGAAGCGCGTGTACGCGCAGATCGTGAATTGCTGCGCCGCGACGGTGTAAATGCGGATCGTGTCGATCGCGGGTGCACGCAGCTCGACCGGCGTGGTGAGCGCGGTGAAGGCCGTCGTGGCGACAACCTTTTCATCCGACATGGCCATCGCGATTGCGATCTTCGCAGTGACCGCGACGGTGACGCGCTCGACGGGTTGCGTGAGTTCTTGGATGAAGACTTCGAAGGTGCTCGATCTGGCGGCGGCCGTGAGTGGGTCGGCGGGCGGCGGTGTGGTGGCGGCGGACGCCGCGGTTGCGGAGGTGGATGGTGACGGCGTCGCGATCGTGGCGAACGCGGCATTGCTCTGCAGGCGTAGCGGGCCGAGGAGGGCCGGGTACTCCCGGCCGGATGCGAGTTCGTTGATGACGGCGGCCCCGATCGTCTCGCACGTGGAACGCCACAGTTTTTCGTTGTCGTCGTTGAGGCGCTGGATGTCCCAGCCGCCGGCCGAGAGTGGCAACGTGTCGGGCCACGACCACACGAGGTGGATGCCTTCCGCGTTCGCATCGAGTCTCGGAATACCGAAAAACTGCATCGGTTACTGAATCGGCGAGTTCGCCGGGAGGACGATAGCCCCGGTGCCTCGCGCGGCGGGGGACACGTATTTTGAGGCGGGCGCAATAACGACGAGTGGAAGATTTTTCTGATGTGCGGTCGCTAGTGTGCGATTCACAAGACCTCCAAATCGCGTGCTCCAGACCCCCGTTGGAACCGAACAGAGGCCGTGGCCGCGTCAATACGCTGCTTGGCCTGCCACGCGGACAAGGCGCGCGATTATTGAAGCAAGGTAGCAGTAAAACAGTGCCCGCGCAATAGTCGCTTTTGGCACTAGCTTAGTCTCCATTCAACCGAGCGGAGTATCGGTTAACGACAATGCGGACAGTCCGTTCCGAACACTCTGCTCTTGTTGTCCGTAAACGCGGTTTTTTGTGCACCCCTTCTCGCGTTACCGAGCGGACGGCGACGTGCGCCGGTCGACCATCTGCAAGCGCAGAGCGTCGTTCTCCGCGCGCAGCGACGCACGCCATAATGCGAATTATTCTATCAGATGCAATACACATTAAGGCATAACTAAGCACAGAAGAGCGCTAAAAAGAACGGTCGGCCGATATTCGGCTGACCGTTTTCTCTTGCACGCACTCGCAAGGGGCGCACGATTTGGATCATCAAGCATCTACGGGAAGCCTCGCGGACGCCGTCCTCACAGACGGCGCGGGCAGCGGCGTGCAGTTCGACCGGCGAAAGCGGGGCCTTGAGCGGAATGTCCCTGACGGCCGATGCGGGGTCGACGACGCTGCAAAAGAACAGGGTCGTGTCCGTCACCGGCGAGACTCAACGCGTAGCGAACGCTCGCCTCGGACGCCGGCGAGCCGTCGACGGCGACCGTGATGTTTTTGAATGCGCCTCTCTGACGCGAGATCATCGCACTACAAGCCCGTCGGATAGGTCTCGGGAACATCGCCCTTTTCCCAGGCCGTGGTTCGCTCGAGTGGTTCGACCGCACGCGTATGATCGATATGGATCACGATGTCGAACTGCTTTGGGAGCCGGGACTGGAAGTAGTGGCTTTGGCGTTCCGTTTCGGGACGGTAGACAACCCCGATCGCGCGCTCGAGCAATGGCCCCTGGCACGCGGCGCGGACCGCTGGATCGTCGAGCATTAAGCTGAAGCGTGGGACGCCGGTTCGATGGAAGAGTTNNCTTCCCGCAAGACCGGGCCGGACGGTCTTACGCTCAACGGTCGCTCCCCAATCGGACGCAGCGCTGACCGTCCCGCTATACGTCGTGAAGCCGATCAGCGCGCCTTCCGAGCCGTAATGATGGCGCGCGAGCTCGCCGATGTTGAATTCCCCGCGCAGCGACCTTTCGGTCGCTGCGGCGTTGCCGACGTGGGAGTTGTGCGCCCAGACGATGATTTTCTTGGTATCGCGATGGCGCGCGAGATGTGCCGAAAGTTCCTCTAACGTCTCGAACATATGACGGTCACGGAGATTCCATGACGAGACACGGCGATCGAGCATCGTCCGGTAGTATTCCTCGGCATCCTTCGCAACGCGGGCATTCTGCTCAGCGTAGAAATACTCGTCTGCGGCGACAACGCCGTCGAGGTGGAGATAGGTCTGAGATTGGCGCCGCAGTTCCAGCAGCGTCTGCACGACGTCCTCGCGGCACGACTGCGTCAAACCCAGGGCCACGCCGTGCCCGTATTCGGTGGGGTCGGCAATCTCGTTGAAGCAGCTGTAGTGTGCGCGAGCTCGTGCGGCAGCAGAAGGATCGACGCGCTCGAGGTAGCGGATCACCTGCTCGATCGACGTCTGCAGACTGTAGAGATCGAGGCCGTAGAAGCCGACGCGTTTGGGTTGCGGGTGCGACTCGTTGAAGTCGCGCAGCCAGCCGACGAAATCAAGAACATCCGCATTCCGCCACATCCAGGTCGGGAATCGCCGAAAGCCGCCCAAGGCATCGGCGGCATCGGTATCGTCACCGGTTCCGCTCACATAGCGGTTTACGCGTAGGGCGTCCGGCCAGTCGGCCTCGACCGCGACGGCGGCGAAGCCGTTCTGCTCGATGAGGCGCCGGGTGATCTCGGCGCGCTCGTGATAGAACTCGTGCGTTCCGTGCGAGGCTTCACCGATGAGAACGACGCGCGCGTTCCCGACCCGGTCGAGGATCGCTTTGTAGGGATCTTCCGCGTGCGCCAGGGCAGCGGCGGCGGCGCGATCGTGCAGTGATACATCGGTGACGGCGGTGCTCATGATGCACTTCGCAGCGAGGCCTGATTCAGCAGGGCGCGCACCTCGCCATCGGTGACTTGCGAGAAGTCCTGGTACCATGCGCCGACACCGCCAAAGTGTTCGGGCGTGCTGTAACAGATCACTTCGTCAGCGTGCTTACGGAGCAACGCGCAGCTCTCGACGGCTGCCACCGGGACGGCAACGATGATCTTCCCCGGGTCCTTCTGCCGCAATGCACTCACCGCCGCAAGCATCGAAGCCCCGGTAGCGATCCCGTCATCAACGAGGATGATGATCTTCCCATCAAGCTGCGGGTAGGGGCGGTGGTCGCGATAGAGATGCTCGCGACGCTCGAGCTCTTGACGTTCCCGTTCCGCGATGCGGACGACCTCGCTGTGCGAGATACGCAAGCCTTCGATCACGCCCTCATCGAGGACAGATGCGCCACCGCTGGCGATGGCGCCCATAGCAAACTCCTCGTGTCCGGGGACACCGAGCTTGCGAACGGTGAACACGTCGAGCGGTGCGCCGATCGCGACGGCGACTTCATATGCGATGGGAACGCCGCCTCGTGGCAGCGCCAGCACGACGACATCGCGGCGCCCGGCATACTGACGTAATAGCGGAGCGAGCACGCGTCCGGCCTGACGCCGGTCACGAAACGCTCGTGGTCCGTGTTGCAGAATGTCGGCATTGCTCTGAGCCATGGTCACTTGCTCCTCGCTAGCACGGATGCGCTTCACGCCCGCAATACTATCGTACGCGGCACTCTATGAAGGCACGATGAACGTGTCGCGACGGGCGCGCGGTCAACCCTTCACAAAGTCGTCACAATTGACGAACGAACCAGTCGCGAGCCAGGCGGGCAACTGCCTCGAGCGCGCCGGGCTCCTCGAAAAGGTGCGTGGCTCCGGGAACGATGACGAGCTCGTGTTCGACTCGGAGCGACTCCATCGCACGGCGGTTGAGCGTGATCACCTGAGTATCTGCCCCGCCGACGATGAGCAGCGTCGGCGCGCGAACCGCACGCAGATGCGCACCGGCTAGGTCCGGACGTCCGCCACGCGAGACGATAGCGTCGACCGTCGTCGGTAACGCAGCGGCCGCGACGAGCGCGGCTGCTGCGCCGGTGCTGGCACCGAAGTAGCCCAGTGGTACGGACTCCAGGCCTTGCTGCTGGCGGGCCCAGCGGGTCGCCGTGACCAAGCGGTCAGCGAGCAGATCGATGTCGAAACGAAGCTCGGCCGTCCGCCGATCGAGCACGTCCTCTTGTACCGTCAACAAGTCCAGTAAGAACGTTCCAAACCCAGCCTCCTGCAAGATCTGGGCGACGAACTGGTTGCGCGGGCTCATACGGCTGCTGCCGCTCCCATGGGCGAATAGGACAAGGCCCTCCGGCTTTACCGGCAAGTCCACGGATGCTGAGATGAATGCCCCGTCGGCAATAGGGATATCGACCTCGGTCCGAGTTGCGTGCACGCTTTGCTTCACGTAGAGGGCCGCCCAGGCGCGCGGTGAGCATGAGGATAGACTGTTGTCGCTTGTGGACCCTTGTCACCGGCTTCTGCGACGAACCTGACCGTAGATCCAACGTGCAACTTCCCAAATCCATCGTTGAGAACAGAATTACGATGGAAATAGATTTCATCGCCACCGGCATCCCGCAGGAAGCCATAATCCTCACCGATCTTCATAACTTCGCCGGTGGTCGGCTCCGGAGCTTTGGGATGGTCGGCCTTGCGCGTGACATAGTCTTGAAGCTGACGGCCGGCTTCATGAAACGCCTTGCGGACGGCCAGTGCTGCGTCCTTGTTGGCGGCGTTCACCTCAGCGTTCTTTGAACCTCGTGGGACATCGCTTGCGAGCGGCGTCGCGTGTACGTCGTGAGAACGGCTGACGACGATCTCTTCACCGGGAACCCGGAGCTCGATCCGAATATGGAATGGTGCATCTCGCCGCTGATGGTTCTCCGCCCGTTCGATTAGGACCAAACAACTGGTTATGCGGTTGAAAAAGAGCCCGAGCTTATCCGCTTCCTCCTGGATCAACGCGTCAAGCCCACGCGAGCGGGGAAAATGGCGGTATGTTGTCTGAAGTGGTAGGAGCATATTTATGGCCACCGTGAGAGGCAGTAACCGCTGACCACGCGTTCAACTTCAGCGACGGTCATGACGGCGTGGGAAGGTCGATGCAAGTTACGGAACGCTGAGTTTCCATAGCGTTGAAATGGCGTGAGGAAGCAAGGTCGCGATTTTGTCGCCTTCGCCCCACGACACGTGCTCCTTGAGCACCGCGAAAACCGCACTAACGTCCTCGATCAAATCCGTGCCATGATAACCGGTCAGCGCAGGCCGAATGTGGTCGATAAAATCCTCGACCGTCCGATCGCGGCTCGGAAGCGGCATTGGGTTCCAATTTTCGAAATAAATTCCCCGGATCAGCAAGGGGAGTTGTGCTGACAGATGGGCACTCTGGTCGATCGTCAACCGGTCGCGCAACGCATGGAGCACGCCGCGCAAGAGTTGCAAGGCAAAATGCCGATCTTCATCGCCCAGGATGCCCGCGATTTCGGTGAGCCACTGGTACGCATCGGCCGTGGCGGATTCAAAGGAGGCAATCGTTTTCGTCGGCATGGTGCCATTGTGGCCGTTGCCCGGTGAAGAACCTGCGAACGAACGATGTCAGCCGTCTTCGCATTTGGGGCAAATCAACTCTGGGATGCCCCATATGACTAGAATATCGAGTCGTCCCCCGGGTGATTCCGGCGGCTTTCGAGGCGCTCCTCGACCCGCGTCGTCGTTTCGGCGCGAAGCGAAGCCCGCGTCGGCCCGGAGCGAATGATCTCACTGGTAACACCGTGGCAGAAGCTACGAGCGTTGGGCGAGAATCTCCGCACTGTCCCGGCGGCCCCAACTTCCAACCGAAGACCAGCTGATCGACAAGAGCGGCGCCAACACCGCGGGCATCGAAAGCTATAACGTCGAGCATGACACGGCGATAATGGGCCGTGCAAGTATCTCAATAACATCGTTGAGCAAGACCACCGGTCGGTCAAGCGCATCATCCGACGGATGCTCGGATTCAAGTCGTTCCGTTGCGCCCGCATCATCCTTAGTGGTATTGGGATCATGCACATGATCTGCAAGGAGCAGATGCGAAGCGACGACGTTGGCACGCTTTCCGCTGCGCAGCAATTCTATTCGTTGGCAGCGTAACTCCGGGAAAGGCCGCTCCAAATCCACGCGGCCAATTTCTTCATCCTGACACCGTAACGCGACAGAACCCTTCAGATCGGCTCGCCCAAAGACATGGAACAAGTGGAGTTCGCACGGGACGGCCCGCGCGAGCGCGATACCTATGGTCAGCGCCGCATCGGCTGCGTCAGAAGCATCGATAGCGACCGCGATCGGTCCCGCACGCAACATGTCGTCCGCGTGGACCACGGCAACCGGACGTCGCTGAGGCGAATGACCTCTTCGGCGGTGCTGCCGACGACCGCTCGGGCGATTCCCGTGCGACCGTGAGATCCCATGACGATGGCATCCGATTGATGTTCTTTACCGACCCGCCGCGCGCATTGGCCTCGCGGACGCCGTCCTCACAGGCGGCGCGGGCAGCGGCGTGCAGTTCGGCCGGCGAGAGCGGGGCCTTGATCGGAATGTCCCTGACGGCCGATGCGGGGTCGACGACACGGCAAAAGAACAGGGTCGTGTCGTCACCGGCGAGGCTCAACGCGCAGCGAACGCCCGCCTCGGACGCCGGAGAGCGTCGACCGCGACTGTGAAGCGTGTGGGAAGGGCCCGTTCACATGCGAAGTCGGCGGTCTTAAATCGGGATCGGACCCACTTCACTCCCTTGCAAGAATTGTTGAACGATCGGATTCGCGGACACTTTGATTTCCTCGCACGTTCCGTAGGCGATAATCGCCCCCTCGTAGAGCAACGCGACGTAGTCGGCCATCCGGAAGATGCTCTCCAGATCGTGCGAGACGATGACGGCCGTGCCGTTGAGTCGCTCGCGCAAGNNACGGCACGCGCGAAGCCGGCACGCTTGACCATCCCACCCGAAAGTTCGTCCGGGAGCCGGTCGTACACGTTGTTGAGTCCGACGCTCTCGAGCGTCCGCATGACAGTCTCGCGGATATCATGGTCGCTCATCGTGGTGTTCTCGCGCAGCGGCAGCGCGACGTTCTCGCCGATCGTGAGCGAATCGAATAGCGCGGCGCCCTGAAACGCGAAGCCGATGGTCCGCCGGATCTCGTTGAGTTCGCGCTCGGTCAGCGCGTTGATGTCACGCCCGCGCACGATGACCCTCCCTTCGTCCGGCCGTCTGAGCCCGTTGAGCAGGCGCAGGATCGTCGATTTGCCGGCCCCCGACAAGCCGATGACGCAAGTGATCGCGCCTTCGACGACGTCGAGCGAGAGGTTCTGCAGCACGATCTTCGGGGGATAGCGAACGCCGATGTTCTCGAGTCGAGCGAAAAGTTTCGGTGTCGTCATTGGTTGAATAGAATGTACCCAGAAAATGACGCGCTCGTGATTGCGGCGACCGTACGCCAGCTGACAGTGCTGTTCGTGGTGGCCGGTTCCGCAATCGTCTCCGTCCTCGCGAACGCGTCCGTTGTTCACGGCATCCGCGGCATCATCGCCTACCTGCATGTGATCCTCAACCAGGGCGCGTCGGCCAGTGCGGTATGGCACGATGAACTCGTCGCTTCGCGACTTGAGGATCAGCTTCCGTGGGTCTCATTGCTCCGGATGTTGACCCTTTGCGGCTGCGCCTGCATTGGCGTCGCGATGGTGCGAATGGCCGCTGTTGCGTCAGGTGCGGCGCGACGTTGATGACTCGTTCAAAAATGCACCCAGCCTTCGCGCTCGAGGGCGAAAGGCCGGCCGGCCGCATCCATCACACGGACGCCTGTTTTGGTCCCCGCTGACGGTGCCTCCATGTGCCCGATCGCGGTGATCGGGATGCCGAATGCCTGCGACACCTCGGCCAATTCGTCCGCCACCGAGGGTGGCGCCGTGAACAGAATCTCGTAATCATCGCCGCCGGTCAACGCGAGCGCCAGGCCGTTGTTTTCGGTTGCAATGGCGACGCGCGCCGCAGGCGACAGCGGCACGCGCTGCGTCTCGATGATGGCTACCAGATTCGAGACCTCGCAGATATGCCGCAAATCGGCGACCAGGCCGTCAGAGATATCGAGCGCGGCGGTTGCCAGCCCAACCAGTCGCGGGCCCAACGTAACCCGCGGCTGCGGCAACCGATAGCGGCCAACGAGAAACTGCGCCGCCGCAGCGTCGATGCACGGGATCTCGCCGCGCAACACGCGCAGACCCAGCGCCGCATCGCCGATGGTGCCGGTGACGAAGATCCCCTCCCCTGGGTGCGCTCCGCCTCGCCGGATGATCCGGCCGGCGGCGATATCGCCGAACGCCATGATGCCGATCGTGACCGGGCCAGGCGTCGAGTTCGTGTCGCCGCCGATCAAATGCACGCTATATTCCGCTTGATCGATAGCAAGGCCGCGCGCGAAGGCCGCCACCCAGTCTTCCTCGATGGTGTTCGGCAACGCGAGATCGAGCATATACGCGCGCGGCTGCGCGCCCTTGGCGGCGAGATCCGACAGATTGACGCGTAGCGCCTTGCGCGCGATGAGATCCGCCGGGTCGTCGGGCAGGAAATGAACGCCGCCGATAATCGCGTCGGTCTTGGCGACAAGTTCGCAGCCGGCAGCCGGCGCGATGACTGCGGCATCGTCGAGCAACCCGTAGGCACCCGGAAACCCCCTCGCCAGGGGCGCGAAATAGCGGGCGATCAATGCGAATTCGCCAGGCAGGCGCGAGGTTTGCATCACCGTCAGCATCTCCGTTCTTTCGGAAAAGCGGGTATCTTTCCGCGAACGACGAGGACGGGGATGTCGCTTGTTCGGACGATGCCCTCGGCGACGCTCCCGAGAAAGAATCGGCTTAGGCCGCGGCGTCCGTGCGTGCCGACCACGATGACGGTCGCGTGCCGTTCTGCGGCTGCCACGATCACGGCGATTGCAGGGTCACCCTCGATGATCGCGACCGGCGTATCGGACGCGAGCGAGGCGTGCGCGAGTGCGCGTTGCACGAGCGCCGTGCCTTTCACGCGCATTTCGGCGATGNNTCGATCGCGTGGCAAGCGACGATCTGCGTTTCCGACCTGCGCGCGAGCATCGCCGCGACGGCGAGCGCCGCATCCGCGGGCTCCGAGTCATCGACGGCGACGAGCGCCATCGTGAACGGCGCAGTGTCGATGCGATCGACGGTCCGCATCGTCAGAACCGGCACCTGACTCGCGCGCAGCACCCCCTCGGTCGTGCTTCCGAGGAACGTCCGCGCGATACCGGTCCGGGCATGCGTCCCCATGATCACGAGGTCGCAGGCGTGCTTAACGACCGCCGAGAGGATTCCGTCGACCGGTGTGTCGTGCACCATGTCGAGCCCTGGAACGACCTTCGCGGTTCGGCATTGCGCGACCGCATCGTCGAGGAGTGCCAATCCTTGATCGTCCAAAACATCCATAAGCGGCGTGGGATCGTAGGCGGTCGTGGCGCTCGCCGATTGCGCGATCACCGTAGCTTCATCGACGATCGTCGCGACGGTCAGGGCCGCACCGCGCTTGGCCAATGCGATCGCTAGCATCAACGCGGCGCGTGCCGGCTCCGAACCATCGTACGGTACGAGCGCATGCGTAAACGGAGTGTGGGGCGTTGGCATTGGTTAACGATGCGGGACTGATGTGAAGCCCGAAAGAATGTCTAACGACGAACTTTCGGTTCATCAATTCTTCATAGGCGGCCGCGATGCTCATTTCATTCGCTACAGGCAACGCCGCCGGGAGAGATGCATGGGGCATCGTTGGCACTGATCGTCGACCTCGGTCCCGAGCAGGCGGAGACGCTCCAGGCGCTCGTATCGCGGCTTGCGGCCTACGGCGATGCTCCCGCGGTCATCGAAGTTGGGCCAAGCAAGCTCGCCACGGTGTCGTTTGCGCAGCTCGTCGCGAGCGCCAATGACCGTGCGCGAGAACTGCGCGCGAACGGCGTTGAGCCCGGAGAGCCGGTCGGAATCGTTGCGCCGAACAGCGCCGCCTGGATCGGAACGTGTCTTGGTATCCTAGCCGCGGGGGCGAGCGTCATGCCGCTCGACGTCAAGCAGGGGGAGCCCGAACGCAATGCATTGATCGCGGCGAACGGATGCCGGATTGTTTTCGTCGCCGACGGCGTATCGAACGGAAAGCTCACCCTCGCGTTACGCCGTTTCGCGCGAAACGCTTCGATCCCGGTGGGCCGGGACGTGGCGCTGCTCTTGCACACCTCCGGAACCACCGGGACGCCCAAGGCCGTGCCGCTGAGCCACACCAACGTTCTGGCCAACCTGCGTGCGCTCGTGGCCGAACGGTTGGTGGATCGCGACGTACGCGCGCTACTGCCGCTCCCGCTGCACCACGTCTATCCGCTGGTCGTTGGCCTGCTGCTGCCGCTCAGCGTCGGGGGCACGGTCGTTCTTCCCGGAGGGATCAGCGGCCCGGAGCTGGCTCGGGCGCTGAAAGCCGCCGGCGTGAACACGCTGGTGGGTGTGCCCCGACTCTACGATGCGCTCCGCGCCACGATCGCGTCGAGCGTAAAGACGCGGGGCCCGCTTGTCGCCTGGATCTTCGATCGCACACTGGCACACTCGATCGCCGATGTGCACCGCGGTCGATACGGCTTCGGGCGTCGCGTCTTCGGCGGCGTCCGGCGGACCGTCGCACCTGCGCTCTATCGCCTAGCCTGCGGCGGTGCCGCGCTCGATGAAGCGACGGAAGAAGCGCTGCTCGGGCTGGGTTACGCGGTAATCGTCGGCTACGGACTGACCGAGACGGCTCCGCTGGTGACGTTCAATCGACCCGGTCGCGGCCGGCTTGGAAGTGCCGGCCAGCCGCTTCCCGGCGTCGAGCTGCGCATCGTGCGCGCCGAGGCCGACGGCGTCGGCGAGATCGAGGTGCGCGGCCCGAACGTCTTCGCCGGCTATCGCGATGACGAAGCGGCAACGGCGCGCGCCCTGGGGCCGGACGGCTGGTTCCGCACCGGCGATCGTGGCCGGGTCGACGTGGACGGCTACCTGTATCTCCACGGGCGAGCCGGCGAGACCCTCGTCCTGCCCGGTGGCGAGAAGCTGGACCCCGAAACGCTGGAAGCGTCCTACGCGACGAGCCCCGTCGTCGGCGAGATCGCCGTCATGATCGAAGGCGGCAAGCTGGTCGCGCTCGTCGTGCCGGCTGCGCGCGCACCGCGAGCCGGCGCGCTCGACGATGAGCGCGCAATCCGCAGCGCGCTGCGGGAGCGTGGCAACGAACTGCCCAGGTACATGCAGCTCGCCGGGGTCGCCATAATCGACGAGCCTCTGCCGCGCACGCTGATCGGCAAGCTCCAGCGCCATCGGCTTCAGTCGCTCTATCGCGCGGCACGCGGACGCGCCGAAGCCCGGTCCGCGCCGGCGCGCGAGCTCTCGCCTGCCGATCGTGCGCTTCTTGCGGATCCGGGCGCCGGCCGGATCTGGGCCTGGCTGGAGACCCGTTTCCCGCAGACACACCTTTCGCTTGAGATGAGCCCGCAGCTCGATCTCGGCGTCGACTCGCTCGGGTGGATCGAGCTGACCGTGGATCTCGAGCGGGCATTGGGGATCAGGCTCGATGAAGCCGCACTCGAACATATCGTGACATTGCGCGATCTGATCGTGGCGGCTCAGGCCGCCGCTCCGGCACGTGCAGACAACGTTGCTGCGACGTGGCTCGAGCACCCGAGCTGGTGGGAGCACGCCGTGTGGTCCGCCGGTCAGGTGCTGAATCGGTTACTCGTGCGCCTCATCTCCCGGGTACGCACCGAGGGGACGGAGCTGTTGCCGCAACGCGGCCCATACGTGCTCTGTCCCAACCATTCGAGCTATCTGGATGCACCGGCGCTAGCCGCAACGCTGCCGTGGACGATTCTCGATCAGGTCGTGTGGGCCGGCTCGGTCGATGTCATGTTTTCGAACCCCGTAAGTCGGCTGTTCAGCCGGTTGGCGCGGGTCTTGCCGATCGACCCGGTGCGCGGAGCGCGCACGGGACTCGCATTGAGCGCGCAAACCCTCGGCAGCGGCCGAATTCTCGTGTGGTTTCCCGAAGGTTGGCGAACGACCGACGGCCTGCTCCGCCCGTTCCTCCCGGGCATCGGCGCACTCATGCTGCGCGCTCCGGTCCCGATCATTCCGGTTCGCATCGAGGGCACGTTCGCTGCGTGGCCGGCGCAACGACGATTTCCACGCCCGCATCCGATCGTCGTGCGTTTTGGCCCTCCGATCGCTCCCGAACGGTGGGAAGCGCTCAGCGAATGCGAGGACGCTGCGGTGCGGATCGCGGCTGCGGTCAAAGCGGAGGTCGCGGCACTAGGCGGTGCCACGCGTTGAGCGATGTTATCGCCGAAAGCGCCCGCCGGGTCGAAGCGCCGCTCTTCCGTTTGCTGCTCGACGCCGGCGAGAACTGGGCTGGGCGGATCGGCGAGCTCGAACCCGACTGGATCGCGATCACGTACGTGCATCCCGATCATGCGTTCGGCCGGCGCGAAGGAACGGAGCGGCCCGTCTCCGGTTACGAGGCCCCGGTCTTCGCCATAACAGCGCCTAGCACGTCACATGAAGAATTGCATTCGTGTCCCTAGGATGGGCACGGAGCTTTTCAATGGCCTGCTGCGTCGGTAGAATCACGAGATCGACGTTTCGCTGTTTTGCGTCGTCCCGGAGAGCATCCATCACCGGCATCGCTCCATTCGCCCCGGTGCCGATCACGAGCCGCCGGCAATCCCAGGGGATTCTTTCCTTCGAAGACAGGGGCGTATGACCGAATGCGTCTCGAAACTCCCTGGACGCCTTCTTTTTCCGTTTACGAACTTTATCGTGATCGATGACGACATCGTAGTCGTATGTCGCTCCATCGATACGGATCGAGCCAAACGTAAAATCCTTGATTTTCATACCGTGTACCCCTTGGTTAGGGTTCTCATGTCGTGCATCGAGCGTAAGTCGCGCGGCCGAATTGTGTATGAACGCCCGCCGGCCGGGTGTTCACGGAACCTTCAAACTGCCATAGCGAGCTATATCGAAAGTGCGTCTTCGCGCCTCTCCCGTCCAACCCAACGTGGCAATCAAGCCGTCGCGCCGCCGTCGGCGCCGATGATTTGACCGGAGACGTAGTCGGAGTCGTCACTGGCTAGAAAGACGAACGTCGGCGCTACTACCTCGGGCGAGGGGTACCGCCGTTCGGCGGCGACCAGACGATGTTCTGCTAAGGCCTCGGTCATTCGCGTTCCCGCGATCGGCAAGACGGCATTGACCTGGATGTTGAAAGGCTTCAGCTCGCGCGCGGCGCTGCGGGTGAGTGCGATGATGCCGCCTTTCGCAGAAGCGTAGTCGGCGACGTCCAACGAGGCGCGGATTGCGCTCGGTGCTGTGACGTTGATGATCTTGCCCTTCCCTTTGGGTTTGAGGAACCGTGCCGTCATCTCGCGCAGTGTGTAAAACGAGCCATAGAGATGGACCTTGATCGTGCGATCCCACTGCTCGGGCGTGATCTCGAGTATTGGCCGCGGCGTCAGAACGCCGGCATTGTTGACGACGATGTCGAGCGTGCCGAATGCCCGGTCGATTGCATCGGCCAGCGCCCTTACGGCATCGACCTGGGCGATGTCGTAGAGTCCGCCGGTGGCCTCGGCCCCGGTCGCGTGGACCCGTGCGAGCGCCGTCTGCATGGCCGCCTGATCCTGATGCCCGACGAGGAAAACGCGCGCACCTTCGCGTCCAAACGCTTCCGCGACGGCCAGACCGATGCCGCGGCTGGCGCCCGTGACAAGCGCGACCTTGCCGGCAAGGCGCTTCATCGGGTTACCTGTACTATATCGCTCTCGCCGATGACAACTTCAACCGCATGAGATTCTCAGCGCGCGCTGATCGCCGACGAACGGGTCCGCATTCATGACGGATAGTCCGCGCCCAAACTGGTCGTCCGCCAGAGATCGATCTCGTGCAGCATCGACCGAAGCTGGTTTTCGACGTTTTCGAGGCCTGCGCGACCGAGCACCAGGTGTCGCGGAGGCTCGGCTGACTGCAATGCTTGGATGACGGCCTCGGCAGCCTTCGCCGGATCGCCGGCTTGCTTGCCACTATATCCCGCGAGTTCCCGGCGGTGCTTGCCGACCGATTCGTCGTAGTCACCGATGACGTTGGGTGATTGTTTCAAGGACCGCCCCGCCCAATCGGTCCGAAACGGACCGGGCTCCACCAAGAGCACGCGGATGCCCAACGGCTCGACCTCCTGCGCCAGCGACTCCGACAGCCCTTCGACCGCGAATTTCGTGGCGGCATAATAGCCCGACCCGGCAAAGCCCACGATCCCGCCAACCGATGCCATGTTGACGATATATCCGTGTCGCCGCGCGCGCATCCCCGGCAAAACGGCTCGGATGATGGCAGCCAAGCCGAAAAAATTGGTCTCGAATTCAGCTCGGATGCCCATATCCTCGCCTTCTTCCACCGCTGCTATATATCCGTAGCCAGCGTTGTTCACAAGCACGTCGATGCGGCCGAATGCGTGTTCAGCTGCGCTCAACGCGTCTTCGATCTGAGCTGGATCCGTCACATCCAAGGCAAGCGCGATCGCCTGCCCTTCATGCCCGGCGATAAGATCGTCGAGCTTCTGTGGATCGCGCGCCGTTGCAACCACGCGAAAACCGTGCGCGAGTGCCGCGCGAACATATGCCCGGCCAAAGCCGCTTGAGCAACCGGTGATGAACCAAACGGGGGACTTGCTAGTGCTCTGAATCATCAACTAATCTCCTTCGAGGTGGCCCCGGTTATCGATAGCGGATTTTTCGTTTCTTAGGTAACGATACACTCACCGCTACGCAACTTACTGTCCGGCGAATCGGAGCCACCGCTCCGAGTCCTTCAATTCGAGATCTCTATCCATGGCTTACTCCCGAGAGGCCGCCACGAAGGCCACCCGTCACCAGCAGACCATAGCCATGTGAAGAAGTCGCGAAAGCTTCCGCAGTAGATACGATGTTCCAAGTCAAGGGGTGACGTAGCATGTCGGTTCCGACCTACGTTGCAACTTTGGCGCACGATCCAAAGACCAACGCGCGAAAGCTCCTCGACCCACAAGCCGCCATTTTCTAGGCTTCGATCCTTCCGGCGACGATCCACATCATCACCGGCACTGCCCCTGATGATCTTCTTCTTTGTCGTTACTTGTAACGCTGCTTTACGGACGCTCTTTGGCAGCGTTTTGACCAGCAATGCGGCCGAAGGCAAGGATCTCCGCGATATTGCCGCCTCCTGAAGGATACCGTTCGCCGTAGATGGAGCCTAATTCGCCCGCTTTATAGAGACGTGGTATCGGCTTTCCGAAGACGTCGAGCACTCTGCCCTTGGGGTCGAATTTTGGACCGCCCTGCGTGTTCGGACCGACTGGCCACACTTCGGTTGCATAGAAGGGTGGCGTTTCGAGTGCTGCAAGGCTGTGGGCAGGCCGTTCAAAGTCCAGATCTTTTCCGTTCTTTACGTAACCATTGTACGTTGCGATCGTACTGGCGAACGTCGCCGGGTCCATCTTGATTTTGCTTGTGTAATCCACGAATTGGTTCGGGCTTTGGCGAGCGCGGATTGCATCCGCCAGCTCCGCGATCGTATTCGATTTCATGATCCAGCCCCGTGCGATCTCGGTGCTTTGATCGGTGCTCCAAACGTAGCCGTACTCGGCGGTCTTGCCCGAAATCACGCCTCCGTTACTCTGGCCGCTCGACAGGGGTTTCCCCATCGTTCGAAGTGTTTCATCGAAGACAAGGTATCCCGGCAAACGCGGATACGATCCGATCAGCGGGTCGAAGAGAATAAAGTACGCATAGGATGAGTGCCCGTTGTAGTTCTCGTTGAAGAAGCGCTTCCCGTACTGATCGACGATGATATAGTTCGGTTTTGTTTTGGGGAAGTCGACATTGAAGCCGAGGGGGAAGTCCTTGTACTTAAAGCCCCAATGCTGGGACGACCAGTTCATATGCCAGAGTTGGGCCCCGGCCCCCATTGCCATCAAAAGCCCGTCACCGGTATTACAGTCGGGACCGTAAAAGTAGCGCGGGTTGCCATAGAAGGCGTTGAGCTTCATTTGCTCGTTGTATTCGAAGCCGCCGGTCGACAAGATCGTGGCGCGCCGGGCGCGGATATTGATCGGCTTGCCGTCGCGCTCGGCGACGACGCCGAGTATTTCGCCGCCTTCGCCCTGGATGAGCTTCTTACCGGGCGTGGAGTAGTGGACGCGGATCTTCTTTCGAGCTTGAACGCATTTCTCGAGAATCTCGAAGAACTTCGCTCCCGACCCGGACGCTAGGCGATACGTGTCGATCCCCTCGGCGCCCGGCAGATCCGGAAACTCCGCGCCGTGGATCCGCACGACGTCCGAAGGCTCACCGACGCTTTTGGCGAGCTCCTGCAGATACGCGACGTTTTGCGAGGTGGCTTCGGCCCAGGTGTGACACATCGTGTCGTCAACGGTGTCGCCGATGCAGGCCTTGACGTATTGAAACGCTTTGGCCGAGTCGTTGGGACTGACGAACAAGCCACCGGAGACGTTAGTGTTGTTCACGTGCCGATGAGCGGCGCTCTTTTCCAATATGAGAACGCGCGAGCCGGCGTCGGCCGCCGCGATCGCCGTAACGGCTCCGCCGCCGCCATAGCCGACGACGAGCACGTCGGCTTCGTCCTCCCACGTTTTCGGGACGCCCTTGACGTTCGTCTGGTCGGACACGTGGGTTCTCCTCATCGGGAACGCTCCGATCGCTTCACGGCACGCTTCGCCAGCTCATCGAGCGTCGTCGAGCAGGCGTTCGAGTTGATCGAGGAGATCACGCTGGCCCGTAAGGATCTTTTCGCGGATATTCAAGCTGAAACGTGTTGCTCACGATCACCGAAGCGTCGCCTTGCCCTGCCGCCGCCCAAGCGTGTACCCATTTGCCGCGCTGTCTTACCATCACGAGTGGAACAAGCGGTCCCTCGGCGGTGAAGCCGGTTTCCAAAATGGGCCGCCGGGATGAACAAGAAGCACCTCTAGGTGTCCCTCGCGCCTACGATAGAGCAGCACCGGAGCTCTTCACCGCACGCATTCGGCGGTCGCTCAAGATGCCGCGCGACCTTTCGCGCTTCCGCCGTGCTGAAGCGCTCTAAGAGCCGGAGCCGATCATGACCGCTTTTACGAACAGTCGGAAGCCCATGACATTGCAGAGCACGTGGGACGAGGAGACCGATGTCGTCGTCGTCGGCTACGGCTTCGCGGGCGCCACCGTTGCAATCACCGCGCACGACGCCGGAGCGAAGGTGCTGTTGCTGGAGAAGGCACCTGAGGAGCACCGAGGCGGCAATAGCCGCGTTTCCGGTAATCTCGTTTTCTGGCCCGACGACATCGAGAAAGCTAAAACCTACTTCAAGGCCCTCACCGGTCCATACACGGATAACATTTCCGACGATATGATCGGGGTTTGGGCGACGGAGATGCATGCCAACCGTGCGTGGCTAGAAAACTTGGGCTTGAAGCCGGTCGCGCTTCCCGCGACCGCTGCGATCGAATTTCCGGAGTTCGATGGATCGGACTGCGTGCAGATGCTGATGCATGGGGACGGTCCGCCGGGACACGAGCGTCTGTGGAAAGGCGTCATCGAACCAGCCGTTGCGGCGCGCCGGATTCGGATATCGTACGAAACCGCCGCAGTCAGCCTCGTGAAGGATAATGGCGAGATCATCGGGGTCATCGCAA
>PLTN01000126.1:60486-157393 GCA_003164495.1 Vulcanimicrobiota bacterium
GGCATTCGCATGGGCCTCGAAGTCGGCGCCGACCTTTGGCACATGAGCAACATTGCGGGTCCGGTACTCTCGTTCAAGGTACCGGAGATCCCGGTTGCCGGCTGGATCAACATTTCGCATGCCAAGAGTTATATTTACGTCGCCGGCGACGGCACGCGCTTCACCGCTGAAGGCCCGCCCGCGATGGGCGCCGACCGTCACGGTAAAGTGAAGCGTCACGGTGCGTGGATTCAGCAGCTGACGCCGATCCCGATGTACATCATCTTCGACGAGAACGTCCGAAAAACCGGACCGATCGGACGGCCGAGCGCCGATTGGGGTATCGGCCACGGTCATCGCTACAACTGGAGCGATGACAACCTTCGCGAACTCGAAAAGGGCTGGATCACGAAGGCCGACTCGGTGCGCGATCTGGCCGGGCTGATCAACGTCCCGCCGGATGCGCTGGAAGCTACCGTGTCGCACTTCAATGCGTTCGTCGCGGCCGGCGACGACGCCGATTTCAGGCGAGCTGCAGCCTCGCTTGCGGCACTCGAAACGCCGCCGTATTATGCCATGGAGCTGACGCCGAGCTTTATCAACACCCAAGGCGGGCCACGCCGCGACAAAGACGCTCACGTGGTCGGCATCGACGGCAACGCGATTCCGCGGCTCTATTCGGCGGGCGAACTGGGTTCGATCTATGCCTTTCTCTACCAAGGTGGGGGAAACGTCGGCGAATGCTTCGCCTTCGGTCGGATCGCCGGCCGAAATGCCGCGCGCGAAGAGCCGTTAGGGACAACAGCAATCGTCGCTACCTAAAAAAGCCACGAGATCGCGACAGCGCCTGACATAACCAAATTTCGGCCGACCCTGATCGCCATCTACGGGACGACGCTCGTGGATACGCTCGGCTTTACGCCACACGGTGTGAGGTCATAGTGACGGGCTAAGTGCAAGCTCACTCCGCGGCCGTCAGGGAATACACCCGAGCCTTTTTTCGTTGGCGCCGGCCAGTCGAGTGTTAGGTTCGGCTGCGGATGCTACCCAGGATAAGCTGCGCGATACCGCAGAGCAGTGCCGCGCCGTAGACTTGCGTCGAGCGCTTGTGCTGAGCGCGATACGCGATCCGATTCGGGTCATCTTCAGGAACGTCGCGGAATGAGCCGCCCATCGCCTGCTGCAAACGCGTCATCTCCGGCATAACCTGCGTACGAAATACGCGGAGTGCGGCGACAGCCCCGACGCCCGCCAACGCTCGCGCAAGGTCGTTCGGCCGCTCGTCCGCGTCTCGTGCCCGTAGCAGGGCACAAGCGATCGCCGCCGCCTCACAGACGTTGGCGACGTCCACGACACGGCCGAGCACCGTCCCGGTGATCCGCGCTTGAAGATCGAGATCGTTCGCTTCGTGGGCGACGGTCGGCGCCGCGAGAAACGCATAGCCGGCTGCGGCACCCGCCCAAAAGGCGACGCCTAGGGACTCGACTACCGCGAGAAAATCATCGAAGAGCGCCATGTCATCTATCCTAATGTCGTGCAAAAAACGCTAAACCTTCGAGCAGACCCATTTCTCTCGAACCAGACGGCAGTTGAATCGTCCTGGTCGTTCTCATTCAAACACTCCGTCAGATCGACACGACACGTTCTCGCGACCGTACCGCTGGTCGATCTAGCCGTAGAGCGCCTGACGCTCCGCGAGGATGCGCCGCACCCGCTCGGCCGAATGCTCGTCATAGGCCACGATCAGCACGTGCCGGGCGGCCAGTTATCGCTCGAGACGACGCGCTGCTTGTGCCACGTCGGCGTTGCGAACTGCTGCCACCAGTAATCGAGGTCGCCGCACGCATCGGTCGATGCCATCACGACCGATTTGCCGGTCCAGGTAATGCCACCCGGATCCATCCATCCGCTGTATTGTGCGCTTCCGGGGGGATGCTGTAGCGCCCATGTCGCGGTGCTCGCCTGGTTCTTCCACCAGTAATCGAAGAGCTGTAATTTGATCGTTTCATCGATCGCTGCAACAACCACTGAATTGCCCGCGGACGCGACGGCGGGGCCGCCGAACTGGCGCGCGTCGCTGACTTGCTCCTTGCGCCACGTCGACGTTCCCGCCGCTTGCGTCCAGGTCTCGATATAATTCTGAGTACCCGATTGACCTACGTTGGCGGCAATGACGACCGACGTGCCGGTCCAGGCGATCGAAGGAAACAACGCGTAGCCCGGATCGACGAGCTCGCGATGCCACGTCGCCGAACCGGCAGCTTGCCAGTAGAAACAGATTCCGGAGTTCTCGTTGCCGTTGCAATTAGTCGCAATGACGACGGACGAACCGGTCCACGCAATGGCCGGCTGCACGGGGGCCGGAGCCGTGTAATCGGAGGATACGAGCTCCTCGTACCACGTCGTCTTGCCTTTTTCTTGAAACCAGTAGTGCAGGCCGTGTTTGTCGGTTGCGGCGATCACGACCGCCGTGCCGGTCCACGCGATGCTCGGCATCGAGTACCCCTGTACCAACGGCGTCACGTTCCCATTCAAAACGGAGTAGAACGAACAGCAGCCGGGCGGACCGGCGGCTACGAGCTGTTGGTGCCAAACGCTCGTGCCCTTCGCTTGCCACCAGTAATAGAGGCCGCCGTTGCGCTGATCCACGGCAGCAATGACGACCGAGTCACCGGTCCACGCGATCGCGTTCGAGCGGTATCCGCTGGGCGTCCGCGGGATAACGCTGTTACTCCAACTCGGCGGACATCCGCCGGTGGACGCGACGAGTTCCCGATGCCAAGCCGTAGTGCCGGCCGCCTGCCAAAAATAGGATAGGTCGCCGCCGCCGTTGCCCATCGGTGAGGCAACGAGCACGACCGACGATCCCGTCCAGGCGATGCCGCTCGTGAAGAATGCATCCTCGCAGCCCGCGCGCGCCGGCGCAGAGCCGTACACGATCATGCCGAGCATCATCGCGAACACCAACGCGGCCATCAGGTAACAGCGTTGCACCGGGGGCTCGCGGCGCCGGCCAAGGTGTTCTGCGAAAAACGCATTCATGATGGCCCAGTGGGAAATGCCAGCATCACACCACCTATCTAATTAAAGTACCACGACAAACCGGTGCCACGAGCGTTTCGGCGTCTCCTTTTTTCCGCCGGCACTTGCAAGCCGCTGCACTCGAGGAACGCGCCGGAGCGGAGGCGCAGCTCACCGAACGACTAACACACTGGATCATGCAGAGGCGTGCGTCGGTTGTCTATCGATCGAACTGAGCGAAAGGCGCGCTACTCCAGCCAAACCCTGGTCGTACGGCGTTCCGCTCTTGCCGTCATTGCCGGCGCTTGTACCGCGCCGCTTCTTGGACGCAGCGCGATTGGTCAAGAGCAGACGTTACGACTTGCGACCGCGCCGCTCGATGTCAGCGCCGAGCCATACTACGCCCTGGAGATGGGCTTTTTTAAGCGTGCCGGGCTTGGCAACATTACGTTGCAAACGATCCCAACCGGGGCGGCGATGACGGCCGCCGTCGCGGGCGGCGCAATCGACATTGCAATCTCCAACATCGTATCCGTCGCGCAAGCGCATCAGCGGAACGTTCCCTTCACGCTTGTTGCACCCGCCGGGCTCTATTCGTCGAGTGCTCCGACGTCGATTCTCATGGTCGCTAAAGACTCACCCCTCCGCACCGCCACCGACCTAAACGGCAAAACGCTCGGCGCAAGCGGCCTGCGAGGCATCGCGCAATTCGCACCAATGGCTTGGATCGATCAGCACGGAGGCTCATCGGCCACCGTCAAATTCGTCGAAATGAGCTCACCGGAGATCATCGATGCGGTTTCAGCCGGACGCGTCGACGGCGGTCTGATCATCGAACCGTTCATCGCCGAGGCGAGAAAGACCATGCGCACCTTCGCAAATGTCTTCGATGCGATTGCACCCGCGTTCTTGATTTCGGCGCATTTCGCAAACCTCGACTGGGCGAGGGCCCACACCGATATCGTTCGGCGCTATCAGAATGCCATTCTCGAAACAGCGGCTTGGGCGAACA
Organism: Vulcanimicrobiota bacterium; assembly: GCA_003164495.1. GTDB lineage: Bacteria > Vulcanimicrobiota > Vulcanimicrobiia > Vulcanimicrobiales > Vulcanimicrobiaceae > Lustribacter > Lustribacter caenicola. Next base: position 64,499 of record PLTN01000126.1, read on the forward strand.
AGAATCGAGCGCAAACGGCGTCGATCCTGATCAAGGCCGCCAACCTTCAGGAAGACGTGGTCCGAACCATGACCCGGATTGAATACGCAAACAAAATATCGCCCGAGCTCGTCCAACCGGTCATTGATACCACAGCCAAGTATACCGGCGTACCGTCGTTCAAGGCCTCGGAAATCATTTTCTCGGCTTAACAGACTCAAGCTCGGGATTGAATTCAAAACATCGCGACGATGCGATCTCGAAATCGTCGCGATGTTTTTGTTTTTACGCTACTTCAGCCGCCCGGCCAAAGAGACTGCTAATCGAAACGGCTGGCGTAGAACGTGCCGTCTTCCCAATACCCGTGCGCGACGACGTCGCGGCCGGTTGCGACATGACCCGTGTCGTCACGGCCGAGCGCACGGCTGTCGTTGACGATCAGGGTACGATCGCCGTGTTGGAGCGTGATCATATTCTTGTCCACGATGACGATCTTTCCCGACACTCGTTCGCTGACGCGATTCGGGGCGGCGACCGCCGGACCCGACATGGTTGTCGTTGCCGGCGCCGTGGTCGTCGTGGTGGTCGAGGTTTCGGTAACGCAGTTACCGCTTGGGACAAACACACCGTTGGCCCAGGCACCGCAGTACGGGTTGTACTGGCCGACGACATTGCCGGTTTGCGCGCTCGTCGTTTGGGTGGTCTGCGTAGTTTGGGTGGTTTGAGCCAGGGCCGGGCCGGTAACGAGGCCTGCCGCGAAAAGCACACCGGTGCCCACCGCTATTGCGAACGATTTCTGCATTCTTTTCTCTCTCAAATAAAGCTATTGTGTAAGAAACGTAGCAGGACCATATCCCCGTTACCACGAGGTTGAAGCGCAACAGAGGGCTCGCTATCCCCGCGACCCGCCGGTAAGGCAGGAGAATTCTTCACGCCGCGATGACTTCGGCAATTGAATCGCAGTCGGAGGGACTCAAGTGCGCAGACCATCCGAATCCAGCGTCGGGCGATCGACACTAAAGCGGTCGGCAGCCCTCTCATTGTTCGCCGCAAGCATTGCCGGTGTCGCACCGCTGCGTGCTCAAACCACACTCGCACCACTGAGAATCGCGACGCCCGGGGGCGACGCGTTTGCCGAGCCGTTCTTTGGCACGGACGGCGGTTTCTTTGCAAAGGCGGGCTTCGACCCGCAGATCTCCATTCTCAACAACGCCGGCGCAGTGCTTGCCGCCGTTGCCGGGGGAGCCGTTGATATTGGGCTCGGGGACATCGTCGGGATTGCCGACGCCATTGAGAACGGCATTCCGCTGGTCGTGTTTGCCGGCGGTGGACTCTACTCAGGTAGCGATCCCACGACGGTATTCTGCGTGGATAAGAACTCGCCGCTGACGTCGGCGCAAGATCTCAATGGCAAAACCGTGGCGGTCGTTACGCTGGTCGGTCTGGCGGCCGCGTCAACGAAGGCATGGCTATCGAACAACGGCGCAGACATCAGCACCATCAAGGTCATCGAGATGCCGCAACAGGAAATGCGAGCTGCGCTCCAGCGTGGCACCATTGCCGCAGCGACGATCTCAGAGCCGTTCCTCAGTAATGCAAAAAACGACGTGCGCGCCTTCGGGAAACCATACGACGCGGTCGCAAACCGCTTCCTGATCTCGCAGTGGATTACCACGCGCTCTTGGCTCGCCAATAACGCTGCCGGTGCGAAGCGCATCACTGCCGCGATTTACGACACCGCGAGATGGGCGAACGCACATCACGACGCGTCACTCCCGATCCTCGTAAAGTACCTCAAAGTCGACCCGGAGCTGATGCGCGGTATTCGGCGCGTGGACTTCTCCACCGTGCTCGGGCCGACGCTGATGCAGCCGGCCATCGATGTCGGGGTCAAATACAAACTGATCCCCAAACCCCTCGATGCCGCGACCGTGATCGCCAACCCGACATAACCGGCCGTCTAACGACCCGTCGGGACTTTTTTTGAATTACGGCGCGTTCAAACGCGACGCGTAGATGTTCGCGACGGTGTCTGCGCTGAGGGCGGTGCTCCATAACGCCACGTCGCTGATGTCCCCGTCGAAGAAACGTCCGGTAAACACCTTGCTCTCGCCGATCGAGAACTCGTTTGTTTTCCCGATATGGCCGCCGCCGGTATCTTGCTTTGCAAGCTTGCCGTCCCAGTAGATGGCGCGCACCCCGGTGCTCGCATTAAACGTGGCGACGACGAAATGCCACTCGCCGTCAAGCGATGCTGCCGGCGGCGAATAGGCGACGTTCGACCCTGCGTCCGTGTAGAACCGCAACGAGTTGTCCGCCTCGAACTGCAGATCGAAATCGTTGGCTCTCTCGGAAATCCCCGCAATGTAGTCGACGCGGCTCTTCAATGCCGGCCGGGAGTTCAGGTGTTCCCACGCCATGATGCTGCCGGCGTCACGGATCCCGCCCACCTGCGTGGTATCGAAGTACCCGGTCGCGCCATCGAAAAGCGTGCATTGATTGTTCGGGACGCTGATTGGAGCGCATAGCGACGCTGTCGGAACGGGGCTGACGCCGCCGACGGCTTTGTAGGTCGACGTCCCTACTTCGCTCGTTCCACTCATCGCGGTAAGACGATAGTACGCCATTGGGTGTGTCGACTTCACGGTTTCGACGAAGCCCAGACCAGCGGCTGACTGCGGGATCGGAGCGAGAGCAATAGCGGCCACTGCTAGAGCAGCGACCAACGCCGTTCGATGGACCACGCGAACTCCTCATCGTTGGGTGATGATCGCGCGGCCGTTCGAACAAGGAGAGACCCCTCCTCCGATCGAGCGGTCGCTAACGATCAGAAGCTAACGCGAAGTCATGGGGAGCAGGGGCCCGCGCCGCCACCACCACCGCCGCCGCCGCCGAGCAGTGCGATTCCACCGGCGATCGCACCGGCAGCCGCGACGATCTCACCGATCGGACTGTGACCGCTTCCCGCTGATGACGCCGGCGCCTCGGCGAGCGCGGCAGGCTGCGATTCGGGAGCGACCACTGCGGTCGCCGCCGGTGCAACCGGCACCGCTGCCGGTGTCAAGGGTGAGGGCGAGGTCGAGGTCGGCATCACGATTGCGGCAACCGTCTTCGTCTTTGCAGGATGCGACGCGACGGCGACAGCGCGTGCGCGACGCACGTATGATAAATTACCGCACGCTGCGGGCAAATAGACCGCTAGCGTCGTGTGTCGCTGCTTGAGGTCGACTTCCCAGCCACGCACCTGGGGCGGAATCTTGACGTCGCGGATCACATAGACGTGTTTGCCGGAGCGCCACGTCATCACGGTCAGGTGCCGAGGCACCGTCACCCATTGCACGTGAGAGGTCGCGATCGCCTGATTCAGTTGTTCGAACTGAGCGGCTGTGAGACCGGACTTCAGAGCTGCTTGGCGCAGAATCGATTGATTTTGTTCGACGTGCTCGCGCATCATCGCGGTAGACGAACTCGGCCCAAGGAGCGGCGCCGTGCCGAGCTGCCGGATTACCGTCGTCCTGCCGTACGCCGGCAGAACGCATCCGGCTAGAAAGACCACCACAGTGGCTGCGCGCATTGCAGGCGAGCGTAACGGTAACAACATGGAAGTATTGTACCGCCCCGGCGCCGATCCACTAGGGACCGAGCGCGCGTGCAACGGGGACTTCCGGCTGCCATGGATTACGGATTGTTAAGGCGCGGGACGCTCGTCCCTATTGCGCACGGCTGCAGCCTCACGAGACGCCGGCCAAAAGAAGATATCTTCTGATACGTAGCATCGACCTCAATACTATTCTCGGGAGAATCGCTTTGGAACAACCAGACCGGCCGGCATACGAAAAGCCGGAAATCATAGAAACCTTCGAAATGTCGGAAGTTCTCGGAACTGCCGAAGGTTTGGACTACGGAACGGGCTCGCACTGCACCGGGTAGTCGATCGACTACGGGCTTGCGGGACGCGGAAACGTGTAATACAGCCCGAAGTAGCCGATGGCGTGACTCTGACCGGCGACGCTATGGCCGAGGCTGACGAGAATATTGAATTGGCTCGACGGGCTGATGGTGCCGCCGATGTTGTAGAACGTCGTCGCCGTTGTACCAACAGCGCTCGCTCCTTGCGTATAAATCTCGGTTCCGAGCGTCAACCCCGAGCCGAGCGATCGCTGTACGAGGAGACCGCCGAAGCCGTAGTTGCGTTGACCGGGCGCATGGTTGATTGCCGCCCCCCCGCCGGTGTCGACGGTCCACTTGCCGCCGCCGTAGCTCTTTTGAATCCATATCGGAAGCCGGTACCACGTCTGGCCATTTCCGAGATTCCGCGCCGCGTTGCCGGTCGCGACTTCGGCCATCGGAAAAAAGCCGACTTGCGGTCGACCCGCGGACTCCTGAACGAAACGATATTTGATGCCGACCTCCGTGTCGCCGAAGCCGAATGCGTTCGGCATCCCCGGTACGGTGGCGTTCTCGAACGGCGCGACAACGTGAAATTGGAGATTGGGCAAGAAGCCCCAGTTGAACTCGACGGCCGGCCCGTCAACCGTTGAACCCGCCCCGGGCGCGTTGTCCCATTGTGAGAAAACATACGTTTCAAAGTGGCCGAGATCGACCGGCACCGGATCGTCCGTTAGGAACGGTGGACCAGCTATCGAAGCGGCCGGCCGGAGAAAAACCAACACGACGGCTGCGATCGCAGCGAATCGTCGATATAGCCGCCGGCTAGGGTGCATAAATCAGTTCCTGCGCGGGGAACGAGCTGAACCCGTTATATTGCGCGGTAGCGTCGATCAACGGCTGCATCAACGCCGGCGTGAGTTGATCGGTAAAGCGCACGCGGGTCATGGTAGCGATCACCGCGGGATCGATCTTGAGGTAGCCGGCGAGGATAGCCCCGCTCGCCTGCGGATTATTGTTCGCCCAGGCCGCCGTGTCGCGCATCGCGGCGGCAAAGCGATTCACGAGAAGCGCATGATCTTTTGCCCATTGCGGGGTGCTGCACCAGCCGGTCGTGATGAAGCGTTTGGCAATGCTATCGAATCCATACGCGAGGACGCGACCGTTCTTCTTGGCCTCGCCGATGAACGGCTCGGCCACCTCAGCCGCGTCGACGCGATTAGCGCCGAGCGCCGTGGCCATCGCCGAAGACGGAATTTCCACGAACTTGACCGTCGACGCATCGCCGCCGTTCTTATCCATCCACGTCCGTACGGCGGTGTGCGTAAGGCTGTTGAGGGAGATCACCGCAACGACCTTGCCGTTGAGGTCCTGCGCCTTCTGAACCGTTGAGTTTGCCGGCACCAACAGCGCCGCGTTTTGCGTCGTGAACGGAGAGCGATACTCCGTCCCCGGCGCGAGCGCGACCAGCTGCACGCCTTTGCGATGGATCGCTGCTAAGGCATCAATCGCCAGAAAGCCGATATCGATCGCGCCCGAAACCAGCGCTGCTGCAATCGCCGAGCCGCCCTGCATCGGCTCGATGTCGGCGTCGATCCCCGCCTTTGCGAAGAATCCCTTGTCCTTTGCAAAGTAGACCTCCGCGCCAGGCTCGATCGGGATCGTAGCGATGCGCACCGTCTGAGATTGCGCGTCGCCGCGCGAACCGCCAAGGCTGAGTGCCGTGCCGCCGAATATCAACGCCGACGCGTGGGCGCGAGTGATCTTCCTCAATACGTTCCCTTCGGCTCGAGACCCAGCAAGTGTTGACCGGTCATCGTGCTGACCGCGTCCCAATTCAGCGCAATATGCTTCGAAACGGCGTGGATGTCGCGCCACGCGCGCTGAACGGCGTTATCGAGGTAGAGACCGCGCCCGCCCGTCGACTCGTAGAGCGCGTCCGCGGCCTGAACGGCCAGACGAACCGCAAAAGCGTGATTTCGGCGATTGCGGATGCGCATGTCGACGCTAACGCTTTCGCCGCTTCTCACCGTGGCGAGCAATTCGTTGCAATCGCGATAGAGCAGCAGTTTCGCGGCGTCGAGGCAGGCTGTCGCTTCGGCCATGCGCGATTGCACCGCAGCGTAGTCCGCAACGCGGTTCCCGGCACCACCGGCCGCACCGCGCGTGAGCTGTTTGCTAATGGAGGCCAGCGCATCGTCGATCGCCCCCTGCACTATCCCGAACCCGGGCGCGGCGAGCGCGCACGGCATGCCGGCCATGAACGAGACCTTGTAGATCGGGTTTGCGTGCGCGCGCGTGCCCGGTGCGCTCCCGGACACCGCCTGGGGGAAGGTGAGCTTGCGGTGACCTGGGACGAACACGTCGCTGATGACGATCGTCTTGCTGCCCGTACCGCACAGGCCGCTGGCATACCAGTCGTCCTCGAGCGTGTAATCCGTCGACGGCACGAGCAGGAGGCCGCGCGTGGGCGCGGTCTCGTCCTTGCCGGGCGGGAACATCACGCCGATGACGGACCACCTCGAGTGATCGACTCCGCTTGAAAACGACCACTTGCCGGCTGGAATGCGGTATCCGCCCTTCTCCGGCTGCGCGATGCCCTGTGGTGCGTAGGAGCCGGTGATGATGCCGTCCGGATCGTCGGCCCAAACGTCGAGCTGCGCCTCGAGCGGAAAGAGTGAAAGCAGCCAGCGATGGATGATCCCGAGACCACAGAGCCAGGCGGACGAGCCGCAACCGCGTCCGACCTCCGCGAGCACGTCCATCATCGTGATGAAGTCGTACTCGAACCCGCCGAAGCGTGCCGGCGCCAGCGTCCGGAAGAACTCCGCTTCGCGAAACAGCGCGAGCGTCTCGGCCGAGATCCGACGTTGTCGTTCAGCCTCGAGTGCGCGTTCGCGCAGATACGGAACCATCGCCCGAGCGCGTGCCACGAGCTCGCCGGGCTCAACCCTCGGGCGTGCGGGCGTAATCGGGATTGCGTTACTCACGGCGTAACCTCCGTGAGCGTCACTAGCGTGAACCGTTACGCCTCTCCTCTGCTCCGCCCACCCGCCGGGAGGCGCGCCGCGGCAGCGCAGGTGGCGCTGCGCCGGAAAGAATAAGGCTCGCCGGTGTGTGGCGTAACCTAAAGGTAACACGGTTTCTGGGCATGGCGCTGCTCATCACGCTGGCCGCCCTTCGGCCGGTGATGGGCCAGAATACGCCCTCGGCTTACGTGGAGCCGGCGAACCGTGCTGCGCTGGTTTCCGCTGCGGCGAAGGAAGGGACGTTGACGCTCGGGGCCGGCGAGACGTTCGGCGGACTCGCGGGCGCCCAGCTCATTCAGCAGCATATCGAACAGACGTATCACATCAAGTTCGAAATCCGCTATTCGCCGGTCGGCGGCGGCGGCGCATTCTTACGGCAAGTGGCGCAAGAAGTTCGCGCCGGCCAGACGGCGAGTTCGGACATCCTCTTCACGGCGAACGATCGATCTTTGCCGCCGGTTATGCAGCGCGTCGATTGGCACAAATACGTCTCCGATTTACCGGATGCAGCGGTGGTGTACGATCGGCGCGCCGTCAAGCTGATGACCGAGCTCGTCGGCTTCTCCTATAACACGAAGCTGATCGCGCCGAACGACGTCCCTCATTCGTACGCCGACTTGTTGAAACCGCAATGGAAAGGCAAGATCGCGACGTCACCCTATCAGGGAACGTTCATGGCCTTTCTCGGTCTTTCGAACGCCTTCGGTCCGCCGCGGATGCTCGACTTCGTCAAGCGCTTCAACGGGCAGATCGACGGGATCATGACCTGCGGCGACATCGACCGCGTCGTCTCCGGCGAGTTCCTGATTTTCGGTCTCGACTGCGGCGATCACGAGGTGCGCTTGCGCCAACGCAAAGGCGAACCGATCGCTTCGATCTATCCGCGGGAAGCGACCGAAGTGAACTACATTTCGCCGGGAATCCCGCTCACCGCCGCACACCCAGCTGCGGCACGATTGTTTATCACCTATCTCCTCACGCCCGAAGGCCAGAATGACCTCTGGGAGCTCACCGGTCAGGACAGCGACCTCATGCGCGGCTCGCATATGGCGAAGGTAATCGCAGATTTGCGTCGAGCACATGTGAATATCATGACGGGTCCTCAAGGTACCGGCCTCGACGAGCGGTACCCGCAGTTCGCGGACTTCGAGCGGGAGATCACCGCGATCATCATGCAAGGGCACTAGACTGAGCATGGACGATCATCGTTCCGACCGGCGCCAGGGGGTCGGCGAAGTCTTTGCGGCCTTCTTGCGGCTGGGGGTGAGCGCGTTCGGCGGCCCGATCGCGCATCTCGGATATTTCAACGCCGAATTCGTGCAGCGCCGCGGGTGGCTCGATCAGGACACGTTCGCGCAGATCGTCGCCTTATGTCAGTTTCTTCCGGGCCCCGCGAGCAGCCAGGTCTGCATCATCATCGGTCTCAGCCGAGCCGGCGTGCTCGGGGGCGCGCTCGCCTGGATCGCGTTCACGCTGCCCTCGGCGATCTTGATGGCCGCCTTCGCCCTCGGCATCGCCGGAATCCCGGGAGTGGCAAACGCGCCGTGGATCCATGGCTTGCTCGTCGCCGCTGTCGCGGTCGTCGCCATGGCGGTGTCGAGCATGTACCGGTCCTTGTGCCCGGATGTACCGCGCAAAACCCTGGCGCTTATCAGCGCGGCAGTCATTGCGGTCTTGCCGGCAACGGGCTTCGTGCAGCTCTTCGTGATCGTCGCCGGTGCACTCTACGGTCGCTTCTTCATCACCGCCGCGCCGGCCGCGACGCGCCCGATACCGACGATTGGGAATCGCGCGACGGGGATTGCTGCCGGACTGGCATTTATCGGGTTGCTCTTCGGTCTGCCGCTGATCGACCGGTTCACGACGAGCGGTGTACTTCACGTCGTGACCGCATTCTATGAATCGGGAGCGCTGGTCTTCGGCGGTGGTCATGTCGTTCTGCCGCTGCTACAAGCTCGCGTCGTGCCGCCGGGTTGGGTCGGTCAGGACGCGTTCCTGGCCGGATATGGTGCCGCGCAGGCCATGCCCGGACCGTTGTTCACCTTCGCGTCCTACCTCGGCGCGGCGATGCATGGCCCGGTCAGCGGAATCAGTGGCGCCGCGATCGCGCTGTTCGCCATTTACTTGCCTTCGTTCTTGCTCATCGCCGCCGTCTTGCCGTACTGGAACGGCATCATCCGCAATGCGGCCGTCGTCGCGGCACTGCAGGGTGTCAACGCCGCGGTCGTCGGCGTCCTCTTGGCGGCGTTCTATCAACCGGTCTGGGTGAGCGCCATCCACGCGCCCGCGGACGCAGCGCTCGCGGTGCTCGCCTTCGCGGCGCTCGCTGTGTGGAAATGGCCGCCGTGGCTCGTCGTCGTCCTCTCCGCCGTCATCATGCAGGCCGCAAGCGCCCTACTTGCCCGATGAAAAGCGCGGGGTCGTTCGCGGGTTAACTCGACGGCGAGACGATCTTGATGGTCTTCAATCTCGCTTGCGTCAGCGGCATCGGTCCTGCGGGGTACTTGTTGCGCTGCAACAGATAGGCGGTGATCTCCAAGTATTCGGCCGGCTTCAAACTTCCCGGATCCCCGAGCGGCATGTTCTTCGACATCAAGCCGTACATGTCGCTCGCCGGTTCGTTCGTCCACTGCGCCGTGAACGCATCGCCGATGAGTGCCGGTCCCGCCGGCCCGCGCATCGTCGCGCCGTGGCAGGCGCTGCAGTTCGCTTCATAGAGCTTCGCACCGGCTGCGGCCTGAGCGGCGGTATAGCTGCCCGGGGCCGACCTCGGATTGGTCGTCTGGGCCCGTAGCGGGCTATATCCCAACGCCACGGCGATCGTCAGGATAGCCGCCATCAGCAGCACGCGCGAACGTTTCACGAAGCCCACCTCCTCGAAGAAAACCTTCCTGATCTGATCGTCGAGAAAGCAGCGCTTTCCTTGCGTCGAATGAGCCCGGCATGGCGTTTGTCAGCGAAGCCCGGGGCTGGCTCTTTACGATCGCGGTCGAACCATGAGGGCCGGAGCCGCCGCTACCGCGAAAACCATCGATGACTATCTCGCGACGCTGAACGACGCGGAGCGCGTTGCCCTCGAAAAGCTGCGCAAGGATATTCACGCCGCTGCACCCGGGGCGGAAGAGTGTATCAGTTACCGGATGCCGGCGTTTCGCCTCAACGGCAAAGTGCTCTGCTGGTTCGCCGCTCAGACAAAACACTGCGCCTTCTATCCGGGGGCGGTCGTGCAGACACAGAAGGCGTTGCTCAAGGGCTATGATACCGCCAAAGGCACCGTCCGATTTCAAGCCGCCCGTCCGTTACCCGCGCTGCTCGTGCGAAAGCTCGTAAAGGCACAGATTGCGCGTCAGCGCGTGACGTCGAAGCCGTAGATCCATTCGATCTTGTACGCGTGCTGCTCCGGATGGAGCATTTTCTGCAGGGCGAGGCGGAGGTCGCGTGCGATCCGCGCCGCGAGTGACGGGGTTTGATTGACGCGCGCGACCTTGCGCGACATCAGCTGAACGCGCGACGCGCGCGGTAAGCGCGCGGCCTGGTACCGGCGCAACGCGCGGAGGGGATCGTCGCTGTCTTTCGCGAGCTCGTTCGCCAGCACGTAGCCGTCTTCGATTGCCATGCAACCACCCTGCGCGAGGTAGGGCATCATCGGATGCGCCGCATCGCCGAGGAGTGCGATGCGGCCGTCGACCCAACGCGGCAGCGGGTCGCGGTCGAACAGCGCCCACTTATAGCAGCGGTCGGTCTTGGAGACGAGCTCGGCGACAATCGGGCACCAACCCTCGTAGAGCCGGAGAATGTCGGCGGCATCGGCTTCAGAGCTCCACGACTCTTGCTGCCATGACGTCTCCTCCGCCAGCGCAACCCAATTCACCAACTCGCCGCGACGGATATAGTAGTACACGAAGCTCGCATGCGGACCGATGTACACCGAAACGTCGCCGGTCAGCAAGCCCGGCGGCAAAGCCTCGGCCTTCGCGACCCCGCGGTACGCAACGGTACCGGTGAAGCGCGGCGAATCCTTGCCGAGCAGATGTTCGCGAATCGCGGAGTGGATGCCGTCCGCACCCACGACCACGTCGCTCTCAACGCTCGAGCCGTCCTCGAAATGCAGGGTGGCCTTCGCCGTGCCGTTCGCGACGCTCTTGCTCTTCTTCCCGAGCCGCAACACGCCGGCCGGTAACCGGGACGCAAGGAGGCTCTGCAGATCGGCCCGCAGCAGCGTGTGATAACCGATCCCGTATTGCGTCTCGTACACGCCCTTCATCTGCGTTGTCGCGATCGTGGCACCCGTCTTGCCGCTGCGCACCACGTGCGCTTCGGGCACGAACGAGAGGTCGGCAATAGCGCGATCCAAACCCAGCGCCGCGTACACGCGCATCGCATTCGGGCCGAGCTGCACGCCGGCACCCACTTCGCGCAGTTCGCTCGACTGCTCGAAGACCGTCACTTCGAAGCCGCGGTCGATCAACGCCAGCGCAGCGGTCAAGCCGCCGAGACCGGCACCGACGACCGCAACGCTATGCGTCGTCATGCTTTGGGCGCGGTGTAGATCAGCTCTTGGGCCGGGAACGTCGCGTACCCGTTGTACTTTGCCGAGATATCGATCAACGGCTGCATCGATGCGGCCGTGAGCGTCTCAGCGTAGACCGAGCGCGTCATCGTCGCGAGGACCGCGGGATCCATCTTCGTGTACTTCGCTACGATCTGCGCGCTCGGCGCCGGGTTTTTATTGGCCCAAATCGCCGTCTCGTGCATGGCCGCGGCGAAACGCGCCACGGTATCGCGGTGATCGCCGGCCCACTGGGGCGTCGTGAACCACGCTCCGATGAGAAAGCGCTTCGCGATCGCATCGAAGCCGTACTCGATCGCCCGGCTGTCCTTGGTTGCCGCGCTCAGAAACGGCTCGGCATCCCACGCGGCATCGACGTGACCGGTTTGCAGTGCCGGAAGCATCGCCGGAAACGGGATCTCGACGAACTTCGCAGTTGACGAATCGCCGCCGTTCTTGTCCATCCACGCGCGCGCCGTCGTCTCCGAAATGCTGTGCAGGTTGGAAACGGCGATGATCTTGCCGTTCAGGTCTTTGGCCTGGCGCACGGAGGAATTCGCCGCTAACACGAGGCCGGCGTTACGCGACGGGGAGATGTATTCGTTTGCCGGCGCAATCGCGACCACGGGGACGTTCTTCTGATGGATCGTGGCCAGCGAGTCGACCGGACTGTAACCGATGTCGATCGCGTTCGATGCCGCCGCCGCCACCATCGCCGCGCTGGCTTGCATCGTCTGGATGTCGGCGTCGAGGCCTGCCTTCGCGAAGAAGCCCATATCCTTGGCGTAGAACACCTCGGCCGCCGATTCAATCGGCAAGGTGGCGATCCGGATCGGTATGAGCGTTTGCGCACGCCCGCGAGCCGAACTCACGAGCACCGATGCGGCGCCGACGAGCACGGCGGCGGCCTGAGCGCGAGTCATCATAACCGACGGACTTGCTCCACCCCGCCGGTAACCCCTGTGGTACGAAGGGCGGCTTGGGCGCAGCCCAAACGCGACGGATTCACGGAACGTGAATCCACTAGGGGTGTTCCGCGACGGGCGCCAATCGGGAGAGGAAGTTCCCGCCCGCCAGGAGATGCCGTGAATTCAGCAGTCGATGAACGTTCGCCCGACGCCGCACCGCTCGGACCGGTTCCGCTGGGAAAGTGCGATCACGTGAGCGTCCCATGCCGCGATCTCGACGAGGCGCTCTGCTTCTTCATCGACGTGCTCGGCGGCGAGTTACGCGTCAAGACGCCGATCTTCGCCGAAGTCCGGCTCGGCGGCACGCTGATCGGATTCGGCGCGCAGGGAACCACGTTCATGGAACCCAGTACGGAGTACCCGCACATCGGGTTCGTCGTCGGGCCGGACGAGCTCGCCCGCATGAAAGCCTGGCTCGCGCAATGCGGCATTCCGTCGTCGAACTACTGGACGCGCTTCGGCGCCGAAGCGCTGATGTTTTTCCGCGATCCGTCGGGCAACGTGTTCGAGCTGCTCTGCCCGAAGGGATTTCCCAACGCCGAGACGTTCCCGCGCGGTCCGGCCGCCGGACACGGCACGGCCGTGGACATCGATGCGATTCGCTATGATACGTGGAAGCGGCCGGAACGTCAGGGCTCGCGCCGGCCGGTACCGGACGCCTAGTTCCCGATCATCTCGCTTGCGGAGAAACCGCGGGCGAGTACCTTGTATTTCACGGCGGAGTCGATGATCGGCTGAAGCAGCGAGGCGTTCAGCGTCGTTCCTGACGGCGTGCGTGTCATGTGCTGGATCACATCGAGCGGGATCGAGGTGAACTGCGCGACCATGGCTGCCGTTTGCGCGTGATGGCTGTTCGTGTACTCCGCCGCTTCGGCCAGGATGCGCGCGAACTGCCGCGCGACGTCGGCGTGATCGTGCACCCATGCCTTGGTGGAAAACCAAGCGGCAAACAAATACTGGGGTGCTATCGCATCGTAGGCGCCGGGCAGCGCCCGCAACTGGCCGTCAGCCAGAGCGTTATCGACGACCGGCGCAACGAACGCGGCCGCGTCGATCCGCCCGCTCTTGAGCGCCGCGACGCCGGCGGTCATCGGCAGTTCGATGAACTTCAGGGTGGTGGGATCGCCGCCGTGCGCGCTCACCCATGCATCCGTCGCAACCTGGTTCATGTCGTTGAGCGATTGCACGCCGATCAGCTTGCCCTCGAGGTCTTTCCCCGTCTTTATCGGGGAATCGGCGCGTACGAGGAGCGCGGCGAACTTATCTCTTCCGTTCCAGACCGACGCCGGCGCGACGATCGTGATCGGCAAATCGTGTGCGTGCGCGTTGATCAATGGAACGATGCTCGACTTGCCGATGTCGAACGTCCCCGCCATCACCGCCGCCGTCACGGCCGCTCCGCTGGATTGCAGCTGCAACTCGACGTCGATCCCGGCCTTCGCGAACATCCCGGTACTCTGCGCGTAGAGCAACGGGGTTGCCGCATCGTCGTTCGCAACGAGTCCGACGCGCAGGACCACCGGCGTTTGTGCCCCGCCCGGTGCCGCCCCGGCAGTGAACAGCGCGAGCGACAGCAGCGAGCCGGCGACCAGGCGCACGATCATGCCGGCGCCGGCGCTACTGATAGAATGATGCCGTCGACGTCGGTGAAGTGTTCCGTGCAAAGGGGACAGCTGCGCTGCGCCAGATCGAGGCGCGCACGCCCTTCGCTGCCTTGGCCGAAGGGAATCGGCGCCAGCCGCGGGTTATCGCCGACGATCCGCGCCAGATCCGAGCGGAACGTCTCCAGGCTCTCCACGGTAAAGCCGATGTGATCGGGCGCCGGCGAGACGATGCCCGTGCCGTCGTAATCGCCGATGTGCCACGGCATGACGACGACCGTCACGTGGCCGTCCGACACGTAGAAATTCGGATCGCCCGGTCGCTGCTCGAGCGTGAAGCCGAACATCTGCGCGTAGAACGTCGCCGTCGCTTCGGCATGCAGCGTGCGCAAGCCGAGGTGCGAGATGTGGCGCTTGGTGAGCGGGTTGTCTTCCGCATAGAGATACTTTTGCGTACCCCCGCGGCGCTGCGAGAGATCGAACACGTTGCCTGCCGGATCGTGGGTGGTCGTTGCGGCGAACGGCCGGGTCGGCGGCCGCTTGAGCCATTCGACTTCCGGATAGGCACCGCGCATGCGCTCGAGCGCGTTCTCGATGTCATCGACCTCGATGCCGAAGTGGTCGAGCCGGGCGGGTCGGCCCGCTTTGCGCGGATTGATGTTGAGCCCGACGTAGCCGTCGCCGACCGTTACCGCGCGTTGCGTCGGCGCACCGGCCGCCGTTCGCAGTCCGAACAGCGACTCATAGAACAGCGCCGAGACCGCATAGTTCTCGCTGATGATCGCGATGTGGTTCAGCTTGGCAGTCATCGCGAACTCCTCTAGCGGCGACCGAGCGGGACGCTCGGCGCCAAGAGTCCCGTGACGTCGAAGCCCTTGTCCATGATGCCGTACTTCAGCGCGAAGTCGAGCGGCCGCTGAAGATCGGCGAGCGTGATGGACTCGGCTGTGATCGAGCGGACGCCATGGCCGACTTGGGCCGCGTCTTGGCCCGTAAAGGCCGCCACGAGGTCGGTTGTTTCCGATTGATGCGCGTTCGTATACTTGGCCGATTCCGTCATCGCTTGCGCGAAGCCGGTTGCCACGGCCGGGTTCTTCGTGATGAAATCGACCGACGCGACCCACGCCGATACGAGGAAACGCGGTCCGATCGCATCGAGCGGCTTGCCCAGCAGCCGGAACTTCCCCGAGTCCATCGCAATCGTGACGAAGGGCGTCTTGAACACCGCAGCGTCGATGCGCCCGGACTCGAGCGCGCCGGCCTGCTCCGACGGTTTCAACTCGACCGGTTTGAGCGAGCTGCCGTCGCCGCCGTGTTGATCGACCCACGCGCGCGTCGCAACGGAATAGAGATCCTTGATGGCATCGACGCCGATCGTTTTCCCATTCAGATCGCGCCCCGAACGGATCGGTGAGTCCTTCTGGACGAGCAAGAGCGCGTCGGCATTTGCGCTCGTGTACAGCGACGCCGGCGCAATGATACGCAGCGGAAGGCCGCGCGAGTAGGCGGCAAAGACCGGGAAGAGGCTGCCCGAACCGATGTCGGCGGCGCCGCCGACGACGGCGGCGAAGATCGCAGCGCCGCTGCCCATCGAAACGACGCTGGCGTTGATGCCGTGCTTGCGAAACAGGTTCGCCTTCTGCGCGTACAGCAGCGATTTCACGCCGTCGGTCGGAACCGCGAGCACGTTGACGGTCTTCAGATCGTCGGCCGAAGCCGGACCGCAAGCCGAGACCACCCCGCCCAGCGACGCGAGCGCCCCGAGCTTGATGAAATCGCCGCGGTCGAGATTACCTGTGCTCATGCCTCGCCTTTTCCTGAGAGAACGTCGAGTTGCAACTTCCGAGCTTCCGCAGCCGCGGAGAACGCTGCAACGATATCCGCCGGCGTCTCCGACCGGCAAACCAGTTCGAAATCGCCCACCCCGGCAATGCTGCGCAAGGGCAGCGCCGAGGCAAACGGTTTGGCGACGATCGCCAGATCGGCGCGTCCTTCAGCCACGGCCGTGAGCGACGTCTGAGGTTCGCCCGCCAGAATCGTCGCAAACCACACGTCGAAATCTTGCGTTTGCTGCCGCATCTGGATACGCGTCGAAAACGCATCCGTTGCAGCGCTCTCGGCGCGCGCGAGGACTTCCGATGCGATCT
Organism: Vulcanimicrobiota bacterium; assembly: GCA_003164495.1. Classification (GTDB taxonomy): domain Bacteria; phylum Vulcanimicrobiota; class Vulcanimicrobiia; order Vulcanimicrobiales; family Vulcanimicrobiaceae; genus Lustribacter; species Lustribacter caenicola. The sequence goes on from PLTN01000126.1 coordinate 80,660, forward strand.
CCAGCGTCAGCATCGAGCGGATCCGCGGCGGACGCTCAGGCGGCTCGCGGCGCGGATGGATCTGCCCCTTCGCCTTCAGCGGCTCGGTGCTGTAACCGCGTTCGCGCCAATACCGTTCCGCCGCCGGGTGCAGCGGCACGTCGAGCGGGCCGTCGGGTGTGTCGCGACACATGTCCGCGATCGGCAGCGGGCCCGATCCTTCCCACGGGATGTCGTCGCGGCGCAGGTCCAATCCCGCGCAGATGCTCGTGACCAACGCATCCGGCGCATCCGATCGCACGAAGATGGCAAAGCCGCTGAAGTCGATCGTCTCGACGTCGCCCTCGAGCAAGGGGTACGTCGCCTTCTCGAGGACGTTGCGGCGAAAGCCGATCTTTTCCAAGTTGCGCACGGTCGCCGCTCCGAGCGGAAGGGCTTTCATGCCGATCTCCAGCGCCCCGTCGAGCCAGCGGCAAATGGCCTCATCGAAGATCGCGTTGATCGTGCCGTTTTGCGCCATCTCCAGGCGCGCGGGCGAGTCGAAGCCCGATTTCGTCGGCGAATCGAAACCCGGTTCGTAGTGGATCGAACCGCCCCAGCTCTCGAGTTCCTTCACCGAGAACCCGGCGGCCGCCAACACGCAGTCGAGCACCGAGTGAATCGAGTGGCTGCGTTGGCCGCGCAGCGAAATGCGTAGCGGAAAGCGCCGATCGCGTACGTCTTCGAGGCTCGTCAAGCCCGTGTCCGCCGTGACGACGAACGCAAACAGATCGTACGACGGGTTGACCGCGATCGCGCGTACCGGTTGAGGTTCGCGAAACGGACCCGTGCCGCGGTGGGCCAGCGTCAGCATAACCGATGGGTTGACGAGCGCCATCGCGGCGCGGCGCTCGACGACATCCTCGATCCCTTCCGGATTATCGCTGGCGAAGAGGTCGAGCGGTGCATCGCCCCCGCCGGCACCGGCGATGGTGAGCTTCACTTGCCAGAAGCGGCGATCGTTGCTGAGGGCAAGCCCCTTCGCAATTTCCAGCGCGACCGCTGCGCGCCGTTTGGCGCCGGCGATTTGGGATGCGGCCGGCATTACTTCAACCGGCCGGCCGGACGGCTTACGACCGCGAAGGTCGCGCGCGGACCCTCCCAGCGATACACTTGCAACGCGTTCTCTCCGATCCCGCGCTGGCTGTTGTCGCGGAAGAAATAGATCCCCGAGATGCCCGGGTAGTCGTGGATATCTTCAATGTAGCTGTGGATCTTGGCCGCGGTCGGCTGCGCGCCGGCGTGACGCATCGCCGCGATGACGATCATGGTCTGATCCCACGCCAGCGTCGCCTGAAATTCCGGCCGCACCTTGGCGGCGCGAAACGCGGCGAAATAGCGGTCCTGCGCGTCTTTAACCGGGCCGCTGCCGAGCGTCGTGTCCGGCACGATACCCCGGGTGGCGGCAAAATAGAGTTCGCGCGGAACGAGCGACGCGTAATCGGCAAGCTGCGCATACACCATGTTCGCCGACGACGCCGCGGTGGGGATGTCGACGCCCGCGTCGTGCAGCCCGTGCAACACGGTCCCGAAGATCGTGCCGCTCGCGCATGTCAGAATGCCCTGCGGAGCGTTGGCCTTGATCTGCGCGACTTGCGCGGCAACGCTCAAGTCGTTCGGCGCAAAGTGCTCGCGCGCGACCACCTGCATGTCGCGGTTCTCCGGCAGCCGCAGCGCGTCGTCGATGAAGCGCTCGCCATCCCGGCAGCTCGCGTCGGTAGCGGCGAGGATGGCGATCCGTTTCCAGCCCTTGTTGCGAAAGAACCGGAGCATCACGATGTTGTTCGACGCGGTTCCGGCGCCCGCGGTGAACACGTAACCACCCGGCGGCCCAACCGTGACCGGGGAGAAACAGTAATTGACCGGACCGTTCGCCGCCACCAGCGGAATCACCGCGGCGCACGCAGCCGCCGACACCGGTCCCAACAGCACCTGATCGCCGCGCGCGATCGCGGCGTTGGCGAGTTGGACCGCAACCACCGCAGTGGACTGATCGTCGGCATAGACGAACTGCACGGGCCGCCCGTTGATCCCGCCGCCGTCGTTGACGACCTTCTGCAAGACGTTCAAGGTCTCGATGATGCGCGACCCGACGAACGCGAAGCTGCCGCTCTGCGACGCGATGACGTCGATCTTGACCGGCGCCGGTTGCGCAGCGGCCGGAACACCCAGTCCGACCAGACAAGCGAGCAGCGCGGCGCCGACGGCCTGACGTATCATCTAGATGATGAACGTCAGGTTCGAGACGACCGTGTCGTTGTTGGCGAGCATGACCTTCTTCAGCTTCATGACAAAGCCGTCAGGCGTCTGCTCGAGCACGTGCAAGTTGCGCCCGGCCCAAAAGCGCGTTTCGTTCTTGCGAACCTCGCACAACATGAAGGCCGAATAGGCGACGATCTCGTCGCCCTTCTGCTCGACTTCGATGTTGGAGATCACCCGGGCGAGGCGTGATTTCGGCCGCTGCGCGTGAGCGTGCATGCCGGAGAGGCGCCACACCCGGTCTTCGATTTGCTTGTGGTCGTCGTAGATCAGCGCGACCTTCTTCTGCGGATCGGAGTCGTCGTCGTTGCTGGGCACCCAATACAGGCACTCCTCGGCCCACATCGTCACCCAGGTCTTGTAATCGTTCGCGTCGATCACGCGCGCTTCGCGATACAAGAACTGCTCGACGGCACGCTGCAGGTCGATGTCGGTCGCGTTCATGACGCGCTCATCAGGCGAGACCACTCGCGCATCTGCCCGCGCTGCGTAACCTCGTCGCTGATCTTTCCGACGATCGAACCGTCGCTGTCCACGTATTCCCGGTTGCGTCCCCGTGAGAGATCGACCCACGGGTTGACCGTCGCTTGCAGCCCGTCCGTGTTGCGTTCGAAGATCTCGGTGTCGTCGGGTTGCCCCATGCCGGCCGCACCGTAGAACTCTTCGTGCTTGCGCAGGCGCTTCTCGTTCATGGCGTCGCTGATGCCCCCGAGGCGCACCGGATAGAGGTAAACCTCGGTGCGATCGGCGGCGATCGGCACGGTCACGCGAACGTGCTGATTGATGAGTTGCAGGTTCGGAAAAACGCCGAGGTGGGGATCGCCGCCGATGGCGATCAGTTCGCTCGCGCGCTCGGCGCCATATGCGGCCGTCATCGCGGCAATGTACGCTTCGCCGTCTTTTTGGCGGCGCATCGACGCCAGGTGGTGTTCTTTTTCGGAGATACGGTGCGGCACGACATCGAGCATGACGTGTCCGCCGCCAAGATCGCGCGAGACCGCGAGCGGGGAATCGTTCATCGTCTTGCGCGGGGCCTGTGCGGCGGCCGAGTCTTCACCGCCGTGTTCGGCCACGGCTTTGCGCTTGAAGATCTCGAAGGCGGACTGGTGGACCACCGGCGGATGGTAGCCGTCCATGCCGACAAACTTCCAGTTGCCGCGATACTGCGACTTGTGAATGCCGGCGTCGAGAAAAAGCTCGCCCGTGGGCGAAGCATCGATCATCAGGTCCATCTTGGCCGCGGCGAGGCCGAGAAACTCCCGCAACGACCCCACGGCCGGATTGACGCTGCCGAAGATGAAACCGCGATAGATCTCGACGCGCGGCGCCGGCGTCAAGCCGCGGGATTCGAGATCGAAATCCGGCGGGTAGGCGTCGTCCTTCGGAATGTGCACGAGTTTGCCGGAGTTGTCGTACGTCCAGCCGTGATAGAAGCACCGGAAGTGCGATTGGTTTCCGCGCTGCACTTCACAAATGAGTGCGCCGCGGTGGCGGCAGCGGTTCATCAGGATCCGGCAAACGCCGTCGTCGCCGCGCACGACGACCACCGGTTGGCGTCCGATCACTCGGGTGACGAAGTCGCCCTGGTTCGGAATCTCGCTCTCGTGCGCGACGTAGTTCCACGTGGCGTGGAAGATCTTCTGGACTTCGCGTTCGAAGATTTCGGGGCTCGTGTAGATCTCCGAGTTCACCTCGTCGCCCCGGATAAACTGGCTAGCCCAACTTCCGGGAGCGCTGAGCGGTTCGGCTTGCTGAGTTACCACGATTCTTCTCCCTGGTTTCGTACGCCCAAAATGTGCCGACTCGCTAAATTCGGCAGGCCTGGTACTAGGTCTTCCAACTCTGCAGCCGGCTTTCGAGCAGAAGCGCCAGTTGGGTTGTGACGACGCCGATCACCACAAAAGCAACCAGCGGTACGAAGACGTCGGCCGTCTTGAGGTGCGCCGCATAAACGGTCATGCGGAAGCCGAGTCCGGCATTCGAACTGAACATCTCGCCGAGGACGACGCCGATCAACGCGCGGCTGAGCCCGATGCGGAAGCCGGCCAAAACGAGCGGCAACGAAGCCGGCAACACGGCCTTGAGGATCACGTCGGTCTTGCTCCCACCGAACACTCGGACCGCGGCGATCAGCGACGGGTCGACCGAACGCACGCCCGAGAACGTGTTGACCGCGATCGGAATGACCGTCAGCATGAACGTAATGGCGATGACGGTCGAGAACCCGAAGCCGAGCCAAACGACGATCAGCGGATAGAGCGCGACGAGTGGGGTCGAGTACAAAAACCAGACGAACGGATCGAACGCGTACTCCGTCGTGCGGTTGAGACCCATCGCGATGCCCATGGCGACGCCGACGATCGCCGAAAGCCCGAAGCCGATCACGAGCTCGGCGAGGCTCACGCCCAAATCGGCGACGAACTGCCCCGATTGCCACTGACCGGCAAAGGCCACGGCGATGCGGCTGGGGCTGCTCAGGATAACGGGATTGAGCCATCCGACTTGCGCCGCGAGCTCCCAAAAACCGACGAAGAGCAGGATGCCGAGGATGCCCAGCAGCGTCGCGCGATTGCTCGAGCGAAACCGCGGCAGCACGATCGGCCGCAGCGGCGTTACTCCAGATCCGACCGCCACGTCCCCATCCGATTCTCGACGCTCCGTAACAGCGCGACACATGCATAGCCGAAAACGGCGATGACGACTACCAGCACGATGATCTCCGAGGAGCGCGCGGCGCTGCTGTAAATCTGGATCATCCGCCCGATGCCGCTGAGCGAAACGTACATCTCGCCGGCGATCAGCCCCACGATCGCGCGTCCGAGACCCAGGCGAATGCCGGCCATAATCGCGGGCATGGAGCCGGGCAGGATCGCCTTCGTGACGATCTGCAGCTGGCCGGCGCCGAAGGAGCGTACCGCGCGCAGCCACGGCTCCGCAATCTCGGAGACGCCGACGCGCGTATTGATGATGACCGGGAAAATCGCGCTGATGAACACGATCACGACCTTGGAATAGGTTCCCACGCCGAACCACACGACGAGGATCGGGATGAACGCGATCACCGGCGCGTTGTAGATCGCGGTCAGCAGCGGGTCGAGCAATTCGCGCAGCGGCCGGATCAACGCGAGCGCAACGCCGAAGATCACGCCCACGACGACCGAGGGCACGAAGCCCTCGATGAACTCTTGCAGCGTCACCGCGGCGTTCGTGCCCAGCTCGCCGGTCGACGTCAGGCGAACGAACGTCGCCAGCACTTCGGTCGGGTAGGAGATCAGGTCCGAGCGCACGATCTCGCGCTGACCGACGAACTGCCAGAGCGCAAGGAACGCGACGACGGAGATCGTGCCGACCACGAGCCGGCGCGATAGCCTCACGACACCGGGGCCAACGGCGGCGCCTCGTCGCTCGCCTGCCAGTTGAGCGAGGAGCGGACCTGTTCTTCGAGCAGGTCCCAGATGCGTTGGCGGTACGCCACGAAATCGGGATGGTTGCGCAGCGTCAGCGGCCGCGGACGCGGCAGAGCGACCGGAATCGTCTCAATCACGCGGCCCGGCGAAGCGCTCATCACGATCACACGATCGGCCAAGAAGACCGCCTCGTCGATGTCGTGCGTGATGAAGACGATCGTCTTGCGATCGCGCTCCCAGATCTTCAGGAGCTCGACGGCCATCACTTGACGGATCTGAGCGTCGAGTGCGCCGAACGGCTCGTCCATCAACAGCACTTCCGGCCCGACGCTGAGCGCGCGCGCGATGCCGACACGCTGCCGCATCCCGCCCGAGAGCTGATGCGGAAAGTGCCCCTCGAAGTCGCGCAGACCGACCATCGCGATGTATTTTTGCGCGATCGCTTTCCGTTCGGCCGCCGGGACGTGTGCTAACTCGAGGCCAAGTTCCACGTTCTTGAGCACCGTGCGCCACGGCAGCAGCGCGAAGTCTTGAAAAACGAGGGCGCGGTCGGAACCCGGCGTGACCACGGGCTTGCCGTTGAGCCGGATGCTGCCGCTCGTCGGGTGCAACAAGGCGGCAACGAGCATCAACAGGCTGCTCTTGCCGCAGCCGCTAGGACCGACGATCGTTACGAACTCACCGCGCTCGATGCCCAGACCAATGGAATCGAGGGCGAGAAACGTCGATTGTTCGCGCGCATTCGGATACGCGAGGCTGACCGCGTCGATCTCAAGATGCGCCACGGGTTCTCCTCAGGGCGCCCACGTCTTGAACGTGTTGATGAACCGGTGGTCGAGATACTTGCTCTCATCCCACGCGCTCGTCACGTCTCCGAGTTGCTTCGTGATTTCCCAGAACACCGGCATCGACTTCTCGGGCATGCTGCCCCGTTCGTCGTAATCCGGCAGCTCGACGTCGACCGCCCGTTCGGCGAACTCTTTCGTAATCTTGAGCTGATCCATCATGATTTGGGCGGTTGCTTCGCGGTCTTTGTGCGCCAGGCGCAACGCCGCCACGTGTCCGCGCAGCACAGCTTGGCACGTGTGCGGGTTATTGTTGATGAATGAGGTCTTGGCGCTGATCAGATGCTTGGGCCACGCCGGCGCGACGTCGGTCTTCTGCGTTCCGAGCAGCGTCATGCCTTCGTCTTGTGCTTGCCAACTGAACGGCGGCGAGAGAATTCCCGCGCCGATACGGCCGGACTTGAGCGCCTGATAGGTGTTCGCGGTCGTCCCGATCTGCGCGACCTGCACGTCCTTCTCGGGATCGAGCTTGTTGCGGCGTATCGCGAAGCGGGTCAAGGCGTCGGTGAGCGAGCCGTACGTCGAAATGCCGACCGTCTTGCCCTTCATGTCCGACCAGTGCTTGATGTTCGGTTGCGAGAGCCACGAAAAGTCGGCCTGATGGAAACCGCCGTAGAACCCGATCACCGGCTGGTTTGACGAGATCATGTTGATCACGCCGTTGAGCGATCCGAAGCTCACGTCGATCGACCCGCCGACGAGTGCTTGGGCGACTTCCGCATCGCCGCGGAACTGAAAGAGCTGCACGTCGAGCCCTTCGGCTTTCCACGTACGGGCGTACGCGACGTACACCGGCAGAAACGACATCGCGGTGACCGCCGTCCCGACCTTGATGCTGGACTGCTCGGGCGGCGGAAACGCAGCCGATGCCGGACGGCCGAGCGCACCGAGCGTGCCGATGGAAACGCCTGCGGCGATGAGATCGCGACGCGTGATCATGCGGATGCTCCTAACACGGAGGGAACGCCGTTGCGGACCAGCACGGTGTTGCCGGCGATGGCACCGTAGCCATCTTCATGAAGCACGACGTGCAGCGAAAGCGCGCCGTCGTTCGGGATCGTCTCCGTCGAGTCGATCGCGATGGTGGGCGGTTCGTGCGCATCGAGCCCGATACCGGAACCCAAACCATATTCGTTTGCAACCGCAAAGAGCTCATCACCGAGCGCCGTCTTCGCGGCGGCAGCCACGACCGAGACCGCAACCCCGCCCGCAACGTGCGCGACCATCGCGGCCAGCGCCGCATCCGCATGCGCGGTCAAGCTGCACTGCACGTCCGAAGCCTGACCGAGCACGAACGTGCGCGATGCCTGCGACCAGTAGCGCTGCACTTCGAGCTGAATGTGCAGCAGCACGGTGTCGCCTTCGTGCAGTATCCGTTCGTCGGGCGGACGCAGCCCCACGCCGGCACCGGCCCCGCTCGCGATCATGATCCGGATATCTTCGGCCGCGGCGAAGCGCAATTCGCGATCGATCTCCGCGGTGGCCTCGCGCACGGTACGCCCCGGGCGCAACGCGTGCTCCGCGACGCGCATGCCCGCGGCTACGGCATCGGCGGTGCGGCGTAAGGCGAGATCTTCCGCCGCGTCTTTGGTGCGGCGCAACTCCGCGAATTCGGCATCGCGTTCGGTCCAGGTGACGTTGGGCAACTCCGCTGCGATCGCATCCCACTCGGCGATGGGCAGCGACACGCGCGTGCCGACGAGCCCGATGCGTGCGGCGCTGAGGTTCCGGTCGTTGATCAGCTTCACCGCTTCGCCCGGCAAGCGCGTATACGGCCGCATCTCCTCAAACCACGTGAGGATCTTCGATGCGGGGATGTCGCGCGAGCCGATGCTCGCCAGGAGATCGGGCTTTCCGGTCTTCGGAATCAGCACGAGTACGGAACGCAAACGGGGCACGAAATGGCTCGCGTAGGCGATATCGCCGTAGCGCTGCGCGTCGCCGTAGATCAGCCACGCGTCGTCGCCGCTGGCCGCGATCGCCGCTTGGATGCGGGCGTAGCGACCTTCGAACATCGACCGCGGGAGCAGCTCCCAATCTGAGAACAAGCCGCCGTGCTTGAGCACGGAATGCAGGGTTTGCACGAAGCTACGCTTCTTTCCAGTACAGCTTGAGCGGCGTTTTGGTCAGCGCGCGAGGGCCGTGCTCTTCGATGACAACCGTATCGCCGCACATCATATAGCCGGTCTCGGGGACGTACTGGTTGGGATGGATCACCATCGTCATGTTGCACTCGAGCTTTGGGCTCGCGCCGTCGGTGATGTCGTAGGGCACGACGCCCCCGAGGCCCAGGCCGTGACCGCGCGTGCGCATGTACGGCGGCTTGCAATACTCTTCGTATCCCGCCGCTCCGATCACGCCGTTGATCGCGCGCGCGATCTCGGCACTCGGCTGGCCCGGCTTCGCCGCGGTCTTGCCGTCGACGAGCGCGGCCAGCAGCATATCGTACGTCGTGCGCTGGACGTCGGTGGGTTCCCCCAAGATGTAGGTGCGGCAGAGCTGCGCCAGGTAGCCGCGATAGCACGGCGTGATCTCGCCGATGATCACGTCCCCTTCTTCGAGCCGGCGGTCGGTCGGGGGACGGATGGCGACGTTGTGCGAGCCGGCGGCGATCAGGCCGAAGTTGTCCTCGGCCCCGGCGGCATGCATCACCGCCTCGATTTCCGCCGCGAGCTCGTACTCGCGCATGCCGACGCGCACGGTTTCGCGCAGCGCCTCGAAGCCTTGATCGGCGATCGCCGCCGCGCGTTCGATTCGTTCCAGCTCGCCCGGCGTGCGCGTTGCGCCGACCGTCGTCACGATCGTCTCACCGTCGAGCAGCTCGCCGCCGTACGCGCGCGAGAATTCATCGAACGCGGCAATCGGCATGATCGGCCGGCCCGACAAGCCGATTCGTCCCGGCAGCGTCTTCGCGACGGCGGCGCCCGTTTGCAGCACCCGGTCGGGCGTGACGGCGTTGACGCGCATGCGCGCTTTGGTTTCCTCGGCACGTTCCGCATCCCACACGGGCGACATGACGAGCTCCGGGCTGCCTTCGCGCGGTACGATGAGAACGGCCGGGCCCAGCGTACGATAGTCGGTCAGATACGCGATCTGATCCATGCGCAGCATATTGTGCTGTCCGCCATAATAGATCACGAGCCCGTCGAGGGCGGCCGCGCGCATCGCGCTCTGCACCCGCGTCAAACGTAGTTCGAGATCGGCCGCGAGATCAACCATACCGTGCTCCGTCAATGAAAGCCCGGCGGCCGAACCCCTTCGGCGCCGAGATGAGATGAAACGATCTTTCCGGCTGTTACGACGCGCGGACCAACGCTACCCAGGAGGTGCTCGAGACTGCACGCTTGGACCGGCAGCGCAACCGAGAGCGCCGCAACCGGCGTGCCGTGCCGGTCGAAGATCGGGCTCGCCACGGCGCGCAAGCCCTCGATCATCTCCTGATCGATGACGCCGAATCCGCGGTCACGTGTGCGCTGCAAATCGGCTTCGAATTCGGCCCGCGTCTCGATCGTGCGTTCCGTCCATTTGGTGAACTCGATGTGCTCGAGCAGCGAGGCCAGCCGCTCCGGAGCCGAGTTCGCCAGGATCACCTTGCCCATCGCGGTGCAGTGCACGGGCAGCCGCGCCCCGACACCGACCGGCATGCTCGCCTGCAGACTCTTCGGCGAGATGCGTTCGACGTAGACGATGTCGGTGCGGTCGAGCACCGAGAGCGTGATCGCACCGTCGTATTCGTCGTGCAACCGTCGCATCTCGGGGAGCGCCTGCGTGCGCAGATCGAGCGAGGCCAAGTAGGCGAAGCCGAGGTCGAGGACGTGCAGGCTCAGGTGGAACTTGCCGTCCTCGTCGCGTTCGAGGTAGCCGAGGGTGACGAGCTTACAGGCGAGCCGGTAGGTGGTCGCCTTGTCGAGTTGCGAGCGTTGCGCGAGCTCCGTGACCCCGATCGGACCGCGAACGGCGGCAACGCGCGAAAGAACGTGTAGACCGCGCGCCAGCGTTCCGATCGGCCCGTCATCCGCCGGTTCACGCTCCGGCAGCGTTTTGGCGATCACTTACGCCGGCGGGGCCCACGAGGCAAACGAGTCGACGAACGTGCGATCGAGGATCGCGCTGTCCGGCATCGGTGCCTTGACGTCGCCGTTGCGCACGAGGATCTCCCAGAACACCTTCATCGAGCGGTCGGGGAGGCGGCCGCGTTCATCGTAGGTCGGCATCAACTCGTCATACGAACGCGCTGCCAAATCGGGCGTGTACTTCAAGCGGTTGACGAAGATCGCCTCAGCGACCGCGCGATTCGCCTTCGCGAGCCGCAGCGCGGCAACGTGGCCGCGCAGCACCGCTGCGAGCGTGTTGCGGTTCGAGGCCAAGAACTTGGTCTTTACCGAATAGATGTGCTCGGGCCACGCTTGCGCCACCTCACGCTGCTGCGTTCCGAGGAGCGTGTAGCCGGCGGCCTGCGCCTGCCACGTTGCCGGCGCCGAGAGCATCGCAACCTGCGTGCGATTCGATTGCAACGCCTGGTACTGGTTGGCGTTGTTGCCGACCGGCAGCAGATGCGCATCTTTCTCGGGATCGAGCCCGTGCCGGCGCAACACGTAACGCGTGAGCGCGTCCGTCGTCGAACCGAAGGTCGAGACGCCGAGCGCCTTGCCGCGCACGTCTTTCCACGACTTGATGTTGGGCTGCGCGTACCATGAAAATCCGGCCAGGTTGAAGCCGCCGTAGATCCCGATCACGGGTTGGCCCGCGGTGATGACGTTGACCAAGCCCGAGAGCGACCCGCAGTCGACGTCGATCGAATCACCGGCCAACGCTTGCGACGATTCGGCGTCGCCGCGAAAGGCGTAGAGATCGACGTTGAGTCCGGCCTCTTTCCACGTCGTTTGCGCCGCGAGATACACGGGCAGATATGAAGTGGCGTCGACCGGGATCCCGACCCGGACGTTGGTCGTTTCCGGCTTGCCGTAGGCCGTTGCCGCCCCGGCGAGCGGAGCCCACGCCGTTGAAAGCGCGGCCGCCGCACCGGCACCGAGCGCCTGTGCGCGGGATACGCGCAAGGGCACGTCTAGCGGACCCGCATCTCGTGGCCGAGCGCCCCGCGAAAAGCGCGGTCGAGGCGAGCGGCCTTACGCGCGCCGGCAATGGCCGTTTCGTAGTCGTACTCCGAGCCGATCGCGCTCGCGACGGCGTCCCAGATGGCATCGGAGTGGTCGACGTCGGCGACGATGTGCACGTTGCTGGATTTCAGCGAGTCTTGCGCGACGCCGAGTTCCTTCACGAGCTTATTGCGCCACCGCATCGACATCGCGCCGCCCGGAATGAGGTTGCTGTTGTTGCGCCGCTCGAGAAAGTGCGAACCGGTCAGGGCGGCAAGCCACGGGTCGGTCGCGTTCATGCTGTTCCAGCCGGCGAACACCGCTTCGATGAGCGGCGTCGGTTCGGCAGCCCATACCTCGGCATCCGTAGCGCCGAGGGCGATGGCCTCGGTCGACATCAGGATCCGGTGATCGGTGCCGGCGCGCGGGTCGTGGAAGAGTTCGTCTTCTTCGTGGTGCCAGATCGCCTGCTTCACCGCCCACGGCGCCCGCGCCTGAACGAACGCCCAGCCCTCGCGCCGGTTATTATTGTAGAACACCATCTGGATCGCGTTGAACTTCGCCCGGTCCATCGTGAGCGGCGTGCTGAAGTACAGTTCGAACTCCGGGCTCGAGAACTGCGCGTTGGCCAGGGCGGTCAGCTCGCTCGAAAGCTTCTCAACGAGATCCAGGCGCTGGGCGGTAGCGGTCATATGCACCTAACCTTCCAAAAGGCGACGCGGCGACGGTAAACATATCGTGCATGGAAAGCGCCGACGTGTCAACAATTGGTTTATTGTTTCATTCACTGAACTTCGACGCAGAGGGCGGCCTGCGGGTCGCAGCAGAAAACGCCAGACAGAAAGGGAGTGCCGTTGCCATGAAGCCTTCCGTCACGATCATGTCGGTCGCCGAGATCAATCTCTTCCAAACCGGAAACGCCCGTGAGGGCCGTATGGCCGTCAAGCAGTTTCCGCTCGAAACCGGCGTGCCCGGCGTCGAGATGGAATTCTCGTGGAACGCCTACGAAAAAGGCTACGGTACGCCGCGCCACAAGCACACCTTCGATCAGTTCCGCTTCGCCCTCGAAGGCGATCGCGAGATCAAGGACGGCTACCTGAAGCCCGGCGACTGCGGCTTCTATCCCGAAGGCGCGTCGTACGGTCCGCAGCTGCAAACCGCACCCAGCACGGGACTCGGTCTGCAATTTCAAGGCGCTGCCGGTATCCCATATCTGCGCCACGACGACCTCAACCGCGCCGCCAAAGCGCTTGCCGCCGAAGGCGGCTCGTTCACCGGCGGCGTGTACACGCGCATCATGCCCGACGGCCGCAAGATCACCAAAGACGGACACGCGGCGTGTTTCGAATACCTGACCGGCAACAAGATCGAATTCCCGCAGCCGCGCTTCGCGGAGCCGATCGTCATGCATCCGTCGGCGGTAATATGGGTTGCGGATCGCGAACTCGCGGGCGTCGAACACAAGCGCCTCGGCACGTTCGGCAACTCGGGCGTGCGCCTCACGCGCCTCGCGCCCGGTGCGAAGATTCCGGCCCGCGTTGAGGCCGACGCCGAAATTCGTTATCTGATCGCGGGCTCGATCACCTATGGCGGTAAGACCTGGCAGGGCGGCGAGACCGCCGACGCCGGAACGTACATGTGGGTACAAGCCGGCGCCGAGGTCGGAGAGATCGGCTCACCCGAGGGCGGCACGTTTTTCGTGATCGAGCTGCCGATGCTCGCCGACATCGCGGCGGCGCAAGCGCATGCGAACTCCAAGGAGCGCGAACCGCAACTCGTTTGATCCTCACATGAGGTCGCGGTTGACCGCGCGGACGCGCTCGGCGTAATCCGGCAACTCGACGACCTCAACGCCCGCCGCCGCGAGCAACTCCGCACCGCAGCAATCGACGAACGTGGGCGGTTCGCGCAGCGCAAACACCACGCGCGGAATACCGGCGTCGAGAATCAGCTGCGTGCACGAGACCGGACGCGACTTACGCGTGCTGCACGGCTCGAGCGAGGAATAGAGGGTCGCGCCGGCCAGCGAAGCACTGCCGGCCTTTGAGAGCGCGACTTCTTCTGCGTGCCAGTGCTCGCCGAACTCGCGGCTATACCCCGTCGCAAGCACGTTGCCGCCGGGCCCCGCGATCACACAACCGACGGCAAACGCCGTCGCCGACGGCGGGGCGGCTTTGGAGAGCGCGATCGTCTGCTCAAGAAAGTCCGAGTCGTTCACAAATCTCGCCGATGTTGGGATTGCCGAACCGCTGGACCGCCGTATCGCCGAACGCCCGCGTGTCGATCAATTGCAGCCGCCGGTGCTTGTCGTGAAAAAACGTCGCCGGACCGGCGATCCGCGGAGCATCAGCCCGGCCGACAAAAAACGGCGCAACCGCGAGACGCAATTCGTGGAACAAGCCGGCCGACAAAAACGCCGTGAGCACGCGCGTGCCACCCTCGACGAAGAGCGAGGTGATTCCGAGCTCGTTCAACGCTCGGACGATCGACGCCGGACCCTCCGATGCGAGTACCGCGACTTCGGCTTTTCCGTTCAAGCGCTGCTCGAGCCCCGCAGCCGTCGCCGCGGGCGCAAGCACGATGCTGCGCGCAGCACCGTTGAAGAACCGCAGGTCACCGGAAAGCGATCCCGAGCGCGTGAGCGTCACGCGTGCGGGATGGACCGGCGGCGCCGGCTCCCGGAGCAGCAGCGAGGGATTATCGCGCCGAACGGTTTCGGCCCCGACCAGGATTGCGTCGTGCTCCGCGCGCGCGCGATACATATCCGCGAAGTCCTCGGCGCTGGACAGACGGAGCCGGTCGGGCGAGGTATCCGCGATATAGCCGTCGATCGAAACCGCCACCGAGACGGTGATGCGCATGTCAGGCCGCAAGGGGAAAGATCATCTCCGCAGCGTTGAACGCCCGCGGAATCACGTTGTACCTGGCGGCTGCGTTGACGATCGGCTGGATGCTGCGCGGGTCGACCGCGAGCGCGAACTGCGGGTGCACCATCGCCGCCAACGTCGCGCGATCGATGCCGGTATAGGACGACATCACGTCCGTCATCTCGGCCGGATGCGTGTTGCAGTACGCCGATGCCTCGATGACGGCATGCGCAAAACGTGCGACCAGATCACGGTTCTTTAGCGCAAAATCGTTGGTCGTGAAGAACGCGGTGGTCATGGCGTTGCCGAGCGCATCGACCATCTTCGCGAAGATGCGCGCTTTGCCGGCGACGATCGCCTGCGTGATGTAGGGTTCGGAGAGCGTGCCGGCACTGATCCGTCCTTGCTCGAGTGCCGTGCCGACCGAGGCCCCCGGAATCTCGAGGAACTGCACGCTGCTCGAGTCACCGCCGTTCGCGTCGAGCCAGGCGTGGGTGGCCAGCCATTGCATGTCCCGCAGACCGGCCACCGATATGGCTTTGCCGTCGAGGTCACGCGCCGCACGAACCGGCGAGTTCACGCCGATCATCAGCGCCGAGTCGGCCAGCCCGACGCGGTGAACGATCGACGGTGCAACGATCGTGAACGGTACGTTGCGGGCGTGCCCGCTGATCAACGGAACCATGCTCGACTTGCCGATGTCGAGCGCGCCGCCGGCAACCGCGGCGGCCACCGCCGAGCCGCTCGCGGCCTTCGCAAACGCGACCTCGATGCCGTAGCGGCGAAAGATGCCGGCCGCGATACCGTAGATGATCGGCGACGCGTCCATATCGCCCGAGCCGCCGACATGCAACACCGGCAACGCCGGCGCGCTCTGGGCACCGGCAGCGGTGCGCGTCGCGAGCACGGCGCCAAGCGCAAAAACCGCCGAGCGTCGCGTCAAGCTCATTCAGCAACCCCGTTTTAAGGGAGTTGGCGTTCCCCTTCCGGGACCGTAACGTCAAAGGCCCGCAGCAGCATGCAGATCGTGCTGTAAATCCCGATGCCGGTGACCAGTTCGATCGTGTGTTCCAGCCCCATCGCCGCGATCGCGCGCTCGTAGGTGATCGCGGCGAGTTGGTGGGTTTCGAGCAGTTCAGTGACGAGTTCGTAGACGAGCCGTTCGTCGTCGCGGGTGAACGGCGGCACCGCACGCGTGCGTATCGCCTCGACGACAGCCGCTGGCACGCCCGCTTCGAGCGCTCCGGCCGCGTGCAGGTTGAACACATAGTCGGCGCTCCAGCGCCGCGCGATCGTCATGCACATCACGCGGTAGAGCCGCCGGTCGAGCTTCCCGTTGCGCAACATCGCGATGAGCGCGTCCGCGGGTACCGCGATCTCCGGCACCCACATCAAGACCGCGCTCGGCCCGGTGGCGCGTCCGCCGCGCCCGTCGAGGATCGCGCGTTGCGCCGGCGTCATCGTCGCCGTGCCGGGATCGGGCAGGCGGCTCATCGCGACCCCGGGTTATGCGTTAGCTGCCGACGCGGAAATGCGTGATGTAACCCCACAGGCCGAAAAGTTGCAGCAACCAAACGATGACCGCGATGACGACGACCGCGTTCAAAATCGACTTGATGGGGTCTGCCATCGGAATGTAGCGGTTGATCAGCCCGAGCAGCACCCCCACGACGATCAGTACGATGACAACTTGGATCAGTGGCACAAGCAATTCTCCTTGCCGCTACCTTACCCCGAATTGGTAGCAACCTCATGCTCCGTCCCCGTCTCATCCAGGCATCCTGAGCCTGTCGAAGGACGAGGCAGGAGATTATTCCAGATGGAACGATTTCCTCCGATAGCGATCGCGCCCCCGGAGGACCTCCATCATGACGACGACAGCAAAGAAGCCCGCCGCCACCCCGTCGCTTGCGTACAACGGCTACGCTCGCAAGCAAACCGCGGAACCGAACATGGCGCTCTGCGGTGTCGGCCGCGGCACGCTCGGTGGAGAGTGGCACCGCCGCTTTTGGCAGCCCGTCGCCTATGAATACGAACTGACCGACGTTCCGCTGCGGGTCCGCGCGCTGGGCGAAGATCTCGTGTGCTTCCGCGACAAGAGCGGCCGGGTCGGGCTGCTGCACCTGCAGTGCGGTCATCGTAATACCTCGCTCGAATACGGCGTGATCGAAGAGGAGGGCATTCGCTGCTGCTACCACGGCCGCTTGTACGCCGTTGACGGACAATGTCTTCAAATCCCGGGCGATCCGGCCGAGGAGAAGCTGCGCAAGCGCGCGAGCCAAGGCGGCTATCCGGTGCATCTCTTCGCGGGGATCGTGTTCGCCTACATGGGGCCGCCGGAAACGATGCCGATCTTCCCCGTGAGCGACCGCTTCGACATTCCGGGACTGCGTCTGGTGCCGGGCATCCGTTCGATCTTCGCCTGCAACTGGCTACAGGTCAAAGAAAACGCCGTCGATCCGCACCACACGCACTTCTTGCACGTGATCCCGCAGATGCGCGGCATGGAACACTTTGCCAACGAATTCGGCAACTATCCTGAGATGACGTGGTCGGATACGCCCGGCGGCATCGCCTACTTCGCGGCACGGCGCGTCGGCGACAACGTCTGGGTGCGTTCCTCGGAAGTGCAAGGCGCGAGCGTTCACATCATCAACTCGATCTTCGAGAGCGGACGCGAGCGCAAGGCCGCGAGCCGGCCGTTTCTCTCGTTCTGGTCGCTGCCGGTCGACGACGAGAACACCGTCAACTTCTTCATCAGCCACGTGGGCGACGATGAGGCGATGCCGTTCGAAGAGCGCCGGCGGCTCGAGGTCTTCGGCCAGAATGCCGATCGGCCGTACCGCGATCGCCAGTGGATCCCGGGCGACAACGAAGCGATGGCAAGCCAAGGCCCGGTCAACGTGCACGCGCTGGAACAGCTCGGTTCGCTCGATCGCGGTGTCGCCATGTACCGCCGCTACGTGCGCAACGGCATCGAGGCCGTGCAGCGCGGCGAAACACCGCCGGGCGTCTACCGCGATCAAAGCGACGTCCCGCCGACCTATGCAAACGATCTCGTGATCGGCATCGATCAGTTCCCCGGTAACCCCGACGACGGATCCGCGCTGCTGCGTTTCGCGGAGAGCCTGCCCGAACGCTACGCGGCGTCACCGCCCATGCTCGCACTCAAGAACGAGGCTTCCAAATGAATATCCGGACGGCGGCATGCGCCGCGCTCCTCGCGCTCACCGTCGCCCTAACCGCGGCGCCGCCGGCCGCCCGCGCCGCAGATCCCTACGAGATCGATGCGATCTTGCCGCAGAGCGGCAACGGCGCATTTCTCGGCACGGCGCAAATGGTCGCGCTCAAGCTCCTCGAGGATCTGATCAACAAGCGCGGCGGCGTCGCCGGCCGGCCGGTGAAATTCAACTACCTCGACGATCAGTCAAGCCCGCAGATTGCAGTGCAATTAACCGACGGCATCATGGCGAAGAAAGCGGCGGTGATGGTCGGTTCGACGTTGACCGCGATCTGCAACGCAGAGGCGGCGTTGATCAAAGACGGGCCCGTGCTCTATTGTTTCTCGCCGGGCGTGCACCCGCCGGCCGGCAGCTACATGTTCACGGCGGGCACCTCGACAACCGACATGATCCAAGCCTCGATGCGCTTTTTCCGCTCCAAGGGCTGGACCAAACTCGCGATCATCACCACGAGCGACGCGACCGGTCAGGACCTCGACAACAACGTGGCGCAGATGCTCGCGCTGCCCGAAAACAAGAACGTCACCATCGTGGCGCACGAGCACTACAACGCTACCGACGTGAGCGTCGCCGCGCAGATCGCGCGCATCAAGGCGTCGGGCGCGCAAGCGCTGATTGCTTGGACCGTCGGCGGACCGCTGGCGACCGTATTCAACGCCATGCAATCGACCGGTCTTGATATCCCGGTGCTCGCAACTCCCGGCAACATGACCTACGCTCAGATGAAGCAGTACGTCAACTTTCTGCCCAAGGAACTCTACTTTCCCGGATCGGCGAGCTTCGCGCCGGAGCAACTGCCGAACGGTCCCGAGAAACGCGCCGTCAACGCGTACCTCGATGCCTTCAAGGCCATTGGCGTGCGCCCCGATCAAGGTCACCTCTTCGTCTGGGATCCGATCCTGATCATCGTCGATGCGCTCAACAAACTGGGCCCGAATGCGACTCCGGCCCAAATCCGCGACTACATCACGGCCTATCACGGCGTCGGCGTCTTCGGACAGTACGATTTTCATGCCACGCCGCAGCGCGGCGTCGGCGTCGACAGCGTGATCATGGTGCGCTGGAGCCCCGATAAAGGCACGTGGGTCGGCGTCAGCAAGGCGGGCGGCGGCTGAAACGGCGTACACCGCCGGCCGGCGACCTGCAGATCGAGAGCTACATACCGTACCTCGTGAACCGGGCCGCGACGGCGATGCTCAACTACTCCGCGCTCGAGTTCGAGAAGTTCGGTCTCACGGTTCCGCAATGGCGCATTCTGCTGACGCTGTGGCAGCATCGGGAGTGCCGTTTCGGCGAACTCGCCAAGCTCACGAGCATCGAGCCGCCCACCCTCTCACGGCTGCTGAACGCGATGACGAAATCGCGTTGGGTCAAGCGCCGGCGCATCGAGGAGGACACGCGCAGCGTGGCCGTCTCGCTGACGCCGGCCGGGACGGACCTCTTCGAGCGGACCGTTCCGTTCGCGGAGAACGTGAACAAGCTCTACGTCGACCGCCTCTCAGCCGCCGACGTGAAGGTGCTGCAGCGCGCGCTTACGACGATCTACGACAACGTGCATCGCGAACGCCGTTCATGACACGCCGAGGTAGCGGTGCATGAGTTCGGGAGCCGCCTCGAGCGCAGCCGGCGCGCCTTCCCAAACGACCTGTCCTTTGTTCAGCACGTAAGCCCGCCCGGCGAGCGCCAGCGCAGCCCGCACGTTCTGCTCGACGATCACGATCGTCCGGCCTTCGGCGGCGAGCGCCCGGGTCGTGGCGATGAGATCGCGCACGATCAGCGGCGCCAGACCCTCGAACGGCTCATCGAGCAGCAGCAGGCGCGGTTCGCGAATCAATGCCCGCGCGATTGCGAGCATTTGCTGCTCGCCGCCGGAAAGCGCGCGCCCCATGCTGGCGCGCCGCCGGCCGAGCGAGGGAAAGAGCTCGTAAATGCGATCGCGCGTCCACGGGGTCTTGGCCGTGAGCGCTGCGAGCTGCAAGTTTTCGTCGACCGAGATCGTCTTGACGATGCGGCGCGTGTCGGGAACGAGCTGCACGTCACGGGCGGCAATCATGTGCGGCCGCATTCCGGTGACGTCTTCCCCCGCGACACGCACGTACCCGGACCGCGGCGCGACGACGCCCATGATCGTGTTCATCGTCGTCGTCTTGCCGGACCCGTTGCGGCCCAAGAGCGCGACGACCTCGCCCTCCTCGACGTGCAACGAAAGGTCGAAGAGCACGTGCGATTCACCGTAATAGGTGTTGACGCTCTCGACGTCGAGCAAACTCACGCGTCGTCGGCTCCGCCGAGGTAGGCTTCGCGCACGCGCGCGTCGGCGCGGATTTCTTCCGGCGTCCCGTAGGCGATCGTCGCCCCGTTCTGCATCACCATGATGCGATCGGCCAAACCGAACACGACGTCCATGTCGTGCTCGACGATCACGATCGTGACCTCGGCGCGCAAACGTTGGATCAGCGCGACGGTTTCGGCGATTTCCGCGGGGCTCATACCGGCCGCGGGTTCGTCGAGCAACAGCAGTTGCGGCTGCGTCGCGAGCGCGAGCCCGATCTCGAGACGCCGCTTCTCGCCGTACGCCAACTCGCCCGCGCGCACGCCGGCACGATCGCCCAGGCCGATCTCGGCGAGCGTGCGCGCGACCAGTTCGGCTAAGCCGTCGACCCGCCGAATCGATCCGAACACGTCGGCCCGGAACGAGCCGCGGCGCGCGGCAAGGGCGGGAATGACCACGTTCTCCGTCACGGTCAGGTTGGGAAAGATCTGCGTGATCTGGTGGCTCTTGCCGATGCCCAGCCGGCACACGCGCGCGACCCCGAGCCCGGTGATCGGGCGGCCCCGAAAGGTAACCGCACCCTCCGTCGGTTCGATTTCGCCGGCCAGCATCTTGAAGAACGTGCTCTTGCCGGCGCCGTTCGGACCGATCAGCGCGGTAATCGTCCCTTCCTCGACGGTCAGCGACGCACGGTCGACGGCCGTGAGCCCGCCGAAGCGTTTCGTCAATTCACGAGCTTCGAGCAGCGCGGTCATCGGGCGGGCCGTACGCGCACCCACAGCGCGATCGCGCCGCCCGCCAATCCGCGCCGAAAGCCGGTGATCAGCAAGATGAACACGAGTCCCAGGATCAGCTTCCACACTCCGGCGATCGCATCGACGTTTTGCAGTCCCTGGCGCAAGAGCGTCCAGACACCCGCGCCTACCAGCGGGCCGATGAGCGTGCCGGGGCCTCCGATCACGGTCATCACGATGATCTCGCCCGATTGATCGATCGAGAACGCTTCCGGCGGCATGTAGCCTTGAAAGATGCCCAGCAAACCGCCCGCGAGGCCGCCATACGCCGCGGCGAGGGTAAACGCGACGAGCTTGTAGCGCGCGATCTGATGACCGACGGCCGATGCCCGTTCCGGATTTTCCCGAATCGCCCGCAAAACCGCACCGAACGGCGAGCGCACGATGCGCCGCGCGATGAAGAAACCGCCGAAGTAGATCGCCGCAACGAACACGTACATGCCGATGCTCGAGCTGCCGTCGAGCGTCCAAGGGCCGAATGCGAAGCTGGGTTTCGGAACGCCGGGCAAGCCGTTCTCACTGCCGGTAAACGCGCGCAGCGGCGAGTTCTCAAGGAAGTAGAACAGCTGTCCGAAGGCCAGCGTCAGCATGGCGAAATAGATGCCGACTTGCCGCAGCGCGAGCGAGCCGACCAGCGCGCCGGCGAGCGCCGCAACCAAGGTCCCGATCGCCAGCGCACCGAGCGTGTTGGGGACGATGTGACGGATGAGCAGGTTGGCCGTTACGAACCCGCCCGTGCCGTAAAACGCGGCTTGGCCGAACGAGAGCAAGCCGGTGAACCCGAAGATCAGATCGACGCCGAGTCCGAAGAGTCCGAGGATCAGGATGCGCGTGCCGAGGTCGGTGCCCGCGCCGAAGAGCCCGAGCAGCAACGGAAATACGACGAGAAACAGCGCCACCGCGCCTTCGACCATCCAGCCGGTGCGGTCGCCGACGGGCCCGAGTATCATGCGCGCCCCACGACGCCGAGCAGGCCTTGCGGCCGCACCAGCAGCACGAGCGCCATCGCGATGTAGAGCGCCACTTGCGCCCAATCCGGCGCGAACACGCTGGTCAGACTGATGATTTCACCCGCGACGATGCCGCCCACGATCGCGCCGCCGAACGAACCGACGCCGCCGATCACGATCACGACGAGCGACTGGACCAGCACCGCCGTGCCGACGTCGGGGGTCAACGCCAAGATCGGCGCATCGACGAACCCGGCAAGTCCGGCAACGCATGCGCCGAGCGCGAACACGAGCATGAACGCGCGTCCGATATCGATACCGAGCATCTCGACGATCAATGCGTCGTCGATCCCGGCGCGCACGATCAGCCCGAGCCGCGTCTTGAAGATGATCGCCCAAACGACGATCAGCGTAATCGCGACGATGCCGACCACGTCGAGCCGGTACTGGGGATACACCAGATCCGCAATCTGCACGGCACCGCTCGCCCACGACGGTGTGGGAACGAGTTTGTTCTGGCCGGTGAAGAGCGCTCGAACGATTTCGACCAGCACGATCCCGAGGCCGAACGTCACCAGGATCTGGTCTTCTTTCGGCCGCCGGTAATAGAGCCGGATCAGCAGCCGCTCGATCACGATGCCGACGACGAAGGTCACGGCGATCGCCGCGACGATGCCGAGTACGAACGAATCGTACCGCGTATACGCAAGCCAGCCCGCATAGGCGCCGACCGCGAACAAGCCGCCGTGGGCGAAGTTCACGAAGCCGAGCAATCCAAAGATGATCGTGAGCCCGAGCGCTACGAGCGCCAGGATCGATCCGAGCGCAACCCCGTTGAGGAGTTGCGCTTCGATCAGGTGTACTGGCAGGCCCGGCACCAGAGGGCGGCTTGGGCGCAGCCCAAACGCGACGGATTCACCGTAGGTGAATCCACCACTAGACGGGCGGCATGGTGCACGATGTCGTTGCGAGCGGCTGCATCACGTCCTCGCCCGGAACGATGTCGACCACTTGGAAGAAATCGGCCTTGTTCTTCATCTGCGCGGCCGACTTGCCGATCACGACCGGAACCGGACGAACGAGCTGATGGTCGCCGGCACGATAATGAACCGGTCCGAGCATCAACGTCAGCGGTTTACCGGCTTCGAGCGTGGCGATGACGGCCGGCGCGTTGAACGTCTTCGCGCGCGTCACCGCGTCGGCCCAGATCGCAAGTTGCGAATACGCGATGTGCGCGGTCCAGCGCGGCACGACGCCGGGATACATCTTCTCGAAATCATCGAGGAAGCGCTTGGAGAGCGGGTAGCGGTCGGCCAGCGAAAAATACCACTCTTGGGTGCCGTAGACGCCGGCCATCAGCTCCGCGCCAACGCCGTCGGGAAAATACGTCGACACATTCGGCACCACCAGCTTCATCTTCGGCAAGATGCCGAATTGCGCGGCCTGCTTCGTCGAAGCAACGCCGTCGTTGCCGAACTCGATATTCACGAACGTGTCGGCGCCCGAGTTCGCGATGTTGGTGAGGTACGAGCTGAAATCGCCGGGTGAGGGAAACGGTGCGACCACATCGGCCACGGTCGTCCAGCCGAGTTTCTCGGTGAACTCGCGCATCGACCCGGTCAGCGAGTGGCCGTAGCTGTAATCGGGCGTGAGGTAGACGGCCTTGCGCTTCGTGCCCAATGCCTTGCCGAGGATCGGCGCGATCGCCTTGGCCACCATATACGCATCGCATTGCGAGCGGAACGAATAGCGCTGGCAGTCGATGCCGGTGGTGTCGTTCGATCCGCTGGCACCGGTCATGAACAGCACCTTTTGCTGCTGCGCGACCTTCGCCATCGCGATGACCTCGGAGCTGGCGACGCCGCCCGTCACCATGATCGCTTTGTTCTGCGTGATGAATTCGGTGGCGTGCTGAACCGCCGTGTTGGGATTGGTCTCGGTGTCGGCAACCTTGTACTCGATTTGCTTACCGAGCACGCCCTTTTTCCCGCGCAGGCTGGGAATCTGGCCCATCACGCCGGTGCCGGCGTTGAGGTCCTTGATCGCCAGCAAGTAGCCTTTGCGCAGATCCTCGCCGTCGGCACCGTAGGATCCGGTCAGCGGGCAGCAGAGCCCGAGAAAGACCGAGTCGGCGGCGGAAGCGGCCTGCAGATCGGCGGCGCCGGCAGCAAGTCCCGCAACGGCCCCGGCCGTCGTCCTGAGAAAGCGGTCACGATTGAGCGACATCGCTTGGGTTCTCCTTACGCTTTGGTGATGAGGGAAGCGGCGTCGGTGGGTTTCGAGAACATCTTGTTCTGGTTACCGATGGTGATCACGGGCGCGATGAGATCCGCGGTCAACGTCGTGGCGTAGGTCGTCCGCTGCATACCGCGCGCTTGCACCGGATCGAGTTGTCCGTCGCGCACGAGAACGTTGAACGTGTCGTCGCGATGCGCGTTGGCCCACCGAGCGGTGTCGTAGATCGCCTGGACGATGCGCCGCGAGCGCGCGGCGTCGGCTTCGAACCACGTCTTGTTGGCGTACCAGACGGAAACGCAAAAGACTTTGTTCGCGGCGAGATCGGCGGCGGCATCGAACGGCGAGCCGATCGCGCGGGTCGACGACTTGGCAAACGTGACGAAGGGCTCCGAGAGCAGGCCGGCGTCGAGCGTGCCGCGCTGCAACGCGGCCGGCGATGCGGACTGCGGGATCTCGACGAGTTTCACCGAGTCGAGCGGGACGCCGTGCGCCGGCAGCCACGCGCGCAGGCACGCCGTCGACAAACCGGCCAGCGTCGGAACGCCGATCGACTTCCCGACGAGATCCTTGGCCGTTTTGATCGGCGAGTCGTTCGTCACCGCGAGGATCGTCGAGCCCTGGTCGCCGCGTTCGTTATAGAGCCCGCCGCCCGCGACCAAGACCACCGGAACGCCCGCGTTGATCGCGTTGACCCCGGAGATCAGGTCGCCGGTTCCGAGTTCGAGACTGCCGCCGCCGATCGCGGCAGCCACCGCACCCGCATTGTTCAGGCTCGTCGTCTGTACGTCGAACCCGGCCTTCGCGAACGCGCCGGCGTCCTTCGCATAGAACGGCTCGGCGAACAGGTCGCTGAACACGCCGGCAATGCGGACGGTCGTGGATTGCGCGCCGGCGATCCGAGGGAGTGCGGCACCGGCTACGCCGGCCGCGAGTCCGGTCAGGAGCGCCGAACGCGAAAAAGACGTCATGCAGGGAACCTCCGGCAACTTAGTTGTTCGGGTGGTTGGTATTGCCGAAGGACCTTTCCTCCGGCCGAGGAGCCGTCCTCACCAGCCGGAATGGAAGCCGCATGAGCCGTGTAACGCGTCTGAGCGACGATGAAATGAGCGCCGAGCAGAAGGCCATCGCGGCCGCGATCGCCGGAACGCGGTCGGGTGTGCTGGGCGGCCCGTTCGCGATCTGGATCCGCGTGCCGGAGATCGCCAAGCGCATCGATCACCTCAGCGATCGCCTGCGCAAGAACAGCGGCTTCGAGAAGCGGCTCGTCGAGTTGATGGTGCTGTTGATCGTGCGGCCGTGGCGCGCGGAGTACGCGTGGACCGCGCACGCGCGGCAGGCGCTGGCCGCGGGCATTTCGGCGGACGCGATCGAGGCAATCCGGACCAATGCCGTCCCGGGGTTCACGCGCCCCGACGAGCAGTTGATTTATGACATCTTCACCGACCTCAACCAAACGCGCGCCCTCAGCGATGCGAACTACGCGCGCGGGCTGGAAGCCTTCGGCCTCGATCTGATGATCGAGATGGTCACGACGGCCGGCTTGTATACGATGATCGGGATGATGCTGGCGGTCTTCGACGTGCCGCCGTCGACCGGTACGAGCACGCTCTCGTGAGGCGTGTCGTTACGGGGCACGACGCCCACGGCAAAGCGG
The DNA here is from genome assembly GCA_003164495.1 of Vulcanimicrobiota bacterium. Taxonomy (GTDB): domain Bacteria; phylum Vulcanimicrobiota; class Vulcanimicrobiia; order Vulcanimicrobiales; family Vulcanimicrobiaceae; genus Lustribacter; species Lustribacter caenicola. Next base: position 106,302 of record PLTN01000126.1, read on the forward strand.
TCGTCCTGATCGACGGCGACGCCGCGAACACGCGCACCTCCGCGATCGGGAATTCATCGACGCTGGTCTGGTGCACCGACCGCACGCCGGCCGATATCGCGCTCGGCACGGATGTCGAAGACATGGGCGCGCGCATCATCGGTACGCCGCCGCCGCCGAACGGCACACGGTTCACGGTAAATGAGATCGTGCCCGGCGGTAAGGCCGGAAACATGCACCGCACGGAGACGATCGACTACGTCATCGTCATCTCGGGTGAGGTCGAGATGGACCTCGACGATTCAACCGTCAAGCTGCGCGCGGGCGACGTGATGGTGCAGCGCGGCACCAATCACGCCTGGGTGAATCGCGGTACGGAGCCCGCACGCATCGCATTCGTGCTGATCGACGCCGAGCCGCTCGGGATCGGCCATCCGGTCGGGCGCGGCCTCAAAGCCGGCTAGAGATCGCGCTGGTCAGAGGTAGCTCTGGTCGATGAAGGCCTGCGGATCGCCGAGGGCCTTCTTCGGGGTCGCGTACGCGGCGCGCAACTCCATCACGGTGCGAACGGCCGCGACATCGAATTTGCCGTCGCGCGTGTAGCTGGCGGGCGATCCGAGGACGACCGGCGTGATCTGGGCGATGATGTCGGGCGGCAGGTCGGTATTGCGCGCCAGGATCGCCATCGCTTCGGTGCGGTTCGGCGGTGCGTAGAGCCACGCGGCCGCGTCCCGATAGGCGCGCACAAATGCGGTGATCGCCGGCCGGTGCGTCGCGGCCCACGAACGGCGCGCCATCATCACCGTCGCTTCGTAATGTCCGAGCGTGTCCGCCGCGTTGCCCAAAACGCGAAAGCCGTACTTCTGCGCGCCGATCAGGTCGAACGGCGAGGCGACCATGCCGCCCACCGCTTGGCCGGCGACCATGCCGTCGAAGCGCTTCTGCGTGCTGCCCAAGGCGACGAACGAGTACTCACCCGGCATGATGCCGTTCTTCTCCAGCATACGCCGTAAGACGAACGAGAAACCGGTGGACGGTGCGTCGACCGCAAACGTCTTCCCGCGCAACTGATCGTACGACGTGATCTCCGGCCGCACGAGGAGGCGGAGAAACCCCGGACCGATCCCCAAGAACGCAAAGAAGTCGAGGTCGCCGGTCACCGACGGATCGCCTTGTCCCGAATCGTAGGCAACCACGTTGTCCATTGCGGTCAGGGCGATATCGGCATCGCCGGCGAGCATGTGCGCAAACTGCGGCACGGAACCCGGCGTCGTCGTCAGCGACACGTCGTAGCCGGCGGCATTCATCAAACCGCGATCGTGGATCACGTAGATCGTCCACGCATCGAGACCGCCGAACACGTTCAAGCGCAGGGGCACGGTCTGTGCTCCGGCGATCCGCGCACCACCGGCGATAGCTGCGAGTACGGCCGCGCTCCCGGCGGCAAAGCGTCCACGCGTCGGCACCTTCACGGACCTCCGAGCGTCAAGTGCGACATTATGATGATAATCATGATTTGCATCGATCCTTGGATGGCGGCGTTGACCACGTTGTAGCGATTCAGACGAATGATGAGGTCGCGGTTGGGCGCAGGTTTGCGCAGTTCGAACCAGATCCGCAAACTGTTCGGCGTCATGATCCCGAGGCCCAAGATCGTCATCAACGTGATCAAGATCAGCGCCGCCACGACCCAGGCGAATTGCGGATTCACCGGTGACGTCAGCCCGAGCCAAGCGGCAAGGTACCATCCGGCCGTCCCCGTGGTGAGCGAGACGGAGGGAAAATAGAGCAGCGAGCGCGGCACGAAGTACGTGATGAACGCCGTTCGCTGCGCGGGATCCATCCGGCGCAAGACCGGACCCACGATGAACCCGAGAAAAATGTCGGCACCCGTCCACAGCACGCCCGAGAGCACGTGGATCCAGTTCAGCAGCCGTACGTCATGCCACGCGAGCGCAGCGACCATCACGGCGGGAAACGCAAGCGCCCACCACGTCAGCTGTCGCCGGAGGGGCAATTGTGCGGGAGCGGACACCGAAGCGGCTACGGCCACGCGTCCGTCTTTCTACGCACAGGAAACGGCCACCCCGGCAACGCTATTTCGCCGTACGATGAGCACCCCACAGACCGGAATTTTTGCGCTGGGCGACGCCGCGCACATCTATCTCGAATTCACCGTCACGCCGGGCACCACGCCCGAAGCGCTCGTGCGCAAGGTCGTATCGATCCACGAGCCGCGAACTACCGTCGGCGGCGTCAACGCCGTCATCGGCTTCCGGCCGGAAATCTGGCGCGCGGTCGCAGCCGACGACACGCCGGCCGAACTCAGCGGCTTCAACGCACCGCTGGCCGGTGCCGAGGGCTATTCGATGCCGGCGACACAAGCGGATCTTTGGTTGTGGATTGCCGGCGCGTCCTACGATGTCGTGTTCGACCTCGCACGCGAAGCGATCGCGACGGTCGCGCCGTGCGCGACCGTCACCCGCGAACTCGACGGCTGGTCGTACCGGCACAGCCGCGATCTCACCGGCTTCGAAGACGGCACGGAGAACCCGGCCCTGATGATCGCACCCGAGGTCGCCACGATTCCGGAGGGTGCTCCGGGGGCCGGCGGAACGGTGCTGCTCTTTCAGCAATGGGTGCATCAAACGTCGGCGTGGGAAGCGCTGCCGGTCGAGCAACAAGAACGCGTGATCGGCCGGACCAAAGCCGATAGCACGGAGTTCCCCGAAGACGTCATGCCGGAGGACTCGCACGTTTCGCGCACGACCGTCGATGAAAATGGTGAGGAGCGCAAGATCTTCCGGCGCAACACCGCGTACGGCAACGTGACCGAACACGGTACGGTGTTCGTCGGCTTCAGCGCCGATCAGCAGCGCTTGGACCGTATGTTGCGGCGCATGGCCGGCGCCGAAGGCGGCGTGCGCGACGCGTTGACGCGCTACACGACCGCGCTCACTGGTGCCTACTACTTCGTTCCGTCGTTACAGGCGCTCCGGCGCTTTGCCGTCGAGGACGATGCGTGAAGCGCATCGTCGCGGCCCTGTTGCTGCTTCTGTTTTCTTTCGGTCCGGCGGCGCCGCCGGCGCACGCAGCCGCGCCGGATCGTATCCGGATGATCATGGACCCGACGTTCTACGCGCACTTGCCCGTGCTGCACGCGCTCGATGCCGGGTACTTTCGCGCCGAGGGAATCGACCTGCAGATCACGCCGAGCCTCGGATCGTCGACCGCGTTCTTGCCGATGCTGGCGCGCGGCGACTTCGATCTCGGCACGGTCAACCCGAGCCCGAGCTTCTTCAACCAGTTCAATGCAGGGTTCGACGTCGTGCTCCTGGCCGCCATGGGCGGCAGCCACGCGGGCTGGCACGACGCGTCGTGGCTGCTCGTGCGCCAGGATGAGTGGGACGCGAAGACGATCGTGCAACCCGCTGATCTGAAAGGCAAGATCGTCGATGGCGCCAACATCGGCTCGCCGATCGATTTCCTGTTGAAAGAAACGCTGCACGCCGGCGGCCTCACGCCGGCCGATGCCCGGGTGAGCGAGCACTACCGGTCGACCGCCGATTGGCTGGAAGCCCTGCGCAATCACGCCGTCGACGTCCTCGGCGCAACCGAACCCGGGGCAAGCCAAATCGAGGCCCAAGGCGCCGGGCACCGCTGGATTTCTTTTTCCGCGGTGGTGCCGTGGTATCAGCAGGAGTACATCGGCGCGTCGGCCGCGTTTGCCAAATCGCATCCGGACCTCGTGCGGCGCTTCCTGCGCGCGTACGTCCGCGGCAACGACGACGTGTTGAAAAGCAACGGCAAATGGACGCCGGAACTGCTCGCAGAGGCCGTCAAGTGGTCGCAACTCTCGCCCGACGTCTTACGCGGGCTCACCGGGCCGATCTATCCGACGGCGCACGGTGAGGTGAACCTCGATGCGCTCAGTCGCATGCAGCAGTTTTGGGTCAGCGAAAAACTCGTCCCGACGCCGGTCGACGTGCGCAACGTCGCCGACCTGACGCTGCTGCACGACGTTCAGCGCGAGTTACACTTCTAAGAGACGGCGCTCAAGTCGAGGGCGAGCGGGTCGCGCAGCGGCGCGACGTCTTTGAAGCGCGGCATCACCTCGCGCGCGAACAGGCGCATCGAGTTCTCGGAGATGCCGCGCGTTTCGCCGGTCCACTCGCCGAGGAAACGCACGAGCAAGTGATTGATCCCGAGGTCGGCCATACGCTGCACCTCCTTGGCGACGGTGTCCGGATTGCCCGCGATGGTGCGCCACATGTCGCCGCCCTTGGCGTATGCCTCGGACATCGACTCGCCGGCTTTGCGCTGCTTGACCGGGCCTTCCATCGGTCCGAACCGCTCGACGAAACGCTGCCGCACGGCCAATGCTTCGGCGCGGCCCTTCGCCACGTTCGCTTCCGCTTCTGCATCGGTGTCGGCGACGACGACGCTCAGCCAGTCGCACGTGCACCAGCGCAGGCACTCCTCGACGACCTCGGGCGGATGATTGGCCTCGGCCAACGCCTTGCGGTACATGCGAACCTGGTCGACCAACGGCGACTCGCCGCCGAACGTCGAGCCCATGAAGACCGGCCAGCCCTTCTGGGCGGCGTTGATCAGCGCCGGATCGAGACGCGCCGTGCGGATCATCGTCGGGTGACGCTTGCGGTAGGGCGCCGGCGCGACACGCCGCCGGATCGTGCCCTCGTGCGTCGGAATATCGAAGTGATATTCCGGATCGCCGGTTTTGAAATCCCACAGACGCTCCATCACCTCGATGGTGTCGCGCGCCGCCTGACCCGAGCCGTGGTACTCTTTCTCGACGCCGAGGCCGAGCGGTTCCGTTCCGGCAAAGCCGCTGCCCAAACCGTAGAGCGTGTGACCCTTGGTCAGCTGGTCGAGCAGGTTCATGCTCTCAACCAAACGCACCGGATTGTAGTACGGCACCGAGAGCACGCCGAAGCCGAGAAAGCGATCCTTTGGAATCTGCGGTGCGATGTACGATGCGAACTGCATCGGGTTGCTGTGCCAAGGACCGCGGAAGTGATGTTCGGTGAACCACGGATTGTAGCCCAATTCGGCCGCGATCAGCGATTCTTCGATCGCGATTTGGAGCACGCGCTCGTCGTTCTCCGGGCCGTCCTCGGACGCAACGTACATGGTCAGGATCAACGTCGAAAAATCCATACTGTCTGCTGAGAATCGCTACCGGGGACGCGTTTCCTTTTTGGGCCTGCGGGGCAGGGGACATGGATATCGGTTTCAGGGAAGCCGAGCACCGGATGAACGCCGGTTTCACGCCCCGCCGGCGATCGCCGCTACGCTTGCGGCCGGCTATACGCCCGCGATTCATCCGACCGCGTAAGTACGTCGAGCGCACCCATCGCGACCAATTGATCGGCGCTGATTCCTTTGTTTGCCCGCATCGCCGCCGCTGTTTTCGCCGTGGACGCGAGACCGAACCACGTGTTGCGGCCGGCCTGCTTCGCCATGTAGAGCGCATGATCGGCGAGGCCGACCACCTGCAGCCACGACACCGCTGCGGGCGCCGACGGCAAGAACGGAAAGGCCGCAAATCCCACCGAGACGCTGGCCGGGATCGTCTGCCCGTTGCCGAGCGAAAACGGCCGGCTTGCCACCGCTTCGCGGATGCGTTCGGCGATCGGCCCGGCTTCGCTGCGCCGGCCTTCGCGCGTGACGGTGAGGAATTCATCGCCGCCCCAGCGGACGACGAAGTCCGATTCGCGGAAGACCTCTTGCAAGCGTTCGCGCATCTGCATGAGCATGAGATCGCCGGCGTGATGACCGTAGCGATCGTTGACGACCTTGAAATGATCGAGGTCGACTAAAAAGAACAAGAGATCGGCCGATTCCGGCGGCTCGACCGACGGATCCGAACCCCAATCCTCATAACGTCGCAGCGTCATGGCGACATCGCCTTCGAGATGCTGCGTGAGGAAACGTCGATTTCGCAGACCCGTCAGCGGATCGCTGAGGCTGAGCTCTTGCAGCTTGACGTTTGCTTCGGACAACTCGCTCGTGCGCTTGTCGACGATCGCTTCGAGCTCACGCTGTCGCCGGCGAAGCACCGCCGTGCGCACGAGATGCGTTGCGTAGGCGACGAGCACCACCAGCGCGGCCACGAGGATGCGGAACCACCACGTTTCATACCAGGCCGGCAAGGCGCGCACGCCCACGCGGAACACGTCGCGGCTCCAAACCCCGAGCCGGTTCGTACCGCGAACTTCCAAGGTGTACTCACCGGGCGACAGATGCGTGTACGCCGCGACGCGATGCTGCGCATCCGTGTCGGTCCACTCGCGGTCGTAACCGTCGAGTTTGTACTCGTAGCGCAACGCTTGCGGCGCCGAGTAATCGAGCGATGAAAACTCAACGTTGATATCGCGCGCGTCGGCCGGCACGTCAACCGTTCCGTCGCCGCGGTTGACGCTCCACGCCGGCACGGTGCGGCGGCCCAGCTGCAACGCCGTCACGACGAGCGGCGGGGCGTAGTTCCAGTCCGAAGCGGCGTCCGGGGCCACGATCGTGACGCCTTCCAAGCCGCCGAAGAACGACGTGCCGTCAGCGGATCGGCTGACCGTTCCGGCCCAATACGCGCCGGCTGAAACGCCGTCCGCGTAGCCGAACCCGCGCGCGCGCAACGTGTCGGGATCGATCTCGGCGAGGCCGCGGTCGGTGCTGGCCCAGATGCGACCGTGCACATCCTCCGCGAGGGCGTCGACGTTCTCGTGCGGCATGCCGTCGGCGAGGCCGATGTGGTGCACCCGCATACCGCCGCTGCCGCTGTCTTCCAAAACGTTCAACGGGCCACCGGCCGCGCCGGCCCAAATGCGCCCGCGCCGGTCTTCCATGATCGTCGTGATGCCGCCGGGTCCGATCGAGTTGGCATCGCCGGGAGTGAATCCGAAGCGCACGAGCCGGCCGCCGGGATCGATGCGGTCGAGGCCGTTCTCCGTGCCGACCCACAGCCGGCGCCGGCGATCGAGGAAGAGCGCGCGCACCTGATTGTTGGAGAGCGCGGGTTGATTCGGACCGGGAACCGGCGTGAGCGCGCGCGTTGCAAGGTCCTCGACCCACAAGCCGGTGCTGCCGCCGATCCATAACTTTCCGCGGTCCTCGAGCAGCGCATAAATGCTGGCGCCGACGAGCTGGCTCGGGCGGTCGGGACAACCCGGATCCGTTTCGCCCGGCCGCAGCCGGCAGAGCCCGCCGGTCGTTCCGATCCAGAGCCGGCCGTCGCTGCCGTTGAGCAGCACTTGCACCGCGGCGTTGTTCGGCACGTGAACGACCTGCGAATGCGCGCGCGGCGGCGCAAACTCGGCGAGCCGGCCGTCGAATCCGCCGACCCACAACCGCGGACCCTCTTGCGCAATCAGCGACGGCGCTCCGTCATCGCCGAGCCCGATCGCCGGATTGGTCCCGGATAGCTGGTACAAACCGGCGGGCGCGGGATTGTACATCAGCAAGCCGCCGATGTGATCGGCGATGAGCACCAGGCCCGAACGCTCGCGCAATAACTGCAACACGCGGCCGTTGGGCAGGCCGCCCGGATTCTTTGGGTCGGTTGCGACACGATGGACGTGATACGCCGCATCGACGATCGAAATGGCGTCGTCGGTTCCAATCCAAACCACGCCCGGCGTCACCTCGGTCACCGACCACTGCTGTCCCGGTGCCAGCGTTGTTTCGTCGGTTTGCGACGACGTCAGCGCGCGGGCAACGCGCCGCGCCGGATCGAGCACGTAGGCCGCATTCACCGAGCCTGCCCACAAGCGCCCGAGATGATCTTCGAAGAGACCATAGACCGGCGGCGCGGGCGAGCCCCCGGGGAGCGGGAACCGGCGGAACTTCGCGCCACCGGCCCGGCGGTAATACAGGCCGGCCTGGGTGCCCGCCCACAACGTTCCCGAACGATCCTCGAACAAGGTCCACACGACGGGCTGCGCGCCGCCTGCGAGCCCAACCGGATTGAAGATTCCGGTGTGCGAATCGAAGCGATCGAGCCCGCCGTCACCGCCAACCCAGAGGCTGCCGCCCACGTCGGCGAGCGCGTCGACCGAAGCGCTGCGCGGGCCCTTGCCCCCCTTCGGGCTTGGCCGCCACGTGCGGAACGTTTCCGTCGACGCATCGAAGCGCACGAGTCCATTCGACGATGAACCAATCCAAAGGCCGCCGTCAGGATTGGGCAACAACGCGCGCACATATCCGTCCGGCAGCGCCTTCGGGTCGCTGGCGTTCGGCAAGAAACTGCGAAAATGGTAGCCGTCGAAGCGCGCTAACCCGCCTTGCGTACCGACCCACAGAAAACCGGCGCGATCCTGCGCCAGCGACATGACGGCGGCTTCGGGCAACTCGCGCGAGTCCGTGCGAATAAAGACGGGGTCAGCGAGACTCTGCCACGGCGAAGCTGCAAGTGCCGGGGCGCCCACAACCATAAGCAGGCCCAGCAAAAGGGAGGCGATACAACGCGCCACGTTGCCGGGTACTAGACTTTGCGAGCGCAGAGTTCCTTGGCCGCGCGGCTCGGATTGCTTACTTGCGCGGATCCCAGATCAAATCGGCCGCACTTATCTGCTTGTCCATCTGCCCGAATTCGAACGCCGCATCGAGCGGCGGCTGAATGTGCGCCACGGCCAAATCCGTCGACTGTATGCTGCGAATCATCCCGGCGATCATTTTCGGATCCGCCTTCGCGTACTTGGCCAGGATTTGCGCTGATTCGTCATGATGCGCGTTGGCCCACTTGGCGGCCGCGTAGATCGCGCCGGCAAATCGCCGCACGAGATCGGGATGCGCCTGCGCCCAGCTCTTCGTCGTCGCCCAAACGCCGATGTTGAATTCGGGCGCGATCGAATCGAACGGTTTGGCATAGAGCCGATCGCCGCCGTTGCGGGCCGTCGTCTGCCACGGTTCGGCCAGCATCGCCGCATCGATGCGGCCGGCTGCAAGTCCGGCGATCATCTCGGGATAACCGAGTTCGATCATGCGCACTTTCTTGTAGTCGGCGCCGTTCGCGGCGAGCCACTTCTTCAGCGCGAGCGTCGCCTGGTCGTTGAGCGCAGCCACGCCGACGGTCTTGCCTTCGAGGTCGCGCGCGGTGTGCAGCGGCGACGTCTTCGCCACGCAGACGGCCGTGGACGGCGCGTTCGTGGAGTAGAGTCCGGCGCCGGCGATCACCGTGAGCGGAACGCCGTGCGCGACCGCCGTCGCGGTCTGAATCAAGTTCGTCACGGCGATGTCGGCGCTGCCGCCGGCGAGCGCCGTCGCCGCGGCTCCGCCGTTGGCCAGCGTCGTAACGTCCACATCCAAGCCGGCCGCTTTGAAGAAACCCTGATCCTGCGCGTAGTACGCGCCGGCATAGAGATCGATCGCGACCGCGACGACGTGAATGGTGTTCGCATCGTCTGCTTGCGCGGGCGGCGTTGCCGCGGGCAACGCGATTAGGAGCGCGAGCAAACAGCGCAGCAGTACCCGCACGTCCTACACGCCGCCCCAAACGCGCGTGGCGATGTCGACGAGATGCTGCAATTTGGCCCGCTGTTGATCGGCACTCACCGGGTTGCCGCCGACGGAACTGGCAAAGCCGCACTGCGGACACAGCGCGAGCTGGTCGATCGGTGCGAAACGCGACGCCTCATCGATTCGCCGCACGACGTCATCGGCGTTCTCGAGCACGGGCGTCTTGCTCGAAACGAGACCGAGCGCTGCAACCTTCCCTTTCGGGAGAAAACGCAGCGGTTCGAAACCGCCGGCCCGCGAGGTGTCGTACTCGAGGAAGTATCCGTCGACGTCGATCGCGTTGAAGAGCACCTCCGCTACCGGGTCGTAGGCGCCCTCAGCGGCCCAGTTCCCTTCCCGGTTTCCGCGGCATTGGTGCAGCGTGAACGTGACGCCGTCCGGACGTCCGGCCAGCACCGCGTTGATCTTCGCCGCGTAGGTCTGCAGCAGTTGATCCGGATCGTCGCCCCAGGTGCGCACGTAGTCGCGATGCACGGGATCGCACAGAAACGGCAAGCTCGTGTCGTCGAACTGGATGTAGGTGGCGCCGGCCGCGACGAGCGCTGCCACTTCCTGGCGATACGCCTCCACGAGATCGTCCCACACTTCGGCCATGCCGGAATAGGCACTCTTCGCGACGTTCGATGGATCGCCGATGTAGTAATGGACGTTGTTGATCGCCGGCAGCGTCACTTTGGGCACCGCCTTCGCGTGCGCTTTGAGAAACTCGAACGCGCGCACGGTGGAGCTCGGGCGCCAGCGAATCTTGCCGGTGACCTTCAGCTGCGAGAAGCCCTGAGTCGGGCCGTCTTTGTTGCGCCACGGAATCTTGGTGTTGCCGGTGCGGTCGGCTTCGAAGCCTTCCCAGCCGAGGATCAGCTCGAGCCACCAGCTGCGACGGCGCAGCTCGCCGTCGGTAACGGCGCGCAGGCCGACCCCTTCCTGCATCGCGATGAGATCGAGCACGCACTGATCTTCCACCGCGCGCAGTTCGGCCGAATCGTGCGGGCCGAGGTTCGAGAGCGGCGTTTGCGGACCGAGGTAGCGGTCGCGCGCAACCTTCAGGGCGTCGGGCCGCAGCAAGCTGCCGACGTGGTCGGCGCGGAAGGGCGGTTTGGTGCGGCGTGAAGCGGTGATCGTCGAAGACATGCGCGCGCCGTTCGCCCGCCATGGACTCGACGCCTCGGCATGGAACCCTCGAACGACACGATGCGCATCAAACTCTTCGGTACCGGCCCCATCTATGATGAAACCCTTGCGATCTGCCGCAGCCGCGGCCACGCGATCGTCGAGGAACGCCCCTACGAACTGATCGTGCTGGCCAACGTCACGCGCATTCTGAAAGCGCCGGAAATCGCCGAGGCGGGGCTCGGCGTGTTGTGCTTCCACCCGAGCTTGCTGCCGCGCCACCGCGGCGGGGACGCGGTGTACTGGACCTTCAAGATGGGCGACACCGAGACCGGCGTGACCTGGTTCTGGGTTGACGAGGGGATCGACACGGGCCCGATCGCAATCGCCGGTGCGGTGCCGATTCCGGCCGAGAGCTCGCCCGCGAAACTGTACTTCGAAACGCTCGTGCCGCTGGGGGCGCGCTTATTCGACGAGTTGCTCGCGCAGCTGGAACGCGGCGAACGCCCGAGTCGCGTGCAAGACGAATCCCAGGCCACCTACGAACCGCTGCGGCCGCCGAAACCGAAGCCGGCCGTCTAGTGGACTCACGTTCCGTGAATCCGTCGCGTTTGGGCTACGCCCAAGCCGCCCTTTCAGCCCTGCCAGATCAGGTCTGAGGCCGAGACGGGATCCATTCCGCCGTATTTGACGGCCAGATCGATCACGGGCTGGATCTCCGCCGGCGTGACCTTTCCCTCGCCGTACGTCGTGCGCACCATCTTGGCGGCGACCTCCGGCGTGATCTTGGTGTACTTCAAAATGATCTGCTGCGTATCAGCATGGTTCGCGTTGGCCCACTTGGCGATTTTCAGCATCGCGGTTTGCAGACGGCGTGCCGTATCCGCGTGCGCTTGCAGCCAGGCCGGCGTTGCAAACCAGCACGTCGCGACGTAATGGCGGCCGACGCTCTGCGATGCGTTGCCGATGATCCGGCCCTGTCCGAGCGCCAGCGCCTGCGTCGTGAACGGCTCCGCGAGAATGGCCGCCGACACGCGCCCGCTCTCGACCGCGACGCCCATTTCGGGGAACGGGATTTCGATCAGCTTGACGGTCTTGACGTCGCCGCCGTTCTGATCGATCCAGGCTTGCATCTCGTATTGCGTCAGATCGCGTAAGCCGTTGACGGCGACCGTCGTATTGTTGAGATCCGCTCCGGTTTTCGCGGTCGAGTTCTTTCCGACCACGATCACGTTGGTCAGCGCCGGGCCGCCGGCTTCGAAGGCCGGTGCGATCACGCGAAATTCGAGCCCGCGCAGATGCGCTTGCGCCAGCGGAATGACGCTGCCGTAACCGATCTCGAGCGCACCGCCGGCAACGGCCGATGCGAGCGAAGCGGTGTTGTTCATGACCGTGATCTTGACGTCGAGGCCGGCGTCTTTGAAAAACCCGTGGTCCGTCCCGTAAAACGGCTCGGCCGAGCCGTCGGCCCCCATCGTGCCCAATTGCAACGGCAGCGGATCGGCAGCGCGCGCAATGCGGGGGAATCCGAGCGCGCTCGCGGCGGCAAGTGCGGAGAGCGTCGTACGGCGATTCATAACGGCCACTCGGCGCTTTTGGGGGAAATCTCCTCCGGCCTCGACGGATTCGCGCCGAAAGTCCATTGACGGCTTCATACCGGTTGCCTACGCTGGGCGTCCAATGAAAGCTAGACTCTTGCCGGCCTTCGCGCTGCTTCTCGCGCTGGTCGTATCGCTTGCGGTTCGGGGTTCCGCTCAAACGGCCGGCGCGCCCTACGAACTCAACGCGATTCTTCCGTTGACGGGGCCGTTCGCATTCTTCGGTCAGGCGTCGCAGAAAACGATGACGCTGGTCCAAGACCGCGTCAACAAAACGGGCGGCATCCATGGCCGGCCGGTGCACGTCGTGTTCCTCGACGATCAATCGAGCCCGCAGCAATCGGTTCAGTTCGCCAACCAGCTCATCGCAAAGAAAGTGCCGGTGATGCTGGGGCCGGCCGTCACCGCCACCTGCGGCGCCGTCGCCCCGCTGGTCGCCGCGAACGGGCCGCTGATGTTCTGCATCTCGCCGTACATCAATACCGGCGGTTACGTCTACGCGACCGCGGGCACCGCGCTCGACAACGCCGTCGTCGTGCTGCGCTACTACCGCGAACGCGGCTTCAAGCGCTTTGCGATGCTGAACTCGACCGATGCGAGCGGTGCGGCCCTCGACAAGGCATTCATTGACGCGTTCGCGCTGCACGAGAACACCGGCTTGAGCCTCGTCTCGCACGAGTATTTCAACCCGACCGACCAAAGCGTGGCCGCGCAGATGGCGCAGATCAAGGCCGCATCGCCGCAAGTGCTGATCTCGTGGACGGTGGGCAGCCCGTTCTCCACGGTGGTGCGCGGCTTCCACGATAGCGGCCTCGACATTCCGCTCGTCACCAACGGCGCGAACATGACGATCGCCCAGATCCAGCAGCTCGCCAGCATCGCACCGAAGGAACTGCACTTCCTCACCATCCCGGCCGCGGTCAAAGGTTCGGCCGTTCCGCCGCGCATCGCGAAGGTGGAGCACGATTTCGACACGCTCTTCGAGGAAAACGGGCTCAAGCCCGACGGCGGTTACGCGAACGCCTACGACATGACGATCCTCGTCATGGACGCGCTGCGCAAGGTGCCGCCCGATCCGACCGCCGCGCAATTGCACGCCTACTTCTCGCACTTACACGATTGGCCGGGCGCCAACGCGATCTACGACTTCCGTTTCGGCGAACGCGGGTCGGGTCAGGACGGCTTCGAGCTCGCGCGCTTCAACGCGGCCGCGAGCGATTTCGAGCCGATCAGCAAACCCGGTGGCGCACCCCTGAGGATTCACGTTCCGTGAATCCGTCGCGTTTGGGCTTCGCCCAAGCCGCCCGCAATTAGGAAGCGGCGGGGGTCCAGAACAGGTCGGACGCCGACGTGGCCTTGTCGATGAGCTTGTACTTGAAGGCGAGGTCGAGTAACGGCTGCGCATAGCGCGTCTCGAGCGATGTGGCGAAGGTGTTGCGCACGAACGAGCGCACCTTCTGCACGTCGAGCTTGGTGAGCTGCGCCGCGATCACGGCCGAATCGCTCTGGTGCGCGTTCGCCCAGCGCGCGGTCGTATACATCGCTGCCGTGAATGCTTTCGCCGCAGCGACGTTGGCGTTGAGCCAGCTGCGCTTCGCGAACCACACCCCGGTGTAGAAGTTCTTCGCCACGTAATCGTACGGATTGACGATGCGGCGAATGTCGTTCTTCGCGTCGGTCAAGAACGGCTCACCGTTGAGCGCCGCGGCAACGCGGCCCGAAGCCAACGCCGGACCCATTTCCGGAAACAGCATCTCGAAGAACTTGACCTTCGAGAGATCGGCCCCGCCGTGAATCAGCCACTCGGAGATTGCGATCCCGCCGGTCGACTTCAAGTTGGGAACGGCGATGATCTGGCCTTCGAAATCCTTGGCCGTCTTGAGCGGGCTGTCTTTCCGCACGCAGAGCGAGATCGTCGGCAACTTGGAGTCGTAGATCGCGCCCGCCGCAAGCACCCCGACGTCGACCCCGCGATTGTAGGCGTTCGCCAGCTGCGTGAGATCGGTATTGCCGGTATCGAGCGCACCGCCGAGAACCGCCGCCATGATCGTCGAACCGTTAGCCAGCGCCTGCACGTCAGCCGCGATACCGGCGTTCGCGAAGAATCCCCGATCGACGCCGTAGTACGGTTCGAGAAACGGATCGCTGAGCGAGGTACCTATTCGCACGGGCGCAAGCGTTTGCGCGCCCAGCGGCGCGGCGCTCGCGGCGGCCAGCAGCGCCAGGGCTGCGGCACGCTTCACGCGCGCACTTCCGCGTTCCAGAACCCGTGCACGTCGCGGCTCTTCGGAACGAACTGCTCGATCACGACCAGACCGTCGTAGGGGTCGGGCTGCGGCGCGCGCTGCACGGCCAGCGGATCGCGTCCCGCTTCCACGTCGTCGATCGCGCGCAGCAGCATCCGCCGCAGCAGCGTCACGCCGCGATCGGTCGCCCCCAGATGTTCTTGCGAGCGATCGAAGATCGGACCCATGCTCTCGGTGGCGAGGCGATCGTGATCGTTGAACACGGTGCCGATGCCGGTGAACGTTTTGGTGCGCTGTTCGTTGCTGTCTAGCAGGTAACGGTTGTGCAAGTTGCGTTCGAGCGGCTCGCCGGGCGCATGTGGAAAGATGCGCGCCATGTAGTCCCGGTCGACGGGACCGTCGAGCCGCACCGCCATCTCGTACTTCCAATGCGTCACGTCGTCGGCCGGAACGTGCCAGTGCATGCGATAGTGCGTGTTCCGCCCGAGCTTCTCGACCTTGGGATCGACCGGCGGCCCCGCCGCAAACGCCGAATTATTGGGCATGACGAAGTTCGTCACGCGCACGTAGCGCTGGTCGTCGCCGGCATCCCGCAACGCGTAAATCCGGAAGCCGAAGCCGGCCTCCTCGACGAGAATCTCCGGGGCCGGATCCTTGGCGGTGAACGTCGTGGTGTCGCGCACGGCATCGGGCGCGACGTTGAGGAAACGGTGCAGAAACGAGAGGTGCTGCGGATCGACGTCGCCTTCGAGGCCCTGCAGGTAGTTGCACTCCTGAATGATGCGCGTCGCCCAAACCTGTTCGGCCGGCAGATCGAAGAATGGTAACGTCGGGAAATCCGGCGGCGCACCGGGCCCCATATAGGTGAGGATCAGTCCGTTTTTCTCAACGCACGGATAGGCTTTCTGGCGCACGCGCGCGCGGAACGTGCTCTCGGCGGGTTCGCCGGGTTGTTCCAACACCGTGCCGTCACGCGCGAAGAGCCAGCCGTGGTACACGCAACGCAGTCCGCCGTCTTCACAGCGGCCGAAGCTGAGATCGACGCCGCGGTGCGGGCAGGTGCGGCCGAGCAGTCCCGGCTGGCCGTCGTCGTCGCGAAAGAGCACCAGATCTTCGCCCATGAGTTTGGTTGGGATCGGTGCGAACGGCCGCAGCTCGCTCGAGAGCGCAACGGGTTGCCAGTAGCGGCGCAGCAAGTCGCCGCACGGCGTGCCGGGACCGGTGAGCGTGAGCCGTTCGTTCTCTTTCGGCGTGAGCATTACGCCTCCAGAGGGCGCTGGTCGCCAATTTCGCGCCGTCTCGCATCGACTCGAATTTCGCCCAGCAGATGTTTTCATGACCCACGCGGGGGCCGATACCGCAATCCGTGCCCGCCATGACGTTCTCCTTGCCGACGAGGTTCGCGTAGCGCTCGAGCCGCTCCGCGACCAGGCGTGGATTTTCGATGAAGTTCGTGCAGTGACCGACCACGCCCGGAATGAGCATCGCGCCGTCGGGGATCTTCACGTCTTTGAAGACGCTCCACTCGTGTTCGTGCGCCGGGTTCGAGGCCTCGATCGAATAGCGGCCGGCCTTCACGCTGAAGATGATATCGGCGATGTGTTCGAGCGGGATGTCGAACTTGTGCGGGCCGTGAAAGCTGCCCCAGCAGCAGTGCAGCGTCACTTTCTCGCGCGGGATGTCGCGCAGCGCGTGGTTGAGCACCGCGACGCGCAGCTTGGCGTAGTCGCGGTATTCCGCGACGGTCATGTCGGGGTACATCTGCCAGGCATCCGGTAAGTCCGGATTATCCACGTGCAGGTCGAAGCCGGCCGCGACGATCGCGTTGTATTCGACCCGCATGCACTCGGCGATCGCATAGAGGAACGCTTCTTCGTCCGGGTAGTGCTCGTTGCTCAGCCAGTGCTCGATCGTCCCGGGCGTGTTGGCGTTGAGAAACGCGCCCGCCACGTCGACGCCCTCGAGCGCCGCGCGGAAATTGGCCAGATCCTCATCGAGCGCCGCCTGGCCGACGTAGCGCAGCTCTTGATTGCACACCAGGTGCAAGCGCGGGCTGCGATTGCGGAAGCCGCCGCCGACCTGTTTGAAGTACTCCGCGAACTCCATCTCGTCGCGCGCCGAAATGCTGTGCTGCGTGCGGTATTCGCCGGGCGTCCGCTCGCGATGCTCGAAGCCCGAGACGCGCTCGCGCACGTAGTTGGTGAAGTTGGTCTTGCCCAGTTCGCCGTCGTTGACCACGTCGATGCCGCAGGCGATTTGCTTCTTCACGACGGCGGCCACGTCGCGCCGGAGCATTGCGGAGAGCGCTGCCGCATCGTACGGCTTGCCGTCGGCACGGGCAAAGATCAGATCGCGCAGCTCCTCCGAGCGCGGGAGCGCGCCGGCATGCGTGACGAGGATCCGGTCGGGATTACGCTTCATGAGCGGAGCGCTTCGCCGGGGGTACGCGGGAGTCCACTAGCGCGTCGTGAAGGGGCCCGTACCGCCCCTTCGAGGATGCTTCGATGAGTCGACGTTCTATCACGCTAGCGCTCGTGGTTTCGGTCATCGCCGTTACGAGCGTCGCCGGCGGCAGGGCCGGCGCCGATCAACCGCCGCTCAAAATCGGCTTCATCACGAGCTACTCCGGCTCGACCGCCGCCGCATCGCGCGTCGCCGATGCGGCCATCAACGCCTGGATCGCGCAGCACGGCGATACGGTTGCCGGACGCAAAGTTGTCGTCATCCGGCGCGACGATACCGGGCCGCAACCCGAAGTGGCCCGGCGCCAAGCGCAAGAGCTCGTCGTGGGCGACAAGGTCGATTTCCTCGCCGGCATCATCTTCTCACCGAACGCGGTTGCGGTCGGGCAAGTGTCGGCTCAATCCAAGACGCCGTTCCTCGTGATGAACGCGACGCAGTCGAAGATCACCCACGGTGACCCCTACATGGCGCGCTTCAGCTTGACGCTGCCGCAACTGAGCGCACCGCTCGCCCGCTGGGCGCTGCAGAACGGCCTCAAGTCGGTGTTCGCGATCTACCTCGACTATGCGCCCGGCATCGACGCCGCAACCGGTTTCGAACAAGCGTTCACCGCCGGCGGCGGCACGCTGGCCGGTGAAGTGAAGGTGCCGTTGCAAAATCCCGATTTCTCGGGTTACGTGCAACGGATCAAAGACGCGAAGCCGCAGGCCGTGTTCGCGTTCGTCAACGCCAACGGCGGCGGGCAGCCGTTTCTCAAGGCATTCTACGATGCCGGCCTCGCGCAAGCGGGCGTGAAGATCCTCGCTACCCCCGATCTCGTGCTGGAGAGCTTTCTGCCGACCTACGGCGACATGGCCGACGGGATCATCAGCACCGGAAACTATTCGGCCAATCACGCCTCGAAACTCAACGATGCGTTCGTGAAGGAGGTGCTGAAACAAGACAAGGGTGAGGCGCCGCCCGATTACAACAGCGTCGCCATCTATGACATCATGCACGCGATCTACAACGTTACCGCAGCGCAAAAGGGCAGCCTCGATCCGGACCGCACGATGCAGCTCCTCGGCGGAATGAGCTTCGAGAGCCCCCGCGGCCCGCTCGAGATCGGCAAAGACTCGCGCGACATCGTGCAGACCGTCTACATCCGCCGCACCGAAAAGCGCAACGGTCAGTACGTCAACGTCGAGATCGCCTCATACCCTCACGCGACCGACCCACTCGACCGCTAGTGGATTCACGTTCCGTGAATTCACGTCACGTCGCGCGCTCGGCGATCAAGCGCCGGACGGCTGCGATAACGGCGTCGTACGCCGGCCGGCGGTACGCATACATTTCGCCCGCGGCCGGCGGATAGACCGCCATCGTCGCGTTGGCTTCAAAAACGACGACGTTGCCGTTCGCATCGATGCCGAAGTCGATCCCGCCGTAGTCGAGCGAGACCGCACGCTCGATCGCCGCGAGCGCGGTCATAGCCCGCGTGCCGAGCACGCCCGGCATATCGGTCAGAAAGCGGGCCTCTTCTTCTCGATGCTCGGCGCGCTCGGCCATGTTCGAAGAAAAGTAGTGCACCTTCCAGTGGTTCGAAATCGCGAGGTGCACCGGGTACAGCCGTCCGTCGATAAACAGCACGCGGTACTTGCGCACGTCGCCCTTCGCATCGCGTATGTCGATGAACTCGATCGCGAACAGGTCCTCGCCCGGCACGCGCGCCAACGCCGCGTCGAGCCCGGCGGGCTCGTCGACGCGCTCGAAATACCGACCGGCTTGATAGCCCGGCGCACGCAGCAGCAGCGGAAACCGCCAGCCGCGTTGAGTCAGGTTTTCGACGCTGATGTCGCGGCGCGCAAAGCGCTCCGTGCGCGGCAGGGTTGCCCCGGCGATGCCTCCGAGCAAGGCGGCCGTCTTGTCGCGCGCCGTCGCCAGCACGCGCTGCGGATAGTTGATCGCTTTGGCCGGCGATTGCGCCAGGATCGCGCGCACGCGCTCGAGCGAGGTCCGGCAGCGATCGGCATCACCGATCCCGTTGAACACCACGTCGTGTTCCGGCAAGATCGTGCCGTTACGAAAACCCTCCGGCACGAACATCGTCGTCTGCATGATTCGATCGTCAAGAAACGGATGCGTCACGATATCGCCGCCGCGCGCGGAGACGAGCAACAGCACGCGCAGCGGCGGCGCCGTTCCGGCATAGGGCATCGTCCAGGAGCTGCGCTTCTCGAATGCCCGTTCCAACTGCCGTTCGGCGCGGGCCGCATCGCCGGTGCGCTCGTACAGGAGCGCCAGGCCGTGATGGGCGGCAAATAAATCCGAATCCACCGCCAGCGCGGCAGTGAATTGGGCTTCGGCACTGAGGACTTCGCCCTGCTCGAGCAGCGCCTGACCCAAGTTGACGTTGGCGATCGGTTCGCGCGGGTGATGCACGAGGGCTTGGGTGAACAACGCCCGTCCGCTGGCCGCATCGCCGCGCCCGGTCACCAGCAAGCCGAGATTGGTCAGCGCCCCGAGATGGCGCGGATCGTGCTTCAAGACCGCCAGGTACGCCGCCGCCGCTTCATCCCAGCCGAGGTCTTCCAGGCAACATGCGCGCTCGAACAAGACATCCACCGCGTCCGGGGTCTCGAGCAGACGCCCGTCGATCTCGGCGAGATGCCCCTCGTCGCTATAGTGGCGGGACGCGATTCGCATTCAGCGTCTACAGTGTCACGCGCATTATAGGAATTACTGGGAGGGAAGCCGGGCCTCGCGGCAGGAGACTTCCTTCGTGAAACATCTTCGACGGCCCACCTTTGCGCTGCTCGCAGCCGCACTTTCTTTCGGGATCGCGCCGGCCGGTCGCGCCGCGGATGCCCCGCTGACCGTTGTCAACCTGATCAACCTCCCCGCCGACAACTCGGCCGAGGTCTACTACGCGCAAGAGCTCGGCTTCTTCAAAGATGCCGGCCTCGACGTCCGCGTCACCCCGATGACCAACAGCAGCGCGATCATCGCGGCGCTCTCGGGCGGCGGCGGCGACATCGGGAATTCGGTGGTCGGCTCAGTTGCCGACGCGCGCGGCAAAGGCATTCCGGTCCTGTTCTTGGCACCGGCCGGGATGTCCGACATCGCCTCCCCGACCGCGGCGCTGATCGTGGCGAAAGATTCGCCGATCAAAACCGCGGCCGATCTGAAGGGGAAGACTATCGCCGTCAGCGGCCTCAACGACCTGACGTATTTCGCCACGCGCGCATGGATCGACAAGAACGGCGGCAACTCGGCCGATTCGAAGTACGTCGAACTGCCGTTTCCGCAGATGGCGGTCGCGGTCGTCAGTCACCGCGTCGATGCGGCGTACACGGTCGAGCCGTTCTTTACCGCCGGCCTGGACAACACGCGCTTGATGGCTCGCGCATCGACCGGCGTCGCCCAGCGCTACATGGCCACCGGCTGGATCGCGACGGAGCCATGGTTGGCCTCGCACGCCGACGTTGCGCTGCGCTTCGGCGCGGCTATACATCGCACGGCGATCTGGGCCAATGCCCACCATCCAGAGTCGGCCGTGATCCTGGAGAAATACTTGAAAGTCGATCCGGCGATCGCCGCCAAGATGTATCGTGCGCCATACGCGCTCGCGCTCGAGCCGCGCTTGATTCAACCCTCGATCGACACCGCTGCGAAGTATACGGGTCAAGCTTCCGTTCCGGCCAATACACTGATCTGGGCACCCGCAAAGTAGGACATGAACGCAACTCGACGACTCACCATTGCGCTGCTGGCAGCGGTCTTGACGCTCGGCGTCGCCACCGCGAGCCGCGCCGCCGACGCCCCGGCCGTGATCAACCTCATCAACCTGCCTGCCGACAATTCGGCCGAGGTCTACTACGCGCAAGACCTGGGCTATTTCAAGGACGCCGGGCTCGACGTGCGGATCACCGCGATGACGAACAGCGGCGCGATCATCGCGGCGCTCGCGGGCGGCGGCGGCGACATTGGTAACGCGGTGGTCGGATCGGTTGCCGACGCGCGCGGTAAGGGCATTCCGATTCTCTACATCGCGCCGGCCGGGCTTTACGACGCCGCCTCGCCGACGGCGGCGCTGGTGACGACCAAGGATTCACCGATCAAGAAGGCCGCCGACCTCACCGGCAAAGTCGTGGCCGTCAGCGGACTCAACGACCTCACCTACTATGCGACGCGCGCCTGGATCGACAAGCACGGCGGCAACTCAGCCGCCGTGAAGTTCATCGAGCTGCCCTTCCCCGCCATGGCTGCGGCGGTCGCACAACGCCGCATCGATGCGGCGTACGTGATCGAGCCGTTCCTCACCGCGTCGGCCGGCGATCTGCACATCCTCTCCCGCGCCGCCGAGAGCGTGGCGCCGCGCTACCAAGCCACCGGCTGGATCGCCAGCGAATCGTGGCTGCAATCGCATGCCGACGTCGCGCTGCGCTTCGGCAGCGTCATGCGCCGCACGGCGATCTGGGCGAACGCGCATCACAAAGAATCGGCCGCGATCCTGCTCAAATACCTCAAGCTCGATCCCACGATCGTCGACCGCATGAACCGCGTGCTGTACGCGCTGACGCTCGAGCCGCGGTTGGTTCAGCCGCCGATCAACACGGCTGCGAAGTACACGGGCCAGACGCCCGTATCAGCCGATTCGCTGATCTGGGCGCCGGCCCGGTAAATCCGAAGCTAGAACTTCAGGCCGGCACCCATCGAGAGCGCGTTGTGAAGCGCGTTGGACGGGCCGGCGGTGATCACGTCGGCGCGGTCGCCGACGTCGGAGAGATCGACGAAGACCGGCAAGTGCCGCAGCGTGTACGTGAAGCCGAAATGGTAGGCATACAGATGATAGGCCGGGGTGAACCGTAAGCCCGAGAGCGTGCCGAGCGCCGGCAACGTCGGGCCCGTGTACTGGCCGTTGACGTTGAAATAGATCCAGAAATTTCCGTAGAACGACAAGGCGCGATCGAGATCGGGCAGTTTGTCGATGCCGAATCCCAGGCCGCTTTCCGCCGGATAACCGAGGTAGTTGGAACCCTTGATCGCGTACCCCACGCCGATGTAGTAGCGTTCGACCGGGGCGATCTTCGTGCTGATGCCGATCTGCGTCGTCGAATCTTGCGCCGAGAGCGTGTTCACGAAGTTCATCGGTCCGGGACTGAATTGGGAGTTATACGTTTGGTAGCCGATCGGCGTGACGCACCCGGCGTTACCGGCCGGGCACGCGAACGTGAAGCCGTTGGCCATGGTCGCGGGTGCGGTGTGCGTGTAGTCGTACTGGCGATAATCGACCGATGCCATCCAGTTGTGGCCGATCACCGGAACCTCGGCCGCCGCCCGGATCCCCCAGCCGCCCGTCGATGCGCCCGGCGTGAGCTCGTTGAACGTCTTGCCGGTGATCGTGCCGTCGACCATCACGAAACGCTCCGCCGGTGCCGGGGTCGGCGCCGGTGCGGCGTCCTGCGCCGCCGCGGCGCGCGGAATCACAGCAAGCAGCGATCCAAGACAAAACATGGCGAGTTTGAACAACAGACGGCCTCCTGACAAGCGTCCGGTTGCCTTCGCTGCCGGGCCGGAACACCCCGGCCCAGCACCTAAAGGGGCAACGTGGCCAAAGGAATCAGTATCTGCGGCGTCTCGCAGGCATTCGGCGCACCCGGCGACCCGCGCCGCGTCGTCGCGCTCGAAGACGCGACGCTCGAGATCCCGGCCGGGGAGTTGGTGTGCCTGATCGGGCCGAGCGGGTGCGGCAAGAGTTCGCTGCTCGACATCATCGCCGGCCTCGCAACCCCCGCCGGCGGCAGCGTCACCATCGACGGCGAGCCGGTGCGCGGCCCACTCCCCAAACGCGTGAGCTTCGTGTTCCAAGAGAACGCGCTCTTTCCGTGGCTGAGCGTCTACGATAACATTCTGGCCGGCCTCGCGTTCCAGGGTGCGCCCAAAAGCGAGCGCGGCGAGCGCGCGGATGCAGCGCTGAGCGCGGTCGGTTTGGAGGCGTTCCGCGATCACTTTCCGCGGCAGCTCTCGGGCGGAATGAAGCAGCGCGCACAACTCGCTCGGGCGCTGAGCCTGCAAACCGAAATCCTGTTGATGGACGAGCCCTTCGCCGCACTCGACGAGCAGACGCGACTCGTACTCGGCGAAGATCTCTCCGTCCAACTCGCGCGAACGCGCAAGACGATCGTCTTCGTCACCCACAGTTTGGTCGAAGCGGTGTTCCTCGCCGACCGGATCGCCGTGTTCACCGCACGGCCGGGGAAGATCAAGACCATTCTTACCGTCGACGAACCGCATCCTCGCGCCCCGTCGTTCATGACCTCGGCGAAGCTGACCGGGCTGCGCAACACGCTCTACGAGCTGTTACACGACGAAGTGCGCAAGGCGATCGAAACGGGAGCGGCGATCTGAGTCTCTCGCGGCGCGCGCGCCAGCGGCTGGTGCAGATCGTTTGCGTCGCCGCGGTGCTCGTCGCATGGCAGATCGGCAGCACGACGGGCTGGCTCAACCCGCTGATCCTGCCGCCGGTGAGCGCGGTCGCCGCAGCGCTCGGCACGTTGCTGCAAACGGGAACGGTGTGGGCCGACGTTGCGGTGACGCTGTTCGAGCTCATCGTGGCCTTCGCGCTCGCCGCCGCGGCGGGCTTGCTCGCCGGGTTTTTGATCAGCCGCTCGACGCTCGCGGTGCGCGTGTTCGATCCGCTCATCGCGGGGTTGTACGCCGTTCCGACGATCCTGCTGTTCCCGCTCTACCTGCTCTTCTTCGGCATCGGTTCGCCGTCGAAGATCGCGCTCGGCGCGACGCTCGCGTTCTTTCCGATCGCGCTCAGCACGATCGCGGGCTTCACGCAGGTCAGCCGGATCTACATCGCGGCCGCTCGTTCGATGGGCGCCTCTCCGCTCCAGCTCTTCCGCTACGTCCTCGTGCCGGACGCATTTCCAGTGGTGATCGCCGGCTTGCGCATGGGCCTCGTGCTCGNNTCGAGCCGGCCAAGATGTTCGCCTACATCACCGTCGCATTTGCGCTCGCGATCGCGCTCAACGTGCTCACGTCCTGGGTTGAGACACGAGGCCAGACGCACGGACGGGAGCAAACGGCGTGAGCCGCCGGCCGGGCCTCATTCGCCTTGCGCTCGTCGCGCTGTTCGTGATCGCGTGGGAGTTCTTGGCGCGCCGCTTCGGCAACCCGCTCTTCATCGCGCCGCCGTCGGCGACGGCCGTAGCGACGATTGCGATGCTGCACGATCCCGCGCTCGTGCGAGCGCTGCTCGAAGCGTTGCGCGAAATCGTCACCGCGTTCGCAATCTCGGTCGTCGTGGGTTTGTGCATCGCGCTGCCGCTCGGATTGAACGCGTTCTGGCGCGGGGCGTTCTTACCGCTCGTGCTGGGACTCTATGCGCTGCCGCAGGTGACGCTGCTGCCGCTGTTCGTGCGCGTCTTCGGCTTAGGTCCGCCGACGAAGATCGCGTTCGGCGCCACGCACGGCGTCTTCGCGGTGATCCTCGCGGTGCTGGCGGCAATCCGCGCGATGGACCCGGTCTTGCTGCGCGCCGCGACGTCGCTGGGCGCCTCGCGCCGCCAGCTCATCTTCAACGTCGTGCTGCCGAGCCTCGTACCGAGCCTCTTCACCGGGATGCGGCTGGCGATGAGCGGCGTGCTGCTCGGCGTGCTGCTGGCCGAACTCTACGTGTCGACCACCGGCATCGGGTACTTCACCCAGGCCTTCGCCAACGCATTCGCTCCGGCCAAGCTCTTCGGTGTCATCCTCCTCTTAGCCGCGATCGCCATCACGCTGAACGAATTGATGCGCGTCGCGGAGCGGCGATTGGGCCGGTGGCGCGAAGAACCGGGACGATGAGTTAACCGCCTGCTTGGCATCTAGGAACGCGCGCTCGCGGTTCAAATGTGCGGGCAGGTGAAGTCGTCACTGCCCGCACTTTTTGCTGCGCTCGCCGTCACCGCCATGGCAGCCAGCGCGGCAACGGCACCGGCACCGGCACCGCCGCCTACCCACAAGCTGACGAAGTGGCAGCAAGCGCAACAAAAACGCTTCGAGAACTCCGCACCGGCCGATGAATACTTCGGGCGGCTGAAGATGAGCTTTCTCGGCATGAACAATGCGTTTCGTGATTCGTCGATCTCCTCGGGCGATCACACGACGAACCCGGGAATCATCAATAAAGTCGCGCTCGCGGAAGACGCACTCGAAGACTGGGCGCGCAAATACCCGCGCGATCCGCAACTCGCGCGCACGTACTTTCTCGCGGTGCAAGTCGAACGCAAGATCTGGGTCAAGGCGAATCAGGATCGCGCCTGGATCTACCTGAACCGCCTGGTGCAACAGTTCCCCGACAGTTATTTCGGCAAGACGCTCAAACGTGATCTCGCGATCGGCTTTACCGAGCACTATTACGCGCTGCCCGTGCCTTGCGCAACGCCGTCCGCGGTGACGACCGCAACGCCCGATGCAACGGCAACGGATGAAGCAAGCGCAGACGCGAGCGCGCCGGCAGATACGCCGTCGCCCTCGCCCACGCCGTCTCCCACCGCGAGTCCCACTCCCGGACCAATGGAAACCACGATCTCGAAGGGCTTGCGCGCGCAAATCATCCCCCAAGCCTGCGTACCGCCGCCGACGCCGTCACCCTCGCCGTCACCGTCGCCCGTGCCGTCCAGCACGCCCGCTCCGCCGCCCGACGTGCCGTCAGCGTCGCCCGAACCGACCTAACGCGCGGCGTAGTTGCGCTTGTCGTCCTCTTCGAGAATGTCGAGGGCCTGGGTAAGGTCGGGCCGCTCGCCGAGCCACGTGAAGATCTTCTGCGCCTCGGCCCGGTCGCCGTTGCGCGGTTGAAACGCCGAGGCGAACGCGTTCCACTCGTCGATCTGCGCTTGCGTCGCGTGGCCGCGAACGTATGCGAGCACGTCGTCGTCCGACTTCGCTGCGGCCACCGCAGCGATAAAGTCATCCGGGGTGATCCCGAGTTTCTCGAGCATCCGCGTCGTTAGACCCGTAACGTTGTATTCGTTGCGTTCGCCGGTGGGGAGCGTCGCGCGCGCTTTGTCGATCGAACGCGGGAGAAAGATCACGCCGCCCAGTTCGGCGCGCGGTCTCCGAGGTGGGGCATTCGAGAGATCCAATGCATCCATGCGCCGGAACTTATGCACGTGAACCACGAACTCCGCGCGAAAGGAATTTCCACCGCGCGCACGCTACCGCGGTTCATGCCGCGCACTCTCCGTATCGCCGTTTCCGGTTTTGCCGTCGCCGCGGCCCTCTCGCTGGGCGCGGCCCGCGCGGCGGACGCGCCGCCGGTAACGGCCCAGACGACTGCCGGTCTCGTCTCCGGCACGGGCGGCGACGTGCGCGCCTTCAAGGGCATCCCTTTTGCCGCGCCGCCCGTCGGGCCGCTGCGCTGGAAACCACCGCAGACGGCGCCGCGCTGGAGCGGCGTGCGTGATGCGACGGCGTTCGGACCGGAATGCGCGCAGCCGGCGCCGCCCGGCGTTGCGAACAGCGAAGACTGCCTCACGCTCAACGTCTGGACGCCCGCCGCCGCGGGCGCGCACCTGCCGGTGATGATCTACATCTACGGCGGCGGCTACGCGGTCGGCGCCGCGAACTCACCGACCTTCGACGGAACGTCGCTGGCGCGTCACGGCGTGGTGCTCGTAACGTTCAACTACCGGCTCAACGTCTTCGGCTTCCTCGCCCATCCGGCGCTGACCGCCGAATCACCCGACCGCACGTCGGGAAATTACGGTCTGCTCGACCAGGTGGCCGTGCTTCACTGGGTGCAGGCCAATGCCGCCGCGTTCGGCGGCGATCCGCATAACGTAACGATCGTCGGCGAATCCGCCGGGGCAGGTTCGGTCTCGGCGCTGATGACGATGCCGCGCGCGAAGGGCTTGTTTGCGCGCGCGATCATGGAGAGCGCGCCCGTCTTCCGGCCCCAACTCAAGCTCGCCGACGCCGAAGCGGCCGGAGTGGTGCTGGCGGGCGGCGCCGATCTCGCAACGTTGCGCGCGATGGCAGCCGCCGATCTGATGAAGCGCATCCCGCCGCTCGATCCCGACACGCGCACCGATATCGCAATCACGCTCGGACCGATCGCAGACAACGTCGTCTTGCCCGATGAACGCAGCGCGTACGCCGCCCGCAAGGAAACCATCGTGCCGATCATCGTCGGCAACAACGTCAACGAAGGCTCGTTCTTCGCGCGCGGTATTCCGGTGAAGACGCTGGCCATGTACGATGCGGCGCTGAAGAAGCGCTTCGGTGACGCGGCCGCTGCGGCGCGCGCCTTCTATCCGGCGACGGACGATGCGGGGGCGCTGGCCGCGGAGGCGACGATCGTCGGCGATATCGACATCAACACCGGGGTGCGCAAGATGGCGATCACGATGGCCAAAGCCGGGGCGCCCGTCTACCGCTACCTGTTCACGCGCGCCCGTGCCGGTAAACTTCCCGGCCACAGCGACGAGTTGGCGTATGTATTCAACGCGCCGGCGGTGAACGGAGTAGGGGCGCCGGCACCGGCCTTCGACGCGACCGACGACGACGTTTCGGAAACGATGGAAACCATGTGGACGCAGTTCGCCAAAACCGGTAATCCGAATCCGCCCGGCACCGATGCGTGGCCCGCGTATACGGTTGCGGGCGACCGTTTCATCGTCTTCGGCGACACGGTTTCCACCGGCACCGCGTTCCGCACGGCCGAACTCGACTTCCTCAACCAGACGGTCGGGCGGTGACGGCCGCGATCGCGCACCGTCAACTCACCGCCGAGTCGGCGGGCGAGATCGAGAGCGTTCGAATCTTCAGCGCGTTCACCATCACCGCGACATTCTGGCTCTTGCTCACGACGGCCGTCGGCCTGCTGTTGAGTTTCAAGTTCACCTATCCCGACCTCGGCGCGTACCAGATGCTCTCCTTCGGGCGTTTGCGCGCGATCCACACCAACGGCACGTTCTACGGCTGGGCTTCGGTCGCGCTGACCGGGCTCGCCTTCTACGTCGCGGCGCGCTCGTCGGGCGTTCAGCTCCAGCAGCGGCGCCTGGCGTGGGCCGCGCTGTGGTGCTACAACATCGCGGCCGTGGCCGGAACGATCACGCTCGATCTCGGGATCAGCAACGGCAGTCAGGAATACCGCGAGTGGGTGTGGCCGGTCGCCTTCATCTTCTTGCTGGCCGTGGTTCTTAGCGGCATCGTCGTCGTCGCTACGGTGATGGCGCGCGCCGGTCACGACATCTACATCTCGAATTGGTATACGATCGGCGCGTTCATCTTCACCACGATTCTCGGTATCACGGCGGCGATTCCGGTCTATCAGTTCGGTCTAGGGCAAGTCGCGGTACAG
This sequence comes from Vulcanimicrobiota bacterium, assembly GCA_003164495.1. GTDB lineage: Bacteria > Vulcanimicrobiota > Vulcanimicrobiia > Vulcanimicrobiales > Vulcanimicrobiaceae > Lustribacter > Lustribacter caenicola. The sequence goes on from PLTN01000126.1 coordinate 134,564, forward strand.
GGCTTCTACATGCACAACGCGGTCGGCATGTGGTTCACGTTCCTCGCGCTCGGCATGACGTACTACGCGCTGCCGAAGCTGCTGAACCGGCCGATCTATTCCTATGCGTTGGGCGTGCTCGGCTTCTGGACCAATCTCGTCTTCTATCCGATCATCGGCGCGCACCATTACGAGTTCTCACCGCTGCCGTGGTGGTTCCAGACGCTGGCCATCGTGTTCAGCGTCGGCATGCTGGTGCCGGTCTGGGCCGGCTCGGGCAACTTCTTCCTTACGATGAAAGGCCGTTGGGCGATCATCCGGCGTTCGTACGCGCTGCCGTTCTTCTTCGTCGGCATCCTGTACTATTTCGTCGGCTCGACGCAGGGCACGCTCGAAGCGTTCCGCAGCCTGCAAGCGATCTGGCACCTTACCAATTTCACCGTCGGCCACTCCCACTTGACGATGTACGGCTTCATCACGTTCGTCACGTGGGGCGGGATCTACGGGCTGCTGCCGATGGCGACCGGCAAACGGCCGAACGTGCTGCTCGTCGGTTTGCACTTTTGGCTGGCGTTCTTGGGCGTAACGATCTACGTGATCGTGCTCTCGGTCGCGGGCACGATCCAAGGCCTCACGTGGGCCAACGGCGATCCGTTCATCGCCTCCGTCGAAGCAGCTGCACCGTTCTGGAGCGCGCGCGCCGTCTCGGGAACCATGATGCTGCTCGCGCACGTGATCTTCGCGATCAACGTGTGGAAGATGACGGCCGGCCCGGTGGAGCCGGAGCCGGTACGATGAGCGAACGCAAGGGAATGGATCACGTCGGCGTGCTGGTGTTCAGCGCGGCCGGCATCTACGCGGCGCTCGCGATCTTCATGGGCGTCATTCCCGGCACGGTGCTCTCGAAGTCGCCGGCGCTCGCGGGCGTCGTGCCGCTCACCGAGGCGCAAGCGCGCGGCCGCGCAGTGTATGTCGGCGAAGGCTGTTCGTACTGCCACACGCAGTTCGTCCGGCCGCTCGCGCAGGATCACGTCTGGGGCCGCGCCTCGGTGGCCGGCGATTATACGTACTCCACGCCGGAACTGCTCGGCACGGAACGCACCGGACCCGATCTTTCGAATATCGGTGCACGCCAGCCGAGCGAAGTCTGGCACTCGATTCATCTCTACCAGCCGCGCTCGCTCGTGACCGGTTCGATCATGCCCGCCTACTCGTGGCTGTTCGAACTCAAGGACAAAGCCGATCCGGGCGACGTCGTAGTGAACGTTCCGCCCGCCTACGCGCCGCCGGGGAAGGTTGTCGTGGCCAGTCGCCGGGAGCAAGATCTCGTCGCGTATCTGATCTCGCTCAAACAGGCCCCGCTGCCCTCGCCCTCACCGGCGCCATGAACGATCAGATGGGACCGCCCGGCGGCGGCGACGTGCTCGGGACGATCGTGGTGATCGTCGGTGCGATCTTGACGCTCTACACGTTCGTCGTTGCCGTTCGCACGACGTTCCGGCCCGGTGAAACGGCCGGCGATCATCCCAAACGCCTGATCCTCGACGAGGACCGCTAGTGGACTGGCCGCACACCGGAACCGATGCCGTGGCGGATATCTCGCTCACGCTCGACGACCAGAAGACGCCCTTCGCCACCTTCCGTCCACCCGCATCGTGTACGCTCGATACGACGACGCTGGAGGACGGGCCGCACGTGCTGCACATCCGCGCGCGCGACGGGCTCGGTTTGGTCGGCGTCCGCTCGATTCCGTTTCACGTGCAGAACGGTCCCGGCATCACGATCACGGGCCTGCGCGCCCACGAACACGTCGCCGGCAACGTCGTGATCAACCTCAACGCCTTTAGCGCGAGCGAACCATTCGACCCGACGCGCGCCGAATCGAGCGGGCCGATCCCCGTGTGGACGTGGGTGATGATCGCGCTGATTGCGGCGTGGGCCGGATGGTACGGTTTGTCCGAGTATCAAGAGCCGGCGGCCTTCGCGCAGAGCGTGGCGCGCGATTCCCTTGCGGCCGCGAGCGCCCCGATGACGACGACGAAAGCCGCCGGCACCAGCGGCGGCGGAACGGCGGCGGGCTTCGACTATGCTGCGAGCGGCGCCAACCTCTACACCGCGAACTGTTCGGCCTGTCACGGCGCGACCGGCGCCGGTGTGCCGGGCGCCTTCCCGGCGCTCGCCGATGACCCGGTCGTCGAAGCCAAGGATCCGAAGCAGCAGATCGGCACCATCCTCCGCGGCTTGCACGGCGCGACGATCAAGGGGACGGCGTTCGCAAGCCAGATGCCGCCGTTTGCACAATTGAGCGACAACGATATCGCCGCCATCATCGATCACGAACGCACCTCGTGGGGTAATTCCGCGCCGATCGTCAATCCCGATGACGTGAAGCGCGCCCGCGAATGAAGCTGCCGTCCTGGACACAAAAGGTCGGCCCCGGGATCATCACCGGCGCATCCGACGACGATCCGTCGGGCATCGCCACCTACTCGATCGCCGGCGCGAGTCTCGGCTACGGCTTATTGTGGGTCGCGCTGATCACGATTCCGATGATGATCGCCGTGCAAGAGATGTGCGCGCGCATCGGCATCGTGAGCGGTTCGGGGTTGATCGCATCGATGCGCCGCGTGATGCCGGTGTGGCTGTTGCGCGTGCTCGTCGCTCTGGTCGTCGGCGCGAACACGCTCAACGTTGCAGCCGACGTTGCCGGTATGTCGTCGTCGGCCGCGCTCGTGACGCCCGTTCCCTCGGGCGCGTGGGCCGTGGCCTTCGGCGCACTCCTGATCGGTGTCCAGGTCTTCGCCTCCTATCGCGTGTTCGCCAACGTGGTGAAGTGGCTGTGCGTGACGCTTTTCGCCTACGTCATCAGTGCATTCGTCGTGGGCGTGAACTGGATCGACGCGCTCAAGCATACGTTCCTGCCCGAGATTCAGTTCAACAAATTCTGGATGGCGACGTTCGTCGGCTTCCTCGGCACGACGATCACACCGTACTTGTTCGTGTGGCAGGCTGCGCTCGAGATCGAAGAGGAAGTCTCGGCCGGCCAGATCACCGTGGGAGAGCGCAAGGGTTCGACCAAGGCCGCCATGACCGAAATGCGCGCCGACGTCGTCACCGGGATGGTCTACTCGAACGTGATCTCTTGGTTCATCGTCTTGATCAGCGCCACGACGCTCTTCCGCCATCACGTAACCATCAACACCGTGGCCGACGCCGCGCGAGCGCTGCGCCCGCTCGCCGGCCCGTGGGCCGAACTGATCTTCGCGCTCGGCGTCGTCGGCGCGGGACTCCTTGCGGTACCGGTGCTGGCCGGATCGTCAGCCTTTGCGCTCGCCGAAGCCTTCGATTGGAACGGCACGCTCGACGCGAAGCCACCTTCGGCAATTCCGTTCTATAGCGTGATCGTGGCCGGGATCGGGCTCGGCGTCGTCGCCGACTTGATGCGGCTGGATGCGGTGTGGGCACTCTACTGGTCGGCGGTCGTCAACGGGTTCGTTGCGATCCCGCTCTTGATCGGCATCGTGCTCACCGGGAACCGCGCCGATCTGATGGGCCGCTGGTGCAACGGACGCCGATCGCAAATCTGGCTCTGGATTACGATCGCTCTCATGACCGTCGCGGCAATCGGAGTCGTCCTTACGTCGGGTTAACGCATTGAATTAACGCGCACCTAACCGGCCGGGTCATCCAAGCTGACGGCTTGGACGTAGTGGGTCAGACGAGCGCCCCCGCGAACTGTTGACGGCAATGGCCGAGGAAACTCCGGCACGCTTGGGCATCGACGCCGTCGTTGTCGGCGTGCGCGCGGATACACCCCACGTGCTCACGTTCGTGACCGACGGCCGGCCGCGCTTGCCCAGCGGCGCGTTTGCGCCCGCGCTCGACCGCACGCTCGAGCTCGCCGCACGGCGCGTGCTGAGCGCACAAGCGGGGTTGCACGAAGGCTATCTCGAGCAGCTCTACACCTTCGGGGATCGGAACCGCGACCCGCGCGAGGTGAGCGGCGGTCCGCGCTACGTGAGCGTGGGGTACCTCGCGCTGACCGGCATGGACGAAGCCGACAGCAGCGCGCTGGGCGGAACGTGGCTCGATTGGTATCGCTTCTTCCCGTGGGAAGATGCGCGCGCCGGCCGTCCCGAGATCCTCGATCGCGCGATCGTGCCGTTGCTGCGCCGTTGGACGACTGCCGCGCGCGACGACGCGGGCCGCACCTTCCGCGCGCGCGTGGCGTTCGGACTCGACGGCGCCCCGTGGAACAACGAAGCCGTGCTCGAGCGCTACGAGTGCCTGTACGAACTGAGCACGGGCCCCGAGGGCGCCGATGCAATCGCGACGCTCGGCGAACCGATGGACCTCGATCACCGGCGCATCCTGGCCACCGCCATCGGCCGCCTGCGCGGCAAGATCAAGTACCGCCCGGTAGTGTTCGAACTGATCGGCGAGACGTTCACGCTCTCCGAGTTGCAGACCACGGTCGAGGCGCTGGCCGGCATGGAACTGCACGGGCCGAACTTCCGGCGCCTCGTCGCGGAGAGCGGGATCGTCGAGCGCACCGGGAGCCAGCGCCGCACCTCAGGCCGCCCGGCCGAGACGTTCCGTTTCCGCCCCGACGTGCTGGCCGAGCGGCCCGACCCGGGAATCGGCATCCGGTAGCGACCAAAGTCGCATCATCTTCTTTTTCTCAGTATTAGAATAAGGGTCGCTCCATTCGGAAAGCCGGCCCCCATGATCGATCTTCTGCCCCTAACGCCATCCATCGCCGAACGCACGCGCCCGATCTACGATCGTGTAGCCGGCGTGATCACCGCCGCCGAATGGGATCTCTTCGCGCCGTACATCGACGCGATCAACCGCCTCAAGCGCGAGCGCAACGCGGTGATCCTCGCCCACAACTACCAGACGCCGGAGATCTTCCACGGTGTGGCCGACATCGTGGGCGATTCGCTGCAGCTGGCGCGCGAAGCGTGCCGCGTCGACGCCGACGTGATCGTGGTGTGCGGCGTGCACTTCATGGGTGAGACCGCCAAGATCCTCAACCCGCACCGCACCGTCGTCGTCCCGGATGCGCGCGCCGGCTGTTCGCTCGCCGAATCGATTACCGCCGCCGACGTTCGTGCGCTGCGCGAACGCTATCCCGGCGTGCCGGTCGTAACATACGTGAACACGAGCGCCGCGGTCAAGGCGGAATCGGATATCTGCTGCACGTCATCCAACGCCGTGAAGATCGTGGAATCGCTCGGCGCGCCGCGCGTGCTCATGCTGCCCGATGCGTTTCTCGCGAGCTACGTCGCGTCGAACACGGACGTTGAAATCATTCCGTGGCACGGTCACTGCGAGGTTCACGAACGCTTCCGCGCGATCGACGTCGAGCAACTGCGTGAAGGTGACGACGGGGTCGTGGTGATCGCTCATCCCGAATGCCCGCCCGACGTGCTGGCCGCGGTCGACTTCGCCGGATCGACGGCCGCGATGATCGACTTCGTGCGCACGCACCAGGACCGGCGCGTCGTGATGCTCACCGAATGCTCGATGAGCGACAACGTCGCCGCCGAATTTGCCAACGTGGAGTTCGTGCGCCCGTGCAACCTCTGCCCGCATATGAAGCGCACGACGCTGCCGAAGATCCTGCGCTCGCTCGAGACGTTGCAAGACGAAGTGCTCGTCGAGGAGAGCATTCGCGTTCGAGCCCAACGCGCGCTCGAAGCGATGATCGCCGTATGATCGGCCTGATCTACGAGGACTTCTTACGGGCGGCGCTGCGCGAGGATCTGGGCCGCGCCGGCGACATCACGACCGATGCGATCGTGGCGCCCGATGCGATGGGAACGGCGAAGGCCGTCGGCCGCGCGACCGGCGTGATCTCCGGCGTTGAGCCCTTCGCCCGCACGTTCACCCTCGTCGACGAACGCGTCCGGGTCGAACTGCACGCCGCCGACGGCGATCGCGTGAGCGCCGGGACGCCGATCGCCAGCGTCCACGGGCCGCTGCGCGCGATTTTGGCCGCGGAACGCACCGCGCTGAACATCCTCAGCCATCTCTCCGGCGTCGCGACGGCCACGAGCCGGCTCGTCGAGGCCGTTGCGGGGACGAATGCCGCCATCATCGACACGCGCAAGACCACGCCCAACATGCGCGCGCTCGAGAAAGCGGCGATCCGCCATGGCGGCGGCGCCAACCACCGCTTCGGTTTGGACGATGCGATCTTGATCAAAGACAACCACGTCGCGGTTGCCGGCGGCATCCGCCCGGCCATCGAAGCGGCGCGCGCATACGCGGGCCATCTCGTGAAGATCGAGGTCGAGGTCGATTCGCTCGAACAGCTCGACGAAGCCCTGGCTGCGCGCGCCGACATCGTGCTCCTCGACAATTTCTCGATCGAGCAAACGCGCGCGGCCGTCGTGCGCACCGCCGGGCGGGCGCTGCTCGAATCCTCGGGCGGGATCGATCAAACGACGGTTCGTGCCGTCGCCGAAACCGGCGTCGACCTGATTTCGAGCGGGGCGCTGACGCATAGCGTGCGCGTGCTCGACGTCGGCCTCGATATCGAGACCGGCTAGAGTCCGAACCCTCGGGTTGGGGGAGCGTCTCCGAGTTCGCCCTGGGCTGCCGAGGTGCCGGCGGCCGTGGCCCGGCCTTTGAGAATCCATTCGAAGCCGACCGCGATCAAGGCGCCGATGCACGGACCGGCGATGTAGATGTACGTCGTGCTCAGATCGCCGCGCACGAGGTCGGGTCCCAGCGAGCGGAACGGATTCATCGACGCGCCGCTGACCGGGGCCGCCCAAAAGCCCGCGAGCGCGATGTAGCCGCCGATCGCCAGCGCACCGTTCGAACCGACGTTGCGTGCGCCGGAGGCCGTGCCGAGAATCGTGCTCACGAGACCGGCCGTCAGCAATATTTCGATGACCAGCGCGGTGCCGGCACTGAAGCCCGGGCCGGGCACGGTCGCGCCCAGCAGTCCGACATTGCCGAACGTCAGGCGCAAGAACGCGGCCGCGGCAATGCTGCCGGCGAGCTGCGCGCCGAGGTATCCCGGCACGCGGTTCCATGGGAAATTTCCGCGAATCGCAAACGCCAGCGTCACCGCGGGATTCAGATGCGCGCCGCCCACGGCGCCCATGAAATAGATGACGGCCATGACCATCAAGCCGGGCGCAGCGACCTTCATTCCCAGCGTGATCGCCGCGTCGTGCGTTCCGACGACCACGGCTCCGGCGGCGACGACCACGAGCAGAAACGTGCCCCAGGCTTCCGAAAAGATCCGTCGCCCTTCGTGCGCGGGTTCCGAAAAGGCCGGAACCGCGGTGGCCCGCATCATGCGGCCGGCTGCGTTGTCAGACAATTTTACACGGGATCCTGGCATCCTCATCGAACTTGTAGACGGCACACAACCGGTGATACCCGTCGGCGATCACGAGCTTTCCCGCGACGCGATCCCGAAACAGCAGCAACGGCGAAAGCTTCTCATCGGCCACGATCGTAGCTATGTCTTTTTCGACGTGACTATTGCTGACGCCGAGCAGCGACAATCCCGACGCGCGAAAGATGTTCTTCGCGGCGAATGCGGTCATTTCGGCGTCTTTGAGCTTGGCGACGACCGCCTTGGCGCTGGCGGCGTCCATCGTGAGGCTGAGGTAGGACAATGCGGCGCTATAGTCGTGCTTTTGCGGCTTACCGAGCCAATCGATCTTCATCGCGCGGGTTTCGACGCCGTGTGGCCCACTCCGTCAACCCGGGTTAGAACCCGAACGCCTTCAGCAAGACGCGCTTGTTGCGGCGACCGTCGAATTCGCCGTAGTGCACGCGTTCCCACGGTCCCAGGTCGAGCTTGCCGTCGGTGACCGGCACGAGCACCTGATGGCCGAGGATCATGCGTTTGAGATGGGCGTCGGCATTGTCTTCGCCGGTGAGATGATGCCTGTAATCTTTTCCGAAGGGCGCCAGCTCTTCGAGCCACGTCATGATGTCCGCGTAGAGCCCGGTCTCATGATCGTTCACGAAAATGCTCGACGTGATGTGCATCGTGCTCACCAGCACGAAGCCTTCGCGTAACTTCGCCGTCGCCCGCACGCGTTCGACTTCGCCCGTGATGTCGCGAATTTCGTAGCGTTCTTTCGTGTTGATCGTCAGGTAGTCCGTAAAGCTGATCATGGGTCCCCGTTTTATGCGCCGGGTATGTGCCAATTTGCTGGCATAACCCGTTTGAGGAATTTCTGCGGGGTCGCCCGCGGCTAGATACTTTTCCGTGAAATGGCCGCGTTACGACCGTCTGCGCTTTTAGCGTTAGACGCTTCAGCATCCGCCGATACCGGTGCTCCCGTCACGAGGGCCGTCGATACGAGCTTGCGCCGGGCCGTCGCGGCCCGGGCCAGCGATCTGCATATCGAACCGGCCGGCAACGGCGCCGGCCATACGCGCCTGCGCGTCGACGGGGTGATGCGGCCGGGCGAACCGATTGCCCGCGACCTCTACGCGCCGTTCGTCTCGCGCATCAAGCTGCTGGCTGGGCTCGACATCGCCAACCGCCGTTTGCCGCAAGACGGCCGCTACTCCGTCGTGGTTGAGGGCCGCAGCATCGATGCTCGCGTCTCCTCGATTCCGACGATCGACGGCGAGAAACTCGTCATCCGGCTACTCGATCACCACGTCGCGTTACCGCGCCTCGACGATCTCGGAATGGGCCCGGCGGCGCTCGCCGCGTACCGGCGAACCGCGCACGCGCCATGGGGTTTCGTCGTCGTGAGCGGGCCGACCGGCAGCGGCAAAACGACCACGCTCTACGCCTCGATCGCCGAACTCGACCGCGGGCTGCGCAACGTGTGCACCGTTGAAGATCCGATCGAGGCACGCCTCGCTCAAACTGCGCAAGTGCAAGTGAACGTGCGCGCGGGGCTGACGTTTCCGGCTGCATTGCGAGCGTTCGTCCGTCAGGACCCCGACGTGATCATGATCGGCGAAATGCGCGACGACGAAACCGCCGCCGTCGGCGTCTCCGCGGCCCTCGCCGGACAGACCGTGTTTGCGACCGTGCACAGTAACGATGCGGCCCGCACGATCGACCGCCTCGTCGAACTGGGTGTTGCACGCCACTCGCTGGCCGCGGCACTGACGGCGGTCGTCGCGCAACGTCTGGTACGCAAACTCTGCAGCTTCTGCCGTCAGCCGGCAGCCGTTCCCGGCCACATCCGCACGATGCTGCCGGGCAACGCAGCAACCTGGTATGTCCCCGCGGGCTGCGCAGCCTGTGATGAAACGGGGTACTCGGGCCGCACCGGAATCTTCGAGGTCCTCGAAGCGGACGATCCGATCCGGGAAGCGATTGCGGCGGGTGCCTCGAGCGCCGCGCTCGCGCACATCGCGGCCGAACGCGGTCACCGTTCGCTCTATCACGACGCCGCTGCCAAGATCGTCGCCGGCATCACCAGCTTCAACGAAGTGGAACGCGTCGTCGGATGGTGGGTGCGATGAACCTCGATGTCGTGCGGCTCACCGAACTCATCGCCCTCGCGCGCGGGCGCGGCGCGACGGATCTGCATGCCGGCACCGGCGACGCTCCGGCCCTGCGCATCAATGGCCGCATCACCGCTCTCGACGTGCCGCCGCTCGAGAGTACGGCACTCGAAGCCTTCTTGGAAGGCGCGCTGGGCCGCAGCCGGGGTCAGCACTGGAAAGAGCACGGATCCGCCGACGTCGCTTGCCGCGAAGGCATCGGCGCACCGTATCGGTTGCACGCGTACGCGACGATGTCGGGCACACGGCTCGCCCTCCGGTTTCTGGCCGGCGAGATCCCGGCGCTCGAAGACTTGGCGCTGCCGACGGTCGTGACGAGCCTTGCGAGGCGGACGAACGGCTTGATCGTCTTCACCGGTCCGACCGGGAGCGGAAAGACTACGGCACTGGCAGCGCTGATCGACCGCATCAACCGCACCACCGAACGCGTCATCGTCACCGTCGAAGACCCCGTCGAATACGTTCACCGCCCGGCGCGCTCGGTGATCTCGCACTGTGAGGTCGGCCGCGACGTGCCCGACTACGCCGCCTCGATCCGCGGCTTCATGCGAGCCGACCCCGACGTCATCCTGGTTGGGGAAATGCGCGATCGCGCGACGATGGAAGCCGCGCTCTCGGCGGCCGAAACCGGTCACCTGGTACTCACCACGCTGCACACGAGCGACGCGGCACAAACCATCGACCGGATCATCGACGCCTTTGCCGGCGATAGTCAGGCGCAAATCCGAACGCAGCTGGCCTCGACGCTGCTGGCCGTGATTTCACTCCGGCTCGTGCCGCTGCGCAACGGCGAAGGACGCATTGCGAGCAGCGAGGTTCTGATCGGAACCGACGCCGTGCGCGCGATGATTCGCGAAGGCAAGACCCATCAGTTGCGCAACGCGATCGCTACCGGGCGCGCGTCCGGAATGCGCACCCTCGAAACGTCGCTCTCGGAATTGGTCGTGCGCGGCACGATCGCACTCGACGCGGCACGGCTGGTGGCGAACCGGCCGGCCGAAGTACGCGACCTCGAGCGCGTGGCCGGCTAATGGACTTCCGCTACTCGGCTCGCACCGCTGCCGGCGTCCTCATACGCGGCTCACTCAGCGCTGCCGACCGCGAAAGCGCCGTTGCCGGCCTGCGTAGTCGCGCACTCTTCGTCACGAGCGTCGAACCGCAGCGCCACCGGCGTCGCGATCTCCATTGGCCGCGTCCGGGCGTGAGCATGGCTCGCGCGCGGGTGGCGTTCTTTCGCTCGTTTGCAACCTTGGTTCGCGCCGGCGTCCCATTGCGGCGCGGCCTGACCGTGACCATCGAGCGCGCTGAGAACCCGGCCTTCGTTGCCGCCTTGCGCGACGTGCTGAGCGACATCGAACGTGGCGAACCGCTCAGCGTTGCCTTTGGCCGCCGTCCGCGGGCGTTCACGCCGCTGATCGTTGCGATGGTCGCGGCCGGCGAAAGCGGCGGTATTCTCGACGACGTGCTCGAGCGCATCGCGCTGTTCCTCGAACGCGACCACGCACTGCGCAAGAGCGTGATCGCGGCCCTGGCCTACCCCGCGACGGTGCTGTGCGCGTCGCTGGCGCTGGTCACGTTTTTGATCGTGCGCATCGTTCCGATGTTCTCCGCCCTGTTCGCATCATTTCGCGTGCCGCTTCCGCTGTCGACGCGCGTGCTGATGGCGCTCGGTGACGCCGCCGCACAGCCCGCCGTCTTGACGATCGTTGCTGCTCTGGTTGCGGCCGCCACGGCAGCCGGGGTGGCAGCCGGCCGCACGAACGCGGGCCGCTACGCGTTCGATCGCTTCCGGCTGAGCGTCCCGGTTGCCGGCACGCTGTTGCGCAAGACGATCACGGCACGCTTCGCGCGCATGCTCGGAACGCTGGTGCATTCGGGGATCGAGCTGAGCGCGGCACTCGACGTCGTGCTCCCGGTGACGGGCAGCCCCGTCCACAGCGCCGCGCTCGCACACGTTGCGGTCGCACTCCGCGAAGGCGAAGCCCTTACGCCGCCGCTCGCCGCGGCCGGAATCTTCGATCCTATGCTGATCGCGCTGGTCGGCGTCGGCGAGGAAACGGGCATGCTCGACGTGCTGCTGCCCAAAGCCGCCGAGTATTTCGAATCGGATGTCGCCGTGGCGATCGCCACCCTCGGCGCCGTCATCGAACCCGCGCTGATCGCCGTGCTCGGCGTCATCGTGGGGCTCATCGTCTATTCCGTTTTCATTCCGCTCTACTCGCTTATCGGAAGTGTGGCTCAATGAACGAACGCCAAGCCGTCATCGACCGTTACCTCGCCGAACGCTCGCGCGCAAATCGCGATGCCGTGGTCGCCGCTCATATGTATCTGTGCAAACGTGGTGCGCGCAAATTCCGCCGGCCCGAGAGCGATCAGGCCGACTTGGAACAAGTAGCGGCCATCGGTCTCGTAAAAGCGACCGATGCGTATTTGCCGGAGCGCACGACGCCCTTCGAGCCCTACGCCTGGATCGTCATGGTCGGGGAGTTGATGCACTACGTCCGTGACAGCGAACGCGCGATCCGCGTGCCGCGCTGGCTCCGGTCGCTCGACCGTCATTACGTCGCGGCCTGGGAAGCGTTGGCGGCGCGTCAGCATGCCGAACCAACCGTAACGCAACTCGCAAGCGCCCTAGGCGTCACCCGCGACGTCGTCGAGCAACTCCGTGCGGCGCGGCGCAGTCAATCCTATGACGCCGACCCGCGCTACGGCAACCGCTTCGACATGATGGCCGCAGCCCCGCGCGGTGTGTCGCTCGACGAACGCCTGACGCTGCTGATCGCCGTCGACGAACTCAACGAACGCGAGCGTACGATCGTGCTCGGCACGTTCGGGGCCGGCCTCTCCCAAGCCGAAGTCGCCAATATGCTCGGTCTCTCGCAAAGCCAGGTGTCGAAACTTCTCACCCGCGCACTCGGTAAACTCTCGCAAAAGGTCGCGTGAGCAGTCATACGGTGCTCGTAAACGGGCACTAGCGCGTTCATGGAACGCAACGGCGAACGCGGATTTACTCTCATCGAGTTGATGATCGTGGTCGCGATCATCGCGATCCTCGCCGGGATCCTGATTCCGAATTTCGTCAACGCGCGGGCCCAGGCGGCGACATCGGCGTGTGAGTCCAACCTCCGCTCGATCGCAACGGCGTTAGAACTCGTCTACGCCGATCTGCAGACGTACGAGCCCAACGGCCAGGCAAACTTCAACGCCGATCCGGCCGACTTCACCAACGCCGCGGGCACCGTGTACCTGAACAACACGCCGAAGGATCCCGCCGCCGTCGACCTGACGCAGTTCTACACGATCAAAGTGACCGAGCAGAGCGGTGGTGCGCCGCCCTCGTACGTCATCACGTGCCCGGGCATCCATGTCGGTTCAACCTTGGCGAAGCTGCAAAAGAGCGGCAGCACCGACGGCTCCGTTTGCGGCCCGGGCTGCACCTCGACGACGATCACGTACACGTCCGGTACGGGCATGCAAACGCAATGATCGATCCGGTCGCGCTCAGCATCGATGCGATCGCTCGCGGTGATGCGGGCCGTCTTCCTCTCGTCGCGTTGGCAGGCACGGTGACGAGCTTCGGTCCGTGCGTCGCGCCACGCTACGTGGCAATCGCCGCGCTGCTGGGCGAACGGCGGCGCACGCTGACCATCGCGGCCTTCGTTGCCGGCATGGTGACCGCATATACGGCGCTCGGGTTCGGTGCCGGGCTGCTCGCGCAAGTTGCCGGCCATGCCTCATCGCTCTATGTCGTCCTGGCCGCCGTGCTGGCCGCCGGCGGTCTCATCACGCTGTGCCGCGAGCCGTCTTGCGATCATGCGCATCATTCATTCCGCGCGTGCACGCAACCGCACCGCGTGAGTGCCGTGTTCAGCCTCGGCGCGGCGTCGGCGCTCGTCGTATCGCCCTGCTGCACGCCGATTTTGGCTGCCGTCGTCGGCATGAGCGTGGATGCGAACCCGGCCGCGCGGGCCGAATTGCTGGCGGCGTTCGCGCTCGGCCATGCGATGCCGCTCTTCGCCGTTGGAACGTTCGGCTCGCTGTGCACGCGGACGTTCCGCGCTTGGAATGCGAGTCCGGCGCCCGCCGTCGTCTCGGGCGCGCTAATGCTCGGCCTCGGCGCATATTACGGTCTGCTCGTATGACGCGCCTACGGCGACTGTTGTTGGCCGCTTCGGCTCTAACGGCGGCATTCGTCCTCTTTCACGGACAGCTCGCCGCTGCAGTGGTGACGCGTGGTGACGACGCGCTGCGTAGCGGCGACGTGACGACGGCGATCCGCTTCTACGGCCGCGCAGCCCGGCTGGATCCAGCCTCCGTCGTTGCCGCCGACCGGCTCGCCTTCGAACTCGCCCTGCGCCACGATCGCAGCGGAGCCACTCAAGCGATCGCCGTCGCAACCCGCTCGCTTGCGCAAACCGGGCCCGATCCGGCGCTCTTCGCCGACCGCGCTTTCGCCGAAGTCCAGTTGCACCGCTGGCACGATGCCGAGCGCGATTTCTCTCGCGCCGGATCGCTCGCGCACGATGCGCGGTACGAACACTTTGCCGGCCGCATGGCTCTCCGGCGCGCGGATCGGAACGCGGCTCGCCGGTATGCCCGGCTCGCCATCGCAGACGATCCGGGTTTCATGCCGGCGCGCAGCATGTTGCGAACGCTCCGATGAACGGCGCGCTCGCAGCCACGTGCACGGCCGGCGCGACCGTGATGTATTGGATGATCGCCGACGATGCCGCTTCGCGCCGCTGCACGAGCATCGGCGCGCTCCCCCCGCTTCTTCCCGTTGCCGCGGCGATCGCCGCGTGCGTGGCCGCAATCGCGGGCATCTCAATGCCGGCGGTGGCGGCCACCGCGGGCGTTGCCGTCGCCGGTGTCGTCGATGCGCGGACCGGTTCCATTTACGACCCGCTTACGGCATCGATGCTCTTCGCATCGCTCGCGCTGGCCCTCGTGAGCGGGTCCGCGATCGACGGCTGCTGCGGCGCGGCGGCCGTCGGCGCAGCGTTGCTCGGATTGCACGCCATCAGCCGGGGACGCGGCATCGGGCTCGGCGACGTCAAGCTCGGCACCGCGCTGGGAATGGCGCTGGGCCTCTCGAGCGGCCTCACCGCGATTGCGCTGGCATTCGTATTCGGTGGTGGATACGGCGCATGGCTGCTCGCGACGCGGCGCGCGCGCGGCGGCACGAGCATCCGCTTCGGTCCGTTTATCGCGGCGGGGACATTTGCGGCGCTGCTCGCGCCATTGGCGTATCACGCATGACGTTCTCGACGGCCACCCTGCCGCTCGGCGTCGACATCGGACGCCGCCGCGTGAGGATCGCGTTGACGGCGAGGCCAAGCGGCGGTCCGCCAAAATTGCTGGCCGTCGCGGGGCACGATCACGACGGCGACCCGGTCGAAGCGTTGCGCCGGGCGATCGAGGAACTGCAGACGCCGGAGCGCCGGTGCGTGCTCGCCCTCGCACCCCCGGAAGCGCTCCTGTGCGCGGCCGAGTTTCCGGCCATGTCGCCCTGGGAGCGCGTTTGCGCCGCGCGCTTTGAAGCGGCGCGCTTCATCGACTATCCGATCGACGAGGCCGCGGTATCGCTCGTCCGCACGAGTGCTGATCAGCACTGGGCAATCGGCGTCGTACGGCGTTCCGCTTTGGCCGCCGTGCTGGACGTGGCCAAACGGGCGCAGCTGCGGCCGCTCGCCGTCGACGATCTGGCGTTCGCACTGCGCCGCTCGCAGCCTGATACCGACGCCGTCATCGACATCGGCAACGATGCGACGCGCCTGACGATCTTCGGCGAAACGGTTCCGTACGTCACGCGGATCCGTGCCGGCGGCGAGGCGCTGACGGACGCCATTGCGCAATCGCTCGGCGTCGACACGGCAACGGCCGAAGACCGCAAGCGCTGCGTCGGTTTCGGCGGTGCGGGTGAGGGGGCACGCGACGCGCTGATCGCCGCACTGACGGAAGCGTTCGCCGATGCGCGAGCCGGCGGCTATGGCGGCATCCGCACGATCGTCCTGTGCGGAAACGGCAGCCGCATCCCCGGTTTGAGTTCGGCGATCGAACGCGCAACCGGTTACACCGTGTTACCCGCAACGCTGCCGGCGGACTGTTCCGACACCGTCCCGCCCGATGTCTTGCGCGCCGCCGGCCCCGACTGGTCGGTCGCTTATGGTCTCAGCCTCTGGAGCAATGCGTCGTGATTCGATTCAATTATCTCCAACCGCCGCACGAACGCTGGTGCGCCGGAGTCCCGGCCGCCGCACTCGCCGGTTCGCTTCGTCTACCGCTCGTGTTGATCGGCCTCGCGTTCCTGAGCATCGCCGCAACGTGGACGTTCGAGACGCATCGCATCGGCATGCTGGAAGATCAGCTGAGCGGCCTGCAATCCCGCATCCGGACGGCGGCAAACGACGAACGCCGCGCGCGGAACCTGATGACGAACGTCGCACGCTTGCGCACGATCCGGTCAGCCGTCAGCGCGGCGCACCGCGATGTCCTCGTTGCGACGAATACGATCGCACGGATTGGAAACGATCTGCCGCCGGCGACCTGGCTAACAAGCGTTGGTTCGACTTCCGCCGGCGCCTGGACCATCGGCGGCCGCTCCACGCGCGTCGAGGAAATCGGCACGATGCTGCGCCGCGTTCAGGCGATCGATCAGCACGCTTCGGTGCGTTTGGTGTCGATCGCTGCAACCGGCCGCAGCGGCCGGATCCTCGACTTCGTCATCGGCTGGGACCAGCAACCATGAGCGTCGATGTGCCGCGTGCGAGCGCCTTCGCCGTCGTCGTGATTGCACTCGCCGGCTACACCTTCGTCTTCCGGCCGCTCGAAACATCGGCCGGCGACCTGTACGCGCAGATCGATGCCGCGCGAACGGACCTCGACCGCAGTACGGCGATGGCTCAACGCATCCCCACGCTCGAGCGCGAGCGATCGGCGCTCGCTACCGAGCTAGCTCACCTGCATACGGGTGACCGGCGAGCGACAGCGGTCGATCGTTTGCTTCGCACGGTGGCCGGCGTCTCCGCGCACGATGGTGTTGCAGTGGAGGCCGTCACCGCCGGCGTTACGCCGCAGCTCACGCCGGCCGCTGCCGCGACCCCGCCGCCGATCGAGGAGGTCCCGTTCGATCTCACGTTACGCGGTCCGTACGGCGACATCATCCGCGCCGTGCGCGATCTGAACGACGCCGACGGCACGGCACGCATCACCGTGACGTCGCTCAGCAATGCCGAGCGCCGGCCGGGCGGTTCGCCGCAACTGAACGCTGCCTTTCATGTCCTTTTACTGCGCGAAGCGCAGGAGCCGCCGCACCATGACGTTCGCCCGAGATAAACGCCCGTTGTTCGGCGCCGCAGCACTGCTGTGCTATACCGCGGCGATCGTCCTCATGCCGGCCGGCGCGCGATCGCAGCTCGATTCGCGCTCACGCGCGACGGACGTCGCCGAAACGCGCATCGAGGCGGCACCACGACCGATCCCGCCCGAACGTGACGCGTTCGCGCCGCAAGCGAGCGTCGATGACGATCAGCAACCGGTACTCCCCAGTCCGCCTCCGCAGTTGCCGCGTATGCCCTTGCCGCGCGTCGCTCCCAAGATCGCTCGTGCCGCCCTCACCTCCCACATCACGGCCATCGTAATCGGCACCCATCCCACGGCGATCGTGGAATCCGGCGAAGGGTCGCGGCTGGTGAGCCTCGGTGATGCGCTCGATGGTTCCACGATCGTTGCAATCGACGGCGACGCCGTGGTGCTGGCGAACGGCAACCGGCTCACCCTCGAACCGGCCGCGACGCCGTGATACTGCGGTTCTTCGCCGCCGCGCTGCTCGCCGCAACCGTCGCCGCCGGAGCTTCGGCCGGCGTTCCGATTTCGATCAATGCGCGCGACACCGACTTGAGCGACGTGATCGGCTTGATCGCGCGGCAATCCGGTTTGAACATCGTTGCCGATGCATCGGTCAAGCCGCGACGCATCACGTTCCGCTTACACGATGTGGACGCCGACACGGCCCTGGCAACCCTCGCGCAGGCCTACGACCTCCAAACCCATCGAGCCGGCAACATCGTGCTCGTCGGGGATGCGGCCGCGATGAATCGCCGCTATGGCGGCAGCGTCGGAGCCACGACGGTCGCGCTGCGGAACGCGAAGCCGTCCGACGCGGTGAAGGAACTCAAAGGCGTCCTGCCCGATGCGGGCTTGATTGCCGACGATCGCTCGAACACGGTCGTCGTCACCGGTACGGCCGATGCACAAACCGCGGCAAGCTCGCTTTTGAGCAGCATCGACGCCCCCGGCCGGCAAGTGATGTTCGAAGTCCGCGTTACCGACGTCAAGCCGATCGACGACAGCAGTAACGTGGGGATTCAGTTCGGCGGCACCGGCTTCGGCGCCGGCGCGGTTGCTCAGTTCCCGTATGCCCTCACCAAGAGTTCGATCGCGATCAACGCCCAAATCAACGCGCTCGTCCAAAATGGACACGCGCAGATCCTTGCAACGCCGCACATCGCAACGCTGAACAATCGCGAAGCCACGCTGCTCGTCGGCGAAACCTATCCGATCGTCACGGTGAACGAGCAGACGGGTTTTCCCACCGTCACCAACGTCAACGTCGGCGTGCAGTTGCGCGTCACGCCGACGATCGGTGCGGATGGGATCATCACGGCCGAGGTTCATCCGGAATACTCCGAAATCATCGGCTTCAATTCGAGCTTTCCGATCATCGCCAACCGGAAGGTCGATGCCGTGTTGCGGGTGCACGACGGGGAGACGATCGTGCTCGGCGGCCTCTTCCAAGATACCTCTTCCGAGACGATTTCGAAGCTGCCGTTCTTGGGCGATATCCCGATTCTCGGGCAGTTTTTCAAGAACAAGGCCACCGCGCGCCAGCGCGATGAGGTGGTCTTCCTCATCACACCCTACATTCTCGAGCCTTCCAGCCCCTAAAAGCGATACGGATTCCGACTTATGTGCTATGGTGAGTGTGCCGATCCGACCGCAGCGCCGGTTGGTTGGTATCAAACAGAGTCTACATGGTCTTGTTGCGCAGTCTTCAAACCCACGGAATGACGAGTTGATCTCTCTGGCGCTTTCTTCCGAAGATTGAAGACCCCAAATACATGTATACCGATGAAACCCTAAATTGCGTTGATTGCAGCGCACCCTTCACGTTCAGCACGGGCGAACAAGAGTTTTTCGCCTCGAAAGGCTTCACCAACAAGCCCAATCGCTGCGTGGATTGCCGCGCGGCGCGTAAGGCCCAGCGCGGTACCGGCGGCGGCGGCGGCGGTTCGAGCTACAGCTCGGGCGGCGGCGGCGGCAGCTACGGCGGCGACCGTGCTCCTCGCGAAATGTTCGATGTGAAGTGCAGCCAGTGCGGCGGCAAGGCCTCCGTGCCGTTCCAACCCCGCGGCGATAAGCCGGTCTACTGCCGCGACTGCTTCCAGTCGCGCGGCGGCGGTGGCGGCGGCGGCGGTTCGTACCGCTAAAGCCTCCCTTCGGCGTAAGCCAAACAACGCGCACGTGCCCTTGCGGCCCGTGCGCGTTGCCTTTTAACGGAGCGCGACCCACCGAAAGGGAACCACCGTACCCATGGCCGACAAAGCGCCCAACCCAACCCCCAAGGCCGCACCCGCCGCGGCGAACCCCGATATCGATCGTCTCACCGGCGCGCTCACGCGCGAAGCCCTCGACGCAGCGGCAGCCGCCGCCGTCGCAGCGGCAGCCGACGGCGAGCTCATAGCGTTCGGCTACATCGGCCTGGATGGGTTCGCGCTACTCAAGGAAGCGTACGGCAGCGTCGTGACCGACCATCTGCTGCGCGAGACCGCGAATCGCATCGCCGAATGCCTGCGCCCCCAAGACGTCGTCGGACGCGTCGAACGCGATGAATTCATGGTCGTCTTTCGCGGCCTGACGAGCAAGTTCGAAACGCTGGCACTGGCATCGAAACTGCGCACGAACATCGCCGAGCCGATGCGCGCCGGCAAGTCCGAGGAAGTGCTGGCCCCGAGCTGCGGCATCGCCCAGTATCCGGCCAACGGCAAGACGGTCGACGAGCTCCGTGCGGCAGCCGAAAAAGCGATGCGGACGCTGCAAGTCGCGATGCGCTCCGCCAGCGTCGCCGCGGCCCAAGAAGCCGTCAACCGGGCGCGCGCCGCCCTCCAGGCCGCCGGGCAATTCTTGGAAGAAACGGAAGCCGCGTACGAAGAGGTGGTGGCCGTGGCGGCGGCAGCCGAAGAGGCGGCGCAAGCCGCTCCCGCCGCCGAGGCCCAACCCGCACCATGATGCTCTCGCGGCGGGCGATGTTCGGCGTGACGGCCGCCGCCCTTGCGCTGCCGCACGTGGCGGCGGCACAAACGCTCACGACGCTCGCCGTGGCGGGCGTACCGGAAGATTCCATCACGCCCGTGCTCTACGGCGTGCAGAGCGGCCTCTACAAGCGCAACGGACTCGACGTGCAGGTCACGCCCGAGCGCAGCGGGCCGGCGATCACGGCCGGCGTCGCGGGCGGCGCGTATCAGATCGGCAAGTCGAGCATCACGCCACTGATCCAAGCCCATGCCAAAGGCTTGCCGTTGGTCATCATCGCGCCGGCCGGTGTCTACACGAGCGCGGCACCGATCGACGGCATGTTCGTGCGCGCCGATTCACCCATCAAGACCGCCGCCGATCTCAACGGCAAGACGTTCGGCGTCTACGGCATCGGCGACATCTACACGATCTCAGCGCGAACGTGGATGGAGAAAAACGGCGGCGATCCGGCCTCGCTCAAATTCGTCGAGCTGCCGATCAGCGCGATGGTCGAAGCAATCGCAACCGGCCGCGTCGACGCCGGTTCGATGAACGAGCCGGCTGTCGAGGTCGCCTTGGGTTCGCCGCGCCTGCGCTTGCTCACGCACCCGCTGATGGCGATCGCGCCCCGCTGGCTCTACACGGCCTGGTTTGCCGCGACCGACTATGCCACGGCCCACCGTCCGGTGATGGATGCGTTCGCGCGCGCGACGCGCGACGCCGCAATCTTCTGCAACGCCCACCACGACCAAACGGTCGATCTGATCTCGAACTTCACATCGGTCGATGCCGGAACGGTCCGGAAGATGACGCGCGTCGAACAAGGCATCACGCTGGATCCGAAACTCGTCCAGCCCGTGATCGACGAAATGGCCAAGTCGAGGGCGATTGATAAAGCCTTCGACGCGCGCGAACTCTTCTTACGCTAGGCGGAAGCTAGGGCATCGTTGAGCGGCAGAGTTCGCAGGCGCTTGCCGGTCAGGACGAAGATCGCATTCGCCAGCGCCGGAGCAACGGCCGGCGTACCGATTTCACCCGCACCGGTCGATTTGCCGGTGCTGCGCACGATGTCGACCACGAACTGCGGTGAGTCTTGCATGTGCAGCACGGTGAAATCGTTGAAGTTCTTCTGCACGGCGCCGCCGTCGGCGAACGTGATCTTGCCGCCGAGTGCGGCCGAGAGCGCGTAGATGATCGCGCTCGGGATTTGCTGCTCGAGGCCGTCGATGTTGATCGGCTGACCCACGTCGACCGTCGCCGTCATCTTGTGCACCTTGACCTTGCCCTGCGGCAGCGAGACCTCAGCCACCATCGCGATCCAGGCATCGTCCCACTGCGCCATCGCCACGCCTTGCGCATGTCCCACCGGCAGCGCTGCGCCCCAGCCGGCCAGCTTCACGACGCGTTCGAGAACGTTGCGCGGGCGTGAGCCCGGATCCATCATCGCCAAGCGGAAAGCGACCGGATCTTTGCCGGCGCTGTGCGCGAGCTCGTCCATGAACGATTCGGTGACGAAGGTGTTGGCGTTGGCGTACGGTGCACGCCAGTGACCGACCGGAATCGCAACGTCGAGTAAATGCCAGTCGACCAGCAGATTCGGGACGTTATATGCCGTGTTCGTCATGCCGTTCCCGGCCCCGGTATCCACGCCATCCTTCATCAACGCCGGGCTCGTGCGAATGTTGATCGACGAACTCACGACGGTTTGTTTGAGCGTCGAGAGCGTGCCGTCCGGCGTCAACGCGGCCACGCACGACGAGACCGTGCCACCGCGATAGGGATCGTTGCGGATGTCGTCCTCGCGCGTCCACACGAGCTTGATCGGAATCCCGGCGGCCTTCGACGTCGCGACGGCGTCGGCGACGTAGTCGATCTCACCGCGACGGCCGAAGCCGCCGCCAACGAACGTCGTATTCACCGTCACCGCCGTGATCGGCACGCCGGCAACGGTCGCGGCGATTTGCTGTGACTTCGTTTGCGCCTGCGTCGGCGTCCAGATGGTCACGCTGTCGGCGCGCACATCGGCGGTCGTATTCATCGGTTCCATCGGCGCGTGCGCGAGATATTGCGTCTCGTACATCGCGGTAACCACCGTGCCGCGCAGCGGCGATGTGACGTCGCCGACGCTCTTGAGAACGCCGCCCGGCGTCTTGGCCAGAGCGCGTGCTTTGGTGTAGAGCGACTCGGTCGTGAGTCCGGCGTTGGGACCCGGTGCGAACGTCACCCGCAGCGCTTTGCGCCCTTGGAATGCGGCCCACGTATTGTCGGCGATCACGGCGACGCCGGAGGGAACTTGGATGACCTGCCGCACGCCCGGAACCTTGAGCGCATCGCTCGCGTCGAACGACGCGACCTTGCCGCCGATCTGCAGCGGCTTCTCGATCGACGCGTACTTCATTCCGGGAACCTTGACATCGAGACCGTAGATCGCGGTGCCGTTCGTTTTCGGTTTGACGTCGAGCCGCGGCTGCCGCGTGCCGATGATCTTGAACTGATCGGGCGTCTTGAGCGTAACGGTCGCCGGAACCGGCACCGCAGCAGCGGCCGCGAGCAGATCGACGTACTTCGCCTTTTGCCCGGCCGGTCCGGAAACGACGGCATTGGCCGTGGTGCACGTCGCGGGATCGACGCCCCATTTCGTCGCAGCGGCGGTGACCAGCATCGCGCGCGCGGTCGCACCGGCTTTGCGCATCACCGGCGACATCGTCGGGGTGCTCCGGCTGCCGCCGGTTCCCATGGCGTTGGTCACGGGGTTGTTGTATTTCGTCTGAGCCGGCGCCATGCGGAAGCGCACGCTCGACATCGGGATGTCGAGTTCGTCCGCAACGCACATCGACAAGGCCGTCGTAATGCCTTGCCCAAGTTCGCTTTGGTTGATGACGACGGTCGTCAAGCCGTCGTTGCCCATCTCGACCCAGGCGACCGGCACGAACGATGGAGCCGCCGCGGCTTCGGCCTTCGCCGGAACGAGTTCAATCCCGAGCGCAAGCCCGGCACCGGCAACGGCGAAGATGCGCAGAAAGTCTTTGCGATCGAGGGCGACGGTCA
>PLTN01000215.1 GCA_003164495.1 Vulcanimicrobiota bacterium
GATTCACGGAACGTGAATCCACCTAGGCGGGATGGTAGTGGAAGCCGTCCCGAAACGCGCGCTGCGCGCTGACGAACGTCGCGAGCACGCTCAGCGCACTCGCTAAGCTGAGCGCCGCCAAGACGGCCACATGCAGCGCCGCGGGCGCGACGTGAGCGCCGATCGACGGCGCGAACGATGCGAAGACGATCGCGGCGAGCGACGCGCCGAACGTTTGACCGGCCACGCGCAGTGAGGCAAAGATCGCGGCCGTGCTCCCGGATTTTTCCGGCGGCCCGGCACCCATCAGCTCGCGGTTGTTCGGCGTTTGGAAGATTCCCCAGCTGCCCCCGGCCGTGAGCCCGGCGACGAACAAGAGCCCGACGCTCGGATGCATGACCGCATAGCAGAACACCAAGAGCGAGAGCGTGAACCCGGCAAGCCCGCCGGTGGCGATCCAGCCGACGGCGTAGCGATCGGACCAGTGGCCGGTGATCGGTGCGACGATCGCGTTCGCGATCGGCCAGGACGTCATGAGCAAGCCCGACTGCAAGGGCGAGAGCCCGAGTTCGAGCTGCAAGAAAAACGGCAGCGCAATCACGCCGATGCTCCACGCCGACCAGCCGCTGAAGCTCGCCTGCGCAGCCACGGAAAACCGCGGCAGCCGGAACAGATCGAGCGAGATCATCGGCACGGCCAGCGTGAATTGGCGTCGCGCAAACCAGCCGAACATCGCGGCGCCCACGACGATCTCGGTGAGGACGAGCGGCAGCGGATCGCGACGCGCAAAACCGTCGAGTCCGTAGATGATCGCGCTGAACCCGATCGCGCTCGTCACCGCGCTGATCGGATCGATCCGCGCGCCCGTTCCGACGACGTTCGGCAACGCGTCCCGCGCGAGCAGCACGATCAAGAAAGCGAGCGGCACGTTGATCGCGAACAGCCACTGCCACGGCAAGATCGCGAGCATCAACCCGCCGAGCGTCGGCCCCATGGCGGCCGCGATGCTCGTGTACATCGCATTCAAACCGAACGCATGGCCCAACAGCGACCGCGGGTAGACGTCGCGCACGAGCGCCGGTGATAGCGACATGATCGCGGCCGCACCGCAACCTTGCACGACTCGCGCAGCGATCAGCACCGGGAACGCCTGGCTGAGCGCACACAAGAGCGATCCGAAGGTGAAGAGCGCGACACCCATTCCCCACACGCGCGTCGGCCCGCGCGACTGACCGAGCGAGGAAACCACGAACAGCGACATCGTGATGGCGAGCAGATAGGCACTCGCCACCCACACGATCTGCGCCGGCGCTACGTGCAGTTCACGCCCGATCGTCGGTAACGCGATGTTCGCGATCGATGAATCGAGTGCCGTGAGAATCGTCCCCAGGATCAGCGCGGCATACGCGCGCCGCCGGCGCGACACCGGCCATACTCCGCCGTCTTCTATGGTTGCCGCTCGACCTGCACGCCCAGCTCGGCGAGCATTTCCGTCATTTCGGCGATGCGCCGGTCCTTGCACGCCTGCGCGAGATAGATCAAACCGTACTTGCGAATCACCGCTTCCACCGGCGTGTCGTTCGACGAGAGGAGCGCCACGACGTCGGCTTGCTGCGCGGCCAGTCGCGCCCGGATTTTCGCGTACTCCGCGTCGCGGTGTTCGATCTGCGTCTCGACGGTAACCGCGGCATCGAAGCGTTCGTTGCTGCGCTCGAAGGTTGGATAGAGATCCTTGAACCCCGGTGCGAACACGATCGGCATCGCCTGACGCGCCGCATCGAGTTCGAGCAAAAAGCCGCGATATGCGCGCTCGGCCGGGATGACGGTGAGCTGCGGGTCGGTCTTCAGCAGCAGGTCGAGGCAATGGAAGCCGTAGCCCATCTGCGCATAGAGCTGCGACACGAAGGCCAGTTGCGCGAGATGCAGCGGCTGCGATATCGACGCCGGCTTGCGCAGGAAGAGCGCGTCGCAGTACGCGACCGTCGAGCGGCTGCGCAAGCCGAGCGGCGCGCGATGCAGATCGGCGCGGTGCAAGCCCGACGTGAAGTCGACGAACATGAAGCCGAGTTTCTCGAGCGCCGCGCAGATATCGCCGAAGAGCGGTTGGCCTTCGTAGAAACGGATGAACTCCGCTTCGGTCACGATCGCCATCGTATGTTCGGCGATCAGGTTCCAGCCGCCGCGCATGATCGCGAGCTCGGTACCCTGGGTGTCGAGCACCATCACCGTCGGCGGTGCGACGGCCGGATCGTCGAGCAAGTGCAGCGAGTCGAGCGTGCGCAGTTCGACCGGGATCTCGCGCACGGGGCGGCACGTCACCGCGTGCTGGTAATCGCGGCTCGCGTGCCAAGCCGTGATGTCGAACTCCGTCGACGGCCGCAGCAAGGACGACGTGAACGGATCGTAGTTGAGGTAGAACGTGCCCGGCCCGTTCCGCTCGGAGAGGCAATAAGGAAAGACCCGGCTTTTGGCCGGGTCGTTCCGCTGGAGTATTTGGGGTATCGCGGTCTCGTCAGCCTCGAAGAAGACGTTGAACATGTCGCCGATGAGGCGATCCGGGAGACCTACTGGAGAACACCCGTCTCGCCCGCCGATCATGTAGACGCCGATGCGCCCATCGGCCTGCATGTTAGTAGTCGTCGTCGGTTGAGTGAGCGAGCGGACCTTCGTCCTCTTCTTCCTCTTCCGAAATCTCTTCGTCGTCTTCCTCGAGAACGTAGCCCTGATCTTCTTCCTCTTCTTCGACAACGCCGGCGACCGGGATCTCGTCATCGATGACTTCATCGACCACGATTTCGCCGTCATCGGTCATCGTTGCACGAAGTCCGCCCAGCGGCGAGGTCGGGATCAGATCTTCGTCACCGCCGCGCTTCGCCGAAGGCGACACGAGCGGAGCCGAATCATCGAGCTCTTCCTCTTCTTCTTCGATTTCCTCGACTTCGCCGACGGCATCGCCTTCGGCCGGCTCTTCGCCCTCGACCGGCACACCCGGTACGGGGATACGTTCGACTTCCGCTTCGCGTTCGGCGAGCGCCGTCTGCGAAAGACGCGGATCTTCGTCGCCCATGAGCAGACCGATCTCTTGCGCGCGCTCCGCCATGTCGTCGTCCGCAATGCGGATCTCGACCTCTTCGCGCGTCTCGGTGAGCACCTTGACGTCGAGCGCCAGCGATTGGAGCTCCTTGATGAGAACCTTGA
>PLTN01000081.1 GCA_003164495.1 Vulcanimicrobiota bacterium
CGCTCGCCTACATGGACCTGATCCGTCAGGTACGTGATAGCTTCGACGTGCCGGTCGCAACGTACAACGTCAGCGGCGAGTACGCGATGGTGAAGGCGGCGGCCGAACGCGGTTGGATCGACGAAGACCGCGTGGTCGATGAAACGCTCACCGGTTTCGCACGCGCCGGCGCCGACATCATCATCACGTACTTTGCCAAAGACTACCTGCGGCGTCATGGCTGAACGCAGTTCGCTCGTCACGGCGATCGTGCTGGCGGGCGGCGAGGCGACGCGTTTCCCCGGAAAACTCTTCATCGATGCCGGCGACTTTCCGCTGATCGTGCGCGTCTATCGCAACGTGAGCGATGGGCGCGCGACGCTGATCTCGTGCAAAGGCGCGTTGCCGTACGAGATCGACCTGCTCATCGATGCGCCGGCGGTCGTCGACCGCTGGCCGATGCGCGGTCCGCTTTCGGGCTTGCTCTCGACGATCAGCGAAGTGCGCACGCCGTGGGCGTTTGCGGCGGCCGGTGACGCGCCGTTCATCGACGCCGGGCTGATCGACCGGCTCGAAGCGTGCATCGAACCGGGCGACGAGGCCGTCGTGCCGCGCCGCACACGCGACGGCGAACTCCAATTCGAGCCGCTGGCCGCGCTCTATAAGTGCGAGGCCTTCATGCGCGAGGGATTGCCGGTGTTGCTGGGCGGCCGCGGTTCGCTGCGCGCGGTGATCGAGCGTCTGCAGACGCGCTACGTGGAGATGGGAGAAGCCGATGACCGAATTTTTACCAACGTCAATACACCGGATGATTATGCGTCGATCAGCGCCGTCATCACGTAAGCGCATTACAGCAGTGGGTGCTTCTCAGGTCATCCCGAGCGGAGCACCGCAGGTGCGCAGTCGAGGGACGCGCCACCATCTACACTACCGAGTGCGAGCGCGAAGGCGCGAGCGGTGGTTACTTCCTTTTGTTCTTTTTTACACCACTGCTCGCGCCTTCGCGCTCGCACGCAAATCGCCGAGATATTCTCGCGTTCTTCGACTACGCACCTTCGGTGCTTCGCTCAGAATGACAATCGGGAGGGTGCGTAGCTCAGAATGACCACGGGGACAGGTGCTCGTCAAATTTTTTACACCACGGCGGGGACGTTGCCCGGATGAACCACGCCAAATCCGAGGCCGCGTTCGAGCGCGCGAAACGCGTGATCCCGGGCGGCGTCAACTCGCCCGTCCGCGCGTTCCGCTCCGTCGGCGGCACACCGGTGTTCGTGCGCGAAGCGAACGGCTGCATGCTCGTCGACATCGACGGCAACGCCTACATCGACTACGTGATGTCGTGGGGCCCGCTGATCCTCGGCCACGCCAACCCGCTCGTGATCGCGGCCGTGCGCGACGCCGCCGAACGCGGCACGTCGTTCGGCGCGCCGACCGAAGCCGAAACGGAACTCGCGGAGCTCGTCATTTCGATGGTGCCGTCGATCGAGAAAGTGCGCTTCTGTTCGAGCGGCACCGAAGCGACGATGAGCGCATTGCGCCTCGCGCGCGGCTTCACCGGGCGGTCGAAGGTGATCAAGTTCGCCGGCTGTTATCACGGCCACGGCGACGCGTTTCTGATCTCGGCCGGGAGCGGCGCGCTGACCAACGGCGTGCCCGACTCGCCCGGCATCACCGAAGGCGTCGCACGCGATACGATCGTGATTGACTACAACGACGCGCAAGGCGTGTGGAACGCGTTCGCGCGGTACGGGGAAGAGATCGCCGCGGTCATCGTCGAGCCGTACGTCGGGAACATGGGCCTCGTGCTGCCGCTGCCGGATTTCTTGCCGGCCCTGCGCGCGGCGTGCACGCGCTACGGCAGCGTGCTGATCTTCGATGAGGTCATGACCGGCTTCCGGGTGGCGCCGGGCGGCGTCCAAGAGCGCGAGGGCATCACCCCCGACCTCACCACCCTGGGCAAGATCATCGGCGGCGGCTTGCCGGTCGGGGCCTTCGGCGGCCGGGGCGACATCATGAGCCGGCTCTCGCCCGAGGGTCCGGTGTATCAGGCCGGCACCCTCTCGGGCAACCCGCTGGCCATGGCGGCCGGCCTCGCGACCCTGCGCGGCCTGCAAAATCCGAAAGTTTATCCGCATCTCGAGGAACTCGGATTGCGTTTTGCCCTTGGGATGTCTGAAGTTCTGACGCGGCACAGCGTGCCGCACGTGGCCGCGAGCCGGGGCTCGATGGTCGGGTTCTTCCTTACGGATGGTCCGGTAACCAACGTAACCGATGCCAAGCGGTCCGACACCGCGCTCTACGGGCGTTTTTTCCACGCCATGCTCGACCGGGGCGTCTACCTCGCACCCTCGCAATTCGAGGCCGGCTTCCTTTCCACGGCCCACCGCCAGCTGGACGTCGACCGGACCCTCGAGATGGCCGATGCGGCCCTGACGGCGGTATTTGCCGCCCCGCGAGGAAGCCACTAGCTCGTGCCACTGGTTTGTATGGGGCTCTCGCACAACACCGCGCCGGTTGACGTCCGCGAGCGCCACGCATTTCCGGCGCACAAGATGGGCGAAGCCCTGATCGCGCTGCGCGACTACGAGGCGGTCAGAGAAGCGCTGATGCTGCAGACGTGCGGCCGCCTGGAAATTTACGCCGAACTCGACGACTACGAAGAGGGCGTCAGCCAGATCCGCCAGTTCCTCGGCAACTTCCGCCACGGCGGGGTCGAGGACATGGATTCCTACATGTATACGCTGCTCGGGAATCAGGCGATCGACCATCTCTTCCGCGTCAGCACCGGCCTCGACTCGATGCTGATCGGCGAAGCGGAGATTCTCGCGCAGGTCAAGGACGCGTTCATTCAAGGCCAGCGCGCGCAATCGCTCGGGAAGACGCTGCACTCGCTCTTCCGCGAAGCCCTCAACGCCGGCAAGGCCGCGCGCACGCACACCGACATCGGCGGACAGTCGGTGTCGATCGCCACGGCGGCAGTCACCTTTGCCGGAGCGCACGTGGGCGATCTGCGCGGAACGTCGGTCGTGGTCGTGGGCGCGGGCAAGATGGGTTCGCTCGTGGCGCGCCGCCTGAAGGCGGAAGGCTGCCGCGAGATCGTGGTGCTCAACCGCAAAGACATGCACGGCATGGTCGACGCGATCGCCACCGCGGATATCGTGGTGACTTCGACCGGCGCGCAAACGTTCGTCTTGACGGTCGAAGACGTGACCCGGGCGATGGCCGGGCGCCCGCAGCGGCCGCTGTTCATCGTCGACATCGCGGTACCGCGCGATTGCGACCCCGACGTGGCCTCGATCGAGGGCGTGAGCGTGGTCGACGTCGACGGCTTGCGCGGTGTGATCGACGTGACGCTCGAACGGCGGCGCGAAGCGATCCCGATGGTCGAAGAGATCATCGCCGAGCACACCGAGCGCTTCAACCATTGGTANNGATCCGCGAAACCGAACTCCAGCGCTTGTTCGCGCGTTGCCCCGACCTGACCGAACGCGAACGGATGCTGATCACCGGCATGTCGCTGACGGTCATCTCCAAACTCTTGCACGGCGCGATCACGAAGATTCGCGACAAGGCGATCGTCAACCGCGCCGAAGCCCTCACCGACGCCCACATCCTCACCGATCTCTTCGACCTGCACGCTCACGCGCAAGAAGAGTGAAGCGCGGCAGGGTTTGGCTCGTTGGTGCGGGGCCCGGTGATCCGGGCCTTTTGACGCTCAAGGGCGCCCGCGCGATCCAAAACTGCGACGTCCTTCTCTACGACTACCTCGCCTCGCAAGCGATCGTCGATCTCGCGCCGCCCGATTGCGAGCGCATCTATGTCGGCAAGCGAGCCGGCACGCACAGCCTGACGCAAGACGAGATCACCGCGCTGACCGTGAAGCTCGCGCTCGATGGAAAGCGCGTGGTTCGGCTCAAAGGCGGCGACGTGTTCGTATTCGCGCGCGGCGGCGAAGAAGCGCAAGCGCTGCGGAACGCCGGCGTGCCGTTCGAGATCGTCCCCGGCATCACGTCGGCGATCGCGGTGCCGGCGTATGCCGGCATTCCGGTGACGCACCGCGATCACAACACCTCGTTCTCGATCTCGACCGGTCATGAAGATCCGCTCAAGGGCTACACCAGCCTCGATTACGCGAAGCTGGCGAACCCCAAGTCGACGACGATCTTCCTGATGGCGATGGCCACGCTCCCCGGCATCGTCGGCGAACTGCGCAAGAACGGGCTGCCCGACACGACGCCGGTGGCGATCGTGCGCGAAGGCACGAAGCCGACGCAAGAGACGCTGGTGGGGACGATCGGAACGATCGTCGCCGACGTGGAACGTGCCCGCTTCGCAGCGCCGGCGGTCGTGGTGGTGGGCAGCGTGGTGAACGAACGCGAATCGATCCGCTGGTTCGACCGAACCGCGGTGTTCGGTAAGCGCGTGCTGGTCACGCGGCCGGCGAACGCTTCGGCTGAGTTTGCGCAAGCGTTGTGGGAATCGGGCGCGGAGCCGATCCTCGCGCCGGCCATCACGATCGGGCCGCCCGACGATCCCGCGCCCGCCGTCGCCGCCGTTGCGCGCGTGCGCGAGTACGCCTGGGTCGTGTTCACCAGCCGCAACGGCGTGGACGCGTTCTTCGACATTCTGGGCGCGAGCGGCAGGGACGCACGCGCCTTCGGCGATGCGAAGGTCGCGGCGATCGGCCCGAAGACCGCGGCTGCACTCACCGCGCACGGCATCCGAGTGGATTTCGTTCCGGACACCTATGTGAACGAAGCCGTCGCCGAGGGCCTTGCAACGCGCACCGCGCCCGGTGAACGGCTGCTGATATTCCGGGCGCAAGAAGCACGCGACGTACTGCAAGATATGCTGCGCGCGGCGGGACGCACGGTCGACGCCGTCGCTGCCTACAAGACGCGCTACGTCGACGATCCGGATCTGCGCGCAAAAGCCGAACGGGCCGACATCGTTACGTTCACCAGCGCGAGCACCGTGCACGGCTTCGTGCACAACGTCGAAGACGCCGCAACTCTGCTTGCCGGCAAGACCGTTGCGGCGATCGGCCCGATCACTGCGGCCGCCGCGCGCAAACTCGGCATCCGCGTCGACGTCGTGGCCGACGAGTTCACGGTGGAGGGGTTGTTGCACGCGCTCGAAGGCGGCGCGACCGTCTGAGCGGCACCGAAGCGCTGATCAGCGGCACCCTCGTTGCCGCGCTCATCGCGCTCGCAGCGCTGCGCACGCACGCCCTTACGCGCAGCGGCGCGGTGGCCGCGTTCGTGGTCGGTGCCGTCACGTTCGCCGCCGGCACGATCGGCAGCACATTGTTGCTGCTCGCGTTTTTCATCACCTCGGTGGCGCTCTCGCGCGCGGGGAAGAAGCGCAAACGACGGCTTGTCGACATCGGTAAGGGCGGCGCGCGCGATGCCTTGCAAGTGCTCGCCAACGGCGGCGCCGCGACCGTCTGCATCGCCGTCTGGGCGTTCCTCGATCACGCCGCCGCGACGTCGGTGTGGTTCGTCGCGTTCGCCGGCGCCCTGGCCGCCGCGACGTCAGACACGTGGGGCACCGAGGTCGGCACCTTGGCGGCCAAACCGCCGCGCTCGATCCTCACCGGCAAACCGCTCGCAACCGGACTCTCCGGCGGCGTGAGCGCGCCCGGCACGGCAGCCGAAGTCGCAGGCGCCGTGCTGATCGCCGTGCTCGCACCCGCTGCGCTGCTGCTTGCGCTGCCCGGCACCGGCGTGACGCTGCACGCGCTCACGCGGCTGTTGCTCCCCGTCTTCATCGGCGGCATCGGCGGCGCCACCATCGACTCCGTGCTCGGCGCGACGCTGCAAGACCGCCGCTGGTGCCCGGCCTGCCGGCGCGAATGCGAAGTCGACCCGCACGGCTGCGGCACCGCGACGGAGCGCCGGCGCGGGTTACTGTGGATGAGCAACGACGCCGTGAACTTCGCGGCGACCATCAGCGGCGCGGCGATCGCCGGCGGGATTTGGACACTGGTGCGTTAAGCCGAGCGCAAATGCAAGTGCCTCGAGCGACTTCGGTCGCTGTGGGGAATGTGTCTGCAGTCCACAATGGCGCTAACGGCGGAGGTGCCGGATGGCAGACGAACGGCCCGGCGAAGGCAATCAGTATCCTACGATCGAGAGCGGGTTTTCGCTTGTCCTGATGACGACGGCGATCATCGCCGCAACGTTGATGCAGACCCTCGACACGACGATCGTGAACGTTGCGCTGCCGATCATTCAAGGCAATCTCGGCGCGACGCTCGACGAAGGCTCGTGGGTCGTGACCGGCTACATCATCTCGGCCGTCATCGTCATCCCGCTCACGCCGTGGCTGCAAATCCGCTTCGGACGCCGCCAGTATTATTCCACGGCGATCATCGGCTTCACGATCGCATCGATGCTGTGCGGAACGTCGGGCTCAATCCAACAACTGATCTTCTGGCGCATCGTGCAGGGTTCGTTCGGCGGCGGTTTGATCGCAACGGCGCAAGCCGTGCTGCGCGATACGTTTCCGAAGAGCAAGTTCGGGCTGAGCCAAGGTCTGTTTTCCATCGGCGCAATCGTCGGTCCGGCGGTTGGTCCGACGCTCGGCGGTTGGCTCACCGATAACTTCTCGTGGAACTGGGTGTTCTTCATCAATCTCGTGCCGGGCATCTTCGCCGGCACGGTCATGTTGATGCGCTTGAAGAACCCCAACGACGCGCGCCGCGTGCCGCTCGATTTCGTCGGCTTGGGGTTGCTGATCGTGGGGCTGGGCTCGTTGCAGTACGTGCTCGGTGAAGGCCAGCAGAACGACTGGTTTTCCGACCAGACGATCCTCACCGTGGCCATCGTGAGCGCCCTCGGTCTGCTCGCGTTCATCGCGTGGGAACTCTTCGGTACGCAGAACCCGGTCGTAGATCTGCGCGTGCTGCGCCACAAGCAAGTCGCCGCCGGCTCAGTGTTGGCGTTTGCCATCGGTTCGACGCTCTACGCGGGCATCGTCATCTTTCCACAGTATACGCAAGGCATACTCGGCTTCACCGCAATGCTCAGCGGCGAGCTGATCTTCGTGCGCGCCGCGTTCATCGCGCTCTTCACGCCGCTCGCGGTGCGGCTGGCGACGAGCGGCAAGGTCGATACGCGGATCTTGCTGCTGATCGGCTTTTCGCTGGTCGGCTTCTCGCAGTTCTGGTTCGCCACCATCACCACGTCGTCGAACGACTTCGGCACCATGGTCCTGCCGAACATCATCAACGGTATCGGGCTCTCGCTGCTCTTCATCCCGATCTCGATCTCGATGCTCAACGGACTCAAACCGCAGCTCATCCCGAAGGCCGCAGCGTTCCAGAGCCTCTCGACGCAACTCGGCGGTTCAATCTCGACGGCGTTGCTCGTCACGCTGCTCTACCAGCGCAACGCGTTTCACCAAGAGATTCTCGCGCAGTTCGTGCAGCCCGCCTACGGGCCGGTCGCGCGCTTCCTCGGCAACCACGGTTCGCTGGGTCAGCTCTACGGCACGATTCTGCAGCAGGCCAGCGTGATGTCGTTTGCCGACTGCCAGTTCGCGCTCGGGGTGCTGGCGGTCGTGCTCTTACCGCTGGTGTTCGTGCTGCCCAAGAAACGCTCGGGCAGCGGCCCCGTTCACGTTTCGCTGGAGTAGCCCGGCGGGTATCGTTCCTCCATGAGAGCGACCTGGAAACCCCACGAAGAACACGGCGAGCTCACCAGCCGCGCCGGCCTGCCCGACAGCGTCTTCGCGTATCCGAAGAAACGCAAAGAACCGATGACCGACGCGAAGCACGTGCGCAACGCGATCGCGCGCTACGATCAGGTGACGGGCGTATCGGCCGAGGAGCGCGCGTTGGCGTTTACCAACATCAAGAAAGCGGCCAAGCACTACGACGTGGAGATGACGGAAATGAACGCCTCCGACCTCGGAACGCGTCCGAGCACGGGACGCACCGCCGGCGACCGCAAGAAATCCGGCCGCAAAGCCGTCGCAACGCGGAAGAAAAACGCCCGCAAGAAATCGTAATCCTCATCGGCGCGGTCATCGGCGTGCTAGGCCGGCGCGCCTGCTCCGTATTTCTTGTCGAGATAGGGGATGATGTCGTCGTCGTCATCGAGCACGACGTCGCCGTCGACCAGCACCGGAATGCTCGTTTGTCCCGACGCGGCCTTCGTCGCGAGCCGGTCCGCATGCGAGTGCGGCTCGTTGACGATCGTATAGTCGAGCAGCAGATCGGTGAGCTTTTTCCGTACGCGCACACAGTACGGACACCACTCCGCCTGGTAAAGCACGATATTCGTCTTGCGTCCCATACGTGCGTATAGCCGCATCGCATGCGCGAAAGGTTGCGCTAACCCCCGGCGACTCGCGTGAAGAGCGCGTCGAGTGCGGTGCGGATGCGCTCGAAAGCCGCCCGCTTTTCGGGATCGGGGTCGAACCCGTGAACGAGCATCGCCGCGTCGGCCTCGAACACGAACAGCGTTCCATCCGGCAGCACCGTGCAGTCGATGCCGAAATATTCGAGGCCGACGGCCGCACCGACGGCACGTAACGTCGTCTCCCAGCCGGCGAGCGCTTCCCCCGGCGCCTGGAGAAAGTGCCGCTCCTCGTCGCGCATCCACTCGTGCGCACCCATCGGCGCCCGGTGATAGTGAATCATCCACGTGTCATCGAGCGCGAGGTGATACGGAAACGGCACCCCGTCCACAAACATCACGCGGTACTTCCGGTAAAACCCGTCCGCGCTCCGGTAGTCGACGAACGCGCCGGCATCGTAGCTCTCGCTGGACACGCGCGCCGCATAAGCCGCAACGGCCGCCGCATCATCGACCCGCTCGAGCCCGCGGCCGCCGTGCGCGTCGGTCGGACGCAGCAGCAACGGAAACCCGTGCACGATCTCCAGCAATTCGCCGCGCGACACGCGCCGCACCGCACCCACATCGCATCCGGCGATCCCGGCCAACGTCGCGGTGAGCCGATCGCGCGCCGTCGCGCGAACCTTGCCCGGATCGTTGATCGCGGGCTTGTCCTGCGCCGCGATAAACCGCTGCGCGGCATCCAGCGCCGGCTGCGCCGCAACGCTCTCGCCGATCGCGTTCACCACGACGTCGTATGCGGGCAACTCCACCTCGCCGCGATCGAATGCTTCATCCGGCAGATACCAGCGATGCAGCGTCCAGCGTTCCGCATCCACCACGAAGTCCAACGGCACGTTGCGATGCCACGGCCCGGCCACGCACAGCACCAGCGCCGAACGCGCCCCGGCCCGGGCACCGGACGAATACACGCGCCGCAACGCAAACGCCGCGTCGAACCACGTCTGCGCGGTCCGCTCGTCACCCGCCATGTACGCGAGTTCCCCAAGCGCAATGCGCGACGGGGCATCGTAGGGGTCGAAGCGCGCCGCGAGCGCATACGAACGCTGCGCCGCCTCCGTCTTCCCGCGCCGTAGCAGCAGGTTACCCCGCGCCGCGTGCACCGCCGCGTTGGTCGGATCCGCCGAAACCGCTTGCTGCAACAACGCCCACGCTGCGTCGAACGCCGTCACGTCGGGCAGCGAGCCCGGAATCCGCGCGTGATCGCCCAGCGCCGGCACGAGTTGCAGCGCCGCCGCGAGCTGCTCGGATGCGCTCACCGCTTCGCCGCCGAAGCCCGCGCACATGATGTGGACGTCATGCCGCTGACCCTCACGCAGTTACACACCTTCGCGCGCCTGGCGGAGATCGGCAACTTCACCCGCACGGCCGACGAGCTCGCGCTCTCGCAACCGGCCGTAACGCAACAGGTGCGTGCGCTGGCCGACCACTTCGGAACGCCGCTCTTCGACATGGTCGGACGCCGGCCGGTGCTCACGGACGCCGGCGCATTTCTCGCGCAGCGCGCCGTCGACGTGCTGTCCGCAGCTGCGGCGCTCGAGCGCGAGATGCGCGAGTTCGCCGACGCGCGTTTCGGCACGCTCGACATCGGCGCCACGGTCACGATCGGCAACTATACCGTGCTGCCCACGGTCGCCGCGTTTCGCAAGGCCCATCCCACCGCGACCGTGCGGTTGTACGTTGCAAACACCGTCGCGATGGTCGCGGACATCCGCAGCCGGCGCTTCGGCGTGGCGCTCGTGGAAGGCCCCGTGCGCGATCCGAAAATTCTCGTCGAGCCCTACGCCACGGATGAGTTGACGCTGATCGTTCCGCCGCACGGACATCGCCTTTCCGATCGCACGTCGATCGACCCCTCCGAACTCGACGGCGAAGCGTTCGCCGCGCGCGAGGAAGGTTCGGGCACGCGCACGGTGGCGGAAGACGCGCTGCGCGCCGCCGGCGTCACGCCCAACGTCGTGCTCACGCTGCCCAGCGGCGAAGGTGTCGCCCGCGCGGTCGAGGCGGGCGTCGGCGTAGCGATTCTGCCGCTGATCGTGGTGGAGCGCGCGGTCGCTGCCGGGCGCGTGCGGAGCGTGCGCGTGACGGGCGTCGATTTCACGCGCCCGTTCAGCATCATTCGCTTGCGCGAACGCACGCCGTCACCGCTCGCGCAGCGTTTTCTCACGATGCTGCGCGGCGGTTGACGAAGGCTGCTACTTCGGCAGCAGGTGCGCGACCGCGGCCTTTTCTTCGAGCAGCTCTTTGTGCGTGGCTTCGAGGCGCGCGCGACCCGCGTCATCGACCGGCAGACCCTGCACGATCGAAATCGTGCCGTTGCTGGTGGTCACCGGGTAGCCGAACATCACGCCTTCGGGGATACCGTAGCTGCCGTCCGACGGGATGCCCATCGAGATCCAGTCGCCCTTCGGCGTGCCCTTGACCCAATCGCGCATGTGATCGATCGCCGCATTCGCCGCCGACGCCGCCGACGAGAGGCCGCGCGCATCGATGATCGCCGCGCCGCGCTTTTGCACGGTCGGCACGAGTTCGTTGTTGCGCCACGTCATGTCGTTGATCAGCGCCGTGGCCGGCTTGCCGTCGATCTCGACGTTCGTGATATCGGGATACTGCGTCGTGGAGTGATTGCCCCACACGATGACCTTCTTCACCGCAGCGTTCGCCGCCCCGGCCTTGTGCGCCACTTGCGCGATCGTGCGGTTGTGGTCGAGCCGCATCATCGCGGTGAAGTTCTTCGGGCTGAGGCCGGGCGCGCTCTTCATCGCGATCAGGCAGTTGGTGTTGGCCGGATTACCGACCACGAGCACCTTCACGTCGCGCTTGGCAACCGCATCGAGCGCCGCCCCTTGCGCGGTGAAGATCGCGCCGTTGGCGGTGAGCAGGTCGTTGCGCTCCATGCCCGGACCGCGCGGCCGCGAACCCACGAGCAGCGCGAAATCGGCATCCTTGAAGGCGACCTTCGGATCGCTGCTGGCTTCCATCGAGTGGAGCAGCGGAAACGCGCAGTCATCCAACTCCATCATCACGCCCACCAGGGCTTTCTGAACTTTCTCATCGGGAATTTCGAGCAGCTGCAAGATGATGGGCTGGTCCGCACCGAGCATCGCTCCGCTGGCAATGCGGAAGAGCAGGCTGTAGCCGATCTGACCGGCCGCTCCGGTGACTGCGACGCGTACGGGGGTTTGACTCACGTTGGTGATCCTCCAGAAAGTGAAAAGCCGGGGAAATTTCGGCCCGCAGGCCCCGCGCCCCGCCCGGAGGATATTACATCGTGATGAACGCCCAAACGTCCCCCGGAAACGTCGCAGCACTGCGTAACGTCCTGGCCGGGATCGTGGGCGACGCGAACGTGCTGACCGAGCGCGAGGACGTGATCGCCTACGGCTTCGACGGCACGTTTTTCGCCAATACCCCGCCGCTGGTGGTGCTGCCGGGGTCGACGGCCGAGGTGGCTGCGATCCATCGCTACGCCAACCAGGAACGAATCGCGATTACGCCGCGGGCGATGGGCAGCGGACTCTCGGGCGGCTCGGTTCCGTTGGCGGGCAGCATCGTGCTCGGGGTGGCGCGCCTGAACCAGATCCTGACCATCGACGAGATCGACCGGGTCGCCGTCGCGCAGGCCGGGGTGATCACGGCCAACCTACAGGCAGCGGTCGAGCGCAAGGGGCTCTTTTATCCACCCGATCCATCGTCGCTCAAGCAAAGCGCGATCGGCGGCAACGTCGCGGAGAACGCCGGCGGCGCGCGGTGTCTCAAGTACGGCGTGACGGTGGACTACGTGCTCGCGCTCGAAGTCGTGTTACCCGATGGAACGGTGATCCGGACGGGCGGACGCTCGGTGAAAAACGTGACGGGCTATAATCTGCGCGCGCTCTTTTGCGGGGCTGAGGGGACGCTCGGCACGATCACCGAGGTCACGGTGCGGCTGTTGAGCAAACCGCGCTATGCACGCACGGCGATGGCGATCTTCGATCGCATGGATGATGCGACGAACACCGTGAATGCGGTACTGGCCTCGGGCGTGTTGCCGACGTCGATCG
Organism: Vulcanimicrobiota bacterium; assembly: GCA_003164495.1. Lineage (GTDB taxonomy): Bacteria > Vulcanimicrobiota > Vulcanimicrobiia > Vulcanimicrobiales > Vulcanimicrobiaceae > Lustribacter > Lustribacter caenicola. Next base: position 12,386 of record PLTN01000081.1, read on the forward strand.
AACTGATCGACGACACGACGGCGCGGTGTATCGAAGACAACACGCCGATCGGCTTGCCGCTCGATGCGCAGGCGATCTTGCTCTTCGGCACGGACGGCAACGACGAGCGCGTGGTCATCGAGGACACGGCGCGCATCGGCGAAATCGCAACGTCCGGCGGAGCGCGCGAGATCCGGATTGCGCCGAATGCGATCGAGGCGGAGAAGATGTGGAGCGCGCGGCGCGCGATCTCGCCGTCGCTTGCCCGTCGCCGGCCGAACAAGCTCGGCGAGGACATCGCGGTACCGCGCAGTGCGATACCGGAAATGGCGCGTCGCGTGCGCGCGATTGCCGCGAAGTACGCGTTGGAGATCCCGCTCTTCGGCCACATCGGCGACGGCAATCTCCACCCGAACATCCTGTGCGACCGGCGCAACGCCGAAGAGATGGTCCGCGTCACCGGCGCCGCGCGCGAAATCTTCGAAGCCGCCATCGACCTCGGCGGCACCCTCTCCGGCGAACATGGCATCGGTCTCTTGAAGAAGCAATTCATGGAGCTCGATCTCGGCGCGGACGCCATCGCGCTAATGCGCCGCATCAAAGACGCCATCGATCCCAACGGCATCATGAACCCCGGAAAAGTGTTCCCCGACCCCGGCGGCGCCGACGCGTTCCATCTCTAACATGGCCGGCGCGAAGGAACGGAAAACCGGCGGGGTGCGGACCTGCTACAACAAAAACGGCGCCCCGAAAGCCGCGTTCAGCACCAAGAAACTCGCCGAGCGCGCCATCCCCCGAACGAGCACCGGCTTACGTCCCTATCCATGCACAAAGCACGGCTGGCACCTCGGCCACGACTAGCCCTTCGACACGGAGAGTTCAGGGAAAGAGCAGTTCTGATGCTGGGGTGGGGGCGATGACGCCGAAGCGGGCGGCGGCGTCGAGGACCGGTTGGATCTGTGCTGCTTCGGCGCGCTCGGCGAAGGGCACGCGTTTCATTTCGGGCGGTGCTGCGAGGTGCGTGTAGCGTTCCAAGATGCGCGCGGACTCGACGTGGTGCGTCGCCGCCCAGCGTGCCGTCTCGACCATGACCGCGCGGAAACGCCGGATCGCGTCGGTGTGGCTCTGCGCCCACGCGGTCGTGCTGAACCACGCGCCGACAAGAAACTGTTTCGCGATCGCATCGTGCGTCGGCGCGAGCACGCGGCATCCGCCGTCACGCAAAGCAAAGCTGAGGTACGGTTCCGAGACGATTGCCGCCGCCGCACGGCCCGACGTGACCATATTGCATGCGGTCGGCTGCTGGACTTCGACATACTTGATCGACGAAAGATCGGCGCCGCCGCGCGTCAGCCAGGACTGGATGCTCACCCAGTTCAGATCCTTGAGCGCGGTGACCGCGATGATCTTTCCGTTCAGATCTTTGGCATCGGTGATGGGTGAGTTCGCGGCCGTGACGAGTTCGGTCGTCGGCCCCGCGCTCGTGTAGTAGCCGGCCGGCGCCACGATGACGAACGGCAGCCCCGCCGCGTGCGCGGTGGCCAGCGCAACGATGTTGGACTGTCCGATGTCGATCGATCCGCCGGCGACGGAAGCCGCAACGGTGCTGCCGCTCGCCAGCAGGTTCAGCTCGACATCGAGACCGGCTTTCTTGAAAAACCCGAGGTCGGCCGCGTAGAGTGCTTCGGCACCTAAGTCGATCGGCGTCGTGGCGATGCGGATCGTCGTGCCCGTCTGCGCTTGCGCACCGGCCGCGAGACCGCAAAACGCGGCGAGCGCCGCCAGCAGCGCAACGCTCAGCGCACGCACGCTTACCGTGGCGCTCCGCCGGATCCGCTCACGGCGACGAAATCATGGGCGCTCGCATCCCAGCGATCGATGATGCACGATTCGACGCCGATTCCGCGCTGCGGATACTTCGCGAAGTCGTAGACGCCGTTCACGCCGGGCCACGCATGCTGCGAGGCAATCCAGCCGCGAAGCTGATCGGCGGTGGCGTTCCAACCCAGCGCCGCATACGCGTCGAGCAACAGCTTCGTGGGATCCCACGAGAGCGCTCCCGGGAGATCGGGTTTGGCGCCGGTCTTGGCGTACGCGCCGAAGTACTGACTCTGCGCGGCCTTTACGCCCGCCGGTGCCGATGCCAGCGGGGTGACGCCCGGGACCCCCGGAAAGAGCAGCGTCTTCGGCAAGAAACCATCGTAGCCGGTGAGTTGTGCGCGTACCATGTTGCCGTTGCCGGCCATGATCGGCACGTCGAGATCGGCGTCGTGTACGCCGTGCAGGGCGACACCGAGCCCGGTGCCGGCCGTCCACACGATGAGCGTTTGCGGATTCGCCGCTTTGATCCGGCTGATTTGCGCGCCGACGCTGATATCGCTGACGGCGAAGTGCTCGCGCGCGACGAGCTTCAGCCCGCTGTTCACCGGCTCGGCCATGACCTTGTCGAAATTTTCTTCGAAGTCTTGTCCGCTCGCGTCGGTCGAGCTGATGATCGCGACGCGCGTCCACTTTTGGCTGCGGAAGTACGTTGCGATTCCCGCCGCCATCGCGTCGCTGCCGACGCCGGCACTGAACATAAACGAACCCGGCGCAGGATGGACGCCGGGCGAGAAGCACGACACGATCGGGCCGGACGCGATCAGCGGCGCGAGCGCGTTGCACTCGGCCGTGAACGTTGGGCCGAACGTCGCCGCGACGTGCTGGCTGATCAGTTGGTTCAACAACTGCACGGCGGTGGCCGGCGTCGAGGTCGTGTCTTGCAGCGAGACGTGCACCATCTTGCCGCGAATCCCGCCTTGCGCGTTGACGAGTCCGGCGATCAGCTGCACCGATTGCAGCGCTTGTTTTCCAATGAAGGCGGCGGGGCCGGTAACGGAAAGGACGGTCGGGAGTTCGACCGTTTCATCCGCTGCCGTGGCTGGACCGATGCCGGCGGCGACGAATGCCGCCAGCAGTGCGATTCCCATGAACCGGCGACGATAGGGGGCACGCTGCATGCTCATTCGACCCGGGTTGGCCCTCGAGCGAGCCGAGCCCCTCCGTGAACGGGCGGCGAAAGCGGGGAAAGAGTCACTCATGCGTTGCGCTTGCGCCGTTCTGGCCGCGTTGATCCTCATCGGTGCCTCACCGGCCCCGGTGCCGAGCGGGACCGAGATCCTCAGCGTCAGCGTCTTGCCGGAGCCGCTGCAGGTCGGCAAACCCCTGTCGATCGTCGTGCGAACGGCACTCGGCGTCCTCTCCGTCCAAGGACGCGTGCTCTCGTTCAAATTCACCGTGCCGAAAACCGGCGAAGGCACGTTTTCCGCGCGGGGACGGGTGCCGTGGTTCGCACGCCTCTATCACGGGACGTTCCAGATGACGTTCACCGCAACGGACGTGAACGGCGCGCGATCCGAAGCCACCGCCGCCGTGCGGATCTAGCCAAAGCGAGTTATTGCCTCGTCGCATCGAACGAGAGAACTATGGAACCGTTCACCTTTTCGCGCCGGAGCTTCGTTGCCGTTACCGCTTCTGCGGCCGCGCTGAGCTGTCCGGCGGAGCCCGCCGTCGCGCAAGCGCCACCCGTAACCGTCGCGCCGAACGCCTCGGGAACGGTGCCCTACCATTTCGATCGCGCGGCGTTCATGGCGGTCATCGAACGCCCGTATCCGCATCGGCAGCTCGTCGCACCGGCATCGTGGGAAGCGGCAACCGTGGCGATGACGCACTTCAAGAATTCGCTCGCAGCGTACGCGGATCCGAACGGCTTCGCCGGCGGACCGAACAGCCTGCACTGCGCGGTGGTGCTCTACATGGGTTACTCGATCCACTTGGCGCTCAACGACGCGATGTGGGCGAAGTATCCGATCGGGCTGATGAGCGATGAGGAGATGCGCCCAACCGATCTCAGCAATCGCGCGTATTGGACGGCGCTCAAGAAGAACACCATGATCGACTTCATGCGCCCGCTGATGGATCAGGGGCTCTCGCACTTCGTTTGCAACAACGCGCTCAGCGGTTTGTCGCTCATAATCGCCCGACGCATCGCGCCGGGCGGCGCCACGGTGACGCGCGATCAAGTCGTAGCGGTCCACGACGATCTGGCTGCGAATTTCGTGCCGAACACGATCCTGGTGCCGGCGGGCGTGGCGGCGGTCAATGCCGCGCAAGAAGCCCGTTTCACGTTCATGCCGTAGGCGACGCTAGCCCGGCGTTTCCACCGTCCACGACGTCACGTTCGTAAAGGGCGCTCCGTCGACCGTGAGCACCCGCGTCTGCGAGATGACGATGCGCCGCAGACGGCCCGCATTCACCTGACCGTCGACGTTCACGAAGACCGTCATGGCGCGCGATTGGTCGCCGCCGGCCGGACGACCGCCGCCCGATGGGCGCTGCCCGCCACCGGGAAAACCCCCTCCCATGCCGCCGCCACCCATACCACCGGCGCCGCCGAAGCGAACGCCGCCGCGTTGGCCGCCGCCATTTCCGTCGTCATCGACGTTTCCGCGCGGCGCCACGGCCGGGCTTGCAGCGACTTGCGCGCTGCCTTGCACCTCATAGGCGCCGGCGCTGCCCGTGCTGACGCCGGCAATCGGCACCACGACGTTCGTTGCCGGACCCCGCGCAAGCGAAGGAATGGACAGCGTCGCTTTCCACGCTGGTTGCGCCGGACCGGCGTCGTGGATCGTCGCCAGCGCGAGATTCAACGCTGCGAGGACGCTCGTGAGATCGGCGTCGTTCGCACCGGCGGTTTTCTCGCTTGGGTCGATTTGGAGCGACCCATCGGCGCCGATGCGCACGACGGTGAGGTCGGGTTTGCCGGCAATGGACCGCGTGAGCAACAAGACGTTATTGGGCTTGAGCTGGATGTCGAAATCTTCCGCTGCCACGCGCGGCGCGTTGAGTTCCTGGTCGGTTCGCGTCACGCGCACGTGCACGTCGTCGCCGACCGCGCGCGGTAACAGCGCAATCGCGCCGGCTGGGCTCGCGGGCGCAACGGCTGTAGCGGCGAACACCAGCGCCGCCGCGAAGATCGTCTTGTGCATGGCTCAGCTATCGTGCGCGCGCTTCCTCGGATGAAGCTAGGGAGTTGAAATTCGCGACCTCTGCCTTCGCCCCTGAGCTGCTGTACCGGGCCGAGCGGTTTACTCGGGGCACGAAATTCGCCACACCCGCCCGGCACCGTACGCCGGGACGGTCCGGCATGTTAAGGATTTGTACGGTCGACAAAGGTCCAGAGGAGGCAAGCGCGGGCTCTGCGCAAGGACGCTCCACATAACTGGAGCTTGATCCCGCGCCTCTTAAGGAGCGGGCCTGATCCGCTTTCTCTTTCCTTGGAGCATTGTCGTGAGCGCGCAAGACGCGGGCGAAGCCAGACCCCTCTCGGACTATCAATCCTCCGTCGCCGAATATCAAGCGTCCCGGGCGCGCTATATTCGCACGGTGACGTCCGGCGTCGAGCAGCGATTTCTGGAAACGATCGGCAAACGACGGGATTCGCTCCGGGAAGAGATCGCGAACCTTACCGACCTCGCGCAGCACCGGTACGACGCCTATCAGACCAGCCTGAAAGCGTACGGATCGAAGGCGCCGGGCCGCGTTACCGGCGGCGGCATCATGCCACCCTCACCCGCCGAACGCGTCGTGCGCGGCATCGACAAACTCTATAAAGCCGCCATTGCGGCCGCTGAAGAGTTTCGTGAAGTCAACGACATCATCAAAAAGCGCAAAGACAAGCTCGGGGAGATCGATTACCAACTCCGGCGGCGAGTCGAACAGTACGGCCACGACCTGATCGCGCAGCTCGAAACGACCGCCGGACTCGAAGGCGCGTTCAAACGCGACCCGCTCCTCGGCCGCGCCCACGCCCGCATGCTCGCAGCGCGAGCTCGCCAGACGTCCGTTCTGGAATCCACCTAGGGCGGTCTCTGTCACCCTGAATGCTGGTTATTCGTTCATCCCGTACAGGCGGGCGAAGAAATACTGGGCGTCTTCTTCGGCTTTGTCGACGTCGATGAGGCCGGTTACGGCGCGGTCGTAGGCCTTCACGATCTCGCGTTTGATCGCGGTCGTTGAGCGTTCGCTTTCGAAGTCGATGTCGGCCGGCCGATACGACGTGAGGTTGGTGGCGAAGTTCTCGCGGGCTTCGGTGAGCGAGTAGTCGTGATTCGGTCCGCCGGCAACGTCGTCGGGACCGAAGTAGTCATGATAGCCTTCCGGCCGATGCGGGTTGTCGTCTTGGCCGTCGTCCTCCCACGCGCACAGCGAGCAGATCTCATAGGCCGTGCGTTCGCCGATCGTCGGGTAGCCGCAGGCGGGACACGTCACGCGGCCCGCATCCTCGAACACGCGCCGGCGTTCTTCGAATCGATCGGGATCGAAAATCATAACGTCGTCTTCCCGAGCGCGCTGAGGACCAACTCCACGGCGAGGATTGCGGTTTGATTCTGATTGTCGAGGATGGGATTGATCTCCGTGATCTCGAGCGAGCCGAGCGTGCCCGAGGCCGCTACGGCTTCCATCAACAGGTGCGCCTCACGGTACGAGAGGCCGCCGCGCACCGGGGTGCCGACGCCCGGGGCCTCCGTCGGGTCGATGCCGTCCATGTCGAAGCTCACGTGCAGCGAACCCGGACCATCGCACGCGATTGCCAGCGCTTGGGCGATGACCGCCGCCATTCCGAGCCGATCGATGTCCGACATCGTGAACGCCTTCACGCCGAGCTCATGAATCGTTCGCTTCTCGCCTTCGTCGACGTCGCGCAGGCCGATGAACACGATCCGCTCGGCGGCGATCGAATGGGCCTCCAGGGCGAAGTGCACGGGCATGCCGTGCACGTTGCCCGACGGCGAACCGATCGGCGTGTTGATGTCGCCGTGCGCGTCGACCCAAATCACGCCCGGCGCACGGCCGCGCGCCCGCGTCACCCCCGCGAGCGTGCCCATCGCGATCGAGTGGTCGCCGCCGAGAACCAGCGGAAAGTGACCCGCGCGCACCACCTCGTGCACGACGTCGGCCAGCAGCGCGCACGCCTCGTTGATGATCGGTAAGTACTGCGCGCCGGCTTCCTCCGGCGACGCCGATTCCGCGAGGCGCACGGGAATGTTGCCGCGGTCCACCGTGGTGATGCCGAGCCGCCCGATCGCGGCGTTGAGTCCGGCGTAGCGAATCGCGGAGGGGCCCATATCGACTCCGCGACGGCCGGCGCCCAGGTCCATCGGCACCCCGATCACATCGACCTGCGTTACACCCACGTTAGCCGCGCGGTGCCCAGCTGTTGAACGTGTCGATGAAATGTTTGTCGATCAGGTCTTTCTCGGGTAACGGCGCTTTCACGATGCCTTGCGCGATCGAGAGTTGCCAGAAGACCGGCATCGATCGCTCCGGGATGCGGCCGCGCTCGTCGAAGTCCGGCATCGCTTCGTCGTACGCGCGCTCGGCGTACTTGGGGTCGAATTTCAGCCGGTCGACCAGCGTTTGCACCGCGAGCGCCTTGTTTGCGCGCGCGAGCCGGATCGCCTCAACGTGGCCGCGCAACAGGGCCGTGATGATCTGCGGCTTCTCCGCGATCAGCGCGGACTTCGCCATGTAGAAGTGCTTGGGCCAATTCGGCGACACGTCGGCGGCCTGCGTGCCGAGCAGCGTGAAGCCGGTGTCTTGCGCTTCCCACTTGAACGGCGACGTCAGGATCGCGGCATCCAAGCGGCCGGACCGCAGCGCCTGGAACGCGCTCGGGCTGCCGCCGGCTTGGATGATCTGCACGTCTTTGTCCGGCACGAGATGATTGCGCTGCAAGACGTAACGCGTGATCAGGTCGGTCAGCGATCCGAAGGTGGAAACGCCGAGCGTCTTACCTTTCATATCGCGCCACGACTTGATCGCCGGCTGCGCGAGCCATGAAAAGTCGGCTTGGTTGAATCCGCCGTAGAAGCCGATCACGCCCTGATTCGCCGTCACGAGGTTCAGCAATCCGCTCGATGAGGCCAGCGCGATGTCGATCGAGTTGCCGGCCAGGGCCTGCGCCACTTCCGTATCGCCCCGGAAACCGAGCGCGGACACGCTCAGGCCCTGGTCCTTGAACGTGTGCGTCAGCCCGACGTAGAGCGGGAGCTGCGTGGGCGAATCGACGGCCGTTCCCACGTTGAGGTTCGTCACCGATTGGGCGAGCGCAGGTGCTGCGGCCGCCGCGCCGAGGCCGGCGATGAACGGGGCGCGCTTCATTCAGATGTCGGCGAGCAGGGCGCCGAACTTCTCGCGCACGCGCTCGAGCAGTTCGGGTGTGGCGCGCGCGACCTTCGGGAACGTCTTCAGGCGATCGAATGGGCGGCACGCATCGATGATCGCGCGCGAGTTGGCATATTGCTTCGCACCCTTCTCGAGCATCGGGTCGAGCGGTGAGCTCCACGAGTTGCGCATGAAGTCGATGTCGGCCACCGGATCGCAGCGCGTACACATCACCCACAAGACGTCGAACATGTCGGTCGGGTCGACGTCGTCGTCCACCACCACCACGAAGCGGCCGAGGTAGTTCCCTGACTGCACGTTGGCGGCGAGCATCGCGGCCTGCTTCGCGTGGCCCGCGTACGCCTGTTTGATCGAGATGACGTTGAAGAGACGGCCGATGCCGGCCTCGTGGCACCACACGCCCGTGACGCCCGAAAGACCGGCCTTCTCCACTTCGTCCCAGATCATCGCCGACTTGATGATGCACTTGCCGTACGAAATATCCGTCGGCGGACGCATCGGCACGGCCATCGTTATGATCGGGTTGTTGCGATAGTACACCCGGCGGATCTTCACGATCGGCTGTTCGGCCTGCGGGTTCGCGTAGTAGCCGGTGAACTCGCCGAACGGACCCTCGATCGCCTTTTTGTCGGCGTACATCTCGCCTTCGAGCACGATCTCCGCATCGGCGGGCATCGGCAAGCCGTACAGCTCGCTCTTGATCACCTGGACCGGCGCACCGAGATGCCCGCCGGCGTAGTCGAACTCCGTCACGCCGTATTTCACGTCGTGGTTGCCGGCCAGCGTGAGCACCGGATGCTGGCCGCAACTGATCAGCACCGGACACGGCAGGCCGCGCTCGAAGTGCTTGTCGCGAATCTGCCGGCCGTGCTTGCCGGGCGAGATGTAGATGCCGACCGTATCTTTGTCGTGCACTTGCACGCGATACGTGCCGGCGTTCACCCAATCGCTGTCGGGGTCGCGCATGATGACGAGATCGTGCGTGCCGATGTAGCGGCCGCCGTCCTCTTCGTGCACCCGCGGCACCGGAAACTTGTAGAGATCGACCGCGTCTTCGCGATCGACGTTCTCGAGTACCGATCCGCTTTCGACCACCCGATGCGGGATCGGTGCGTGCGTCTTCATGCGGTCGCGATAGGCGCGCACGAGTTCCATCGGCGTCTTCGGCTCGGGCAAGTTCATCGCGAGCGCGACGCGCTTGGATGAGTTCGTGCCGGCCGAGAGCACGCGGAATCCCGGCGGGTAGCCGGGGATATTGTCGAACAGCACGGCCGGCGATTCCGAACGCGTGTGACTCACGATCTCCGCGACGCCGCCCATTTCCAAATCCCAATCGACGCCGTCGATGCGCAGCAGTTGCCCCGCCGCGTCGACCTTGTCGAGGAACTCTCGCAGGTCGGTGCGTTGGCCGGTCGCGGGAGTGACGGAGCGGTCGAGCGTGTCCACGGCTATTCTCCTTACGGTGCTTTGACGGGCGCGCGGGCGCGCGGGGCCTTCGTGAGTTCGGGCGGATCTTCGGCGGTCGGCGTGGGTTGCGGCAAGAGCTGTTCGCGCAGGACGCGCAACATCGCAGCAACGGGAACGGCGAGGAACGTTCCGGCGAGCCCGAAGATTTCGCTGCCGACCAAGATCGCGAGGATGATGTAGAGCGGCGAGAGGCCGACGTTGTCTTTGAGCACCTTCGGCGCGACGAAGTTCCCGTCGACCTGCTGGATTACAGCGAACAGCAGCGCCACGAGCAGCGCGTTGCCGGGACCGTTATACGCGAGCGCCAGGATCACCGAAGGCACGAAGCCGATCACGGCGCCGGCGTAGGGGATGAAGTTCAGGATGCCCGCGGCGATGCCGATCAGGAGCGCGTACGGGACGTGCGTGGCCGTCAGCATCACGAAGATCATCACGCCGATGATCGCGCCGTCGATCAGCTGGCCGCGGATGAAGCCGCCGATGACGCCGTCGAGCTCGTCGATGATGACGTGCACCTTCGCGCGCCGTTTGGCCGGAAAGAGCCCGAGAATCTGGCGCCGCACGTTGCTCGCATCGATCAGCATGTAGGCGGCGAGGATCGGAATGATGACGAACGCAGCGCCGAGCGACGCTGCCGAAAGCAGCACCGGTAAGCCCTTTTGCAGGGTGTCGAGGCCATACTGTTTGGTCAGCGTGTCGAACTGCGAAGGCAAGTTCGCGAGGTAGAGCCGATCGTCGAGCGGGATGCGGGCGATGAACGAATTCTGCGGGTTGATCAGCTCCATCTGAAACTGCGACATCAGGCCCGGCAACGCGTGGCCGAAGCTGTTGAGATCGCGGCCGATCTGCGGCGCGACGAGCGTCACTGCGAACGCGGCGATCAGCGCGATGAACGCGTACACGACGATGATCGACCAGATCACCGGCAGGTACACGTTGAGCCGGCGGACGAGCGGATAGACCAGATACGCGAGGAACAGCGCACCGATGGCCAGCAGTCCGGTCGTGCGAATGGCGGCGAAGAAGTTCAGCAGGCCGACGAGCAAGTAGATCGCAACGGCGATCAGCGCCAGCACTTTGAGTGCGAACGTGACGCGACGTTCGGCGCGCGAGGGTAACCGGCGGCGCAGCCGCTTGACGACGTCCGGCTCGTTCATGCTTTCGTCATGCTTTTAGGGGACGCACGATGCGTGCCAGCCCGATCAGCGGGCCGAGGAGCGCATTGGCGGCGGCGATCGGCACGTTCAGCCACTTCGGCCGATCGTAGCCGTCGTCGAGATCGAGCACCCGCAGCATCGTCCGGCGGCGCACCGGCATCTCCAGCGACCACAGGCGCAGGCGCTCGATCGCATCGGGCGACGCGGCCGCGATACCGGCCAGCACCGCGGCGTCGTCGGCGGACGCGCGGACGATCGCAATCAGTTGCGCGTAGCTGAGTTGCGCGGCCTTAAGGAACTCGTCGTCGATCGGACTCTGCCCGAGAAGATACGTCCCCAATGTCCCGGCGTCGTGGGCACGCACTTTCGCCGCCAGGCGCGGCAGCCACACGATCCCCTCGACCGCGTTGCTCCAACGGGGCGGAAAGCCGCGCTGCAAATCCGGTGCATTCATCCGCCTCGCGCTTCGCGAATGGCGAAAGGCCAACCCGCACGAAGCGCGTAGAGGGGCTGGGTGATTCGGCGCCGCGCGTTCGTCCTCGGCAGCACGGCGCTATTGGGCCCCGTTGCGGCCGGGTGCAGCCATCCCAAGGGAATCACCCAGGGCGGCAACGTCCGGCTGGCGATGGTCACCGACACCGGCGGCCTCGGCGACCAGTCCTTCAACGACGGCGCGTACCGCGGGCTGCTCGATGCGAAAGCCCAGTTGCATGCCGACATCGCGGTGCTGCAGTCGCGCTCGGCCGCCGACTACCAGCCGAACCTCACCGTACTCGCAAACAAGGAATACGACGAGATCTTCGCCGTCGGCTTTTTGATGGCGCGCGACGTGGACGAAGTGGCGAGCCGTTTCCCCACCCGCAATTTCGCGATCATCGACGCCATCGTCGACGAACCGAACGTCGCGTCGATCACCTTCCGCGAACAGGAAGGCTCGTTTCTCGCCGGCGTGGCCGCGGCGTTCGCCACTAAGACGAAGACGATCGCGTTCATCGGCGGTATCGACATCCCGCTCTTGCGAAAGTTCGAGGCCGGCTTCGCCGCCGGCGCGCGGCAGATCGACCCCAGCATCAACGTGCTGGTGAAATACGTCGGCTCGTTCGACGATCCGGCAGCCGGCAAGGAAATCGGCGGCGTCCTGCTCTCGCAGAATGCCGACGTGATCTACATTGCGGCCGGCAAAGCGGGGCTCGGCGCGATCGAGCAGATCAAGGATCACGCCGGCGCGTACGCGATCGGCGTCGACGTCAACCAAGACGCGCTCGTTCCCGGCAAAATTCTCACCAGCATGGTCAAGCGCGTCGACATCGGCGTGCTGCTCACCTCGAAGATTGCGGCGACCGGGAAAGTGCCGCACGGCCACATCGAACTCGGGCTCAAGGACGGCGCGATCGGACTGACCGACTTCAAGTACACGCGGAATGCGCTGACGCCGGCGCAATTTCACGAACTCGACGTGCTGCGCAGCGCGATCATCGCGGGCAAGATCGTTCCGCCCACGACACGCGAAGAACTCGCCACGTTCAAACCGGTGAAGCTGTGAGCGGAGCGGTTCTCGCGCTGCGCGGCATTCGCAAGCGTTTCGGCACCGTCCAAGCGGTCGACGGTGTCGATCTCGACCTCAACGCCGGCGAAATCCACGCGCTCGTCGGTGAAAACGGCGCCGGTAAATCGACGCTCGCGGCCATCGCCTTCGGCGCGGTGATCCCCGATGAGGGGACGGTTGAAACGAAGGCCGTCGTGGGTCTCGTGCACCAGCACTTCCAGCTCGTCGACCGCTTGAACGTCTGGGAAAACGTACTGCTGGGGCGCGAACCCAAGCGGGGTTGGCGCATCGATCGCGCCGCCGCGCGCGAACGCGTGCGCGCGCTCGCGACGGAGCACGGACTCGACGTCGATCCCGATGCGATCGTCGAGACGTTACCGATCGGCGTACAGCAGCGCGTCGAGCTGCTGCGCGAGCTCGAGCGCGGTCCGGGTGTGCTGCTGCTCGATGAACCGACCGCGGCGCTCGCCCCGACCGAGATCGCTTCGTTCTTCCGCACGATCACCGCGCTTGCGAAGGCCGGCACCGCAGTGCTGATCGTCACCCACAAACTGCAAGAAGTCATCGACTACAGCACCCGCGTTACCGTGATGCGCTCCGGACGCGTCGTGGCGCGCTACGACACGAACGCGACCTCCACCGACGAGATCGCCCGCGCGATGGTCGGCGGCGAATTGCCGCCGCTGGCGGAACGCGCGGCCACGACGCCGGCACCGCGCCTGAGCGTACGCGGTCTCTCGGCCGGGAACGGCGGCGGCGGGCTCGTCGACGGCACGTTCGAGGTGCGCGCGGGCGAGATCGTCGGTGTGGCCGGGGTCGAGGGCAACGGACAATCCGCGCTGGCCGACGCGCTGGCCGGGGTCACCAGCTATACGGGCACGATCGAGCTCGACGGCGTGCCGCTCACCGCCACGGTGACGCCGGCGGCGCGGCTCGCGGCCGGCGTGCGCGTGATCCCGCAAGATCGCCGCAACGAAGCGCTCGTGCTGGGCTGGTCGATCGCGGAGAACGTGGCGCTCGGCCGCCACCAAACCGCGCCGATACGCCGCGGCGCGATCCTCGATCGCACGGCGGAAGCCGCGGCGACGAAGGAAGTCATCGAGCGCTTCGACGTTCGGCCGCCCGATCCGCAAGCCGTCGTCGACGCGCTTTCGGGCGGCAATCAGCAGAAGATCGTCGTCGGACGTGCACTCGGCGCGCACCCGAAGCTGCTCGTCGCATATCAGCCGACACGCGGCATCGACGTCGGCGCCGCCACGCTCGTGCAGTCGCGACTCATCGAAGCCCGCAACGCCGGCGTCGCGGTACTGCTCATCTCGTTCGAGCTCGATGAAATCTTCGCGCTAGCCGACCGCGTGCTCGTGATGTCGGGCGGACGGTTCGTGGGTGCGTTCGATCGCGCGAACGTCGATCGCGGACGCGTCGGCGCGCTGATGGCGGGCGGCCACTGATGGCGGCATTCTTCCGGTTGCGCATCGTGCGCGATTTGGGGATCGCGCTGATCGTCGTGTTCGGCGTCGGCAGCATCGCGATGCTGCTCGCGCACGTCTCGCCGTTCGACGGCTTCTATGCCCTCTTCGACGGTGCGTTCGGCACCACGTCGGAGTTCGCCGAAACGCTCGTCTCCGCGACCGCCCTGCTCTTCCCCGCGCTGGGCGTCGCGCTCGCGTTCCGCGCCGGCCTGTTCAACATCGGCGCCGAGGGACAACTCGTGCTGGGCGGTCTTGCGGCCGGCGTGATCGGCGTGTTCGTGCCCGGGCCGCCGGTGGTTTCGATCGTCGCAACCCTGCTGGCCGGTGCGATTGCGGGCGGCTTCTGGGGCGGCATCGCGGGCTTCCTGAAATCACGCTTCGGCGCAAACGAAGTCATCGCTACGCTGATGCTCAACGTCGTCGCGGCATTGCTCGCAACCTACGCGGTCGATGGACCGCTGCACTTCGCGACCGCCAACGAAGGCGAGACGCCGCTGCTTGCCAAGACCGCGTGGCTGCCGACGATCGTCCCCGATACGCGGCTGACGATCTCGATCGTCATCGCGCTGCTGCTCGCGCTCGCGCTGCGCTTCGTCTTCAATCGCACGATCTTCGGGTTCGAGTTGCGCGCGGCCGGTGAAGCGCCCGAAGCGGCCCGGCGCGCGGGCGTCGATCTGCGGAGCATCGCGCTGCAGGCGATGACGTACTCGGGCGCGATCGCCGGCCTCGGCGGCGCGACGCTCGTCACGGGCGTGCTGCACCGCTTCAACACCGGGCTCAGCCCGGGGTACGGCTTCGTCGCGATCGCGGTCGCACTCGTGGGTAACCTCGAACCGATCTGGATCGCGGTCGCCGCGTTCGCGTTCGGCATCTTGCAGAACGGCGCGCTCTCGATGCAGGCCGAGGCCAACGTGCCGCGCGACATCGTGAACGTGATCGAGGGACTCGTCATCATCGCCCTGGCGGGACGGCGCTACATCGCGTCGCGGCGGACCACATGAACGGCTTCGTCATCGCGCTGATCGCGATCGTCGGGCTCACGCTGGTCAAGGCGACGCCGCTGATCTTTGCGGCGCTCGGCGGCGTCCTCTCCGAACGCTCGGGCGTCGTGAACATCGGGCTCGAAGGCATTATGATCGGCGGGGCGTTCACGGCCGTCTGCGTCTCGGGCGCCACCGGGAGCCCGTGGCTCGGCGCGATCGCCGGAATTCTCGCCGGCGCGCTGCTCGCCGCGTTGCTCGCGTTCGTAGCGACGAAGCTCGCCTACGATCAGATCGTGGCGGGTACCGGGCTCAACATCGTCGCGCTCGGCGCCGCCGCGTTCGGCCTCGTGCTGGTCTTCGGCCAACCGGGCGCCTCGCGTGAAGTGCCGGCGTTCGGCCAGGCCGGCGAAACCGTGCTGACCGTGCTTGCGCTCGTGCTGGCCGCGGCGCTGTCGCTCTTCCTCAACCGCACCCCGTGGGGCTTGCGCGTGCGGGCCTGCGGCGAAAACCCGCGCGCGGCTGCGGCCGCCGGAATCGATCCGCTGCGCACGCGGTTCTGGGCGGTCGTCACGGGCGGCGCGATCGCCTCACTGGGCGGCGTGTTTCTCTCGCTGGCCGAACTCGATTTGTACTCCGACGGCATGACCGCCGGACGCGGCTTCATCGCGCTGGCCGCGGTGATCTTCGGCCGCTGGACGCCGTTCGGCGCAACCGGCGCGGCGCTGTTCTTCGGATTTTTCTCCGCCTTGCAGTACACGCTGCAGCGCGCCGGGATTCCGAGCGAGCTGATGCAGGCGCTGCCGTATCTCGCCGCGCTCGTTGCGCTCGCGGGTCTCGCGGGACGCGTGCGCGCACCGGCATCCGACGGAATTCCTTACGTCGCCGAAGCACTTCGACCCCGCTCAGGGCAGGCTCGACCAGAGGGTAGCCGCTAGCTTCGCCAGATGGCCAAGGGATGGGCCTTGACGAGACGTGCTCGTAGAGGGCACAATGACCGCAATGCACTTGCTGCGACGAGTTTTCGTTGCCGTTGCTCTTCTCTTTAGCGCTTTAGCTGCGCGCGCAGATGCTGTTGCCCCGGGCCCGCTCGGCGTGCTGCAGACCGAACTCTCCACGATGTCGATGCACGCACCCGGCAACGTCGGCATCATGGTCGAGGATCTCACCACCGGCTTGAGCACGTCGGTGAACGCCAACGCGCAAATGCCGGCGGCGTCGACGATCAAGATTCCGGTGATGGTCGAGGTGTTCAAACGCCTCGAACACGGCGATTTCGACCTCAACCGCAAGGTCACGCTCCAGGCAAGCGACCGCGACTGGGGCTCGGGCGATCTCTGCGATGCACCCGCCGGCTCGAAGTACACGGTGTCGCGCCTGCTCACGCTGATGATCACGGTCAGCGACAACACCGCCACGAACATGCTCATTCGCTTGGTCCACCGCGGTGCGATCAACGAGGAGATGACCGATCTCGGCCTCACGCAGACGAGCCTCCACGACTACATCCGCTCCGAAGGCCCGATCCGCTACGCGCTGCGCTCGAGCGCCAACGACATGGTCAAGCTGATGACCGCGATGGCGCGCTATCAACTGATCGACGAGTGGTCGTCGCGCGAGATGATCGCGATCATGACCGGCCAGCACCACAACGGTCTGATCCCGGTGCCGCTGCCGAAAGGCACGACGATCGCGCACAAAACCGGCGAACTCCACGACACGCTCAACGACGTCGGCGTAGTGTACCTCAACAGCGAGCCGTACGCGATCGCGGTGATGGCCACCAACCTCTCCACGCTGGACGCCGGCTACTCGTTCATCCAAGGCGTCTCGCGTATCGCCTATCACGAGCTGGTGCGCTTCAACGCCTGGCGCGTGGCCAACGATTATACGGCGGCGCCGTTCGATGCGGCGCCGGCGCTCCCGGCCGCCGCCGCGGCGACGACCGCCTCCAGCAAAGATACAAGCGGCAACCCGGAACGCGACCTCCAGATGTGGACGCCGCAGAACCAGCCGGCGAACGCGCTCCCCGACAATCCGCCCGCTCCCACCGCGGATAACCCGCCGGCGATCTAGAACCGCGGATTCCCCGGACGGCGGGGTATAGAGCAGGGAGATGATGCGGTACTCACTTCGGATCAATGGTTCCGTGCATGAGGTCGACCTCGTGCCCGAGACGACGCTCCTCGACGCGCTGCGCGAGCACGCCGGACTCACCGGCACGAAGAAAGGCTGCGACCGCGGGCAGTGCGGCGCGTGCACGGTGCTGGTCAACGGCCGGCGGGTGCTCAGCTGCTTGACGCTCGCGCTGATGCACGGCGACGACGACGTGACTACGATCGAGGGCGTGGCCGGCGACGGCCGCCTGCACCCGCTGCAGCAAGCGTTCGTGGAGCACGACGCGTTTCAGTGCGGCTTCTGCACGAGCGGCCAGATCATGTCGGCCCTCGGCTTGCTGGCTGAGGGGCGCACGCTCGACCCCGAGACGATCCGCGAACGGATGAGCGGCAACATCTGCCGTTGCGGCGCATATCCGAACATCGTCGACGCGATCGGCGCCGTTGCGGAGCGTAGCGCCTGATGCAGCCGTTCACCTATCAGCGCGTTGATTCGCTCGCGCGCGCGCGCGCCGCGTTGCTCGAGGATCCGCGCGCCCAGATGATCGCGGGCGGCACGACGCTGCTCGACCTGATGAAGGCCGGCGTCGAGCGTCCGGCGGCGGTGATCGACATCAACGCCCTGCCGCTCGCCGCGATCGACGTCACGCCGCAGCACGTTCGCATCGGCGCGCTCGCGCGCAATTCCGACGTCGCCGACGATCCGACGATCGTGCGCGANNCGTTGCACGTACTTCCGCGATAACGTCTCGCGCTGCAACAAACGCGAACCCGGCAGCGGCTGCGACGCGCGGGCGGGCGTCAGCCGCGGACACGCCGTGCTCGGCACGAGCGAGTCGTGTATCGCAACGCACGCCAGCGACATGGCGGTGGCGCTCGCGGCGCTCGATGCAACGGTGATCGTCATGCGCGCCGACGGCGAAGTACGCCTCACGCTCGACCAATTCTACCGGCTCCCCGAAGAGCGGCCCGAGCGCGAGACCGTGCTCGAACGCGGCGACGTGATCGTGGCGGTGGAACTCGCACCCGCACCGCTCTATCGGCGCTCGCACTACCTGAAGCTGCGCGACCGCGCCTCGTATGAATTCGCGCTCGTGTCGGCCGGCGCGTCGCTCGAGATCGGTCACGACGGCACGATCACCCGTTCGCGGCTTGCGCTCGGCGGCGTGGGCACCGTGCCGTGGCGCGCTCAAGATGCCGAACGCGTGCTCGACGGCGGGCAGGCCGGCCCCGAACTGTTCCGCCGCGCGGCGGATGCGGCATTCACCGGCGCCGTGACGACGCCGTACAACGCGTTCAAGGTCGAGCTTGCGAAGCGCGCGATCGTCCGGGTGCTCGAAACGCTGGCGGCGAGCGCGTCATGACGACGGTTGCCGAACGTCAACGCACCCACACCGGCAGCCCCACCGATCGCATCGACGGGCCGCTCAAGGTCACCGGTACCGCGATGTACGCGGCCGACGCGCCGGTCGAACATCCGCTCTTTGCCGTGCTGGTGCAAAGCACGATCGCCCGCGGCCGCATTCGCACGATCGACGAAAGCGCCGCGCGCGCCGTCGCCGGCGTGGTCGAGGTACTCACGCATCGCAACGCGCCGCGCGTAACGCCCACCGGCTTCGATTTCCAGCGCGTGTTCATGGAGCCGAAGCTTCCGCCGCTGCAAGGCGATGAGATCCTCTACTGGGGACAAAACGTCGCCGCCGTGATCGCGACGACGCTCGAAGCCGCGACCGGCGCCGCCGCGCTGCTGCGCATCGACTACGACGAGCTGCCGCCCCTCACCGCGATCACCGCGGAAACGCGAGCCCGCAAAGAAAAGGTCGAGACGTTCTTCGGCTCGCCGCTCAACATCGAGCGCGGCGACGTCGACGCGGCGCTAAAGACGGCGCCCGTGACGCTCGATCTCTGCTACACGACGCCGGCCGAAACGCACAACGCCATGGAGACCGCCGCCACGGTGGCCTCGTGGTCGGGCGACGAGCTGACCGTGTACGACGCGACGCAGTGGGTGAACGGCACGCAGCTCACGCTCGCGCACTTCTTCGACCTCGATCCGGAAAAGGTCCATGTGATCTCGCCCTTCATCGGCGGCGGCTTCGGTTCGAAGGGCTTCGTGTGGGCGCACACCGTCATCGCGGCGATGGCGGCGAAAGCGCTCGGCAAAACCGTTAAGCTGGTCGTCGATCGGGCGCAGTTCTTCAGCACGAACGGTCATCGCTCGGAAACCGAACAGCGCATTCGCATCGCCGCTACGCCGTTCGGCGCGATCACCGGCCTCGTGCACGACGTGATCGACACGAACAGCTTCGCCGGCGACTTCAACGAGCCGGCCGGCAAGACGACGCCGATGCTCTATGCGATTCCGAACCTGCGGACTTCGCACCACACGGTACGGCTCAACATCGCGACGCCGGCACCGATGCGCGCGCCGGGTGAGAGTCCCGGTTTGTTCGCCCTCGAATCGGCGCTCGACGAACTCGCCTACGCGGTGAATGTCGATCCGCTCGAACTGCGCGTGCGCAACCATGCCGAGAAAGATCCCTCCAACCACAACGCGCCGTTCTCGAGCAAACATCTGCTCGAATGCTACCGCGAAGGCGCGCGGCGCTTCGGCTGGGAGAAGCGCACGCCGGAACCGCGTTCGATGCGTGCCGGCAACGAGTTCGTCGGCTACGGCATGGCAACGGCTACGTATCCCGCGATGGCCGGCGCCACCGAGGTGCACGCGCGCACCGACGGCGGCGGCCGCGTCACGATCGAGTGCGCGACGCACGATCTCGGCACGGGCATGTACACCATCATCGCGCAAGTCGCGGCCGACACGCTCGCCATTCCGCTCGACGCCGTGACGGTGAAGATCGGCAGCTCGGCGTATCCGAAGGCGCCGGTCGCGGGCGGCTCGCAGAGCACGGCGAGCGTGATGCCGCCGCTCGTCGACGCGTGCGAGGCGCTCAAGCGGCTCGCCGGCGGCAACGTCGCGGACGCGCCGGCGGGCCTTGAGGCCTCAGGCTCGGGCTCGGGCGAAGTCGATGAGGAAAAACATTCGTTCCATTCCTTCGGCGCGCAGTTCTGCGAAGTGCGCTACGACGAAGACCTCGCGCGGCTACGGGTCGCGCGGTTCACCGGCGTCTTCGATTGCGGGCGCATCCTCAACCCGAAGACGGCGCGCTCGCAGATGATCGGCGGGATCATCATGGGCCTCGGAATGGCGCTGCTGGAAGACACCGTGCGCGACCCGCGCACCGGTGCGATCGTCGCCAACAACCTGGCCGACTATCGCGTGCCGGTCAATGCCGACGTGCCGCCGATCGAGATCGGCTTCGTCGACCATCCCGACGTCACGTTCAATGCCCTCGGCGTGCGGGGGGTCGGCGAGATCGGGATCACCGGAGTGGCAGCGGCGGTCGCGAACGCGGTCTACCACGCCAGCGGCCGGCGCGTGCGCGATCTGCCGATCGTCCCCGAACGGCTCATGTAGCGCCCTAGGGCTCGCTTCTCGGCCGAACGGCCAACTGGTCCGGACCGTACACCTGCGAACATATCGGGTCCATGTTTCAACCTCGACCCGATAGCCGTCGCCAGGCGGTTCGCGACGTGTTGCGCGAGACGGCCGCTTTGATCAACGGCAGCGGGCCGCTCGAGACGATCCTCGATGCGGCGTGCTCGCGGCTGCTGCGCGCTGCCGATGCGAGCGAGGTGACGCTGGCCCTGGCCGATTCGCAGGGCTGCACCGTCCGTTGGCGCCGCACGCGCTCGAGCTTCACGGCTTGCAAAGACGTCGTCGACGATGCCATCGCCCGCGCCGTGCTGGCCGACGGCGTGCCGCGGCTCGATCTCAACCGGGCCTACGCGGCGCTACGCGACGACGGCCGGGTGAGCGGTGCCGTGTGGATGATCTCGCGCCGCGACGTCTACGACGAAGACGGGCTCGCGCTCTGCGAGGCCTTTGCCGGCTATCTGTCGCTCGCGCTGCAGAAAGCGGCGCTGCGCGAGCATGCGCGGCACCTCGAGGAGCTCACGATCATGGACGGGCTCACGGGCGTGCCGAACCGGCGCGCGTTCGACGCCGCGCTCGACCGTGAGTGGACCCGCGCGATCCGCGCGAAGCGGCCGATCGCGATCGCCTTGCTCGATATCGACCACTTCAAGAACTACAACGACGCCTACGGACATCCGCAAGGCGATGCGTGTCTGCGCCGGATCGCGCGCGCGTGCAAAGAAAGCGTGGTGCGCGCGACCGATTGCTTCGCGCGGTACGGCGGCGAGGAATTCGGGGTCGTGATCCCCGACTCCGAATCGCGCTGCGCATCGAAAGTGGCGGAACGCTTGCGCGCGGCGGTGGAAGAGCTTGCGATCCCGCACGAATCGGCGCCGCGCGGGATCGTGACGGTCAGCGTGGGCGTGGCCTCGACCGTTCCCAAGCGCGGCGCGCATTATCGCGAATTGCTCGAGAGCGCCGATCGCGCGCTCTACCGTGCCAAAGGCACCGGGCGCGACCGTATCGTCGTGGTCGATCCCTCCGACGTCGATACCTACGAACGCCCGCTCTCGCTGCTGCCGACGCCGAACAACTTGCCGGTTGCGAGCGCAACGCTGATCGGCCGGGACGACGACGTCGCGCGCGTCGAGGATCTCCTTGGCGAATACCGCGTCGTCACGCTGCTCGGCGCGGGCGGCGTCGGGAAGACGCGGCTCTCGCTCGAGGTCGCACGCCGCCAGCTCGCGCGGTATCCCGACGGCGTGTGGCTCGTGGAGTTGGCGCCGCTCGGCGATGAAGCGCACGTCGTCTCCGCCTTCTCCACGCTCTTCGGCGTCGAAGAACACGCCGATCGCTCGTCGCTCTCTTCGCTCCTAGCCGCGCTGCGCGAACGCCACCTGCTGTTGGTGATCGACAACTGCGAGCACCTCGTCGCGACGGCCGCCCGCACGATCGCCGCCATCGTGCGCGATGCGCCGCGCATTCGCGTGCTCTCGACCAGCCGCGAACCGCTCGGCGTGGCGGGCGAAGCCACGTATCGCGTTCCGCCCCACGCCATTCCGCTGGCAAACGCGCCGCTGCGCGCGGTCGATGCGGCCGCGTATTCCGCCGTCGCGCTGTTCGTCGAACGCGCCCGTGCCGCGGACGACACGTTCACGCTCACCGATGCCAACGCGCCGCTCATCGCCGAGATCTGCCGGCGCCTCGACGGTATCGCGCTCGCAATCGAACTCGCCGCCGCGCGCGTGCGCGTACTCGACGTGGCCCAGATCGCGGCGCTGCTCGACTCGCGCTTCCGCTTGCTGAGCGCCAACGACCGCAGCGCGCTGCCGCACCAGCAGACGCTGCGGGCGACGATCGACTGGAGCTACGACCTGCTGGGTGCGGCCGAGCGGACGCTCTTCGCACGGCTGGCCGTGTTCACCGGCGGCTGCACGCTGCCGGCCATCCTCGACGTGTGCGCCGACGACGCACTCTCGCCCGACGTGATCTTCGGCGCGCTCTCGGCGCTCGTCGACAAATCGCTCGTCGTGTTCGAAGCGCCGCGTTACCGGCTGTTGGAGTCGACGCGCGAGTACGCGGCCGAAAAACTCGACGACGGCGGCGAACGCCAAGCCGTCAGCGCCCGTCATGCGGCCTACTATCGCATGCAAGTCGATGCGGCGAGCTTGGCCGAAGGGCAAGGCTCCTATCGCGCTTGGATCGCACCGTTGATCGAAGAACTCGACAACGTGCGGGCTGCCCTCGAGTGGACGCTACGCGACGGCCACGATCCGCTGACGGGCGTCGAAATCTGCGCCGCGCTGGTGGAGACGTCGTCGCTCGGGCGCTGGAGCGAATGGGCGAATTGGAACACCTACGCGCGCGACGCGCTCGCCGCCGGCAAGCGCCCGCACCTGCGCGGACGCGTGCTGACCCGCCGCGCCGAACTCGCGTCACGCTACGGCGCCTTCGGCGGCACCGAAGCCGAACTCGAAGCGGCCGAAGAAGCGTACGAGTTACTGCGCGAGGCACCGGAAACGAAATGGCGGCTCGAAGCGCTGAACGCCTACGCGACGGCGCTCCTGCACAACGACCGGCTAGAAGAAGCCGCGGTCGTCGCGCGCGAAGGGCTCGAACTCGCGCGCGACGTGCACGACTTCGTCTATCAGGCGAGCTTCTTGCGCCGCCTCGCGAACTTTCTCACCGGCTCCGATCCGCTTGAAGCCGAGGTCATGTACGAGGAGAGCATCTCGCTCTGCCGCGTGCTCGAGAACGACTTCGGCCTCGCGCTCTCGCACCACGGCATGAGCAACTTGTACTTCCGGTTGGGGCGCTTCGATGAAGCGATCTCCGCAGCACGCACCGCCGCCGACGTGCGGCGTGATATCAGCGACCGCCGCGGACTCGTGAACGCGCTCTCCGACGTCGTGCAGTTCTCGCTCTCGATCGGACGGCTCGAAGGCGTCGCGGAGGCGCTCGGCGAGGCCCTCGAGATCGTGCGCCGCACCGAGAACACGCTCGGTCTCGCGCTCGTCATCCAAGGTGCCGCCGCCTACGCCCTCGCGGGCAACGCGCCCGAGACCGCCGCGCGGCTCATGGGCTTTGCGGATTCCGCGTTCGCATCGTTCGGTATCCGCCGCGAGACGGTGGCCAAATCGCTGCGCGACAGCTTGTTCGCGAATTTGCGCGCGCAGTTGTCCGCCGAACGCCTCGGCGATTTGCTCGCGGCCGGCGGACGTCTCGAATCGGTCGCGGCCGCGGAAATGGCCGCGCGCCTGGCCGCGAAAACCCTCGCCTGAGCTTAGACCGCCGCCGCTTTGCGGCTACCGTAGGTACGCGTGAGCCAACCGTGATACGTGGGCAGCGCGCCGCGCACGACCTTGTCGTAGAGGTCGGCGAGCTTCTTCGCGATCGGGCCTTGCGTGCCGTCACCGACGACGCGGTGATCGACGGCGCGCACGAACTGCAGTCCGGCCGCACTGCCGCTGATGAAGACCTCGTCGGCGGTGAAGAGCTCGCTGCGGTCGATCGCTCGCTCGACCACGGTTAACCCGAACTCCGCCTCGGCCAGCGTCATCAGCGTTTTTCGCGTACAGCCTTCGAGGATGTTCTGGGAAGCGTCGGGCGTGTAGATCACGCCCTTCTTTACGATGAAGATGTTCTCGGCGCTGCCTTCGGAGACGTGACCGTCGGCCGAGAGCAAGATCGCCTCGTCGTACCCGTTCAGCACCGCCTCGCTCTTGGCGAGCGCGGAGTTGATGTACACGCCGGTCACTTTGG
This sequence comes from Vulcanimicrobiota bacterium, assembly GCA_003164495.1. Classification (GTDB taxonomy): domain Bacteria; phylum Vulcanimicrobiota; class Vulcanimicrobiia; order Vulcanimicrobiales; family Vulcanimicrobiaceae; genus Lustribacter; species Lustribacter caenicola. The sequence continues at coordinate 36,570 of PLTN01000081.1, forward strand.
CGCGCGCGGGCGCGGTCGTGTCGTCGATGCGCCGCCAGGCGCTCACGGTACAATTCAAACCCGCGGTCGCGTCGAAATAGCGGTCGAACGGCATCGCCACGATCGCCAGCGCGTCGCGCACGTCGTGCAGCCGCACGCCGATCTCTTCGTTCGATTTGTACATCAGCGGACGCACGTAGACGTCGCCGCGGAAGTTGTTGCGTGCGCACAGCTCGGTCGTGATCTTGACGAGTTCCGCAACGGTGTGCGGCACCTTCATCATGAGGATCTTGGCCGAGGCGTGAAGGCGCTCGTAGTGATCCTCGAGCTGGAAGAGATAGAGCTCCTCATCGCGCGTCGACCAGAAGCCGCGCACGCCCTCGAAGCACCCCGTGCCGTAGTGCAGCGCGTGCGTCATGAGGCCGATTTTCGCCTCGTCGTAGCGGCAGAAGCGGCCGTTCGCGTATATCGTCAGGGAACCGTCCATCCGTCGCTTTTCGGCAACGGAGGGGTTCGCTCCGTCGCCGAATGCCCNNGCCTCGGTCCACGGGTGCTCGCGCTGGCGTGGGAATAAAAATTCGCTGAAGGCCGTTTCTAGAGGAACTGGTTTTCAGGCCACCAAGGTCTTCCTGAACAGCTAGCTCTGCTTTCCTAAGCAGGGCCCGAGTGTGTTGGAGGGAGCTTTCTCATGGCAGATACAGCGGCTACGGGCAATCGCTGGGCGATCGCCTGGGCGGGGGTCCTGGTGATGATCCTCGCCGGAACGGTCTACGCGTGGAGCAACTTCACGCAACCCGTGATCGCCTCGTTCGGGTGGTCATCGACGCAGGCCAGCCTCGTGTTCGGTCTCGCGATCTTCTTCATCGGGATCGGTGCGGTGGTCGGCGGGCGCTGGCAAGACAAGGTCGGACCGCGCAACGTCACGATTACCGGCATCGTGCTGTGGGGCATCGGTAACCTGCTCGCGGCGGTCGGCCCGCACGACGTGTGGTGGTGGGACGTGACCTACGGCGTGATCGGCGGCTTCGGCAACGGCATGGCGTACATCACGCCGGTCGCGACGGTCACGAAGTGGTTCCCCGATAAGCGCGGGCTGGCCAGCGGTATGGTCGTGATGGGCTTCGGCCTCGGCGCGTTCATCTACGGCTTCGTGCTCAAGGCAATTCCCGGATTCGTACAAGCCTCAAAGGATGCGGGCGCGTATGCCGATGCCAAGTCGGCGGCAGTTGCCGCCGGCACGCCGTTCGACGCCGCCGCCCACGCGATGCCTGCGGCCGACGTTGCGGCAATCATGCAAGTGCTGCTCGTCAGCGGGATCGTGTACGCGATCGTCGGCGGGCTGTGCGCGATACTGCTGCAGAATCCGCCCGCCGGCTACAGCGTGGCCGGCGCGACGGCTGCGGCGGCTTCCCACGAGGGCTCGTACACGCCGGCGCAAGTGCTGCGCATGCCGCAACTCTATCTGCTCTGGCTAATGCTGTTCCTCAACGTCGTGGCCGGCATCCTGATCGTCTCGAACGCGGTGCCGATCATTCGCGAACTGATCTCGAAGGGCGTCACGGATCCGGACGCGATCAAAGCCCTCACCGGAACGGCGATCAGCGCGTACGCGTTCGTCGCGGTGTTCAACGGTCTGGGCCGCTTCTTCTGGGGCGCGGTCTCGGATCGTATCGGACGCAACATGACGTGGGTGTGCATCTACGGCTGCCAGGTCGTGATCTTCTTCCTACTCGCCGGCTTGCACAGCGTGGCCGCGGTGCTGATCGCCTTCGCGATCATCCTATTGTGCTACGGCGGTGGTTTCGGCACGATGCCGTCGTTCAACGCCGACTACTTCGGTACGAAGTATCTCGGTCAGAACTACGGGTACATCATCACGGCCTGGGGCCTCGGCGGCTTGGTCGGCCCGTACATCGCGGGCGCGGTCAAGGACAAGACCGGATCGTTTTCGGGAGCACTGCTGCCGATGGCCGTCATGCTCCTGATCGCGATGATCTTACCGTTCATCACGAAGAAACCAGCCCCGGCCCCAATAACGGCAACCGCCTAGCCCCATTGTCATCCCGAGCGGAGCGCTAGATGTCGATGTTCCATGGGTCGCCACCCCAATTCGAGAAGAAGTTGGGGTGGTAACCCGTTAGGCGCTTGTCGTAAACGGCCAAGAAGGTTCGTTCGTATAGCATGATCAGGGGCGCGTCGTTGTCGACGATGCGCTGGATCTCGGCCGACGCTTTGTCTTGCGCGCTGCGATCGTAGGTGTGCAGGTAGGCGTCGTTCAGCTGGTCGACTTTCTTGTTGCAGTAGTGCGTTTCGTTGAAGCCGTTGGGCGGGATCGTGTTGCAGGTCAACACGCCGTTGACATTGCTGTAAACCGGCCCCAGCGACTGCGAGTGCAGCACCGCGTCGAACTTGCCGGTCTGCACGATGCCGCCGGCCGAGTACGGTCCGAAGAACTGGCCGCTGGCATAGGTACGAATCGATGCCGCAACGCCGATCTTCGAGTAGTCGCTTTGCAGCAAATTGGCCAGCGTTTCGCTCGGACCGTAGCCGCTCGGGATCACGATCTCCAGCGAAAGCGTCACGCCGTTCTTGTGCCGCACGCCGTCGGGCCCGCGCTTCCAGCCGGCGGCGTCGAGCATGGCTTCGGCGGCATTTGGATCGTACTTCGTCACCGGCAGATCGAGATAACCGTGCGCTTCGCGCGGAATCACGGATTCCGTCATCACGCCGTTGCGCAGCACGACTTTGTCGAAGATCAGCGGCCGGTTCGTCGCCAAGCGCAATGCGCGCCGCACGGCCGGATCCTTGAGTTGCGGCTTGGTCGTGTTGAAGAAGATGGCCGACATGAAGAAGCTCAGCCGCGCCGTCCAGCTCTTCCCCGGCAGCGCCTTGGCGCCGGCCGCCATCGTGCCGTTGATGGTATCCCACAAATCGAGTTCGCCGGTGGTGAGTTGCGTCATGTCGGTGTTGTCGTCGGAGACCATCTTGTAGATGATCTTGTGCAGCTTCGGCAGGCCGCGAAAGTAGTACGGGTTCGCCTCCATCTCGACCGTCGCGCCGCGATTAAACGCGGTGTAGCGGAACGGCCCGATGCCGACCGGCAGCGCATTGTACGGCGACTGGTTGAAATTCGTGCCCGGCCCGAGGATGTGCTGCGGAAGAATCGCCGTGTTGCTCTGCGTGTCGAAATAGTCGACGATGGCCGTCGCGTAGGGTTCCTTCAACTTGAAGACGACGGTGTATTTATCCGGAGCCGTGATGCTGCTGAGCCGGTCCCAAACATCGCGCACGGCGATGTTGTTGGTCTTATCCTGCGCGACGCGCCACGTATAAGTCACGTCGCTCGAATCGAACGGCCGGCCGTCGCTCCACTTCACGCCATGCCGCAGGTGCCAAGTGATCGTCTTGCCGTCGGCGCTGATGCCGCCGTTCTGTTGCGTCGGGATCACGGTCACGAGCTCGGGCACGGGATTGCCCTTCGGATCGAGCCGCGTGAAAAAGGCCGCCGTCAGTTCCGAGAGCGTGACGATGTTTCCCGATGTCGCGATGAACGGGTTGAGCGTGTTGATGTCGAGCGTGTCGGCGTAGCGCAGCACGTGCGGTTCGTACGCGCTCGCCGGTTGCGCCGGCGAGAGCGTAGCCGAGAGCAGCAATACGAGAAGAGCGGCAAGACGACGTTTCATAACGACCGTTGCGCCCCGCCGGGAGCCGCTTCCTACGGCCCGAAGTCCCCGGTGATGAGCGAGTGCACGTGACCCAATTGATCGCCCGTTATGCCGGGATCGCGCTCTTCGCGGTGTTCGCGGCGTATGGTCTGATCGGGACGGCGCGCGTGGCCCGCGGCGTTTCCGGACCCCGTCCGTGGGCGCTGTGCGCGCTTTTCCTCATGCTCGAAGCGGTGCAGATCTACGGCCTGTGGATCCCGCGCCCCGATGCCGACGTGCGCGGCGGAGCCGTCGTCGCGCTCGCCGCGCTCTGCTTCTGCGGTTATCTGCAGCACCTGTATTTCACGACCGTGCGCAAAGGCCAAGCCACGTTCCCGCGCGCGCCGTTCTACATCGGCATCGCGATCCTAATCGCCGTCGTGCTCGCCGCGCACGTTGTGGAACCGTACTTACCGTAGTGGATTCACGTTCCGTGAATCCTCACGAGTAGGCGACGGAGGGTTCGGCTTTCATTTTGGGGTGGCGCATGATCGCGGATTCGATCGCGGCTTGCAAATCTTTGGTGAGGAACGGTTTGACGATGTAGCCGTCCCAGCCGGGGGTTTCTTCAACTGCGCTCGAGTCGACGCGGATCAGCGCGGTGCGGCCGGCCACGCGGCGAACGAATTCTTCGAGCGGCATGCCGACGCGTTCGGTATCGACGATGGCGGCGTCGAACTGCAGCTCGTCGATCGTCGCGAGCATTTCGGTGCCGTCGGCGACGACCGTGGCGGCGAAGCCGTCGTCGCGCAGCGTGTGCGCGACGTACGATTTGGCGTCGCCGTCGGCTTCGACGAGGATGAAGCGGCGATGACGCGGACGCGTGGCGGCGACGGCCGCCGGCAAGAACGTGCGGAACGTGCTGCCTTCGCCTTCGGTCGAATCGACGTTGATCGTGCCGCCGTGCATCTCGACGATCGTCTTCGTGAGGTAGAGCCCGAAACCGGTACCGCTGATGCCGAGCGCACGCGCGTTTTGCGCACGCGCGAAACGGCCGAACAGCTTCGCCTTATCGGCTTCGGGAATACCGATGCCGTGATCGCGCACGCTGACCTCGACGCCGCGGCCCTTGGCACGCAGGTTGACCTCGATCGCTTCGCCGCCGGGTGAGTACTTGATCGCGTTGCCGATCAAGTTCTCGAAGACCTGACGCAAACGTCCCGGGTCGCCGCCGATCCGCAATTCGGGGCGGTCGGTGCGCAGATCGATCGTGCGCGTCACGCTGAACACGCGAACGATGTCCTGCACCAGCGCGACGAGGTCGAACTCTTCGAGTTCGAGCGTGAGTTCGTTCTGCTCCAAACGCGAGAGTGCGAGCGTGTCGGTCGCGAGGCTGGCCAGACGCATCGCGCTCGACGAGATCATCGTGAGGAACTTGCGCGATTCTTCATCGAAGCGTTCGTCTTCCGCGAGCACGTCGGCAAAACCGACGATCGTGGTGAGGGGCCCCTTAAAGTCGTGCGCGAGCATCGCGATCAGATCGTTCTTGACTTGGTTGAGCTCGACGACCGCCGCGCGGCGCGCTTGCAGTTCGCCGTAGAGTTCGACGTTGCGCGCGGCTACCGCGAAATATTGGCCCAGCAGGCCGACCGCGAAGACGTCGGCTTGGTGCAGGCGCCGGTCGCTGCGCACGTCGAGAATGTAGCGCGTTTGGCCGAGCGACCCGGGGATGCGGATCGCGGCGCGGCGCTCGCCGTCGTCGAGAAGTGCGCCTTCGCTCCGGCTCGCGGCCTCGACGAACGCGTCGCCGCCCGACGCAGCGCGTTCGGGCACCAGCAGATCTTTGGTCAGCGCGAAGCCGCCGTTGGGCCGCGCGACGAGCAAACGCGATTCGGCACCGATCAGTTCGCGCACGCCCCCGACCAGCGCTTCCACCAGCGCGTGCGGTTCGAGGGCCGCGAAGATGCCGCGCGCGACGGCGGTGAGCGAGGTCAAGCGCTCGTTCTGCATCGCGAGTTCCGCTCCGCGCAGCACGGATTCGGTGATGTCGTGCAGCATCAGCACGTAGCGGCTGGTCTTGCCGTCGGCGTCGACCAGCGGCTGCGCCGACGCAGCGGCGTAGTAGTGCGATCCGTCGAGCCGGTAGGTGACGAACTCGGCGCGCGCCGCTTCGCCGCGGCACAACGCTTCGCGCAGTTTGTAGAGCACCGTCGCGTCGGTCTTCGGCCCCACGAACTGGCGCGCGTTCGTGCCGATGACGTCGGCCATCGTCGCGCCCTTGCTGCGCAAGTACGCTTGGTTCGCGTAGATAACTTTCACCGCATCCTCGGCCGTCGGACCGATGCGCGAGATAACCACGGCTTCTTCCGTCGCTTCCATCGCGGCGGAGAGCATCTGGAGGCGTTCGTTCACCTCGCTCTGGTCGGCCGTGATGCGGCGGCGCAGTTCGAGCTGGTCCATCACCACGTCGGCGATCGCACGCAGTCCGGCGCGCTGATCGCCCGTGAGGGTGTGCGGCCGATCGTCGACGACCGCGATCGTGCCGATCGGAACGCCGGCCGGCGTGATCAGCGGCGCGGCGGCGTAGAACACGAGGTTCGGCATACCCGTGACCTGCGCGTTCCCGATCACGTATTTGCTTTTGGCGAACCGTGGGTCGAGCCGGGCATCCGGAACTTCCAGGATGTCGGAGCTCTCGAACGCGTACGACGTGAACGAGCCCTCGAACGGCGTATCCTCGAGGTCGTTGAGTCCGTAGTGGGCCGTGAAACGCACCCGCTCGCGGCCGGCGATGGCAATCACCGCAACCGGGGTCCCGCAACTCGTCGCCGCGACGCGAGCGAACGCGTCGAAAACTTCCTCGTACGGAGCATCGAGGAGGTTGTATTCCGCGAGCGCGGTGAGACGCTCGTCCTCACGCGAGGGTGTCGGCGGTTCCTTCATATAGGGACGCTTCCACGCTTCGTCTTAACAAAAGCCAGTACCCCCGCGAGGGAGCGTGCGTTGAGCACCTCAGCGGGCGTGATCCACGCGCGCCGGGCCTGCCCAATCGCGTACGCTACGTTGCTAAGCTGGGCTGAGCCATGGGCGTCGGAATCGCAGGCGAACGTCACCCCGAACTCGCGCGCCCGGCGGGCCAGGCCGCTGGGCATATCCAGCCGGGCCGGCTGACCGTCGATCTCGAGCGCGGTCCCGGTGCGCGCGGCCGCCGCGAAGAGCGCATCGGAGTCGATCTCGTATCCCGGAAACCCGTTCTCGACGTTGCGGCCGGTGGGGTGACCGATGATGGTAACGTACGGATTTTCGCATGCACGGATCAGCCGCGCGGTCATCTCGTCACGCGTCTGGTTGTAGCTCGCATGGACGCTCGCAACCACGATGTCCAGCTCGGCGAGCAACTCGTCATCATAATCGAGCGAACCGTCGGCCCGGATGTCGACTTCGGCCGAAGCGAGGGTCCGGATGTTGAAGCGTTCGCCTAGTGCCCGCACCTCGGCGCGTTGAGCGCGCAGTTCCGAAGGGGCGAGCCCGCTGCCGCGGCCCGGCGAGTGATCGGTGATCGAGTGGTATTCGTAGCCGCGGGCCGCGGCCGCCGCGACCATCGCTTCGAGCGTGTCGGAGCCGTCGCTCCAGCGCGTGTGCATGTGAAAATCGCCGCGCAGATCGCCGAGCGCCACGACCTGCGGCAGCGTTCCGTCGCGCGCGGCCTCGATCTCGCCCACGCCCAGGCGCATCTCGGGCGGGATCTCCATCAAGCCGAGTGCGGCGTACACCTCGGCTTCGGTGCGGCACACGATGAGACGGCCGTCGCTGAGATCGACGATGCCGTTCTCGCTCACGCGCAGGTTCTTCCGCACCGCGAGTTCGCGCAGCTGAATATTGTGTTCGCGGCTGCCGGTGAAGTGCTGCAGCAAGTTGCCGTAGACGTGCGCGGGCAGCACGCGCAAGTCGATCTGCAGTCCACCGGCGAGCCAAATGCTGGCCTTCGTGCCGCCCTCGGCGAGCACGGCTTCGGCCCGCTCCCAACGGGTGAACGCCGCGATGACCGCGTCGGGTTCGTCCGACGTGCAGACGATGTCGATGTCGCCGACGGTCGGCTCGTTACGGCGCAGACTGCCGGCCGGCGTGAGGTCGTTGGCGGGCGAGTTGGCGGCGAGGTAGGCCGTGATCTCCTGCGCTAGCGGCGCCGCGATGCCGAGCGGCGTGCGTTTGCTGCGGCCTTGATAGGCCAGCACGCCGCGCCGGATGTTCTCGATCGACTTCTTCCCCAGCCGCGGGATCTCGCTCAGCGCGCCCGCTTCGAGCGCCTTCTGCAGATCGGCGAGCGAGGCGACCCCGAGCTTCTCGAACAGCTGCTGCGCGGTTTTCATGCCCACGCCGCCGACGCCCAGCACTTCCAGCAGCGTCGACGGATACTTCGCGCGCAATTCCTCGAGATAGCCGCACGTGCCGGTTTCGCAGAGTTCGGCGATGCGCGCGGCGATCGTTTTTCCGACGCCGGGCAATTCTTGGAGCCGGCCGCCGGCCAGCACGTCGCCGAGCGGTGCGGCGTTTTCGATCGTCTCGGCCGCGCGCTCGTAGGCCATGAATTTGAAAAACGGCTCGCCCGCAAACTCCATGAGCGTTCGGATCTCTTTGAGCCGTCCGGCGATCTCCGCGTTCGTCAACGATTCAGCCATGACGAGGAAAACATACCACGTCTGCGTACAAGCCATCCATGCTTCCGAACGGACGGCATCGCCTCGACCCGGCGATCTTCAACCTGCCGGTCGAGAAAATGCGTGACGGGTATTACTCGGACACGTACTTCAATCGCGCACGCGAAATTCTCGAGCGCGACGATTACCGTCCGCGCGTGCGGATGCAAGTCTTCCAGCGCAACAACTCGGTGCTGTGCGGCATCGACGAAGCGATCGCCATCCTCA
>PLTN01000233.1 GCA_003164495.1 Vulcanimicrobiota bacterium
AGATAGACTTCTTCGTACTTGATCGATCGCCAGAACCGTTCGACGAAAACATTGTCACGCCAGCAACCCTTGCCGTCCATGCTCAATTGCGTTGTGATTGCGTCGAAGACCTCGACGAAGGCGTTGCTCGTGAACTGTGAGCCTTGATCGGTGTTGAAGATCTTAGGGCAACCGTGCTCGGCCAGCGCAGCTTCAAGTGCGGCGATGCAGAAGTCGGGCGTGAGGCTGATCGAGACCGACCATGCGAGAACCTTGCGCGTTGCCCAATCGAGAATCGCGAAGAGATAAATGAAACCGCGGCGCATCGGAATGTACGTTATGTCCGCTGCCCACACGTGATTGGGTTGATCGATGACGACGTTGCGCAGAAGATACGGAAAGACCTGATGGTCCGGGTGCTTCTTGCTCGTATTTCGCTTGCGGTACAACGCCTCGATCCCCATCCGGCGCATCAGCGTTCCGACATGCCTCCGGCCGACCACATATCCATCACGCTGCAAAAACAAGCGCAGCATCCGAGCGCCCAAGAACGGGCGCTCCAAATGCAATTCATCGATCCGCCGCATCAACGCGAGATCGAATTCCGTTACCGCGACAGCCTCGTAATACACCGACGATCGCGAGAGCCCCAACATTTCGGCCTGACGAGTCACGGGCAGCACTACCCCATGTTCAATCATCGCTTTGCGCTCGAGTCGCCGATGCGATCGAGCGCGCCGGATAAAAAATCGTTCTCCAGCGCCAACTGACCAATCTTCGCATGAAGGTCCTTGATGTTCGGGCCCTCCGCTGCGCTCTTCTCGCCGGCGGTTTCAAAGACGCCAGCAGCGCGTTCGAGAAGCTGCGATTTCCACTGCGTGATTTGATTGGGGTGAACATCAAATCGCTCAGCAAGCTCGGCCAGGGTCTTGTCGCCCTTGATCGCGGCAACCGCCACCTTCGCTTTGAAGGCCGCTGAGTGGTTCCGACGGGGTCGTCTCATGGACTGCTCCTCTTCGCCGGCCGTTCTTCGACCAGCAACGAGCAGACTCATCACTTATCCGACTGTCCGATTATCCGGAACCACCTCTCGGTGCCCTTTATCACGCCGCCTTCTACATGGTCGCCGAGCGCCGCGATGGTTGTGTACATTGCGTTGCCGACGCCCTCATCTCCGCCGAGTGCCAGTACGGGCATCGGCAGCCGCTGAGCGGCGTGCACTTGGGCTTGGGCAAGCCCTTCCGGACTGAATGCGCTGCGGTACCAGTCGAAGCTGGCGCGAGCGGCTCCCGGTGCGGACAGGACACGGACATATTCGTCGAGCGCAGCGGGTTCGATGGCGTAGCTGCGCGTGGTCTTCGTCGAGAAGATCCAGGCGAGATACGCGCGTTCGTGTCCCTGAACGAGGACCTCGGGTAAGTCGTCCAGCCGCGTGAAGGCGAATTGCCAGCTCTTGAGATTCACGGCTTCGCTCGGGATGCCGGCGGGAGCCGGCGGCGAAACGCCGGGGATAACGGCTTCGGTCACGACGAGCCGCTTGACGTCGCCTGGATACGTCGCCGCCTCGGCATGTGCGATCCAGGTTCCGACGTCATGTCCGACGATATCGACACCGCCGGGCCGGCTGAGCCCAGTGGCCACCAGAAAGCCGTGCAAGTCGCGAGCGGCGGTGTCCAAGTCGTAGCCGCCTTCCGGCTTATCGCTGTCGCCGAAGCCGCGCGGATCCAACACGTACACTTGGCGTCCGGCCTTTACCATCAGCGGGATGACCTTGCGCCAAGCGATCCAGCTTTCAGGCCAGCCGGGGATGAGGACGACCGGTTCGCCTGAACCAGCGGTCACATAGTGGAAGCGAATTCCGTCGACCCGCACCACGTGGTGGGCGACCTCGCCGAACGGCGCCTGCGTCGCCTGCGAAAACGCCGGGCTCGCGCTACACAGGGCGGTCAGCGCTATGATGATGCCTGTCAGGCAGAACTTTTTCAGGGCCAGGATCCGCATTTAGAAATACTCCAAGACAGTTGGTGTCTCCAAAAATCCTAGAGCGAAAATGACGGCTCAGGGAGTAAGTGACGGACCCCGCATCCGCCGGGCTATCCGGAGGGTATGTTGGTCGTTAATCGCCGTGAAGGCGCGCAGGGGCAAGTTCAAAGTGTTGTGAGGTGCGCCGGGGTGATTTATAATGGTTCAAGAATGCCACGGGGGACCTGAATGAATAGCGAGCTTCGCAGCGTCGTGGATGCTCTGCCCGGGTTGGTATGGACGGCGTTTCCGAACGGGGAGGCCGATTTTGTCAATCAACGCTGGTGCGAATTCACCGGGCTCACCGTTGACGAGGCCCACGGCCACGGGTGGCTGGCGGCGATCCATCCCGACGACTTGGCCGGCCTGCTAGATGGCTGGAAGTCCATCGTCGACTCGGGCGAGCCGCGTGAACTGGAAGCGCGCATGCGACGCTTCGATGGGGAGTACCGCTGGTTCGCCTTCCGCGAAAGTCCGGTGTTCGATGCGGCCGGCCGGATCGTCAAATGGTGCGGCATTAACACGGACATCGAGGTCCGCAGACGCGCCGAAGACGAGTTGCGGCAGCGCGCGCGTGACATCAACTTCCGTCAGATTGTCGATAGCGTTCCCGGGCTCGTGTGTACCATGAGTGCGGCCGGTGAGGTTGAACTTCTCAACCGGCGGATCTTGGAATATTTTGGTCGGACGCCCGAAGAACTGAAACATTGGGCAACCAGCGACGCCGTTCATCCAGATGACCAGCCTGGCGTAATCGCCGCGTGGGTGAATTCGGTCACAACCGGAATTCCCTACGACATCGAACACCGTTGCCGCCGAGCCGATGGCGTGTATCGATGGTTTCAGGTTCGCGCCCTTCCCATGTCGGAAACAGAAGGTCGTGTCACGGGCTGGTGCATCCTGCTGACCGATATTGACGACCGGAAGCGCGCTGAGGATGCCGTACGGGCGAGCGAACGTAATTTTGACCAAATCGTCAACGCGATTCCCGCGTTGGCGTGGTCGGCTCGTCCAGACGGTTCCGCCGAATTCTTCAACCAACACTATCTTGACTACGTAAGCCTCTCGGCAGAACAGGCGCAGGATTGGGGCTGGACGGTCGCGGTTCACCCTGACGACTTGAACAATCTGATCGGCGCTTGGCAACGCATGATGGCTGCTGACGAGCCAGGCGAGTGCGAAGGGCGGCTGCGCCGGTTTGACGGAGAGTACCGGTGGTTTCTGTTTCGCACCAACCCGGTGCGTGACTCGTCCGGCATCACGGTCAAATGGTACGGTATAAACACCGATATCGACGACCGGAAACGGACGGAGGAGGAGCTGCGGCGCAGCGAGTTGTTTCTCGCGGAAGGCCAACGCCTAAGCTTGACCGGCAGCTTTTCCTGGCGAGTGGACACGGACGAAATTTCATTTTCAGAGGCGCTCAATCGCATTTTCGAGTTTGAGCAGGATGCGCCCGTGACCTTGGAGCGGATCGGTAGTCGAGTCCACCCGGAAGATATCCCGTTGTATTCTGAAAATATCAACCTAGCACGATCCGGCATCAACGACATTGCTTACGAGATCCGCCTGCGGATGCCGGACGGCTCGATCAAGTACCTGGATACGATCGCTTACGGGACCCGGGACCTAAACGGTCGGCTTGAGATTATCGGTGCGATTCAGGATATAACTGAACGGCGACTCGCGGATGATGCTCTCGGCAAGGCCCGCTCCGAGCTTGCACGCGTGGCGAGGGTCACGAGCCTCGGAGCATTCACGGCATCGATCGCGCACGAAATCAACCAGCCGCTGTCAGGCATTATCACGAACGCAGGCACTTGTCTGCGGATGCTTGCCGGCGATCCTCCAGATGTTGATGGCGCAAGCGAAACAGCGCGGCGCACGATTCGCGATGGGCACCGTGCCTCTGACGTGATCGCGCGATTGCGCACGCTCTTTTCAAAGGGAGACGCCACGACTGAATCGGTGCACCTGAATGAGGCTACACGAGAAGTGATTGCTCTGTCGGGGAGCGAGCTTCAGAGAAGCCAGGTGATCCTGCGGACCGATCTTGCGGACGATCTCCCGCCCATTACAGGCGACCGTGTCCAGCTCCAGCAAGTCATCCTAAACCTGCTCCTAAACGCCTCCGAAGCGATGAGCGGCATCGATGATCGTCCTAGAGAGTTGGCGATTAGAACGGAGCGAGACGAAGGCGATCGCGTGCGCCTGACCGTGCAAGATGTCGGGCCGGGTCTCGATCCTCAAGGCCTGGAAAAAATCTTCGACGCGTTCTACACGACAAAAAATGGCGGTATGGGGATCGGGTTATCTGTCAGCCGTTCAATCATCGAGAGCCATCGAGGTCAGATCTGGGCACTTCCCAACGAAGGCCCAGGTGCGACGTTTTCATTTTCGCTTCCCTGCACGGCCGATGGCCATGCGGGAGACGACAGCCTTAGCACTTTCGCCGGAGATTGATGCCTCGCGGCCAGTTCGGGCTTTTGCTTTCACGTTCGGACAGGAATCAACTCAAAAAGTCGATACATCTCGAGAAACGACAACCGAAACAGTGTCATTTGCTGTGCCGGCGTGAGGCGCAGCGCGCTACCCACTCGAGCGACGAACTGAGGTGAGACCCTCACCGGCCGTCCGCTTTCGAAGGCTCGATACCAGTCAACGGTCACGCCGATGAGTTCGGCGACCTCCCCGCGCCGCAAGCCCTGAACCCGGCGGCGCGTGGTGAGCGGCAAGCCCAGCTCGATCGGTGCGAGGCTAGTACGGCATTGCATCAGGAACGACCGCAGTTCACGGCGGCGGTCGAAATCCTTATCGTTTCCGGTATGATCCATATCGATGGTTCGCATGATTTTGCATAGGCCTCAAACTACGAGTGAGGTACTGAAGCGTAACGATGCGCTTACGGATGCCATCTAACCACAGGTGGTGCACCGGAATCCATTGTGCGATGGTATTGATACTTTGGCATCGGTTCCGCCGCAAAATCAGACCCTAGACCGACACCAAAGTATAATGGATGTCCGCCCGTCAGATGGGCTATTATGATTGTTGAATTGCCACGAGGGGTACTGGAATGGAAACCGAGCTCGGGCGCATCGTTGATGCGCTCCCGGGTCTAGTGTGGACGGCACTCCCTGACGGCCAAGCGGATTTCACCAATCGTCGCTGGTGCGAATACACTGGACTTAGCGCTGAGGAAGCTGCCGGCTGGGGCTGGCTGGCTGCGGTCCATCCCGAGGACAAGGAGCGGCTGATCGGGGCCTGGCAAGCCATCCTCGATTCCGGTGAAGCCGGCGAGCTGGAAGCGCGCTTACGGCGTTCCGACGGCGAGCATCGCTCGTTCCTCTTCAGGGCTTCGCCGGTGGCGGACGCGTCTGGACGGATCGTAAAATGGTGCGGAATAAATACCGACATTGAAGAGCGAAAGCTCGCAGATGAATCTTGGCGTGAGCAGTATTTCCGCTTCCGCCAAGTCGTGGATTGCCTTCCGGTGCACATCATCATCACGAATCCAGACGGCCGGCTCGAATACGCGAACAAACAAGTCCTAGAATACTTCGGCGCCACACTCAAAGAACTCAGGGATAACCCGAGCCAAAGCACCTTCCATCCGGATGACCGTCCAGGAGCGCTTGCCGCCCGAAAACGGTCACTCGAGAGCGGTGAGCCATTCGATTTTGAAGGCCGTCACCGCGATGCCGGTGGGATCTACCGCTGGTTCCACATGCGGGGTTTGGCCTTACGAGATGCTACAGGGCAGGTTGTTCTTTGGTACTTCGCACTCGTCGACATTGACGATCGTAAACGGGCCGAGGCGTTATTGGCCGGCGAAAAGTTGCTTCTCGAAATGGTGGCGAGTAACCAGCCGATGTCGGCGGTGCTAGAAACGTTCTGTCACCTCGTCGAAAGCTCAAGTAGTGGCTTCTATGCCAGCGTCGGCTTACTCGATCCGAGCGGCACGCGCATCGAACACGAAGCTGCACCGAGCCTTTCACCAAACTTCGTTTCGGCGATCAATGGCGCCGCAGTTAGCATCGATGCCGATCCAGCTACTACGGCGATGTTTCGCGGAGAGCAAATCATCGTACACGACCTCCAGTCGGAGAAACGATGGGAGACCTCTGCGTGGCGCTCGATGATTTCGGCATTCGCCTTTCGTTCGTGCTGGGCGACGCCGATCTCATCGAGGGACGGTAAAATCTTGGGCGCTTTCGCGCTTTACTCCCAGCAGCCCGGAACGCCGACGCCGCAGCAGCAACGGGTCATCGAACAGTTCGCCCTCGTCGCGGGCATCGCCGTCTATCGCGCGCAAAGCGCCGCCATGCTGAAGCGAAGTGAAGCGTTTCTGGCCGCAGCGCAGCATATCAATCGCACCGGCAGCTGGTCGTGGCGCGTAGCGGCCGACGAACTCACCTGGTCGAAAGAGACCTACAGCATTTATCGCTTCGATCCGGCCTCGCCCATAACGTTCGAGCTAATTCGTTCTCGCGTCCACCCAGAAGACTTGCCGATGATGTATGAAGTGATAGAGCTGGCGCGAGGCGATGGCAACGACTTTGAGTACGAGCACCGGCTGCTGATGCCCGATCGCTCGATCAAGTATCTTCACGTTATCGGACATGGAATTCGAAATCAGCATGGGCAGCTAGAATATATGGGCGCGGTTCAGGACGTTACAGAACGCCGCCTCTCTGAAGAAGCGCTCGGCGAAGCACGATCGGAGCTTGCGCGCGTAGCAAGGCTCACCAGTCTTGGCGCCTTGACAGCTTCGATTGCGCATGAGGTCAACCAGCCGCTGTCGGGCATCATCACCAACGCCAGCACTTGCCTTCGTATGCTGGCTGCAGATCCTCCGAACGTCGATGGTGCGCAGGCAACGGCGCGGCGGACGATTCGTGACGGCAATCGTGCAGCTGATGTCATTGCGCGATTGCGCGCGCTCTTTATGAAGGCCGACGCCGCAAGCGTACAGGTCGACTTGAACCAAACCACGCGAGAGGCCGTTGCTCTGTCGCGAAGCGAACTGCAGAGAAGCGGGGTAATACTGCAGCTGGATTTCGCCGTCGACCTTCCGACCGTAACGGGTGATCGCGTCCAGCTTCAGCAAGTCATCCTAAACCTGGTCCTGAACGCCGCGGAAGCGATGAGCGGCATTGACGATCGCCCGAGGCGGCTAGTCATTAGGACGAAACGTTGCGTGGATCGTGTGTGTCTGGCCGTGCAAGATTCTGGCGTGGGTCTCGACCCCAAGAATATGGACAGCCTGTTCGAAGCATTCTACACAACGAAGAGCGGTGGCATGGGGATCGGGCTCTCCGTTAGCCGGACCATCATTGAGAATCACGGTGGTCATCTTTGGGCTGCACCCAATCTCGGCCCCGGAGCCACATTTTCGTTCTCAATCCCCTGCCGGACCGAGAGTGTCGTCGGCGCCGATGTATCTTCGGTTGTGAGCAACTCGTGACGGCGGCACGCGGGCTCGTGTCGGTTGTCGATGACGACGAATCCGTGCGCGAGTCGTTACCCGACCTGCTCAGGGAATTCGGCTTTGCCGTTCGGACCTTTTCATCCGCCGAGGAATATCTTGCGTGCGATTGCATCGGCGAGACGAGATGTCTGATCCTCGATGTTAGCATGCCGGGCATGACAGGACCCGACCTCCACCGCGAGTTGACCCGCCGGCAGCAAGCCGTTCCGACCGTTTTTATCACCGCTCACAAAGGCCAGACCATGCGCACACGTTTGCTCGAACAAGGCGCCGTGGAGTGCCTGTTCAAGCCCTTCAGCGAAAAGGCACTGCTAGATGCGATCAACGCGGCCTTTCGGTTGGGCTAGGCCTCAGAGGTGTCGGCAGGACGCTCCTCTACGTGTCGCAAACTGCATTGAGCACTCGCGTGTCTTCCTGGAGGAGTTGGCGTCCGTGAAACGGCGTGGGGCCCTTCAATTGCTTGCCGGCACCGGCGCGGCCATCGCAGCGCCTCCTCTCGTTGCGCAAACGCTGACCACGATCCGCATCGGAGCACTCGCCTCTGAACCGACCGGCGCGATCTTCTACGCGCAGGACCAAGGGTTTCTCGCCCGTCACGGGCTGACGGTGAATATCAACATGGCGAACAGCGGTGCCGCTGTCGCTTCAGCGATGGTTGCCGGTGACCTCGATATCGGGGAAACCGACGTCATTACGCTCGCGGTCGCTCATGACCGTGGGCTCCCGTTCGTGTATATCGCGCCCGGCGAACTGCACTCGAACGCCCATCCGACGCTTGCGCTCGTTATGCGCGATGGAGACGTGAAACTCGGCAAAGATTTCAACGGCAAGACGATGGCGTGCAACGTCTCGCGCGGCTTCGGTTCGCTGATCACCAACGTATGGATCGACAACAACGGCGGTGACTCCCGCACCGTCAAGTGGGTCGAGCTCCCGTTCCCCGCGTTGTCAGCTGCATTACGGCGTGGAACGATCGACGGCTATTGCGCGCCGGATCCGTTCGTCGATATCGGCGTTGCTGCCGGCGGCCATCTCGTATTGCTGGAGACCAAGCCCGTCGCGCCGGCGGTCATCCTGGGCGGTTGGTTTACGACATCGGTCTGGGTCGCGAAGAACCCCGCCGCCGCGAGCGGCTTCGGCGCGGCGATTCGCGAGGCGAATGAGTGGGCCAATGCCAACCCGGTCGGCACCGCCCAGATCATCTCGAAGTACAGTACGATCCGGGTCGACATCATCGAAGGGATGAAGCTGCGGGGCCAGTATCAAACGCGATTCGATACGAGCACGATGCAGCCGCTGATCGATGCGGCCGCAAAATACGGCTACATCTCCTCAAGCTTCCGCGCCAGCGACTTGCTCGCCAAGGTGTAACGTTCGTGAAACGCCATCGCGATCTGCAACTCCTCACCGCCACCGAGCGGGATTTTAAGCCGACAGTTTTCGTCGTTGACGACGATGTATCGGTACGCGAATCGCTGGAATTGCTGATTCGTCAGGCAGGCTGGAGAACCGAAATCTTCGCAACGGCCCAAGCCTTTCTTGCCTATCCGCGGATCCAATCACCCAGATGCCTCGTGCTCGATGTGTCGCTTCCCGACCTCAACGGGCTCGATCTCCAGAGCCTATTAGCCGTCGACCAACAGTACATGCCGATTATTTTTATTACCGGCCATGGCGACGTGCCGATGACGGTGAAAGCAATGAAGGCCGGCGCATTTGAATTCTTGACAAAGCCCTTAGCGGAAGGCGCGCTATTGAGTGCCATAGGAAACGCGATCGACCGTAGCCGCTCCGCGTTGGCTCACAAAGAAGAGACGCGGGTGCTCCACGACCGTTACGCGGCACTTACCGCTCGCGAGCGAGAAGTCATGATGCGTGTAGTCTCAGGCCTCTTGAACAAACAGATCGCCAACGAACTGGCCATTAGCGAGATAACCGTAAAAGCGCACCGCGGTAAGTTGATGCGGAAGATGGATGCCGAATCCCTCGCCGATCTGGTAAAAATGGACGCGCGCCTCCGTTCCTAAGGCCCGTATGCGGGCGCCAACGAGTAACTGTGACTTACCGGAACTCCGAGTCACTATGTTTGTGGCCCCTTTCAGCCTTACGATCCGCACATGTTGATTCAAAGCCGAACCAAGATGAATGAGCTGTTAGCCGCGGTCCTCGATGCGCACGGCGGTGTGGATCGCTGGAGGCGGTACGAGAACGTTGAAGCCCAGATCGTTTCCGGCGGCGGCTTTTTCCCGCTTAAGGGCGTGCTGCAAGACGCGGACGCGCGACGCATGACGGTGTCGCTGCAGGAGGAGCGTTCCTCCGTGTGGCCCTACGGGGCTCCGGACCAGCGGACCGTTTTCACGCCTGAGCGGATCGCTATCGAAAAGCTCGACGGAACCGTGGTTGCGGAGCGCCGCGCCCCAAAAGATTCCTTTGCGGGCCACCAGATGAGTACGCCATGGGATGCTCTGCAGCGCGCGTATTTCAACGGCGAAGCGCTCTGGACGTACTTCACAACCCCCTTCCTACTCGCGATGGACGGCGTGTCGGTCGAAGAGACAGAGCCGTGGCATGAGGGCCCGGAAGTCTGGCGCGTGCTGCGCGCATACTTCCCCGGCTCCATCGAAACGCATAGCATGGTGCAGGAGTTCTTTTTTGGCGACGACCTGATGCTACGCCGGCACGATTACAGCGTAAATATCGCGGGCGGCTTCAGTGCCTCGCAGCTTACCTCCGATTACATCGTCGCTGACGGAATCCGGCTGCCGACCAAACGTCGCGCCTACACACGAGGACCGGATCGCCGGCCGATTCTGGAAATGCTCATGGTTTTCATCGACATCAGCGACGTGACGTTTGCATGAGCAGGCTGCTGGCTGTTGCCGCCCTGGTGCTACTCGTGGCTAGCATCTCCGCACGCAGCGTTGGAGCGCAGTCGGTTGAGGGTCGCTTCACCGCAGAGAACAACGCCTGGTTCAACTCCGTTCCATTGAGCAGCGAAGCACTGCGCGGGAAAGTCGTCCTGGTCAATTTCTGGACCTATTCTTGCATCAACAGTTTGCGGGCACTGCCATACGTGAAGAGCTGGGCCGAAAAATACAAGGCGGCGGGCCTGGTCGTCATCGGCGTGCACACGCCCGAGTTTTCGTTCGAGAAGGACAGGGCGAACGTCCATTGGGCCGTGCGCAATTTCAAACTCACCTACCCGATCGTTATGGACAGCGACTACGGGATTTGGAATGCGTTCGGCAACGAATACTGGCCGGCGTTTTATCTGATCGATGGAAAAGGCCGGATTCGCTATCAGTATTTTGGGGAAGGTGAGTATGCCGAATCCGAGCGTGATATCCAGAAGCTGCTGAAGGAAAACGGAGCCGGGGGCTTCAGCCAAACCGTGGTTAGCGTATCCGGCGAGGGAGTCGAAGCCGCGCCTAGTGATTGGAATGCGCAATCTCCCGAAACGTACATCGGCCACAGCCGCGCCGAACGCGTCATATCGCCCGCCGCTAAGCCCGCGCTGAATCAATGGTGGCTAAGCGGATCGTGGAATGTCGGATCGGAGAATGCCGTGCTTCAGGCGGCGCCCGGCAAGATCGTGTTCAGGTTCCACAGCCGGGACTTGCACATGGTGTTAGGTTTGGCGAAGCACGGAAAGCCCGTTCGCTTTAGGGTGACGCTGGACGGTGCTGCGCCCGGCGGCGATTGTGGTGCTGATTGCGCCCCTGACGGAACCGCAGAGGTTCGAGAGCATCGCCTCTATCAGCTCATCCGGCAAAAGGGCAACATTGCGGACCGGACGTTTGAGATCCAATTCCTCGACCCGGGTGTTCAGGCGTACGTGTTCACGTTTGGCTAACGGGGAAGTGCGCCTCACTCGTTACGAGGTTCCGCCCTTGCTAGCATGCGGTTATGAATGCACTTTGCCACACCCGTGAAGAGATCGAACGCCTAGCGTTTCGTCTACCTTGCGTTCCTACCGACAACCGTGATGCCCTCATCGAGCTGGGCTTCGAACGCATGTATCCGCAGACTGCTTCGGGATATGAAAGTCATCTTTGGGTGCGATCGGTGGACTCCGGCAAACCCGGATCGATGTGCAACGGTAGGAAGCTGATTCTTCAGCGTGCCTTTCTCGACGGGCCGACCACCCCCAAGCGACCGGGCTAAAGGGGGAACTCGCAGTCACTCTGCCGGCCGTGCGTACGATGCTAGCCTCGGGGTGACAGAAGGAGATCCCCGATGAGCATTATCGGAAAATCCGAGGCCAGCCTTCCTCGTGCCCGCTTCCTGGGAACTGCAGCGACAACAATCGCCGCTGCTCAGCTGGCAATGATGGATTCTACTAACGCACAATCTACCCCGTCCGTCAGTCCAGGAACATCCACGTCGTTCGCATCGCTAAGGCAGATCGATGCCGGCGTTCTTAATGTTGGATATGCCGAGGCCGGCCCTGTCGATGGACCTGCCGTCATCCTGCTGCACGGCTGGCCGTACGATATTCACAGCTACATCGACGTCGCGCCGATACTAGCATCAGCCGGTTACCGCGTGATCGTCCCATTTGTGCGCGGCTATGGCACGACGCGCTTTCTTTCGAATGAAACGTTCCGGAACGGTCAGGAAGCTGCCGTTGCCGTCGACGTCATCGCTCTCATGGATTCCCTCAAGATTCAGAAAGCCACGATCGGCGGCTTTGACTGGGGAGCGCGGACAGCGTGCGCCGTTGCGGCGCTCTGGCCCGAGCGATGCAAGGCGATCGTTTCCGTAAGCGGCTACTTGATTACCGACCTCAAACTCTGGGGACCGGACGGACAGTCATTGCCGCCGGCGGTGGAATGGGGTTGGTGGTACCAATACTACTTCTCAACCGAACGCGGCGTACTTGGCTACAGCCAGAATCGGAACGCATTCAACAAACTCATCTGGAAGAATGTTTCGCCGAAATGGGACTTCGATGATGCGACGTTCGATCGCACCGCGGCGTCGTTCGACAACCCGGACCACGTCAGCATCGTTATCCACGATTACCGCTGGAGGATGAGTCTGGCGAAAGGCGAGTCCCGATACGACGATCTTGCGCGGAAACTCAGCACTGCCCCCATCATCACGGCGCCTACGATTACCATCGCGAGCGATTTCGATGGTCCGGCTGCCGACGGTACATCTTATGCTAAGAAGTTCTCGGGCGCATACTCGCATCGGATCTTCAAGGGCATCGGTCACAACGTACCTCAGGAGGCCCCGCAGGCCTTTGCCAAAGCGATTGTGGACGTCGACGCCTATTCATGACTAGCGAACCGGTCCGGGGCCAAGCGTCGTGCACCCGGGCATGCGGTTTTTTGTAGCGAGTGCCGGCATTTAAAAGAAAGCAGCGGTCACCTAGGGTGCCGCTGCTTTGTCGCTTCGCCGGAAGTGAGCGTTAGTCGTTAGGGTTGCCGTCCCAGCCTGGATAACGGGGCTCGAGCTGGAGTTCGTCACGGAGGACCTGCATCGCAAACTGGACCTTTGCTTTTTGATCCGGACTGAGGCCGGCCATTGCGTCCGTCATCGCTTGGCGAATCTTGTCCATGTTCAGGGTGTGGCAAAGAACCGGCGTGTTCTGGATCGTCCCCGAAGCCGTTTCGCCAGCTGCGACGGGGCGGCAAGCGAAGGTCGCGCTGGCCGGGGCCGTCTGGGCGACTGCGATCGAAGGCAGCCCGAGCGCAGCTGCGATCGCTGCCGTAAGAATGAGTTTGGTCATGGTGCTTGCTCCTTATAAAGTCAAAAGAGATACGCTGTCTCTGCCAACATCGTAGTCAAGCAAAAGCGGTTCAATAAGGGACAATCCTTAGATAAAGTACTGGAGGAAGCACCGCTTACTCCCTGCGACAAGCGCGATTTTCTATGCTTGCACAAAGCCTCAGGGAGCATAGAGTTCAATGATCGCAGACCTTGTCGCCGAGTATGTTGAGCACAATTACGCAGACCAGATCAGCCTGCGCGATGTTGCTGCAGCCTTCGGCTATTCAGCCTGTCATTTGACAACGATGTTTCGCGAAGCTACCGGTATCCCCGTGAACTCGTGGATCGTCAAGCGACGTATCATTGCTGCACAACAACTGCTCAGCGAACCGAACGTAAGCGTCGCGATTGCGTGCGAGGCTGTTGGCTTCAATGACTTGGGTTACTTTCGGCGCCAATTCTACCGGCACGTCGGAGTCACACCCGGACGCTTCCGTGCCACCATGAACCAGAGGTGCCTCGAGCCAGAGGCAGCGGATCCGCGATGATACAGGTCGATCCTCCGGCTGAGCCGGCAGCGGCGCTCGATTTCATTCGGCTCGCGTACGCAACACGCCACTCTACCGATCGCCGCAAGCGCGGCGGCGATTTCATCGCCTACGATCTCGGCCGCGGTCGTCTAATCTTAACGATCGGGGATGCGTCCGCAAAAGAATCCCAAGGACAGCAAATCGCGCGAATCCTCCGGCGAAGCTTTCGAACGTCTTCAGCGGCGTCGAGTCCCAGCCGGATTCTAGACGCGATGTCGGACGTATTCATGGAGCAGGCGGGCTTGAGCGCGCCGTCGCCGACGTTCGCAGCTGTGCTTGTTGCTAAGATCGATTTGGTGTGGGGGGTCCTGAGTTACGCCGCGGCAGGGGTCGAAGGCGGACTCGTATTCGGCGATCGAGCTCCACACGTTCACCTTGAGGCAACAGGCCCGCTGCTCGGGATTGAGCAGCGGCCGACATTCGAAGAGCGCACCATGAGCTTTCGTCCGGGTGACACGTTGATCGCCTACACGGATGGCGTCACCGAAGCAGTGGCTGCGTCGGGCGATGGGCATTTTGGCTCATCCGGCCTCGTGCGGTCCTTGCGTCAGATTCGACCAGACGGAGACCTGACCATTCGCGCGTTATGGGAAAAAATCGGGCAATTCACGGGACGTGTTTACCACGATGACGCGACCCTGGCGATCGTGACGACTCCACTGGTTCGGTCATGAACGTCGGAGCAGTTGGTGCGGTCGCAAGTGCGGGCGGCTCCATCTACGCAGCGCTGAGCCCGTACCTTAACGGTGCGCAGCGCCCTTCGGACGCCGCGGCTGCCGCGCAGTCGCAAGCCGCTGCCGCTGCGGCGAGAAAGGCAGCAACCGCAGCGGCAGCAGCTGCACGCGCGGTCGCCGCGTCAACTGCCCCAGCCGCGACACCCTTTCTAAATCCGGCGATTGCCGAAATAGCGTCTCGAGCGTCGGTCGCCGGCGTGGGGACTTCGCCGACGGATCCGGTCTTGTACGGCGATAGCGGATTGCTCATCCAAGCATACGGCGCGGTCGCGTTACTCAGCGGTCCGTTAGCCATCGCGCCGGTTTATGCTAGGCCAGCACTGCCCGCCATTTCCCCGGTCGAGCCACTCTCCAAATATCCGCGTGCTGCACCCGTTGATTATACCGCCTAGGTAATACTCGCTGCAGACGTGGATTGATGTTGAGTTTAACGGCAGGCTACAATGAGGCGAAAGGAGTTTGGGATGGCACCTGACTCGAACGGCATAATCGGATTCGAGACGGACATCAAGCCGCTATTCCGCGCGAAAGATCGCGATGCTATGAGAGCATCCTTCGATCTCTGGGATTACTCAGACGTCGTGCGTGTTTCGCAGGCAATTCTTCACGCTGTAAGGAGCGGGTCAATGCCGTGTGACGGGGCATGGCCGCCCGCACAGGTTGAAATGTTCTCCCGCTGGATAGAGGGTGGCACGCCGCCGTAGAAACGGATGGGCGTAGTTCGGCCGCAAGATGGTTGTGGGAGTTCCTCTCTTCGACCGGCTAAATGCGGTAACGTTTGGGATCACTGCTAGTGAATCATCTTCAGGAGTTAGCCATGATCACCAACGAAGCCCGTTGGAAAGACGCGAGCAACGACAAGAGTGTCGCCAGAGTCGACATGAAGCTCGAGGTGGTCGTCATTCCTGTTTCGGATGTCGACCGCGCAAAGAAGTTTTACGGAGGCCTCGGGTGGCGTCTCGACGCGGACTTCCCCTACGATAATGGGTTCCGGGTTGTTCAGTTTACGCCACCGGGGTCGGGGTGCTCGGTCCAATTCGGCATGGGCATTACGCCTGCCGCACCCGGCTCGGGCCAAGGCAACTACCTCATCGTCACCGACATCGCAGCTGCGCGCGACGATCTCGTCGCCCATGGTGTCGAGGTTAGCGAAGTGTTTCACGCTGGGACGCCGGGTGCGCAGTTCCAGCCCGACGGCGCGAGCGGTCGCGCTGCGGGTCTAGCGCCCGACCACGCCAGCTATCGCTCTTACGCGACGTTTAGCGATCCGGACGGCAACGGCTGGATATTGCAAGAAGTTACGATCCGGCTGCCCGGTCGGATCGATTCGAACGAGACGACGTACGCATCCGTAACGGATCTGGCGAGCGCGATGCGGCGCGCGTCGATCGTCCACGGCGAACACGAGAAACGCATCGGCAAGGCGGACGCGAACTGGCCCGACTGGTACGCCGCGTACATGGTAGCGGAGCAAGCCGGCACGGAACCGCCGTCGTGAACGATTACGACGCGATCGTCATCGGCGGCGGTGCGGTTGACGAGTCTAAAATGATTGCTCTCCGACCCCATCGCCCCGCGACAGTTCGCCGTGTTCATGACGCGGTCGAAGTAGAGGCCCGCCCGTGACTTGGATGCGGGCTTGAATACGTCGACCCAAATGACGACTCACGACACTTGAGGTTATGTAATGACTACGATCTCTATCAACGTTAACGGGACCTCGCATACCTTGGACGTGCCGCCCGATATGCCGCTGCTTTGGGTCATTCGGGACGAGATCGGATTGACCGGGACGAAATTCGGCTGCGGCGTCGCTCAATGCGGCGCGTGTACAGTGCACATCGACGGCGAGGCAACACGCTCGTGCGTTCTGCCCATCTCGGCGGTGACTGGGAAGCAGATCCGAACGATTGAAAGCCTCTCGCGCGACAATTCACATCCGGTCCAGCGCGCGTGGATCGCCGAGCAAGTACCGCAGTGCGGCTACTGCCAATCCGGCCAAATCATGGCAGCTACAGCGTTGCTTCGGAAGCAGCCCCATCCGTCCGACGAACAGATCGCCGACGCGATGACAAACATCTGCCGCTGCGGCACCTACGATCGCATTCGCAGCGCGATCCATCGCGTCGCAAAGGAGGCGTAAGATGGAATCTTTGGTCCTGAAGCGATCATGGTTCATCCGCCTGAGCGGCGCGCTAGGCGCAGGTCTCGGACTGGCCTTTACCGTGCCGTCGCAAGCGCAGATTCCATCGCAGAGCGGTACCGTATTCGCTCCCAACGTCTGGGTGCGCATCGCTCCCGACGAGACGGTTACGGTGATGCTCAGCAAATCGGAGATGGGGCAGGGCGTCATCGTCGGTATGCCGACCATTCTCGCCGACGAATTGGATGCCGATATCGAACGAGTGCGAACGGAGTTTGCGCCGCCGGATTCGCGCTATATCGATCCGTATCTGGGGGATCAGGCGACCGGAGGCAGCACCGCCACAAAAAGCGGCTGGATGCCGCTACGTCAGGCCGGAGCGACGGCTCGTGCAATGCTCGTCGCCGCCGCAGCGAAACAGTGGGGCGTCGATCCCGCGGAGTGCACCACGCGGGCGGGCACGGTGTATCACGGGAGCTCGAATCGCGCAGCAACGTACGGGAGCCTTGCGATTGCCGCGAGCACGCTGCCCGTCCCGGCAAATGTGCCATTGAAGACGCGCGATAAGTTCACGCTGATCGGAAAAGCCCGGCAGCGCACGGACATACCCTTGAAGGTCAATGGTTCCGCTCAATATGGCATCGACGTGCGCGTCCCCGGCATGTTGTATGCGGCGATCGCACGTTCACCCGTGTTCGGCGGTCGAGTGAAGAGCTTCGATGCCTGCAAGGCCAAGGCCATCACCGGCGTCACCGGTGTCGTTCAAGTCTCGAACGGCGTCGCCGTTATCGCAAAGAACACGTGGGCGGCATTTCAAGGCAAGAACGCGCTAGTCGTCGAGTGGGACGAAGGTCCCAACGCCAAGGTCAATACGGAGCAACTCTTCGCCGAGGCTGAATATCTGGCGCGTGCCCGCAAAAACGAGCGCGTCGCGATTACGCGCGGCACGCCCGATACGACCGCCGGCGCGGTGCTCGAAGCGACGTATCGAGGGCCGCTGCTCGCCCACGCCACCATGGAGCCAATGAATACGACCGCCGACGTGCGCAACGGGCGCTGCGAGGTGTGGACGCCGACGCAGGTGCAGCGGCGCGCGCAAGTCGCCGCCGCCAAGGGCAGTGGCGTCCCGATCGAGCAGTGCACGATTCACACGACGTTCCTTGGGGGCGGTTTCGGACGGAGACTCGAGGCCGACTACGTCCAGGAAGCTGCCGAAGTCTCGAAGGCCATTCAGGGGCCGGTCAAAGTGATGTGGAGTCGCGAGGATGACATCAAAGGCGACTTCTATCGGCCGATGGGCTTAGATGTCGTACGTGGGGTGATCTCGGGCGGCGAGCTCATTGCGTTATCGCATCGGGTCGTCTCGGCGTCGTGGCTGCGTCGCTGGTACCCGCCGTTCTTCAAGAACGGCATCGACCCGCTCGACCTGACGGAGGTTATCGATGCGCCGTACGCCGTTCCGAACTTCCGGGTTACCTACATCGATCACGAGCATGGCATTCCGGTGGGTTCGTGGCGGGCTCCAAACGCAAACTGGCACGGATTCGTGACCGAGAGCTTTATCGACGAACTGGCTCACAAGGCCGGCAAGGATCCGCTGACCTTTCGTTTGTCCCTGTTGAAGAAGAATCCGCGCGCAGCGGGCGTGTTACGGTTGGCGGCCGAGAAAGCCGGCTGGGGACAAAAACGGGCCGGAATCGCTCAAGGGCTTGCCGTGACGTACTGGGCCGGAAGCTATGCGGCATTGGTCGCGGACGTTTCGATTCAAGACAAGGTGCCCAAAGTGCACCGGGTCATCGCCGCGATCGACTGCGGCACGATCGTCAATCCCGACATCCTCGTCCAGCAAGCGCAGGGTGCCACGAACTTCGGTCTGTCGGCAGCACTTACCGGGAAGATCACGATCGCAAACGGCCGCTGCGTACAGAGCAATTTTTACGACTACACCGTCCTGCGCATGGCGGATGCACCTTCGATCGAGGTCCATATCGTACCGAGCAATGCGACGCCGACGGGGGTCGGCGAGCTCTGCACGCCCCCGATCGCTCCGGCCGTTGGAAACGCGATATTCGCGCTGACTGGTCAACGCGTTCGCACGCTGCCCTTCAGCGATGCGCTCGCCTGACGAAAATGGGAGGTAGGTCTTACTCGTTCTAGGCGCATTCATGCTGGTACGATTTAGGTCCAACACCTAAATAGCCAGAGGAACTCTATCTCAATGGATCTTCTTTGTCACACTCAGCAAGGAATCGAACGGATATCCCCCCGTTGAACCTCCCGGCCGCGACCGAACACGTTGCCCACGCTGCTACGGCAAAGGGCCGCATGCGGCATGCGATGGAGCACGGGCCGGTCGTTCCAACCATGTTCCGGTTGGCGCTGCCGACGGTCTCGGTTCTCGTCGTGCAAACGCTCGTGTCGGTGGCCGAGACGTTTTACGTTAGTTTTCTCGGAACGACCGCCATCGCGGGCGTATCGCTGGTTTTCCCCATCGTCTTACTGATGGCGACTATGTCGAACGGTGGCATCGGCGGCGGCGTCTCATCAGCAGTCGCGCGCGAGATCGGCGCCGGGAAGCAGAAGGAGGCCGACGCTCTGCTGCTCCACGCGATCGTGCTTGCGGGTGCGTTCGGGCTGCTCTTCATGGCCGGCGCGTTACTCCTCGGGCCGGACCTCTACCGGAGCCTCGGCGGTCACGGCGCGATCCTCGCCACGGCGTTGACCTACTCGACGTTCATCTTTGCCGGCGCTGTCCCGATTTGGCTCGTGAATCTCATCGCATCCGCTCTACGCGGAGCGGGCGACGTGAAAGTTCCCGCGCTCGTCACGCTCGCCGGCGCCGCCATTATGATCCCGCTTTCGCCAGCGCTTATCTTCGGCTTCGGACCGTTGCCGCGGATGGGCGTTGCGGGAGCGGGTATCGCGGTGTGCACCTACTACGTCATCGCGGGCATCGCTCTAATCGCCTATCTCGCCTCTGGCCGCGCGACACTGCTGTTGCGGTTTGCTCCGTTGCAGCTACGGCTATTCCGATTAATCTTGAGTGTCGGGTTGCTCTCGGCGGTCGGGACGCTCCAGACGAACATCACCACTGTTCTCTTGACGGGCGCTGCCGGCTCATTCGGTACGGCGGCGCTTGCGGGGTACGGCATCGCGTCACGCCTCGACTACTTGCTTGTGCCGTTGCTCTTCGGTATCGGCACGGCCGTACTCACGATGGTCGGCATTAACGTCGGCGGCGGCAAGGCTGCCCGCGCGCGGCGAATTGCCTGGACCGGCGCGGCCGCGGGTTTCCTTTTGACGGGAACCATCGGTGGTGCTGCGGCCCTGTTCCCCGCGGCGTGGCTCGGACTGTTTACGCACGACGCCGCTGTCGCGAGTACGGGCGTGCTCTACTTACGAACGGTGGCGCCGTTTTATTGCGTGTACGGCACCGGGTTGGTTCTGTACTTCGCGAGTCAGGGCGCGGGCCGCGTGACCTGGCCATTCCTAGCCGGAACTGCGCGGCTCTCGGTGAGTGCTGGACTGGGGTGGCTCCTCGTCACGCACTTTGAAGCGGGCCTCAGTACGCTCTTTCACGTCATCGCTGCGGGCTCCGTAATCTACGGCGTCATCACCGCTACGTTCGTTGCGCTGTCGTCCCATTGGGGTCAGCGACTTCGAGGCACATTGGCACGAACTTGACTGGCCGCCGCGCACTTGTTCGATAGCGTTCCTATTAGCGGACACGCGCTGTGTCTGACGTTGTGGCGACGAACGTCCATATAGGCTATACCCTAGACTGACGTCAGGTTATCCGCTGCATAACCGTCGGACTAGGGTACATTTTCGGGTTTTTGACAGTAGCCGGCTAAGGTTAAAGAGTTGGCCTGACATTCCGCGATTTTGTGGGTCCCTTCGGCGGTCGTGAGGTCGACGTTTTTCGCCGAGCCCGAGATCCGCGCTGATAAGATAATTAGGGTTGACGAGACTCGGCGCCGAGGACGTCGAGAGCACGGTCCAAGGAAAGAACCATGCCCTGCCCGGTACTGGCCGGAAGCCGCGGATCGTCTATCCGGAAGCTCGCAACGGTCCTGCCGTCAGCGGCCGTCGTTGGCGCCACTTCTTTGACGCGCTTTCCGTGAACGAAGGCACGAATATTTCGGGCTAAGCGGCGTTGCTGGCGAGGAATGAGGTTGAGCAGCATGAAGCTTGCGGCGAGCCAACCGGCAGGCCGGACAGCAGCGAGGTTATCCAAAAGGGTTAGCACTTCACTCGGAATCTGCGGCTGCGGCAACGGTGCCGCTTCCCCGGCGCCGCGAGCGTGTTCGAAAGCGTCAATCGTCTTGCTGGACGGGTCCATCAGAACGTGGTCGAATCCCTGATACTGCGAGGGTTCTTCACGAAGGAAAGTCCGAAGATAGGCTTCCAGAAAACCCAACTCGTCGCCATTTTGGATATGCGTATACGGCAGGTATACCTCGCGTCGGGCGATGTAGTGCAAGAACATCGCTGGGCGGGTCAGGACATCGGCGAGCACTTCCAAATCGTCGAGCGAGACGGTTAATGGTGCCGTTGCCTTTCCCGAATAAATCATGGCTTTTGCAGTATTTACTATATGCCCCAACTGTTCCATGGTCAGGGAGATAAGATGCATCTCGTCGATGTCGGCGCGGCGTATCTCTATCGTAGCTCCGCCATCATGGAACGTTGCGCTCGGGACGTTCTCGATATACTCTGACGCGCGAGTGACTTGTTCGTGAGCCTTGAGCACGAGGTCGTGCAGCGTTTCCTCCACGCGCGATTCGACTCCAGCCCGTGCTGCATCGGCATAGTCGCCGCTCTTGACTTCAATCAAGAATAGTCGTCGCTCAAAGAAGACAAAGACGTCAACCTCGCCTTCGCCCTTCGCCCACCTGTACTTTAGGTTCTTGTAGATCGCCGCGCCGGGTAATACTCGCGCAAATAGGTCCGCGGCGGTATCCTCGCCGTACGCCGCGCGATGTTTTTGGTAGTCTTCCCATCGCGACGTTCCCTTCAGCTTCATTTCGAACATCGTCTGCAATGCTGGCAGAAACAAACCGGGGCTCGGCAATGCGGCGTGTCCATCCATGTTAACCAACGGGTGTTGTTTCAGCGGGTTCATTGGCACCATGAACCAGTAGTTGGCGACTTCGTCGGCGGTAGCAGTTAGAGCATTGACAACTCGGTTCACAACATCGTGGGCGAGACCAGTTTCGGCTACTAGTTCATCCAGCGTCGGCGCAATCGAATGTCCGGTCCGTAAGGCGTTCCACAACAGGAGCATCCAGAACATCTGCATGCGAGCGTCTATCTTTGGTGCGGCGGCGCGAATCTCCGTAACGAGTTCCGCCGTATGAGGATCTTGGGCCGCCTTTCCTTTAAGCACGCGGTCGACATCAGCCATTACCTCATGAGCCTGGTCATCGCCCGCAAAGGCTGTGGCTTTGATTCGCTGGTCGTACGCGTCTTCAACGCGCATAGCGTCATCACAGTTGAAGCCGAATGCCGCCTCTAGGTCGGCAGCAAATGGTGTAAAGAGCGCGCGCAGCAACGCCTTTTGCTGATGATCGTAGCGCTCGACCCGAACGGCGAGTTCAAAGGAGCGGATCACTTGCAGTGCGTCTGTAAACGCTTCGTTGGGCGGCAGCGATCCATCGGTGGGAAGTTCGGGCTGGGATAACATGATGGCTTTGCGCAACTGCTCCGATAGCATCTCCACAAGCCGTTCGCTCGTATCCGGCTCGATCCGCATCTCATGACCAGTTGCGAGTCCTTTCCCGAGTAACAGCGCCAGGTGTTCGACGATAGCGTACGTTTCTGTCATCTCCTTGCCTGCCAACTGGGGAGCGAGATGGTTGTGACTGAAGACGAAGCCGAGCGCTGTAAGGGGATCTATTCCTGCGACCAGAGCTAAGAGTGCTTCCGAGTCGGCGCGCATTTCTGCCGGCGCTTGTGCGCGCCATGCGGCGAGTTGGCGACGCATCTCGGCAAACTGCGCCGGATTTGAAGCTGTTCTTAGGTGGATGCGTTTGCCGACGCGTTTCAAGTGAGCCGGGCCCGCGATGACCTCCTCATTGGCGGCGCGCTGCCGGCGCTTCTTGGTCCGAGTGCGGCGCTTTTTTGCACTCATAAGAAAGCGCGCCAGAGCGCCCGACCACATGCGGCGCCGTTGCTGCGCGAATCGGTGGGAGGCTCGGACAACGAAAAGCGCCTGGCTCGGACCATCAACAGCATCCTCATGAACAATGGCCGGCCGAACCTCCTCGAAGGTCCAGAACCGGGCGCCTAGAGCAGGCGACCACCGGACCTATACACTGTATGGGATACGACGGTAGCGGTAGTTATGGTACAGGCCAGATCTGCTGGCGTCCGTGCTTTGCGGCGACGTGCATGTAGTTCGGATAGGCTCCTCCTACGATTCGCTACTGCGCCAGCGCAGGCCAGCAATTGGGGTCAACATTGGGGTCAGAACACCGAATTGCCGGCCATCCGAAAAAAACAAACCCTTGCACTCTTCATCTAATGGCAAGGGTTTGAAATGNNTGGCTCCCGAAGTTGGACTCGAACCAACGACCCGCTGATTAACAGTCAGCTGCTCCGATTCCCGCTGCGGTGGGCAGCAAGGTGCAGCCGACGGTATTGTTCACGATTTTAAGGCATTTTTGACTTCTGTCCTGGGACGACTGACCGCATGTTTCGGCACGAGTCCGGACTCAACTGTATGCGGAACTGTATGCGCGTTCGTACGGCACTCAAGCGCTGTCCTATCCCTAGATAGCTCGCGGTCGCGACTGAGCTTCCCCGCGATCGAAAGCGACGTCTTTCGCCGACGGGCTGGGAGCATGAGTCGACCTTAGCGGGGCTTCGGTTTGGCGGGGCGTGCTGCCGGCCGGCCAAACTTCCGGTCGGACCCAGCAGCACCTTACTCGGGCCTCTCCCTGGGTTTTCTTGCGGGCTTAGTGGCTGTCGGACACTGCCAACTGCTCGAGGATCGTCTGCCCGATGACGAAGCCGACGGGCGTCACGTCGAGCGTGTCGATCCGATTCACGTCCATCTGGGCGATCGGCACTATCTCCTCGTCAAAGAGATGACCGATGCTCAGGCGCGACAAGGCATGCAGCGTTGGATAGGCTTGCGCATACCGCGCGCGAGCGGCGTTCGTGCCGACCTCGGGATCACCGAGAAGATCGTCTTGCGTCACGCCCGTCTCACGGAACCATCGGTCGAGACTCGATTCGCCGCTCTCGCCCCACATGGCGACGCCGCCATGCAGACCGCCGCCCAATGCCCCGACCGAACCCAACGTGTCCAGGTCGGACTGCGTCCATGGCTTGCTTTTGAACCGGTCGAGAGCACCCGCGAAATGCGCCTTCGCGAACGCCTCCGCGTTCGCGCGACTCGGAAACGGCGACGATGGCTTCGTCGGGTTCTGAATCATGACGATCCCGGCGATTGCGAGAAGTTGAGTCTCCACCAGATCTGACGTGATGTTCATGCCGCGACGTAGCAGCACGATATCGTCCTCTTCGACGACCAACAGACGCTTCGCGACGAACCGTCCGAAGACGTGACGCTTCGATTCAAGTTTCGATGCCGCGCTCGCGTCGGCCGCGCGTTCGACGAACTGCAAAAGCTCCGGGTCCGCGATCTGTTGGTGCACCAACTTTTCCGTCAGTATTCCATCGCGCACGTAATTCTCAAGCTCGACGGCCAGCGACTGGATCATGTCCTGCGTCCGGTTCGATTCTTCCGTAAGACGCACGATATCGGTGGAATGCTCGCGCAACTGCGCCGCGGTCAAAGCGTTCTGACGCACGGACAGGACGGTGCCGACGAAGCTCATGACCGGCTTCGCGATGGGTGCATAGTGCTTGGCAAGTTCAATCGCGGAACCGAAGTCGAAGTGTTCCATCCGCCCCTTATATCGACACCCGCCCGATGTGGTTTCAGGCTGCGGTGAAGCCCGGCGGTGGACTCCCGGGATCCATCATGACCCCGTGTCCAGAACAGCCTCGCGTTCCGAGCAGCTGAAGTACGATTACGTTGCACCCCGTGAAGCCAGGCCTGATAACGCAAACGACAGGGCGAGGGCATCCCCGCAGCTCGGCCAGCCAGATATCGTAAAACGAGAGCCCTCAGCTCCTCAAACGACCCGTAGGTCGCCCCCCAACGTCACGTCCAGCCTCTTTATACTCGACTTTCCGGTGTCAGGCGGAAAGCTGGGGGAGACGCGCCGCGTTTTTGACAAAAACGAGTGGCATCCCAGCGAGTTGTTTCCGCGCGGCTGTCCCTAGCGAGGTTCCCAAATTACAATTGGCTTCTGAACAACCCAAAATCGCTGCTATTCAAGTGCAGTGCCTTTACTACGTGGCAAGCGTCGAAACCGGACCTGACTTTGATCTGCGGCGGGCATTGGTTGATCCGCTCTTAGTGAGATTGGCAGCTACGAGTCAAGCCCATGATGGGCTGCACTGGTGGTGGTGAAGCCGGCGATCTTGCTTGGTAACGGCTTCAGTCGCGGTTTCAACGAAGGCATGTTCTCATACTCATCCCTCCTCGCAACAGCCGAATTCACCGAGCGCATTCAAAGGGTTTTCAAGCTACTTGACACTTCCGATTTTGAGGCCGTAATGGCGCAACTCGAAACGACAGCCTCCTTATTGGATGCCTATCAACATGGACCCAGTGTGGAGGAGGCGCTAAGCGTCGATGTGGGTCGCATCCGAGCGGGCCTAATCGAAGCCGTGGGTAAGCACAATCCGCCCGACCGCTATGCGGTCACCGAGCAACAGTACGACAACGCCGGCGCCTTTCTCGCGAAGTTCCGAGAGATCTACACCGTGAACTATGACACGCTTCTTTACTGGGTTCACATGGCACGTCTTAACACACAAATCTACAAGGACGGCTTTGGTAGTAGCAAAGTGCTGTGGGGATACAACGATCAAAACGTGCACTATTTGCACGGGGCGCTACACATGTTCTATGAAGATGGAGAACTTCACAAAATTCGAAGTGATGGCGCAAGCATCATCAATGAGGTTCAAGCGCGGATAGAAGACGGTGAGTATCCGCTATATGTCGCCGAGGGAACGCCGAGGCAAAAAGCTCGCTTTATCAAAAAAGACCCCTATTTGCGTGAGTGTTTGCTGTCGTTACGCAAGAATTCGCGTCCACTCACCATTTACGGCTTCAACTTCAACGAATCGGACGCACACATCGTTGACGCGATCGCCGAGAGTCCGACGCGCGAACTCGTCGTGACCTTTCACCGGCTTGCGGGCAAAGCACAGCGCGACCGTGTCAAAGACAGAGCGCGGCGCCTACACGAACGCATGGAAGATTCGCAGGGGTGCCGCGTAGCGCTAGAATTTTGCGCGGCAGATGAACTTTTTAACTGGGGTTGACTTATCCGAGGCATCAACGACAGTGACTGAACGTGATTGGACGAAGCCGATAAGCGAAAGCCAAACGGGCGTCGCTAAAGCTTATTCGCAGGTTCCCCTACTTTATACGGGTGCGGTGATTATCGGGCACCATATCGGCACCGTTGGCGCAGAGAGGGCACAGGTCCGAGTGGCGTCCGGCGTTTATATCGTTTTGGATGGAACGCCGTTGCTCGTTATTAGCGATCATGTGCTCGACGTCTATGAGTCGTTCATTCGGGAAGACGATCGAGCACTGTTTCAATTTGGTGACGAACAATTGAGACCACTCGATCGCCTCATTTCGCGAAGCTCCAAAAGCGACATTGCGACTTTGAACCTCAGCGGCCTCAACCCGACGCGCTTATCAGCGCCACTTAGTGCCTCGCTAGGCCTAAACGTGAAGTCCGATGCTAGTCCCCCGATGCCTCCGCTGACTGCTTACGCACCTTCACGCTGGCCGCCTACGGATGTCGTTGAACAAGACGTGGTATTTATTGGCGGCTTCCCCGAGCAGACGATGCGTCTTACGGACGACGGTTGGGGATTGTCGCACCAACCATTTACGATCGCTGGCGCAATCGTTACGAGTCTTACGGCTTACCCACCGGCGTTTAAGTGTCGCTACGAAGTAGGGGAGGCGACGGTACTTTTTACAGACGATCGCCATATATCTGGTCAGCCTGGCGCAAATGTCATGCCGACCGATTTCAGCGGTATGAGCGGCTGCCCAGTATTCCGAGACCCTGGACCAAATGGGATCGCGATGGACCTTATAGGTTTTGTTCGAAGCGGGCAGCCGACCCTCGGAACTCTTGACTGTACCGCGGCGACGAACATCCATCTGGACGGTAAGGTAGATTAGGGGCTTCCATGGCTGGAATCATGGAGGCATGGTGAACTTCCCGAGCCACGATTCCAAAATGGTTGAATCCATTCTAGTTAGTGAGAGGGCAACTCTGTTGACGTGGCCGCGATACCGCGTGCAAGGTTGGCCTGAGAGTCTCGATCTATGCGGGTGTCTTGGTCAGTGGTCGACGTCGCAGTGGTATCGCATCAGAATGCTGCCTCGAGCGCTCTTACTGCGGATTCGTGCATGCCGGGAAGTGTATGGGCATATACGTCCAGTGTTAGTTTCACGCTCTTGTGACCGAGCATTTCCGACACGACTTTGATCGGCACAAGTGCCGCGAGCGCGAGCGTCGCAAAGGTGTGGCGAAGATCGTGGAACCGAATGACCGGCACGCCGGCAGCTCGCATGGTTCGCTGCATTTGTTTCGTCAAAACGCGAAGATCGCCGACAGGGAAAAGGCGATCGTCGCCCCGGACGCCGGTCGCGAGAATGTGCTTTTTGACGGCAGCAACTGTCTCCGCTGACAAAGCGATACTACGGCGCGACGAGGGAGTTTTCGTTGGGCCGTCCTGCCCGAGCTTCTCATTGTAGCTTTTCGTAATCCGGATGCAGCCAGCAGCTGCGTCAAAATCGTTCACCCGAAGGGCAAGTAGCTCTCCTTTCCTTGCCCCCGTTCGTAACGCGACTCGATAGAGCGTTCGGTTTGGGTCGCGGCCTTCGTCGACGCACCTCAGAAAGCACGCTGCCTCGCTGCGATTCCAAGGATGCATTTCCTCGGCTTTTGCTTTGGGCTTCTCAACATTCGCGAGAAGATCCGGAGCGACGGGCTTAAGAGCGGCCCCGATGATGATGTACGCAAGCTCTCGCGTACGCGCACCGATTAGTCGCTTCGGCTTGCCATGCTTTGGCTTTCCGGCGATTGCGATCGGAGAGGCCTTCATGTCGTCGAGCATTGCCGTAACGTGTCTCGACGTAATTCTTGCGGGGTCGAGCGCACCAACTCTCGGCTTAATGTGGTGACGTATGATGCTCTCGTACGATCGATAAGTTTTATCAGCCTTGGAATCCTTGACCCGCGCTATGTAGGCATCGAGTAAGCTCGCCACATTCGCGTGTCCTTCAGGCCTGTTTGGATCGGCTCCCTGTGGCGATCGGAGCCATGCCCGCATCTTTTCGCGGGCGACCGAAGCCGTTGCCCCGGTGAAGAAGCGCGGCTTCCCGGCTATCACAATGCGGCACTGATAGCGGCCGTCGCTGCGCTTTAACGGCTTCGATCCCTCATGGTTTGCTCGCCGATCAGCCACTGTGTCTCTCCTTTAGCGCGCTTGCGCCTCACGTTCGAAGCGTTCGATCTCGGCCAAGGCGTACCGAATTGTTGGGCGGCCCCCGCCCGGCGAAGGGTAGCGCATCGGTCGAAGAAGCCCGGCCTCCGCCCACCGATCGACCGTGTCTGGGTGAACCCGAAGTCTATCAGCGGTCTCTTGCCGGGTGAGCTTCGTCCTCAAGCGAGTTTCTTGTTCGTCTAGTAATCTATGCATCGCGTTTTCGTGCCACAGCCTATGAGGCTTTCAGGACGTCGTAGATCAGGTCGTTGACGGATGCGTTCTTCGGAAGCATCAGCACAGCTTCGTTTGTGCCTTGGACTTCGCGAATTCGTACTTTTGAATTAGCGAAAAGGTACATGAGACTGCCGAGTACATGGAACATACGACCGGCTTCTCTCATGCTGCATGTTAGCGTTTCAACTGTCCCGTTTACAGGGACGTACATCTGGCTTTCGATTGGCCCGTAGCCGCCGGTTTTGGCATCAAGCCAAGCACCGTTGGTGAAATTCGCGGTCGCCGCTTCGTTTAGACTCCGAGCGTGAACTCGCTCGTAGCACTTCCACTGCGGCGCTCTAAGGTCAAAGAGCAGCCACTCGGTCTGCTGACGAATAAACGGATCGCTGACGGATTGCAGCCAAGTTTCGCCGTCTACCTGCACACGGAATAGCGGGGCCGGAACAGAGTACGTGCGTAGCGCGGTCCAATCGCCAACTTCGCATTGGTCGTATACGTGTGATTGGACATGCAAGACCGGAGCGCAGGTTAGTAATTCAGCACACGAGGCCTCGATGTCGAACGCTCTCGGGCTAGGACCCTTTTGCGGAGATCCGTTGATGCGGCCGTTGACGTATGCATGCGTGCGCTCGCGAAACCACGACACATAGTCGGCGGGCAGATCCTTGCGCAGGGAAAGATAGATATTGAGCAGCGTATCGATGCTGAAATCGGCAAGGTTTTCGGAATGCTGATCCATCCAGCCCGCGATACGTTCTGCCAAGTACCCGTAAATTTTGATTGCTTCATCAACGGTTAACCCCTGACCGTCGAACGAGCACGCAATGTATCGCATTGCGAGGCCGATTCT
Organism: Vulcanimicrobiota bacterium; assembly: GCA_003164495.1. Taxonomy (GTDB): domain Bacteria; phylum Vulcanimicrobiota; class Vulcanimicrobiia; order Vulcanimicrobiales; family Vulcanimicrobiaceae; genus Lustribacter; species Lustribacter caenicola. The sequence continues at coordinate 29,369 of PLTN01000233.1, forward strand.
GTAACGCATTTCTGGAGCCAGAGAATCGATCGGAGGCATCTCAAGCTGGCGAACAGCGAGCTCGCAAGGGCCATCTGGAATCCCGTACACGTCATTGACAAAGAGCGGTTGAACCAGTTCTTCAAGCGGGAGATAGAGAAGTCCGCGGTAGTAAGGTTCGCGAAGTTTGTCTGAATCCAACATTATCAGTCGTCATGCGCAGAGCTACGCATGAACCTCCCGTTGAGAAGAATGCTTAGACTTTACTGATGCGGTGCCAGAAATCAGCGGGGCACTGCTGGGGTCGATTGCCGTCATGGCTGCTACTGCGCAGTCCAGCACCAATCTGATCGCTTCGTTCACATTTGCGCGATAGTCGTCTAAGTTTTCTTGGTGGGGTAGCTTCTGAAGCGCCGCATACGCGTTTTTGGTGCGCTCATGAAACGTGGCGACGATCTGCGACTCAGATGCACCGGCGACGCCGGCCTCATCGGCGAACATTGCCCGGAGGGCATCGTTAATGATTCGGTTCATCGGAGCGTGAGTACGCTCTGATCGCTCGCGTAATTTTGCCGCGACGTCATCATCAACGCGCACCATGAGCGGAACGGGCATTCGGTGGACCCCCTTGCGGCAATGTCGCCGTATGTCATATGATATGGCTATGAGTCGGGCAATGTCAAGAGACATCGAGCGTAAGGAGGGCAAGCAGCCCGGATTTCTGCCTCGCCTTTCCCGAGCCGAATCGGAAGAGGCTCTGGGTCTCATTCAGGGCCAGATGAGCAGGGTCGGGGTACGCTCTGTCTACGCTCTCATCGCGTTGACGGCCGACCTCAACCCTTCGACGCTGTATCGTTGGTTTGCGGATGCCGACCTGGGTCGTGTTGTTGAGCTGCCGATAAAGGCCGTTCGGGAAGTCGCGGATGCGTTGGCCGCAAAGGGTGATTCCACCGGACCTATTCTCCAATTGAGCGCCCTCCTGGAAGTTGCCGAGCGTCGAGAGGCGCGTAACGCAGAATTGATCGCTGAGTTTCGAGCTCACCGAGTGCCGTACGGCCGCGCGCTGGCGGCGATTCGCGCTGCCGGCCACCGACTCGTGCCTATCGAGGAGCGCCCGCGAGAGTAACTGCTCTTGCAAGCCTCCCGTGGCGCGTGAACTCATTTTAGGCCGTATTGCGCCGGGTTAGCGGTGTCGAGGTTGTTGGCCGGATCGAGCACCCCGAGCGTGACGACGTCCGTCGTCGTGCCAGCGTCGGTGCGCACGAAGGCGATCGCCGTTGCGAAGTCTCTTTCGGCGTGCAGGCTCCGCCAGACGGCGCCGTCCAGGGCATCTTCGCGATGTTCCGCTGCAGACTCGCTGGAAGTCGTACCCCTCGATAGGTGCGAGCCCCCGGTGATTGCCGTGGTGGCGCGCGTCTTCGACGTTCCTTCGCTCTTGCTGCGTCGCAGTATCGTCGCTTTGCCGATGAGCTCGTTTGCAACGTCACGCGTGGCCTTGTCGTCGGTCGCGAAGAAAAACCGATTTGCAAAGTTTCCGACGATCGAATTCGCGGCGGACTGCTTTCCGAGCTGCTCAGTCAGAGCGCTGATGCTCGTGACGCCGACCGTCGCACAAAAGTTGGACTCGCGCACGATATTCCAAACTTGCACGTGTCCGGCGGCTGCGTATTGCGTGTACTCGTCGAGAACTAGGAGAATCGGATCGAGATGCCCGACGCGACTGCTCGTGGTCCGCTTACGCGCCATCTGCACGATGCGACGAAACACCATACGCACGACGGTGCCCACTGCGCGCGGGTATTCAGTTTCGTCGATCTCTATGATGATGGTGTGCCCGTCCTCAAGAAGCGATAAGTCAATGCCTTTGCGATCGCAGAAGGTATCGCGAACCTTCCCGCGTCCAAAAGGCTGGAGCTGCGGGAGAACGGACTGCCGGAACTCCTCTCCCAATTTGGCGTCGCGACGCAGGAGCGGTAAGATGCGCTCTTTGACTTCCCGAAGGAGAGCGCGAAGCACGTCTGCCTTCTGCGGATGCTCGCGATCCAACTCATTTGCACGGCTAAAGCCGTAGTCGAAAACCGCATCCAGCCTGCGTCCATCGAGCGAGATGAGCTGGAGCAGCGTCGGCAGCGTATCTCCGATTTCGAGATCGTAGGACTCACCGCCGGGTTCGTCGTCTCCATCCTTATCGGTGGCGGGAGCGACGTGAATCGTGGCTGGACGCAGAGCCTGTATCAGCTCGACGAACCCCTCAACAAATGCGGATGGTCCTTGCTTCCAGAATTCGGATTGCGTTTCGCCGAGACCGTCTTTAATCGCGTCGCCAATGGATTCGTGCGTCATCCATGAGGTGATATCCATCGTGGAGTGGTCCGGGCCCATGCCGACGACGTGGATCTGTTCCTTCGTGCGAAACTGGCGCGCGATTGAGACGAAGTCGTTCGTTGCCCGCCGCTTCGTGACGAAAACCAAGGCGCCGGCGCGCGGCGACGTCCGGAGGCCCCAATAGAAGTCCGGGTAGATCTTACAGCGCGTCTTAGAAGAGCCTGGCGCACCCACAACCAGCGTCCCACGATTCGCGCTGCGCTCACCATACAGAAGCACCTCGTCTCTCTTGGGTGCCCCGTTGGCGAGATTGCGCTCGCGAAATACCCCATGGGCGATCCCGCCACAAAGCACGAGCTGCCCCGCAAGGTCGCGGATGCCCGTGCGATTCCGTGCCTGGATGCCCGAACTCGTAAATGCGGTCGCTGTTGCCTTCCATCCACGGCTCGCCAGGTCGAAGGCACCGAACCCCAATGCTGCAGCTCCGATGATCGCGAGAATCACTGTGCCCGTGTAATCCGGGAATGGGTCTTGTTGTTCGAGCCAATGCACGGCGAACGCGTTATGGGAAACCCCGACTAATGCGACGCCGATCCAAAATGCGAGGTGCCGTGGAGTTGTCTCTCGGAACGTTTCCTTCGGTATTCCGAAGCCGCGGGCGAGAAGAGAGATGGGCGCCATTAGGCTGGCCGCGATCATCGCGTATCCAACGTACGCTACGACTGCCCAGGCGACGTAGTGCAGCATGTGCTGATGGCCCCATGATTCGATGATTGGGCGCAATTTTGTAGCGAGCCAAAGGCCGGCAAGGGTCGACGCGAGGGGATCGATTATCGCAACGCAGAGCGCGACTACGCGTTCCTGCGATTTCCGAAGATGAAATGGGGTCACTTGCGATGCCTTTCGTTGATAGTTCCGTCGTTGTATCCGGCGCGATAGCCTAGGTCGTAGCCATAGCCTGTACCGGCATGATAGGCGCTCCAGATCACCGCGCAACACGCAGTGAGTCCGAGAGCAAATGCGAACATGAGCGAGGCGAACGGTGCTGCGGCACGCCGCCTTGCTACGTCATGAAGCGCGACCTCCAGTGAGCGAATCGCATGCATAGCCGCTTCGCGAGTATTTTTGATCGCAGACGTGAGCGCGGCCACCACGCGCTCGTCATTCGCGACATTGATTCCGATTGCCGAAGAGACTCGGTCGGCGAACGCATCGTTCGCAAGTACAGTATTGACGCCGCCGGCGGCCTCACGCATGGCACGTTGCATCTCGTGCAAAAGCAGCCACATAGGATCGTTGTCGGGAATGCCTGATTGCTCGGCCAAGCGGCGTGCGGACAACTCCACGTTAGAGTCAAGCGAAGCCAGGTAGAGCTCGCGTGCGTGACGGGTCACCGAACAGGTTTCTGTTGAGGCAAGGCGCCGTCGATCGCTAATGACGTACCGCGAAACGCCCCCTCGACGGACGCGAGATACATTTGGACGCGCGCCGAACCCAGGCGCCCGAGCCGCTCCGCACCGGCCGAGCCTGCGGCGTCACTCAGGCGGAGGCGTTCAGCGTCGACCTGCGCCAGCAGACGTGGTGCCAGACAAGGTAGGAAGACCGTTTCGGCGCCAACGCTCGCCGTGAGATCGCCAGTAGCACCGTAGCGACGTTCTCCCGCGATTTCGACGCCATCAAAGATGACAAAGTCATCGACGCCACCGAAGCGACCGTTCTTCGCGATGACGACGCGGGCAGACGTTCCGGCAAAGGCGTTGAGAACTACCTGTGCCGTCACCGTCTCGGCGATCATCACACCGATCGGGTTCACGATCACCAGCTCACGTCCTGAGCTACGTACAGCGGAGACGAACGCCTCGATGCTGTTATCTCCGAACGTTCGGAGGAGCTCGTCGATGCGGCCGCCCGGCACGTCGATGATGACATCATCGACATCGTCGCGATAGCAGTCATCAAGCCAGGAGTAGGTATCGCGAGAACCGTGGAGATCGAACGTCTTAATCGCGTCGTCGTAGACTGCAAAGGTGCCAGTAGCGGAATCGAGATCCCATGCGGCAACTGCGCGTCCAGAAGCGACGAGCAGATCAAAGAGTACCTTTGCGAGGAACGTCTTTCCGATGCCGCCTTTGGGCGCGGCAGTTACGATAGCACGCCGCGCTTTCATAGTTTCAAACCCTTGGCGCCGAAGCTTGCGCTAGTGCTTGTCGCCGGAACGGCCTTTCGCGTGTGGTCGACTGTCGCAGACGGTGCTGCCGGGGCGCTATTAGCGTGCCGCGTGCGCCGGCGCGACGCTCGCTTCATGCAAGCCGTGCGCAAGAGATCGGGGCTGATGTTCTCGCCCGTTGCTGACGATAGTTCGCGCGCAAGAGAACGCCATGAATGGCCGCGCTGATATAGCGCGATAATGGTTTCACGAGCATTCATCAGGAGCTGCCGCTTCGCACTCACGCGCGATGAGGGAACGGCCTCTTGTAGTTGTTGGAGAATCGCTTCGAGTTCGGATACTGTCACCGTGTACTCCATACAGAGCTGAGTGGTGGCGACAGCTTAGCCGATTTCCGGAACCAGGTGAGTCCCAGATAATGCGCTTGCGTGAGACTACTCTCACATACGACGCCTCCGTGGGAAGCGCGTGCGCTGCACATTGTGCGATAATCCACGCCATCGAAGAACTCCGCGTCGCGAGCACCGTCGCAATGCCTGCGGAGTGCAGTCACGTTGACGTAAGATAAGGATGCAGGATGGTGCCCAAGGGCAGACCCGATAATAATTCGGACGCAGTTCCATCGCGGCACGGTGGCCGCGTCGTACTCTCACTCGACGTCGATCCGCGAGTCCGTGACGCGCTACGCGACCGCGCGGCTTCGGCCGGCGTTTCCATGGCGGAGTATCTCAGCAACGCTCTGGCCGAACCGGAACGCTCGTACGCGACGACCGCGGTTGAAATCGTACAACCGTTGGCACAGGTCTCGTACCGCCTCGCACAGGCCATCGAAGCCTTGGAAAGCGGCAACGTAGCCGCGGCAAAGCACGATATTGAAACGGCGAAGCGGATCGTCGCCGAAGCGATGATCCCGCTACGGCGAAAGCACGCAGAAGAGGTTCGAGCCAACGAGCCTCGGCGCGGCGGAGGCTGGGCTGGCTAGGTGATCGGGAAGCTATGCGCTGCGCCTCGCGCCGGCGGAGCTGCAGCCGGGCTCATCGAGTATCTCGTGGGATATGCGATCAGCGAAAAGGGAGCTACCCGGGAAGAAATCGCGGGTGCGCTCGACGCCGTTTACGCGGAAGCAGAGGAGCGACCGGATCTCGGCATCGGTGTAATTTGGAGTCCCGAAGCGGGGCACGGCGCCCGACCTTCGTCGATCCTCGTTCGAAACTGCGCTTCGTTTTCGACCGCTAGCCTTGAGATTGACGCTGACGCGGCGCGCAATACTGGTGTACGGAGCGCGGCGATGCATTTCGTATGGTCGTGGAACACGCGCGAGAGTGGATCCCTTACCGACGAGCAGATCCATACTCACGTTGGCGACGTGCTCGGGAAACTCAATCTCGGCCACCACCGGTCGGTCGCGGTCATTCACCGCGACACAATCGTTTACGAACGCGGACTCGACGGCTCAATTCTCCGCGATGATGGAGGCGCAGCGCTCGTGCGCGAGGGGAACCTCCATGTCCATTGTGCCGTTGGCGCGGTTGATCCGCGCCTTGGCATGGCGTACGATCGTACGGGCTTGCATCGCCGCATGGCTTGGGCTGAACGAGAGGTCGAGCTGAAGCACGGTCTTGAGCACGATCGTGGGCTCGCGGTCGTTCAGGACGCCGGCCGCTCAACCGCCCACGTGCGGTGGGCTGATGTGCACGAGCTGGCGGCCTGGCGGGCGCAACGGCGAGAAGAGCGCCTGGTTCGCCAAGAACGCCGGTCGTTCGAAGGCTACCGGCAGCGGGACGGCACCTTCGGTCGGTATGTCGACGCGACCGTCGGCCCGCGCTTGCAAGTTGCACTCGACATCGCGCGGCAGCGCGGCCGCCGTCCGGATTGGGCCACGCTGCATGCCGTGGCAGCCCGCTTCGGGTGCGAACTCGGGGGGGGTGACCAAGGACGGGTGATCGTGCGCGACGTGGGCCTCGGCGAATTGCGTGTGGCGCACGAGCAGCAGCGGCGCGACCTGCGTACGGCGCACCGGGAAGAGGGTCTCGACGGCAACGAGAGCGATGAGCGGCTTGCCGAACTGCGGGCGGAACACGATAAGTTTGAGGCTGCGGAGAGGAAGCGAAAACGCCAAACCGGCGAGATCGTGCCGCTGGCCGCGGCCTTACGGGACAAACTCGACGACCTCCCGGCATTTCAGGGGCTCGACGAATCGGAGCGCGAGATCATACGCAGCGTCGAGGCGAGGCCGACGGCGGTCCTGGCTGACGTCACGGCACAGAGCAGCACCTTCACGCGAGAGGACGTGGATCTATGGCTCGCGTCTAGGATCTCGGATCCGGCGGAGATCGAGCGCCTTGGCGATCTGGTCGTTCGAAGCGCAACGGTTCGAGTGCTCTCCGCCGACACGATGCAGCCGCTAATGACCACGACCGAGGTCCTAGACATCGAGGATCAGCTGGCGGCCGACGCCCGGGCATTGGCGACGACGGCCTCGGGATTGAATCCTGACGACGTAGACCGCGCGACGGCCCTGTACGAAGCGCAAGAAACTGCAAAGCGGGGTACGGCCTTCACGCTCTCGTCCGAGCAGCGCGACGCCTTGCGGCGCGTGTCGTGTGGTTCGCTGGTCGCGATCGATGGCTTACCCGGCGTCGGCAAGACCACGATTCAGGGCGTTGTTCGCGTACTGGGTGAACTCACCGGGCGAGAAGTCGTGGGCCTCACGCTGTCGCAGGCTGCTGCTGAGCGGCTCGAATCGGAGGCCGGCTTCCGATGCGTGAATACGGCCAGAGCCCGCATCCTTGAGGAAGGCCGGATACCGGTGATTCCCCACGGCGGAATCGTTGTCGTGGACGAGGCCGCGATGGTCG